>CAXUFL010000013.1:0-82501 GCA_964250455.1 uncultured bacterium
TTCGAACCCCCGACACCGTGGTCCGTAGCCACGTGCTCTAGTCCACTGAGCTACAAGCCCTTGCGCTTCGTTTATCATCATACAACCATCTCACGCCGAATGACACAAAATTCTGAAAAATCGATCGGATATGCTGCGCTTTCGCATTTAGACGCGCAGGGACAAGCGCAAATGGTCGATGTTTCCGCCAAATCTGCAACGACCAGAGAAGCCACCGCGATCGGACAAGTGCGAATGAAGCCTGAAACGATCGCCGCGATCGAGTCGGGCAATGCTCCAAAAGGCGATGTTTTGGGAACGGCACGACTCGCGGGAATTATGGCCGCCAAGCAAACCTCGAATTTGATTCCGCTTTGTCATCCGTTGCCGTTGCAAAAAGTGGAAGTGACGATCGCGCCGAATTCGACGCTACCGGGATACGACATTCAAGCAACGGTAAAAATTAAAGCCGAAACGGGTGTAGAAATGGAAGCATTAACGGCGGTTTCAGTTGCCGCCTTAACGCTGTATGACATGGCAAAAGCGATCGAGAAATCGATTTCGATCGAGCGAATTTATCTTTTGAGCAAAACAGGGGGAAAATCTGGTGATTATCAAGCATCCTAAACTGCAACAAAAAGAGCGATCGCGTCGTTGATCGCTCTAGTTTGAACGTGACTGTTTTAGATGAAAAGCTGATTTGATTAAAGCGCGATGTCGTCGTGATTCTTGATTGACCAGAATAAGATTGACGACTTCTTGATGCAAAGCGCTCGCGCAACAAAGTTCAGATTAAACGCACTGTCTCTACGCTCCTTCAAACCAAGAAACGATCGCAAACACAAAAAACAAGATGCCACCGATCAGCGTTACGGTGCGCTCGGAAATTCGTCCAGCGATCATACGTCCGCCTAATACAGCAATCAGCGCACAAATCGCGTGTCCGAAGGTTGCCCCGATTGCAACTCCCCACGGATTATTTGCAGCCGCTAGGGTAATCGTCGAAAACTGAGTCCGATCGCCCCACTCGGCAATAAAAACCAAAATAAACGCTTCAAGCGCAATCGCAAACGGCGTTTTTTTGCGCAAGTTAATTTCGGCTTGGGCGATCGCGGCGGCGGCTTCGCGTTCTGCATCCGACATACATTCAATCAAATTTTCACCGACGGCGAGGCTTTTATCGCGACATCCAACAGGCATTCGACTCGCATCAAAAAACGCCTTGAAGCCAAACACGATAAACAACAAAATCGAGCCGTAATGAACCAGATCCTTTGGAAATACCGAAGCGATTTGTCCGAGCAGAACCGATAAAACCGTCATTGCAGCCAGCGCTGCGATCGACCCTAGCAGCACAAATCGACGCGAATGACGCATCGCCAAACACATCGAGATAAAGAACGTTTTGTCGCCCAATTCCGAAGCCGTAATCAACAGTAACGCGGCTGTAAAACCTGTTAGCACATCAAGTTCCTCTCATAGTGTAGTGATGAGTGAACTTGATGAGGGCACAAACGCTTCACCAAGCTCACGTCGATCGTGAACTGGGTGAAGGTCTCGCTTCCAAAATAGCTTAGCTAATTTGTCACTTGAACCAGGCTCATCGCCAGTGTGTTGATTCAAGCGGGCTGATCGACCTAGACCAGCAGCTACTCCCCTTCAGGTACTGTGATTATATCGAGAGACGGATGAAGAGTAAAGCACTTAAACGAAAAACAAAGTTATACAAACTTGTGATCGAGCTTATCGATCGCCTTGCCATCCTAGAAGCGAAAAGGTCTATCCGACGCTTTAACAAATTACTAACAGCTATTTGCCAATTATTCTTTCTAAGCAGCATTCTTCTTGAGTACGACGGAGACTTTAAAGCCTAGCTCGCTTAGTATTGCTAATAAAGCGGAAAAATCTAACTGATTTTGCTGGGTCAATGCCTCGTAAATTTCTCTTCGACGTAATACTGATTTCGCATCGTCTAAAACAAGGATTTGAGCTTCTACAACGTTTGTCAATGCTAAACGCATCTCCTCAAAGCCCCCATCTTCAAAAACGACTTCTAGATAAGCTGCTTGGGGATCTTTGAGAGATTCAATGAGATAGGAATGGTAGCTTTTACTTGTTGTCATCTACAACGTTTGAAGTCAATCCAAAGTTGTTCAGCCTTTACACGCAAAAATCGAACAATGATTTAGGATTTCTGCAAAGTAGATAGCAGGATTGCTTGTAGAGTCGAGAAGTATGTTTTCCTAAATTGAACCATTGTTCTACAGATTAATACTTGCGTTCTTGTGGCTCGAAGCGATCGATCACCACATTCATATAATCAATATCAATTCCTGCTGCCGAGTAGTACGCCAACGTATGCTTGAGAAAATTTGCATCATCTCGCGTTTGGAAATCTTCGCGGAAATGCGATCCTCGACTTTCTTTGCGATTTAGTGCAGAAAATAAAATCATTTCTCCGACCACAAAGAGCGATCGTAGCTCCAGTGCTTCCACGATTTCGGTGTTCCAAACCGTCCCACGATCGTCCAATCGAATTTGCGTATATTTCTGCTGAAGTTCTCGCAGCTTTGCCAATCCTTTCTGCATCGTTTCTTCGGTGCGAAAGACCCCGCAATGCTCGGTCATACAGTCTTGATACGCTTGGCGAATCTCGTGAATGCGGTATTGACCGGATTGACTCAGCAGGGCTTGTAGCTGATCTTTGGCGTCTTGCAGGTAGCGATCGGCATTGATCTCTGGGAGTTTGCGGTTTTGAACGGATTGCGCGATCGTGGCTCCGGTTCTCCGTCCGTACACTACACATTCGAGCAGCGAATTACTGCCCAAACGATTTGCACCGTGAACAGACACGCACGCCGTTTCACCTGCCGCAAAAAAGCCGTCTACAAATCCATCGGCTCCGATTCGCACTCGTCCATCAACGTTGACCGGAATTCCACCCATCGAATAATGCACGGTAGGACGAACAGGCATCGGCTGCGTTACGGCATCGATCCCGACCAAGCGATGAGCTTCTTCCCAGCAAAACGGCACGCGGCTCATAATTTTCGCTTTGCCCATGTGCCGCAAATCGAGATAAACGAATGGCCCGCCTGCGCTGCCATCCGGGTGAACGCCGCGACCTGCGCGGATTTCGGTCGTGATGGCGCGGGAAGTGATGTCGCGGGGGGCGAGTTCCATGCGGCTTGGGGCGTAGAGAGCCATAAAGCGATCGCCCTCACTGTTAATCAAGTACGCACCTTCCCCGCGCACCGCTTCGGAAATCAGCACTCCAACCGGATACAGCCCCGTCGGATGAAATTGCACAAACTCCATATCTTCAAGCGGTAAGCCTGCCATTGCCGTCATAGCCAGCCCGTCTCCGGTTGAAGCGTAATCGTTTGAGGTCGTATTGTACACGCGCCCGTATCCACCCGTTGCGAACATGATCGCTTTGGCTCGCACAACTTCGATTTGACCATCGAGCAAGTGATAAATTACGACGCCTTTTGCTTGTCCTTCTTCGAGAATCAGGCGCATCACGTACCATTCGTCATAAACTTTGACGCCGTACTTCATTAAATTGCAGATTAGCTCGTGCAAAATGGCGTGTCCGGTTTTGTCGGCAGCGTAGCAAGTGCGATTGTGCGAATGTCCCCCAAAAGCGCGTTGAGCAATCCGACCATCCGGCAGGCGCGAAAATAATACGCCCATGTGCTCTAAGTCAATAACGACATCGGGAGCTTCTTGAGTTAAAATCGCGACGGCATCTTGATCGGCAAGATAATCTGAACCTTTGACCGTATCAAAAGCGTGAGCTTCCCAAGAATCAGTTTGATCAACGTTTTTGAGCGAGGCAGCCATTCCGCCTTGAGCCGCGACCGAGTGCGATCGAATCGGATGGGTTTTTGCAATGACCGCTACGCTCAAGCTCGGATTGGTGCGGGCGATTTCTAGCGCAGCACGCGATCCGGCAAGACCGCCGCCAACAATAATGACATCGTGATCGATCATGGCTCGGTTCCGGGTAGTCGTCGTTTCTATTCTCGCGTTCTATTCACGACTTGACTAGTTCTTAACGCTTCTTTTCACAAGTCCAAGTAATCCAAGCGAACCGATGATCGCAGGCACGATCCAACCGTTAGAATGAATTGTCTCAATGCGAATGCGCAAGAAGCGATCGAGGGCTATTTGGAATATTGCAAAGAGGTAGGTGTTGAGCCACCGATGATTTTGCAAGCTGCTTGATCCGCAAATCACTCTTCGATTATTTCGATTAAATCTTCGATCGAGACTTCAAACACCCGCGCCAATTTCACTAACGCCGTTGCGTCAACAGTCGCAATTCCAGGAGAGCGAGCATAGGTTCGGAGTGTACTATAGACAACGCCAGAGCGCTCAGATACTTCTCTGATCGACCAGCCTCTTTGCTTTGCAAATTCTCGAATTCTTAATCGAACCAGCCCCATGCTTGACAATGACTAGTATTAGTCATTTAATGAAATAATTCGCGGAGGTGACTAGTATTAGTCACGCCCAATTTTGCAAAAAACAATCGCCCTTCTGCGTCTGGAAAACCCGAAGGGCGACTCCCCAATATGAGGTAAAAACATGATACCAGCAGAATTGCCGCTTGGAGCGGTGTCAAATTATCGTGCACACTTGTATCCGTGGTGCATTGTGCAGCTATTGCCTAGTTTGCAGCGTGCAACCGTTGCTCGATTTCGTAGGCGATCGGAAGCAGAAGAATGCCAAAAAGTACTGCAACGACTTCAACCCGATTCGCAATATCGAATTGTCTTTGATCTGGCGGATTAACAAAGTGTAAGCCGAGGCAATTCGTTCTAGCTACAGTTTGTATGCTGGAGAAAGATGCTTCGGAGTTGTCTTATGTCACATCGATTTTTGCGTTGGGGAATGTTTTTTTTGGCGATCGCCTTGCTCAATTCTTGTCGATCGCCCAACGCTGGAGTAGTCGCGCCTGCCGACTCCAAAGAAGCACAGCCTCAAGCGGTATCTGCTGCGGGACAACTAATTCGCACGGAACCGCTTACGCCAGAATCGATCCGCATCTCGATCGATCAGCTTCCCCAACCCTACGCCAGCGAAAGCGCCTCGAAGCCTCCAACGGTTTTGCCCATTCCCGCAAATCCCGTTCTAAAAGTGCCTGAAGGATTTACGGTCAATGTGTATGCCGACAAGCTCGATCGACCTCGTTGGTTAGCGCTAACGCCAAACGGTGATGTTCTCGTTACCGAAACGCGCAAAAACCGCATTCTACTGCTGCGCGATGCCAATAACGATGGCGTTGCTGAAGTGCGGCGATCGTTTGCTACCGAGCAAAACGGCTTAAATCTACCGTTTGGCATGACGTTTGCCGGAGATTCTTTTTATGTTGCCAATACCGATGCAGTACTGCGATTTCCCTTTTCTAACGAGCAAACGCAAATCACGGGAACCGGAGAGCGCATTGCTGAACTTCCTGGACAAGGCTATAACCAGCACTGGACGCGCAATGTGGTAGCTTCTCCGGATGGACAAAAGCTTTATGTGTCGATTGGGTCTCGATCAAATGCCGATGAAGAACCGTTGCCGCGTGCGTCGATTCAAAGCATGAATTTAGATGGCAGCGATCGGCAAACCTTCGCATCGGGCTTGCGCAATCCAGTAGGGCTTGACTTTAATCCAAGAACCGGATCGCTGTTTGCAACCGTCAACGAGCGGGATCAGCTTGGCGATAATTTGGTGCCCGATTATTTAACGCAGGTACAAGCAGGTGAATTTTACGGTTGGCCGTATGCCTACCTCAGCCCGAATTTGCTCGATCCGCGTCATGTGAAAAGCGGCAAAAGCACGCGCCCGGATTTAGCTGAAAAAACTCGCACGCCCGACGTTTTGTTTGAAGCTCATTCTGCCGCGCTTGGACTGCGGTTTTACACGGGAACAACATTTCCTGAAAAGTACCGCAACGGTGCGTTTGTGGCGTTTCGCGGCTCGTGGAATCGCGCACGCGGAACCGGATACAAAATTGTGTTTGTTCCGTTTGATGAATCCGGACGCCCAACCGGAGCTTATGAAGATTTCTTGACTGGGTTTTTAGTCGATCCGGTGGTTCCGTCAATCTGGGGAAGACCAGTCGGACTTTTGGTTTTACGCGATGGCAGCTTGATTTTTACCGACGAAGCCAACGATCGCATTTATCGCGTGCAGTATACAGGGCGGTAGCAGAATCCGAAACGTTCTACACCGATCGACTCGATCGAGAATGGTAAGTTAATCTCATTCCATCCGAGTCTTGATCGATGAATTTATCCACAATTATTTTGCTGGCTTTGTGTGGTGGCGTTGGATTTGGAGCCATTCTGAATGGCTTTTTTCAAGATGCGATCGTACCCCTTGATCATTATCTTTTAACGCCGATCGGAACTGCATTTCTTCGACTAATTCAGTTTGTGGTAGTTCCGATCGTGTTTTCGTCGCTGATTCTTGGCTTAACGCGCATTCAAAACGCGGCACAAGTCGGGCGCTACGTTCTGAAATTAATGCTGAGCTATGCGATCACAAGCGGAATTGCAGTTAGTTTAGGAATTTTGGCGGCTGTGCTGTTGAAGCCTGGAACGGGTGTAACTCATTCAGCGATATTAACAACGAGCACGATCGCTCAAAATCAATCTTTGCTCGAATGGTTGATTAGCTTGGTTCCAACCAATCCGTTTGAGGCGCTCACGAGTGGAAATCTTTTACAAGTAATTTTCTCGGCGGCATTAATCGGTGTTGCCATTCAACGAATCGGAGAAAAAGCTGATAGTTTTGTGCGCTTTGTTGAAAGTTGCTATGCCATTAGCGAAACCATTTTAGGATTGATTTTACATACGGCTCCGATCGGCGTTTTTGCTTTGATTAGTTCGACTATTGCAACACAAGGATTAGATTTGATTGCGAAACTATCAATTTATGTGTTGAGTTTATTAATTGCAACCGCAATTATGATTTTGTTTTACAGTGTAATTCTTTATGGACTCAAAGCGAAGCCAATCAAGTTTTTTCAATGTTTATTTCCAGCGTTGTCTTTAGCGTTTGGAACGGCGAGTTCTAACGCAGCTTTACCGATTACGCTGCAAAATGCACAAGAAGAGTATGGACTGCGCGAAGAAATTGCGAGTTTTGCTATTCCATTAGGAACCGCACTTAAGCGCGATGGATCAGCAATTTTGCAAGGGTTTAATGCAGTTTTTGTAGCTCAAATGTTTGAGATTCCCTTAACGCCATCGCTGCTGTGTGCGATCGCCGTTAGTACGTTTCTCGTTTCGTTTAGTACGCCTGGCGTTCCCGGTTCTGGCATTATTATGATGGCAACGGTTCTCGGTGCTGCCGGATTACCGCTTGAAGGCGTCGCGATCGTGGCGGGCGTCGATCGGCTTACCGATGGCTTCAAAACCGTGTTAAACATCGTCGGTAATGTGACCAATGCCGTAATCCTCAGTTGTTGGGAAACCGAAGCGGCATTACAGCCGATGCAACCCAATCGGTAAGCTACCACTGAATTTTTCCACGCGCTAGGCGGTCTTCATAGTCTTCTAGATTTTCTAGATAGTCAAACTCCTCGGATTCAACGAATTTAAGTGATTCTATTGCTGGGCGATATTTGGGCACGGGAATGAGCTTACCTTCTGCTTTTGCCGTTTCCAGCCAAGCGGCTTTCGCCTTTAAGACTTCTTGAACTGCTTCTTCAACAGTTGCACCACACGCCGAACAGTACTTCAAATCAGGAATGTTAGCGATGTAACCTTCGTCTTCTCGATAAAAAACATTGATGTGATAGTCCTTCATAGCTCGTTTAGTTTCCGCTTCTCTAATGTAATTCCTTTATCGAACGCCCAACAGCTTGTGGGTTTGCAGGCTAATGCACCAATCGCGATGCGCCACGACATAATCAAAAACGAGCTTGGTGCTTTCGGGCGTATTCGCTTCGGGTTGCAGCGATCGGACCGCCGTTGCCGGAATTTTCTCGGCTTGCTGCGCTGCCCACACAAAATCTTCAGGCTTGGCAATGACCACTTTCAATTCGTCAACGTGTGAATAAACGCTGTCGTGCGGTGGCTTGAACGGTTTAGGCGAAAGCGTAATCCAATCAAATTCACCGCTCAACGGATGCGCTCCCGATGTTTCTAAATGAACGCGCAAGCCCGATGATCGCAGCGATCGCGTCAACTGGGTTAAATCGTGCAAAAGCGGTTCGCCGCCTGTGATGACGACGATCGCGGGATTGGCGTCGATCGCGGCTTGGGTCAGATCTGCAACGCTGCGCTGAGGATGACGTTTTGCATTCCAAGAATGCTTTGTGTCGCAAAATGGGCAACCCACATCACAGCCGCCCAAGCGAATGAAAAATGCATTTGTACCGCTCCATCTGCCTTCACCCTGAATCGAGTGGAAGGTTTCCACGATCGGGAGCGTTGCGGTGAGGGGGTCGATCGTCATTATGTTAGTCATCTTCGTACTCCGCCCACGAATTCGGATTTTCAGATACAGAAACCTTTAGCTTCACGCCATCGGGTAAAGTTTTCTTGGTTTTATCGTGAATGTATTGCGCAATCATTTCCGCCGTCGTTTCATACTCAGCCGGAAGCACATCGTTCAGCACGCAGTGATCTAGTCCGCCTTTGAGCACGTCTTTTTTTGCCCAGCGTAGCGTTCTAAAATCCGCAACCATTACCGGATGCGGGCAATAGTCTGAAGCGTGAAGCTGATGCGCGGTGGCTTGAATCCGAACGGTGTAGGTATGTCCGTGCATTCGTCCACACGGCCCATCATAATCGCGAATCGAGTGCGCCGCATTAAAGGTAAACTCGGTCGTTAAAGTCCATTTCGCCATAGTTTCATTACAAAATATAAACGAACCAGTAAGATCTCCATGTTAAAACGCGATACAAATCAGTATTAGGTAATCCGCGATGAGTGAATCACAGGAACTTCGACTTTTTGGAATCAGCATTCCGCTCTATGTTCAGATCTTAATTGCACTGTGTGTTGCAGTGCTGCTGGGAATTTTCCTCGGAGCCGGAAACCCGTCACCTCAGCAAGCGGAAATTGCAAAGGATCTGGTGATTCCGTGTCAGCTTATTCTTAAAGCATTAACGGCGCTCGCTACCCCTCTGATCTTATTTGCAATTCTCAATTCATTTTTAACCACGAACATTCCAGGTCGCACGGGCCGCCGTTTGGCGTTTCTGCTGTTTACCAACACCACCGCCGCGATTTTGATTGGATTGTTTGTAGCAAACGTCGTGCGTCCCGGATCGTGGGAAAAGTTTGGCGATCCTGGTAGTGCTGCCGCGATTACTAAAAAGTTTGATCCCTGGAGCTTGCTGCGAGATAGCGTTCCCGAAGCCGTTCTTCAGCCGTTGGTTAATAACAACGTAATTCAGCTATTAGTTTTGGGGTTGACATTTGGAATTGCACTGCGAGCGATCAAATCAGAACTGCAAGCGCAAGGAAGAACAGAGTTTCAGCCGATCGAGAATGTTATTTCCATTTTGTTTACGACCATTATTCGCGTGCTGTCTTGGGTGATTCGATTAGTGCCTCTGGCGGTGTTTGGCATTGTGTCAAGAACCGTTGCGCTTCAAGGATTTGCCCCGTTCAAAGCGCTGGCGATTTTTATTGTGGCGGTTGTGTTGGCGCTGACGCTGCAAATGTGCTTTTATCTCACACGAGTTTCGTTCGGCTCTTGGGTGCGTCCAAAGCAGTTTTTGGGCGGTGGAATTGATGCGTTTTTAACGGCATTTTCCACCGACTCTTCAACCGCAACCATGCCTGTAACGTATCGCGGTTTAATTCAGAATGTCGGGTTACGTCCTTCTTCTGCATCGCTTGGCGCGTTGATTGGCACGAATTTCAACAATGACGGCACGGCACTTTATGAAGCAATGTCAGCGCTGTTTATTGCCCAAGTGTTAAACCTCAATCTCAATCTTGAGCAGCAATTTGTTGTAGTGCTGACTTCTATTTTTGCCTCGGTCGGTGCGGCTGGCATTCCCGAAGCGGGACTGGTCACAATGACGCTCGTATTTACCGCCGTAGGATTGCCCACTCAGTACATTGCGATTTTGATCACGGTAGATTGGTTTCTCGATCGCTGCCGCACCGTCCTAAACGTGATGGGCGATATGACCGTAAGCTGTTTACTCGACGGCAAAAAGCCTAAGCAACCCGACGAACTACCAGCCCCATGATCCCGGCTCGCCTTTAAACGGGCCAACCACATCGCTGGTAACCCAACCCCCGTAGAATCCTCCAGGTTGCGGAATCACGTTTTCGCCGTTGACAAAGCAGGCATCCATCGGGGCCGCATAAAAGGCAACGTAGTTTTTGATGTCAGCAAACGCCTCTGTAGGTTGAGCGTAATACCAACCCACATCAACGGCTTCTCGATCGCCCACCTTAACGGTGTAATAACTTCCGCGCCCTTTCCATTCGCAAAACGTCGATCGAGCCGATGGCACCAGGTATTCTTGCTTGATGTCTTCGGGCGGGATGTAATACACTGGCGGATGGCTAGTTTCAAGCACACGCATGGCTCGATGGGTGTCTACGATCGTGACGCCATTAAAAATAATTTGAATGTGCTTGTCGGTTGGCTCTAGCTTGGGCGGTCGCGGATAGCTCCAAACAGATTCTTGTCCGGGCTGTGGAGAAATCGGAGTCGGTCGCATCATGTTTAATCTCAAATCACTGTTTCTATTTTCGCCGCGCTAAAGCAAAGCGTTCAATTCCGGCTAAATCTGAATGAATCTCGATTTGCGTGTAGCTGCCTTGAGACTGAAGTAGTTGAACAACGGCGGCGGCTTGCCCCGACATCATTTCAATCATCCAAAGACCGTTCGACTGCAAATAATCAGGAGCCGTTTGAACTAAGTGTCGAATGCAATCTAAACCGTCGATTCCGCCATCTAACGCCGATCGCGGTTCATGCAGCCTGACTTCGGGCTGAAGTTCCTCCAGGGTTTGCGTCGGAATATAAGGCGGATTCGACACCATTGCGGCAAGATCGCCTTTAAGATGCGTCAACGGATCAAACCATGAGCCGCGATAAAAATGAATTTGCGCTTTCAAGCGATCGGCGTTCGATCGCGCTACCGCTAACGCCGATTCATTTTGATCAACAGCATGAACGATCGCGCTTGGAAACATTTTTGATAGCGCAATGGCGATCGCGCCGCTTCCCGTTCCCAAATCCGCCCAGTGTCCAGTCTGAAGCGTTGGTGTCTGTTGCACTTGAGCGATCGCCAAATCAATTAAAAGTTCGGTTTCCGGTCGCGGGATCAAAACCGCAGGCGAAACTTCAAGCTCAAAATTTCGCCAGGGTGTCACGCCAGCAAGGTATTGAATCGGAATGAATTCCTTTAGTCGTCGCTGCCAAAGCTGCTGTAACTGCTCAAACGGAATTTTCAATTCGATCTGTGGCTGCGATCGAAACGACTCTAAACGCAACGAAAGCCGATCGAGTCCTGCAAATTCCTGCAAGAGCCAATCGACTTCATCCGAAATATCCGTTGAGCGGATTGATCGTTTCGCCTCACGCCGCCACTGCCAAAGCTGCAACCCGGAAACCGTATACACTGTGCAAAATCCCCGAAGCTCCACTAATCTCATCCTTCACATTACCAGCCTCTTATCAAGACTAGTCCGCAAAGGCGAACTTCGTTTGTGTCGCCGCGTAGCCGCAGGCAATGCGCGAAGCTAATAGCATTCGCCAGGCATCTTCAGCAATCACCCCCTAATTCACAGCGTCGATCGTTCTATCGCTTCGGCTGATTTTGCGCGGGTTGGCGTTGTTGATTGGGCTGCTGATTTTGCGCGGGTCGATTTTGCTGAATCAATTGCAGCGTCTCCAACGGCGGCACGAGTTCAATTTGGCTCAGAAACTCATCGCGCTTGGCGTCCTTGCTCGACGGCGACTTCATTTCTTGCAGCACGCCTTCAAGCGACAACACTTGAATGCTCACATTCCCACCTACGCCTCCGGGCTGCTTTTTCAAGCGATCGAGAAACGCCTGAGCTAGTTCACGATCGAAAAACATCGGCGTTTGTTTGCGGTTGTCACGCTGCACCACCACGTAGCCGACCTCGTTTCCTTTTTTCTCACCGAGCGTAAACAACGGCGTTCCGTTGAAGTTGTTCACGTTTTGACCGGACTGCTTCAAAAGCGCAAGCGCAGAATCAACCTGTGATTTGCTTGGCACATACTCGATGTTGAGTTTTTGCTGCTGATTTTGAGGCGTTTGTTGGCTGAGGCGGTACACTTCACCCAACGGCACCGGAATCACTTTGAAATCTTTGACCAGATTCGGATCTTTCGAGATGGTGGGATCGTTTTTCTTGAGCGAGTCGAAAAATGCTTGAGCATCACGCTGACTAATAAAGGCACCTGCGATCAAGCTGGCTTGCTGACCGTTGTTTTGCCGTGACGACAGGGTGAGTGGCACTCCTTGAGAGTTCGCGATCGTAAATACGGGGACAGCTTGCAGCTTTTGCACAATCTGTTCTTGCGTCAAGGCAAGTGCCCGCAGTCCACCCGCAACGAGTGTTCCAACAACGGTACTTCCGACAAGCGCAACTGTTGTACTCCAACGAACCAATGATTTCATGATTGCTCCTGGCTTAAAAACAACACGTCGAATAGAATTCGATGCGTTTACTGTCCCATTTTGTCTGTGTGCAAACATTGTACCGCTTGCACTGATTCGGCTTATCGACGATTCAAACGCCACTCAACTGCTTTTCTTCGTTGGAATGAAACGTTCCAGCAATGAGTGACCGAACTAGCAGTCGATTAGTTCCACTGTTGGCTTAGCTCGTTCAGTTAAACGAACGACTTGAGGATTTCAAGTCTCGGAAATCCTATCATTAATTTGTCGTTTTATAGCATCAAACTTGCGATCGTTTAATCTAATCTCTGATTCGCTCAACTTAACAAAGTGCAATAAGTTGTAGTTGAAATAACAGATTTATGGTTTCTGCCAAACCACAGAATAGCGCCAAAATAAATGTTTTTTAACGACTGCTCCCCTTAGTCCTGTTCCGTAAATTTCTTGAGCTTGTGATCGAGTTAGATATCGATCGGTTTTAAGATGGTCTTTCCAAGCTGCAACCGCTTCTGGACTCGGTTTCACACGCCGATTCTTAACGACTTGAAGCATCCAATTCAACGGAATCGCGACGCCACCACTGAGACGATCTAAACCATTTTCGTGCGTGATTAAATCCAAAATGATGAGTTTGCCGCTTGATTTGAGAGCCGTTTTTAAGATTGGCAGCAAGCGTTCAATCGGCACGTGATGAACGCTTGCAATTGAGACGATCGCATCAAACGCTTCTAAGAATTTCCACGTCATCATATCCGCCGTTTGAAAATCGATATTGTGATAGTTTCTAGATTGTTGTTTGGCGCGATCGATCATGTTTGGAGACAAATCGATCGCGATTACTCGATCGGCTCGGTCTGCCAAACGTCGAGAAAACTCCCCGGTTCCACATCCGATTTCTAGAATTTTTCCGCAACGATCGGGGATCTGTTTGAGCAGAAAATCGTGGTAATGATTGTTGTAATTCCATTCGGACTGCTCGAATTGAGCAAGTCGAGCGAAATCCTGCTGAATTTTTTGTGTTTGGCGATCGCTTATGAAAAAAGCCTGAAGTTAGATTGCTCTAATCTTCAGGCTATTCTAAATCGGGATGACAGGATTCGAACCTGCGACCCCCGCATCCCAAATGCGATGCGCTACCAAGCTGCGCTACATCCCGTTGTAATGCTCTATTCTATGGCAATTCGCACACAAAACAGCACATTTGCCGATTTCCTTTCTTATTCTAGCTAAAGAAGCGCCTCTAGAAATAAAATCTGCGATCGAGAACTCTTTTTCTTCAGGATCAAGGTGATGAAATTCTAATGCCCGAAAATCTTCAAATCCACACCGAGTACAAGATGACGACTTTATATCCATCAATCCAAGCGTAAGCTGCTTGCCGACGGCGATTTTGATCCGCTTGTTTACAAGCGCGACACTTCAGGCGGCGGTAGCTTTTTCCGTTCAGCGTCGATGCAACGCCAAAATTTTCTGGAAGTTGCTCGGTGCGGCAGTATTTGCAAAACTTCAGCATTGCTCGATTTTCTTCGCTAAAGTAGAACTCTGTCAAATTCTGCAAGGTCGCACAGTGGAAGCCCACTCAAAACTCAGTCCCCGTAACGGAAAGACTTTACGATCGAGCCAATTTCCCCTCGATCAACTCCCCGGCATTGCCCCGGAAGATTTGACGCGACTGCTCGATCGCCACATTCGCACTACGGCTGATCTGCTTCGACGCGGCAGCACTCCAGAAAAACGCGGACAGATGGCGCGAGATCTGCAACTCCACATTCACCACATCAATAAGTGGATTGCCCTAGCGGATCTCGCCCGCATTCCCAGTGTCGGGTGTCAGTACTGCGGTTTGCTGCTTCATGCAGGCATCACGTCTCCGATGCAGCTCAGTCAAACTCCGCTCGATCGATTGCATCGTCAAATTCTCAGGCTCCAAGTTGCCACGCTGCAACGGCGGGATTTATGCCCAACGATCGATCAAGTCGATCGGTGGATTGCTGAAGCAAAACTCCTCCGATAGAAAGAATTTGAGCGATCGCGTCGCCTGACTTAAATCAGTGGGGAACTCTCAAGATTGACCACTCAAATCTTTTAATCTGGATACCAAAACATTCCTTTAATTCCTTCCGGGTCTTGCATAAATCCCAAAACGCGGTAGAAATTCACAACATGCGGATCGGCAAACAGCGTAATATTGCTGATATCTTCGCTCCGCAGTTTTTTGATCATAAACTTCATTAACGCCTTGCCCATGCCTTTCCCTTGATAATCCGGGTGCACCACCACATCCCAAATCGTCGCGTTAAACGCATGATCCGACGTTGCTCGCGCAAAGCCGACTAATCGACGCGACGCCCCACGCTGTTCCCACATCGAGACGACTAAAAAACTATGCTGAATTGCTTTTTTGACTTTGCGCAACGGACGCCGTGACCAGCCTACCGCATCGCACAGTTCTTCGAGTTCGTATAAATCGATATCGCGATCGGTCGAAAAAAAGATGCGCGGCGTGATGCGACCATCATCCGCTCCCTGAGCGATTTCGTGTTCCATCGGCACTGCCTTCTCAGTGGAAGGGGCATCAGAGCCACTAAACAAGCTTTTCCAAAAACCCATGCAAGCGTGGTGATAACAATTGAGCAGTAATAGTTAGTATATCGCTCGGATTCTCTCTGTATCGCTCTTATCTCAGGTCGGTTGTCTTACGGTTTTGGGCCGTGACAACCGCCCTCAAAATTTAGCGGTATGATTGGCTCTTTTAAGTAGTAATCCAAGATTTTGGTTTCACTGAAGCAATTTTCAAGTCCGCGTTCGCTTTTGTCAACGGGCAGTCTACTATGGCTCTGGGTTTAAAATCATCGACGTTAGAACTGCTAAAGCGCTTTAATCGTGCGTTTCCCCAGTTTTATGAGCAGTTTGTCAGCAGCGAAATTCAGCTTCAAAATCTCAGACTGGCTTATCAGCTTTATCGATCGAAGCAAGCCATCATCGAGCTAAAAACCGAAGGCAGCAAAAGCGCCCTTCATTTTGCGTACCGAAATCAGTCGTTTCTGCTGAGCGATATTTTTGGCGTTTTAGCGGCGTATGGCTTAACCATTCATAGCCTCAGTTTGTACGGGCAAATTTATCCGCCGATGTTGGTCTTTATCAAGCTGATCGTGTCGCGCAGTGGCAAAGCCTTAACCGATAAAACCTCAGAGAATGTTTGTCGAGCGATTCGCGAAGCTTTAGCGGGACGGTTTGAAGTTGAGGAAATGCTGGCGGTTGAGTTCAATCTAGACGCTGGATTAGAGCAGGTTGAAACTGAGTTTTATGTTGATCCGGTGTTTCATTTGCCTGCGTTGCTGATCGAAGCAGACAACCAGCCAGGGCTATTTTATAAAGTTATGTATGCAATTTGGCAAGAAGATTTACTAGTAGTCAATGCCAATCTGCTAGTTTGGCGCGGACGAACGCGACTGATTTTGTATTTGCTCGGCCCCAACGAAAGCTTAATTCCAGAGTATTTAGGACAAAAGATCGCAGAAGGCGTCAAACAGCGCTTGCTAGGACGACGATTTTAAACAGCAATCCTCATTGTGCTCTGAATCGATCGTTATCATAAATAGGACGACTTCCATTTTCGTGCTCTCGCTATGACCTCGTTTCCTTCAGGATTGGTTCGACAGCCCGCACTTCCGGCTTTGCGAATTCTGATTGTTGAAGATAATCCAATCCTGCAACTCGGCTTAGAGCAATCATTAAAAGATTATCCGGAGTTTAGGATCGTCGACCAACCCATCGACGGCTTTTTAGGCGTTGAATCTGCCCTCAAACCTCGCCCTGATTGGATTGCGATGGACATTAGTTTATCGGGCCCTTAGACAGCATTGCTGCTTTGTCAAGCGGTGCTGACGCCTTTTGTGTGAAAGGGTTTGACATATCACAATTGCCAAGCGCGATCGCGGGAGCCGAAGATGCAATCTACCTTGCGCAAATTGCTCGCTGTGTCGTTGAACATCGCAAACCACCCGCCGATCCAACGGTTAAACAGCTTCCTCAACGAGAACAAGAAGTTTTCAGACTAACGGTTGAAGGAATGAGCCACCAGAAATCGCAAGACTTTACCTTAGTCCGAATACAATCAAAACTCAGGTGCGCGGCACCATGAGCAAGTTAACGAGAAACGATCGTGTACAAGCCGCCATAGTTGCTCTACGTACTGGCTTAGTATAAAGTATTCTTGCTTTAGCAAAAACAGCACAACTTGGTTCGTATCCGTACTATCATAGGTGAATGACTAAACAGTTGTTCGAGCGTAGGTTAAACTTTTTGTAAAATAAAACTGTTCTTCTGTCTCACACTGTTTCAGCTTCAAAGCAAATCACCATCAGAGAATCCGGTACACATTGCGCAATCGCAACTCAATTTAATTCATCTGAACTTATCTTCTAATGAGGGCGTCTCTCAAAAGAAGCTTGATATTTCTCTTGACAGGTAAATGATTTTTAGCTAATAAAGCAAGAGCGTTAAGTCATTGCACACTAACGCTCGCAACTGCATTAATTTGAGAATGGATCGCGACCTGTGCCGATTTTCTCTAAACTAGGAAACTGCTACATTTGCAATAATTCTTCAAATAATCGCAAATACTTATGGCGTATGGGATTGGTAACAGAATAATTTACTTTAGAACCCACAAATTTAAGTTTCAAGATTAGAATCAAGTTGTACACTTTTGTAAGTTAAGCCAGTTAAGGAATTGCTGATTGAGACAAGCGCTGTTAGTCAGTTCGATTAGTGTAGTCACTTAATCGAACCGAACTCAACATAAGAACTTCGCTGAAGTCTTGCCCTGGAATCTCGATCACCACTCTTGCAAATCGGACTTAACTGTAAAGCAATGTTGCAGATAAGCGAACTTCTGTTTTTTAGAAATGTTCGCCATTTCAACAAAGCTTCTTGCCTCGATCGTGAAGCCATTTAATTCAGTTGGGTATTCACTGAAATCGAGCTAAATCAAATATTTCACGTTCGAGAATTAACCCTTTAGAAGGACGGCAACCCCTCTGACGTGATTGTTACTCTTAGAAAGTTACCCTAACTTTCTCGCTCGTTTTTACGAGCAAGTCGTTTCTCACATGCCTGGAATAGACAGATGAAATTTGAGGACATTTATCAATTCTTTAAAGATCCCCCGCCCTTTTATCTCAACAAAGAGTTGGCGGTCTGCTATGTACTCGCCGTGCTACTGCGGGGAGACTCCTACGGAACCGAGCTGATTCAACTGCTCGAGACTGAGTATCCGCTTTATCGCTTGTCTGATACGGTTCTCTATAGCGCGTTGAAGTTCCTCGAAGACGAGGAAATGGTCACAGGCTATTGGAAGAAAGTTGAAGGAAGAGGTCGCCCTCGTCGTATGTATCAGATTAAGTCTGAAGCGATGCCACAGGCGCAAGATCTCGCTCGGCTCTGGCGTGAATACGCGGTCAAACGCGAAACCTCACGCGAGAATTCGGGGGTTCCTCAAGCAAGCGGAGCTGAAAGATAAATCCGGAGTTCCTAGAATGCGTCCGTTGTTGTCTAAACTTGTGGTGTAGTCGGGATTCTTTAATCTTTATTGCACCATGAATCAGACTGTTATCACATCAACGCTGCTTCTTACGGTTCTATTGATGATCGGGCTGTTTTTCTTTATTCGCGCCTCGGTCAAAGATCGCACCGAACAGGTCCGTTTGCTTTCTGAGCAGCCAGAAGAATCCTTGTTGAGTCAGTTGCGACAGTATTTTGGGCAACGTGCCTATCGAGTTTCTGCGATCGATGCAACTAACAATCAAGTCACATTCGAGGGGTTTGTCCGTCCGAGTGTGTTTCTAGCGGTTCTGTTGACGTTACTTGCATCGATCGGATTGCTATGTCTTGTGCTTGTTTTATCGATGGTATTACCCGATGAATCAAGTTTTTGGTTTGGGTTAATCCTCCTGTCACCGTTGGCAGGAGTGTTTTATTGGAAGGGCGCGGGTCGAGTTGAGCAAGTTTCGCTCCGGGTTGAGCCAAGTGCCGATGATAAAAGTGTGATTACGGTCAAGGCACACCGAGACGAACTTGCTGAGTTGCAGAGAATTTTAGAGTTAAAACCTAGCGAGTAGGTTTGAAGATCAAGAATTTTGAAACGCGATCGCACAGTGGATGAAGTAATAGTGCTGACGATCGGACAGTGACTGTCAATAATTGGGTAGCGCCTGACGAATCGCTAGTTGCTTTGCAGATGAAATCACGGCTATACGAATAAAATTCACCTGCGCGGGTTACGTCACTCTCAGAGACTAGTTCACCTGCGTGGACTTCGTTTGTGTAGCCGCGTAGCCGCTCGTCTCTTGCGCAGCTAATAGCAATGCGCGAAGCTAAAATCACCAGGCAATCTTAATCGCTAGGCGCTCTATTAAATCCACCTATCGTAATTTTGAGCGTTCACTATTTGATCTTTCCGTCTTGCACCAAGCCATAGCTCTAAAATCTAAAAGATCCCGCCCGGATGCGTTGGGCGAGATCTTTTAAAACAGGAAATGCTGTGCTTAACTGCCACTTCGTCTTTTAAGCAAAGCCGCAAACCGACTTGCTGATCAAAAACGAGCGACAACTTCAACGGTGAAAATCAGCGACTCCGGCTTGGAACCGCGATCGTATCCGCTTCATCATCAGGCGTTTTTAGACTGGGGAACAAGAAATGGTTTTCTTCGACGTATTGAGCGCCAAATAAACCCTTCTCAGCCCAGAAGTACCGATCTGTGGTATGCTCGTTTCTCTTAACGAGTAGCAGTGCAGGGGGTGCAATGCCTTCGGAATGAATGAACTTGCGAGCTGCGGTAACGGGTTTATCTTCGCCACACTCAATGCTAAATTGAGGCACGCTTTCTAAAATCCGCCGTCCTTCTTGCCGCCGCCGACTCTTACGCTTACGTCTCCTTGCCAAACCCCTAACCTCCTTTTACAACCGCAAAAGCTGTAGTGAACGTTACAAAACCGTCGCAAATATATCAGCTCTAGTTCCAGAATTCAACTTCTCTTAATGCATCTATACAAATTCTTAATTTACTTTAGTTAGAAGAATTAGATCGTAACGAGCCAACGTAGAATCAAACTTGTTACGCTTATTATCAAGATTTGTAGCGATGCCAAGAGCCAAAATCAAACCCTTCTAATAACTTAATTGGAAGAAATCCTTAAGGTCAATAGTCTCGATAAAATAAGGCGAACGGTTTAATGTTGATGCCCACGAGTTCCGAATTTATGGCGCTGTGTCGATCGCAAATCATGCTGTTGACCCAGGCGTTGGGAGCGTCGTTGAGCGTCATTTACCTAACCGAAGAATTAGTCGAAACATCGCAGGCGCAACTGATTCCGATCGCGGCTTATCCAGATATCTCCGTCGCGCTCGAAAAAACGAATCGATTCGCTTTGCCAGATTCATCAGAATCGGTTTCAGCGTCATCGATTAGCTACGATCGTCACGCTGAAGAAGCCGAGGCACCGTATACTTCGCTACCCGTTCGAGAAACTGCGCAAACGGGCGCGTTGGCTCAACAGCGACAGCTCGTATTGCCGTTGATGCACGAAGAAATGGTGCTCGGACTGCTCGTGACCGAACGCGACGATCGACCCTGGACGTCGTGGGAGCGATCGCAGGTTGAGCGCATTGCGGACACGTTATCGCTGGCGTTTGTGATGGATCAGCGTGCGCAATGGCTGGATCAGCGCGAACAAGATCAGCGATCGCGGCGCACCGAACAGCACGACGTTTTAGATAATCTGCTGCATCAGCTTAAAAGCCCGTTAACCGCCCTTAGAACGTTTGGAAAGCTGCTCGTAAAGCGGTTGCAGCCTGAAGACCCAAACCGCGAGATTGCAGGCAGCATTGTGCGAGAAAGCGATCGCCTTCAAGAGCTACTAAAACAGTTTGATGACGCGATCGGTTTTGAAAATGTCGATGTGTTACCTGCTAGTGATACAGAGACCGTTCGACCGATTCCATTACTTCCAGCAGGCGTTTTAACGCGATCGAATTTAGAATTAGCACCGTGCTCACTGGGTGAAATTTTGCAGCCGTTGATTGATTCAGCGCAGGCGATCGCGCAGGAAAAAGGATTAACGCTTAGAACAGAAGTTCCTCGTGACTTACCATTTATTTCTGCGAATCCAGGCGCACTGCGGGAAGTGTTGAGTAATTTAATCGATAACGCACTCAAGTACACACCAAGCGGTGGAGAAGTTCAGGTTCGCGTCACTCAATCGAACCTTGATCGACTCACCATTTGGGTGAGCGATACCGGATTGGGAATTCCGACTGAAGATTTGCCGCACATTTTCGAGCGGCATTATCGAGGCGTGCAGGCAACGGGTGACATTCCAGGAACCGGGCTTGGACTCGCGATCGCTCGGCGATTAGTCGAGCAAATGAACGGATCGCTACAGGTTTTTAGTCCATTAAAAATCGATGGCTGGATTACCAAAAATCCGCCATCGATCGGCAAAGGAACGACTTTTGTAGTAGAGCTACCCGTTTTGAATCGAGTCGGGTGAATCAGCAGACTCATTCACCCAGTTCGGATTACTGACGCGGAAGCGATAAATCGCTGCTCAGTTGTAGATTGAGGTCGGTGTTTGGACGAATCGAAATCAAATCTACTTCATTGCGACCGAAGATCAATCCTGCCAGCGCACCAACACCCGTTCCGATTAGAACTTTACCTGCTGTAATATCACGGTTGCCCGTCACACCGGAAATACCCGCCGCCGCCGCACTGCCTAACACAGCATCTTTCAGAATGTTGCCCGTACTCACACCCCGACGAACGCTTTCAGTGGTCGTAATCGGCTGCGAAGTCGCGCTAATCGGGATTTGCTGTTGGCTATTCGGCAAGGTCAACTGCTGCGCCGTAAACGTGGCTGCGTTGTTAGCAACCGTGAGCTGACCGGAAACTTGGCTACCTGCGGGAATCAACACCGTTCCGTTCGACGTGACGATGTTTTGAGCCACCGTCAGCGTGATCGGAGTCGGATTTGGTTCGTTTTTGGCAAGGAGAACTTTATCAGCCCGATCGTAGCGCACCGGAATCGCGGTGCCTGCGGGAATCGTCAGCGCTTGCGGCGTAGACGCTTGACCTACAATGTACGGCGATTGAGTCGCGGCGACTTGTCCGGCGCTGACCAATGCTTGGTAGATAAACGCTGCCACATCCGCACGAGTCGCGACTTGATTCGGGTTCAAGGTTTGCACATTCGGATAGTTCACAACCAACTGACGCTGGGTTGCAGCCGCCACGCTGTTGCGAGCATACCCAGGAATATCGTTGGCATCGGTGTAAACTTGCAGCACCGTATCAGCAGGCTGCGTGCTGGCGTATCTTAAACCATTCGACAGCGACACTAAAACTTGAGCGCGAGGAATGTTTTCATTGGGGCGAAATGTGCCGCCCGGATAGCCTGCCAAAAATCCGGTTGCGTAAGCATTTTGAATGGCTTGAGCACCCCAATAATTGCTTGGCACATCGGTAAAATTAACCGAACCATTCACCCGTTGAGCATTAGGAAATGCTTTGAGCAACATGGCAGCAAACTGCGCACGAGTTACGGGCTCATTGGGACGAAATGTGCCATCAGGAAAGCCCGCAATAATGTTGCGTGAAGCGAGCGCCTGAATAAACGGAGCCGCCCAATAATCAGACGGAACATCGCTTAGAGTCGCTTGCGCGATCTGGGCTGATGCCGGGGCCATCATCACCATCGGAGCCGCCGCCGTTGCGGTTAAACCAAGTGCTAAAGCAAGAGCCGTTCCAGACTTAAAAGAGCTGTACATAGGAAACCAATTCCACCTGAGAGAGTATGCTTTTCTATTAATTAACTTGACCGATAAAAGCTTGAAATGTTCCTGTATCTTTCGATAGAAACTGTGTTTTAATTTCTGAAACAAACAGGATTAACTTCAAGTTTTCTCATGTCTCTAACTACCCGCTTTGACTGGATTGTTCCTGAAGAAGTTGCGAATTTTAGGACAGTTTTAAAACTGGTTGTTGGATTAGAATTTGGACAGGTTGAAACGCTATTTCTAGCCGTTTTACGATCGATCATCATTTCCGAGGATTTTCCGTGACAGATCAATGGCTGCCCCGTTACGAAGCGAAAAAAGTCCGAGAAGCGGGGAGACAGTATTACTTAGACCAATCGGGCGATCGCATTCCCAGCGTGACGACAATTCTAAACGCCACAAAGCCCGCCGAACATCGAGAACGCTTGTTTAACTGGCAACAGCGCGTTGGCGTCGAAGAAGCGTCAGAAATCACGCGCACCGCCAGCCGTCGCGGAACCGGAACGCATCGATACATTCAGCGCTATTTACGCGGCGAAACCGTGGAGTGTTCAGAAACGGTGCGTCCGTATTGGGAAAGCGTTGAGCCGATTTTAAAGGCAGTCGATCGCGTGCGCTTGGTCGAAGGCGTGGTAGTCCACACGGATCTAAAATATGCGGGGATCGTAGATTGTGTCGCCAGCTACGAAGGGATTCCGTGCATTTGCGAATGGAAAACCAGCGATCGACCAAAAGGCTCAATTGATCGCTTGTACGATTACCCGCTTCAAGTCGCTGCCTATTGGGGAGCCGCTAATCAGCTTTATCAAGCGTATGACTTGAATCTCAGCCACGCCTTGATTGTAATTGCCATTCCTGATGCGCCTGCTGAATTATTTTGGTTTGAACCAAGCGCGATCGCCGAGTATTGGCAGCAATGGGAACAGCGCGTCAAGCAGTACTGGCGACGCATGGGATACTTTAGTTAAACGATTTTGCGATCGTACAGTTCCGATTGAATTCGGCTCGGCGCAAACGCACCGTACTCGGTCACGATCGCGGTGATTAATTCAGCAGGCGTTACATCAAACGCAGGATTGTAGTACTCGACTCCGGGCGGACACAACAGCGTTTCACCGATTTGATACACTTCAGCCGGATCGCGTTCTTCGATCGGGATCTCACTGCCATTGCTGATTTTGAAATCGATCGTCGAAAGCGGTGCAGCGACATAAAAGGGAATATTGTGGGCACGAGCCATCAACGCAACGCTGTAAGTTCCGATTTTATTGGCAGCGTCGCCGTTTGCCGCGATCCGATCGGCACCCACGACTACTGCATCGATCATGCCGCGATTCATGCAGTGAGCCGCCATACTGTCGGTAATTACCGTGACTGGAATTCCTTCTTGCACGCATTCCCAAGCGGTGAGCTTCGCTCCTTGTAAACGCGGTCGAGTTTCATCGGCGTAAAGGCGCTCTAAACGGTTCGCTGCCCAAGCTGATCGCACGACGCCAAGCGCGGTTCCATAGCCTGCCGTTGCCAATGCACCTGCATTACAGTGAGTGAGTAGCCGGAGTTTACTCGGTTGGGATGGAAGCGCCGCTAAACCGTGATCCCCGATCGCTCGGCACGTTTCGATGTCGTCGGCGTTGATTTGTTTTGCGGTTTCAAGCAGCGCTTTTTTAATAAAATCAACGCCGCCTAAGGTTTGACGAGCGGTTTTTAACATGCGATCGATCGCCCAAAACAAATTCACCGCCGTCGGACGCGTTGCCCGGAGTTGATCAGCGACGTCATCGAGTTTGGCGAGAAACTGTTCGCGATTTGCAGCTTGAATTTCGCGAGCACCGAAATACATTCCATAAGCGGCGGCAACCCCGATCGCGGGTGCGCCTCGGACAATCATCGTTTTAATCGCGTGCGCCATGTCATCGCAGCGACTAATCTCCACCAAAGCATACTCATTGGGGAGGCGCGTTTGATCGATCAGCAAAACGCGACCGCTTTGCGGGCTTCCCTCGGAATCGTTTTTCCAGATAACCGGATAAACTTGGCTCGAAGACATCATAAACTTCATGAAGTTGCAGTTTTAATCTTACTCTGAAAGCAAGACCTTCGAGAATGCGATACCTAGCTAAACGTTTGGATTAGCCAGCGATTGATCGCTCCGTCATCTTCACTCTGACTACGTTTTAGTGCTTTTTCAACCACCGCAATTTCTAATCCTGGCAGCACTAAAGAAGTATAAATTTGACCGCTATTGCCTTGATTCACCCGGAACGCGATCACTGTACCTTCTTCAACGTTCACGACCCAATACTCCTGCACACCCAACCGCTCATACAGCAAGCGCTTTGCGCCAATATCATCCTTAAATGATGTAGCTCCTACTTCGATTACAAGCGTTGGAGCACCGGACTCATCAACACCGATCGGTGAATTATTACGGGGAAGAAATCGAAACGCATCGCCAATATAAAATGCGATATCTGGTTGACACGCTCTAACGCCTGTTTTCCAGAAGCTTGCATTTGATACTTCTTTAAATCGAATCGTTCTTAAAGTTGCAGATAAGCTAACAGTGTTAGAAACGATCGGACGATCCTGACTATGCGCTGATCCTAACGCTGCCGTTTCAATCCTCAGGTAACCTTGATCGTAATATCCCCGCCCGTCTTCAAAGGCAGGATCAGTTGCCAGGGCAACAAAGGTTTCCCAGTCTGCTTCAACCCACGTATCGGTTTGGAGTGCTTGAGGAATCGAGGGATTCATTGGAATGCTACACGGGGATAGCTAGAGATCGGATAGCTGTGACTCGATCGACACAGCTATCGATGACCATTAGCAGGCAACCGAAGCGATCGACGGCTGTTGGCTAAACAGCTTGAGAATCCGGTCTGCCATTTGAGGGGGCGTGAGTCCGAGTTCAGCTTTTGATTCTTCGGGCGTGGCGTGATCCACGAGAATATCAGGAACGCCAATTCGCGTCACCGGAACGATCACATCGGCATCCATTAGCGATTCGAGAATCGCTGAACCAAAGCCGCCTTGTAAACAACCTTCTTCGAGGGTGACGACGCGACCGATTTGTTGAGCAAGCGGCAAAATTAGCTCGACGTCGATCGGTTTGGCAAATCGGGCATTAATCACCGTTGCTTCGATGCCGTGTTCGCTGAGAATTTCTGCTGTTTGCATCGCAGGATAAACCATCGAGCCGTAGCCGACCATCAGAACATCATCGCCCTGACGCAGAATTTCGCCTTTGCCGATCGGCAGTTCTTCCCAACCTTCCTCCATTAAAGGAACGCCGTAGCCGTTGCCGCGTGGATAACGCATCGCGATCGGGCCGCTTGTGTGATTAATTCCGGTTACAATCATGCGCTGAAGTTCGGCTTCGTCTTTTGGAGCCATGAGCACCAGGTTGGGAATGTGACGCAGATAAGCGATGTCGTACATGCCTTGATGAGTCGGGCCATCTGAGCCGACGATGCCTGCACGATCCATGCAGAAAAACACAGGCAGATTTTGAATGCAAACATCGTGAACGATTTGATCGAACGCACGCTGCAAAAACGTGGAGTAAATTGTCGCAACCGGGCGCATTTCTTCACAGGCAAGTCCTGCCGCTAACGTAACGGCGTGCTGTTCGGCAATTCCGACATCGATGTATTGCTTGGGAACGCGCTTTTGAAAAATATCGAGTCCGGTTCCGGTTGCCATTGCTGCGGTAATGCCGATGATTCGTCGATCGTGTTCGGCAAGAGTTGAAAGCGTTTCACCAAACACTTTCGAGTAGCTTGGCGGCTTGGGCTTGCTCGACGGAACCGCTTTTCCAGTAGCGAGATTAAACGGCGTTTGCGCGTGATAGCCGACTTGATCTTGTTCAGCGATCGCGTATCCTTTGCCTTTGACCGTTGCAACATGCACTAAAACCGGGCCCGGATGCTGATGGGCTTCGCGGAACGTAGCGATTAATTCTTCTAAATTGTGTCCGTCTACCGGCCCCATGTAGGTAAAGCCTAATTCTTCAAACACGGCTCCTACTTTCGGTACGGCTAACCGCTTCATGCCTTCTTTGAGGCGCGACAGTTCGGGTGAGAACGGCATGTTCTTCATTTGCTCTTCGAGATTGTCGCTGAGAAACTGCACCGGGGGACTCAGGCGCATTTTGTTGAGGTAGCGAGGAATTGCGCCCACATTCGGAGAAATTGACATCTCGTTGTCGTTGAGCACCACTAAGAGATTTGTTTTGGGCAAATGCCCTGCGTGGTTGATCGCTTCGAGCGCCATTCCTCCGGTTAAAGCACCGTCACCGATCACCGCAACGACTTTAAAATCGTCGCCTTTAGCATCGCGGGCGATCGCCATGCCCAACGCCGCAGAAATGCTGGTCGAAGCGTGACCCGCTCCGAAGTGATCGAACGGGCTTTCGCAGCGTTTGAGATATCCCGCAACGCCGCTTTTTTGCCGCAGCGTATGAAAATCATCGTAACGTCCGGTAATCAGCTTGTGCGGATAGGCTTGGTGTCCGACATCCCAAATCACCTTGTCACGATCGAGGTCTAGGGTTTGATAAAGGGCTAGGGTTAGTTCGACAACACCCAATCCAGGGCCGAGATGACCACCAATGGTTGACACAGTTTGTAGGTGCTTTTCGCGAATCTGACGAGCGATTTGCTGAAGCTGAAACACCGACAAACCGTGTAACTGGTTCGGGTGAGCTAGTTCACTCAAATGCATACCGGGGTATCCTTCGGATGATGTGATTGGTAATGATGTGTACCTTTATCACTGTAGTTCATTCGTGGGGACGATTCTGAGCAATCTTACGCAAAATGAAACAGTTTCAATCGGTGGGAGAAATGGGGTAATGCGGCGATCGATCGCGACGGTTTCACCCTGACTCTTTCATTCTGACGTTAATCGCGAAGGATTGTGTCGAAGAGAATTCCCTGATGCTAGAGAGATGTGCCACAATTTCTGTGATTGAGTCGGAATTCGGGAATTGAGATGCAAATGTGGAATTTGATGCAATCAAAGCGATTACGGTTTGCGGTCGCTCAAGTGGTGATGGGGAGTTTAGTTGCTCTCGCGCTGCCAATCTCGGCGAAGGCGGGCGTTTTAGATGATGTGTTCGATCGCGTGTTTGGCGATGGGCCGAACCCGTACCAACGCTGTGCTAGTGATTTAACCCGATCGAGAGTTTCATCAACTGACGCGGCGAGCGCGTGTTCGCAGGCGCTGCGTCCGGATGATTTGGGCGTGTGTGTGCAGCGAACAACACAAAGCGGTGTTGCGGCTGCGGATGCGCTTTCGGTGTGTCGCTTTGTGCGGCGTCCGGTGGATGCGTCGACCTGCGTGGTGGATATTCGGCGTCAGGCATCGCAGGCGGCTTTGGTGAATGTGCTGAACGGATGCCGAAGCAGTTTGCTGCCCGTGCAGTTTTCGCGCTGCGTGGTGGGATTGAATCGAGATTTGAAATTAGCGACCGATAGCGCGATCGCGCAATGTATTTCGTCGAGTGATCCGAACGATTTACCGCAGTCGTCTGCGCCGATTGGGCCACCGCCCCAAATTCCGGCGCAGTTGAATCCAAGCGATACAACGCCCGGACAGACAACACCCAGACAAACGACGCCGGGAAGCACAACGCCCGGACAAACCACGCCTTTACCCCCGACAACAAGACCGGGAACCGTAACGCCACAGCGATTTTAGAAGCTTCGATGAACAGTGACCGATTTTGCGAAATGATTTAGAATCGACAAACTCAGGCTTGCAATGCAGGTTCGCTGTTCATCGAAGGGTTTGTATGCTCGATATTCCTCAAGTCTTGGCGCGAGAGCTGTCGTTGAAATCGTTCCAAGTCAGCAACGCTTTGGAACTGTTTTCCGAAGGTGCAACCGTTCCCTTTATTGCCCGCTACCGCAAAGAGCGAACGAGCGAAATGAATGAAGTTCAGTTGCGCGACTTGTTCGATCGCTTCATTTATCTCACCGAGCTTGAAGAGCGCAAAAAAAGTATTCTCGATTCGATCGAGTCTCAAGGCAAACTCAGCGAAGCATTAAAAGCCAAAATCGAAGCGTGTTTGCAGAAAAACGAGCTAGAAGATCTTTATTTACCGTTTCGGCCCAAACGGCGAACGCGAGCCACGATTGCCAAAGAAAAAGGGTTAGAGCCGCTTGCAGATTTTATTCGATCGATCAATCAGTCAAATGCGGACGGTAGCTCACTCGAGACCGAAGCAAAGCAATATTTATCTGAAGAAAAAGGCGTTAAAACCGTTGAAGAAGCGCTACAAGGAGCATCAGACATTCTTGCAGAAGAAGTTTCAGAAAAAGCAGAACTGCGGGCTTATTTACGCCTGTTTTTAATAAAAACAGGCGCAATTGTTTCGCGAATCAAAGCAAATCATCCTGAAGGCAGTACGAAATATGAAATGTACCGTAAGTTTCAGGCGAATTTGAAATCGATCGCGCCGCATAATTTGCTTGCTTTGTATCGGGGTGAAAGCGAAGGCGTTTTAGAGTTTGAATTAACGTTTGATGCTGAAGAAGTTCAACGATATTTAGAAACAAAAGAAATTCGCACTAAAGCAAAACCCGTGCGCGAATTTTATCAAGCGATGCTGAAAGATGCCTTTAATCGCTTGATGCGAACCTCGATTGTGACCGAAGTGCGATCGCAAAAGAAGCAAGAAGCCGATATCGAATCAATTCAAACGTTTGAAGCGAATTTACGAGAATTGTTGCTTTCAGCGCCTGCCGGAATGAAGCCAACGTTGGCGATCGATCCGGGTTTCCGTACTGGATGTAAAGTAGCAGTTTTAGATCAAACCGGACAATTTCTCAAGTATCAAGCGATTTTCCCGCACACCGGAGCAGAAAAACGTCAGCAAGCGATCGTCACGCTCAAACAGTTAATCGAGACGTATAAAATTGAGTTGATTGCGATCGGGAACGGC
The DNA here is from genome assembly GCA_964250455.1 of uncultured bacterium. Classification (GTDB taxonomy): domain Bacteria; phylum Cyanobacteriota; class Cyanobacteriia; order Leptolyngbyales; family Leptolyngbyaceae; genus CAXUFL01. The sequence continues at coordinate 29,396 of CAXUFL010000013.1, forward strand.
ACCGCAAGCCGCGAAACCGATGAATTTGTTGCAGAAGTTTTGACAACGCTAAAGCACAAACCGATCAAAGTCATGGTGAATGAATCTGGCGCGTCGATTTATTCTGCGAGTAACGTTGCGATCGCAGAATTTCCCGATCTAGATGTCACCGTTCGCGGTGCAATTAGCATCGGGCGACGACTGCAAGATCCGTTAGCAGAACTAGTAAAAATTGATCCCAAATCGATCGGCGTTGGGCAGTATCAGCACGACGTTGATCAAAAGCTGCTGAAGAAAAAGCTAGATGAAACGGTTGAAAGCTGCGTCAACTACGTTGGCGTTGATCTCAATACCGCATCAAAAGAATTGCTGACGTTTGTATCAGGTATTAATCCGACCGTTGCTCATAATATTGTGGCTTACCGCAACAAAAACGGTGTTTTTCGCGATCGCAAGTCGTTGCTAAAAGTGCCGAAACTGGGTGCAAAAACCTTTGAGCAAGCGGCTGGATTTTTGCGCATTAGAAACGGCGATAATCCGCTTGATAATACGGCAGTTCACCCGGAAAGCTATGCGCTTGTGAGCGCGATCGCGTCATCGCTAAACGTTCCTTTAACTCAAAGCGATCGAATTGTCGATCAATTAAAATCCGATCTAAAAAAATACGTCACCGACACGATCGGAGAACCCACGCTGCGCGACATGATTGCTGAACTCGAAAAGCCCGGACGTGATCCGCGTGCAGAATTTAAATACGCAACTTTTAAGGAAGGCGTCAAAGAAATTACTGATTTGCGCGTGGGAATGGAACTTGAAGGAATCGTTACCAACGTGGCGAATTTTGGTGCATTTGTAGATATTGGTGTGCATCAAGATGGACTCGTTCATGTTTCGCAACTCAGCGATCGATTTGTCAGCGACCCCAAGCAAATCGTGAAAGTCGGACAAGTCGTAAAAGTGCGGGTGCTCGAAGTCAACGAAAAACTCAAGCGCATTAGTTTATCGATGAAATCCGGCGAAGCCGCGCAAAATCGTTCGCCTGTAAAGTCACAACGTGAGAAACCGCCAACATCGGAGATGCGCCCTGCGTCGATCGCAGACTTGCAGGCGCGATTCGGGAAAAAGCGTTAATGCTCGACGAACGCTGACGCATGCTGAGGAACGCTGCGAAACAGCGATCTCAATCGAGCAAACGGGCATTTGGATACGGTTGGGGCTGGAATTGAGTCGATAAGCTGAGCTTGTGCAAGCGCGATCGCTTCTTGCGCTTGGCTTAACTTTTTCTGGTCTTGAATCAAACTGCCAAAGCGATCAAGATACGCTCGAAGATAGCGAAGTCGCACGTCTGGGTCATCGCTTAAGCGGTGCAAAAACGGTAAATCTGCATCTGCCATAAACCGAATCGCCAACATCGGAACCGGACTGCGAAGCGGGCGAAAGTCTGGATTGTGTAAGCCTGGGCTTTCGTTCCATTGATGAAACTCACCGAGCATCAAGCCAGATTCGACAAAAAACGGCTTGAGCTTTTGTTGCACTCCGTCGATTAATTGAAACGCGTCCTCACCCTGAATATCGGGAAAAATTAGCATAATGGCTTTATAAAACGCCAATTCTCCCTCGCTCGGCTCTAGCGCGAGAAAGTCATCGCGGTAGTTTCTCACAATGTCTTCGATCTGCGACTGCTCTAGGTTTTTCGCCCGAATCACGGCAAAACGAATGGTATTAAGCTGCAACGCACGCGGCAAAAATGGGCAAACCGGGCCCGATCGTCCTAATTCTGCGTGAGGCTTTGCCAAAAAGTTTTTGGCCCATTCTGTCATTTCCAACAGGTAAGGAAGATCAGACTGAAGTTGGTCAAGCTCAACCGGGGAGTGAAGTTTCATAGTGAAGATAAGCAGGCTACTAAAGGTTTGAGTGTGAGCGCAAACCGATTCCTATGGAGTTGCGCAAAGCGCTGATCGACGTTAAGCAAGTCTTTTTCTGGGTATATCTAACTACGTAATAATTGGGCTGATACTAATTTTCCGCACGAATTACAGAAACTTTATCAAGAAAGTAAAAAACGTGAAGTTCCTGGGTGCTTTTAACGGAATAACCTTCACAGCGAGTTCATTGCCGTTTAACTTTGCTGATTAATAGACGAAGCAAAGTATCTAAATGCACACGCAATCCGAAGCATTACCCGACTACAGCGCCGTTTCTGCGAGAAGCAGTCACTTTGTGAAGGCGCAATTCATCGAAGCGCAAAATCGTTCACAGCCGTTTCCGGATGTTTGTATTCACACCTTGTTCGAGGCGCAGGTTGAAAAAACGCCGGACGCTGTGGCATTGATATTTGAGCAAAAGCAACTAACTTATCAACAGCTCAATCACCGCGCTAATCAATTGGCGCATTTTCTACGAGAATCGGGCGTTAAGGCAGAAACGTTCGTCGGCGTTTGTTTGGATCGCTCGATCGAACTCATCGTCGCGCTGCTTGGAATTCTTAAAGCGGGCGGGACGTATGTGCCGATCGATCCAACCCTTCCCCTCGATCGATTAGCCTTTATTCTCGAAGACGCGCAGGTTTCGAGGGTTGTAACGCAGCGTCAGTGGATCGATAAACTGCCAGAAACGACCGCAAAAATTGTTTTAGATGCAGAATGGAATGCAATTTCTGATCGATCACCGCTCAACCCAATCAATCAAACCCATGTTGAACACTTGATGTACATCATTTACACCTCTGGTTCGACCGGAAAGCCTAAAGGGGTAATGGTTCCACATTCGGGCATTTGCAATCAGCTTTTTTGGCGGCAAACCACGTTTGAATTAACCGATCGCGATCGCGTGCTGCAATCGATTCCGTTTAGCTTTGATCCGTCGGTTTGGCAAATCTTCTGGGCGTTATCGTTTGGAGCGCAGCTTGTTTTAGCGCGTCCGGGTGGACATCAAGACAGCGCGTATCTTGCTGAAACGATCGTTGAGCAGCAAATCTCGACGATCGCGCTGGTGCCTACAATGCTCCGGGTTCTGCTTGAAGAAAAAGCTCTTAAGCAATCCCGCCATCTTAAGCATGTGTTTTGCGGAGGAGAGGCATTACCGAGTGATTTAATTGATTGCTTTTACGATCGATTGCCCACGAGTCTTTTACACAATGTTTACGGGCCAACCGAAGCTTCGATCGACGCAACTTACTGGACGTGTAAGCCAAACTGCGCATCCGCGATCGCCCCGATCGGTCATCCGATTACCCATGCAGAAATTTACATTCTCGATTCTGATCTTCAGCCCGTCGAAGTTGGAGCATCAGGCGAACTACACATCGGCGGCGCAGGACTCGCACGCGGCTATCTTAACCGACCTCAACTCACCGTTGAAAAGTTTATTTCGCATCCGTTTCGGGCATCAGCTCGACTTTATAAAACTGGCGATCTCGGTTGCTTTTTACCGGATGGCACAATTCAATTTTTAGGACGCATTGATCATCAAGTCAAAATTCGCGGATTTCGCATCGAACTGCAAGAAATCGAAGCGACATTAAATCAGCATCCGGGCGTGCGCGAATCGATCGTGGTAGCGCGAGAAGATCGCCCTGGCGATAAGCGCTTAGTTGCTTATGTGGTGTCTACGGCGGCTCGATCTGAGCTACGCCAGTTTCTAGCTGAAAAACTTCCAGCTTACATGGTTCCGGCAAACTTTGTTGAGTTAGCGTCGCTACCGCTCAATCCCAACGGCAAGGTTGACCGTCATGCTTTGCCAGAACCAGAGCGCGACTTAGAGCAATTGCCGATCGCCCCTAGAAATAAAGTTGAACTGGAACTCGTGAAAATTTGGGAAAAAGTTTTGGGAGTTTCCGCGATCGGGGTGGATGATTCATTTATTGAATTGGGTGGAGATTCCATTTTAGCGGCTCAAATTGTGCAGCAAATCGAGCAGGTTTTCGAGAAAAAGCTGCCTTTAATTGCATTTTTCCAAGCCCCCACGATCGCGCAGTTGGCGCAATTAATTCAAGCTGAATCAATTTTTGCACCGTCGATTGTTCCAATTCAGCCCGATGGTGCCAAGCCTCCTTTATTTGGCGTTCATGTGCTGGGAAAAGGCTTAAGCTACTATCGTCCCCTAGCAAAGCACCTCGGACGTGATCAACCTGTTTATGGACTGGCGATTCAACTCAGTGGTGACGGGGAAACGACCAATGACATTAAAACATTAGCTAGTCAATACGTTCAAGCGATACGATCGCTACAGCCCAAAGGCCCTTATTATTTAGCGGGCGTGTCGTTTGGTGGAATTGTGGCCTTTGAAATGGCGCAGCAGCTTCACGCTCAAGAACAAACCGTTGCTTTGTTAGGCTTGTTTGACACGCCGCCGCCGCCAAAAATGGTTCAATTTCTACCGTTACGATCGCAGCAATCCGCATACTTCAAGCGGCTATCCCACCTCAAGCCGATCGAAGTTTGGACCAGGTTTAAAAAGCGTTTCTTGGAGTGGAGTCTGAAATCTTCAGCTTTTGAAAGCGGTCTTCGTTGGATTTACGGTGCGCTCGATCGTCCCTTTCCGGATGCATTGCAACATCTTTTGTATGTGCATCAGAACGAGAAAGCTACAAGCCGCTATAGCCCGCAAGTCTATCCGGGTCGAATCACGATGTTTTTAGCAAAAGATCAGGTAGTGAGCGCTGCGGTTGCCTCTGATCCGCGTTTATGTTGGCAAGAGCTAACCCAGAATTCGTTAGAAGTTCACGAAGTTTCAGGAGATCATATGTCAATGCTGCAAGAGCCGCACGTTCAGAGCCTTGCTGAAGCCCTCAAACTTTATCTCCGTTGACGTCGATTTGACAAAAGGGATGGGCTACGATGATGCGTCCGGCAGCTAAACGATCGCAACGTAAGTCGATCGACAAAGTGATTAATCGCCGCGTTTCGACTGCGCTCAACGCTCAAGACTGCTCTCTTCGCGAGTTGAGCGCAGTCGAAACCCAAACCCCACGATCAATTTAATTTCGTTCACCGACTTAGAAAAATCGACCAAATCAACCTCAAATTATTTTGGAGCTTCCTCGGAGTTCAGCAAATACGTTGGCAATCCATCGATCGTGACTTGATTTTTATCGCGCCAGTATTGCTCTAGTCCGGCTTGTCCTTTTTTTTCTGCCCACGTCACGATCGCCGATCGCTCTTCCACAAATTCATAAATTGGAACGCCATTACCGCACGACGTTTGAGCCGATTCGATTTGCATTTCGATGATTTGACGTGCGCCCGCAATCGGCTTGAATTGAGCATAAAGCGCGTTCCAATCTGGATCGATCGAGCGAATCACACGCCCCGTTCCATACAGCTTTAAGATGAGGGGTCGATCGCTAAAGCTGCAAAACATCATTGTCATTCGCCCATTTTCGATTAAATGCGCACTCGTTTCGTTGCCGCTTCCCGTAAGGTCTAAATAAGCAACGGTGTGAGCATCTAAACAGCGCAGCGTATCGATGCCTTTCGGCGATAAATTGATACGTCCTTGATGCGGAGCGGTCGCCGTAAAGAAAACATGCTGCTCGGCAATAAACGATTGCAGCGCCTCAGTTAATTCTGAATAAAACTTAGCCATTGATCCGGTTCCTTCAGAGTTGCGCGAATGCGCCAAGCGCGGTTGAAAACGCCAAACTGCACGGGATAGCATCAACCGCGTTTAAATCTCATTAATAACCGCTTATCTCGTATCCGGCAGCCGTGATTGCTTGCTTAAACGTTTCCTCTGAAGCCTTTGCTTCAACCGTCACCGTTTTTTGATCGAGGTCGATGTCTACTTTTGCATCGGGTTCCGCCGTCAAAATCGTTTCTTTAATATCTTCTGCCTGTTCGGGCGTATTTAGATTCGGTACTTTTAGTTTTAATGCCATATTGCCTTTCTTGAACGAATTACCATCTTTTATGGTGTTGGCTCGGGGGCAAATCCGAGCCTGACTCTAGGTAGATTTTTAAGATTAATCTACAAAACTCGTGCCATTGCTTGAGCAAACCCGCACATCCGAGGCGCTCCAATAGTAGAGTGATGGGTGATATTTAACAGGAAAATCCATGAGCGTAGAAACTGACCCCGTAAAATTAATGAAACAGCAGGTCGGTTATGCCGCCGCCGCCAAAGTTCAATCAAGCTCGATCGTGGGTCTAGGAACTGGGTCAACTACTGCCTATGCAATTCAGGCGATCGGGGAGCGGCTTCAGTCGGGCGATCTCAAAGACATCAAAGGCGTTCCGACCTCGTTTCAGGCGATCGTGTTAGCGCGTCAATACGGCATCCCCTTAGTCACGCTCGATGAAATCGACAAAATCGACATCGCGATCGACGGTGCCGACGAAGTAGATCCGCAAAAGAATTTGATCAAAGGCGGCGGTGCAGCCCATACGCAAGAAAAAGTTGTGGATTCTTTAGCGGATTTATTCGTGGTTGTGGTGGATAGCGGCAAGCTTGTGGATCGCTTAAACTCTACGTTTTTGCTTCCGGTTGAAGTCATTCCGATGGCTGTGTCTCCGGTTATGAAAGCGATCGTCAAGCTTGGCGGGAAACCCCAACTCCGAATGGGCGTTAAAAAAGCAGGCCCCGTAGTGACGGATCAAGGCAATTTGGTGATCGACGTGAAATTTGACGCGATCAACAACCCCGCAGAGCTAGAAAAAACGCTCAATAACATTCCTGGCGTTTTAGAGAATGGATTATTTGTCGGTGTTGCCGATATCATCATGGTCGGCGAAGTCAAAAACGGTCAGCCTAGCGTGCGCGAGTTTTAGTGAGTTCAAATTCGTTGGATCTGCTGAGTAACGTGGGTTCGGGTGAATCCACCAGCGCCTGGCATCTGTGGCAACGATCCGCCAATCCCTGCATTCAGACCCTATTCAAGCAATTTGTTATCCCGGACTCAGGTTGAGTACAAGCAAATCTCAATTGCCCCGGTGCGGATCAGCCCCCTAAATCTTCCGTTCTGAGAAATTTAGGGAACTAATCCGCGCATACCATCACGAAAAACCTCGATCGCATTTCTCTACCTCGATCGAACCCGTTCACTCGTGCTGCCTTAATTCATACACCAGAAGTATCAGCGCATATCATTTTCATGAATCAACCCTTTGCGCTCATAGAGCCACCTGCATCCTTCTCCTATCGATAGAGGTCGAACGCTTCAAGAATTTGTTTGGATCAAGTAGCTTAACCGCAGAACTACGATGCATGATCTTCATGACCATTGTTACCCATGCCACACTTATTTGAACCGTTTAATCAACGAGGCGTTACCCTTCGCAATCGCGTTGTTGTTTCTCCGATGTGTCAATACTCAAGCGAAGATGGTTTTGCAAACGATTGGCATCTTGTGCATTTAGTCAGTCGAGCCGTTGGCGGTGCAGGATTAATTTTTACCGAAGCAAACGCCGTTGAACCCCGTGGACGAATTACCCCGCAAGACTTGGGTATCTGGAAAGATGAACACGTTGAAATGCTGTCGCGAATTGTTGAGTTGATTAATCGCAACGGGGCGATTGCAGGAACGCAGCTTGCTCATGCGGGTCGAAAATCAAGCACGGCTCCGCCCTGGGAAAACGGCGTTGTGTTGTCTGAAGATCAAGGCGGTTGGACTCCGGTTGCGCCAAGCCCGATTCCGTTTGAGTCAGAAAGCCGCGATCCAAAGGCGTTGAGCATCGAAGAGATTCACAAAATCACTCAATTCTTTGTCGATGCTGCTCGACGCGCGCTTGAAGCAGGATTTAAAGTAATCGAGATTCATGCGGCTCACGGTTATCTGCTGCATGAATTTTTATCTCCATTAGTCAATCAGCGTCGTGATCAATACGGTGGTAGCTTTGAAAATCGCATTCGCTTTTTGTGTGAGGTTGTTCAAGCGGTGCGAGAAGTGACACCGGATCAAACCCCGCTTTGGGTTCGCATTTCTGCGACTGATTGGGTTAGCGATGGTTGGGATATTGATCAAAGCGTTGCCTTAAGCGACAAACTAAAATCGATCGGCGTGGATTTAATCGATTGTTCGTCGGGCGCGATCGTTCCCGGTGAGATAGTTCCGATCGGTGCGGGCTATCAAACGCCGTTTGCCGATCGCATTCGTCGCGAAGCCGGAATCGCGACGGGAGCCGTTGGACTGATTACGTCAGCGCAGCAAGCCGATCATATTATTCGCACAGGTCAAGCCGATGTGGTGTTACTAGCGCGAGAAATGCTGCGCGATCCATATTGGGCAATGCGGGCCGCAAAACAACTGCGTCAACCCGTTCCAACGCCAGTTCAATACGATCGCGCTTGGTAATTAACCTTATTACATCGGCTCGTCGCGATCGAAATCATGCAGCACGGGGACGTTTAAGAATATAAACATTAACTCAGGAGAATCATCATGTCAGAAGAAAACAAAGCGGTTGTAAAACGATTCTACGAAGAAGTGTTTAATCAAGAACGTGAAGAAGTTCTTGATGAAGTCATTTCGCCAGATTACGTGGATTATGGACACAATCCACCAGGGCGCGGCGTTCAAGGTGCGAAAGACGATTTTCGCGGTGCAGGGGCTGTGTTTAGCAACGCTCACTATACGATCGAGGATCTAATCGCGACTGGAGATCAAGTCGTTGTTCGCTGGACAGGCACGTACAAACATACCGGGGATTTCATGGGCGTCAAGGCATCCGGTAAAGATGTCTCGCTTACTGGAATTAGCATTTATCGAGTTGCAGACGGAAAAATTTTAGAAACGCGCAATGCGGTGAACTGGCTCGGATTACTCGAACAGCTTGGAGCACTGCCCGGATAAGCTCGATTAACCAAGCTCCGAAGCAGTGATCGATCAGTTTAGGAGGTCATACGTCAATGGAAAACGCAGATTTGATTGTCATTGGCAGGGGGTCAAGGTGGGATTCCGTTGGCGTGTGATTTTGCTAAACAAGGACGTGGTGATGTTTGAGCGCGATGCGGCGATCGGGGGGTAGCTGTGTGAACTATGGCTGCACCCCGTCTAAAGCGTTTCACGCAGCAGGTCGCGCACGCAGTTCAGATCAGCTCGGCGCGGTTGCTGATTGATACGGCAGATGGGTTTCCTCAACAAGAAGCTAACCTTCTGCTTAAATATCAGCCTTGAGCAGACTAGTTTCGTAAAATGAAGTTTGAAATACTAACCCCACTCGGATTTTCAGTTAGAACATCTCAGGAGTATTGGCAGCGTTTAATCGCTAAACACCCAGATATCGAAGAATTAGAAGAGCTAGTTCAATTGGCGCTTGCTGCACCTGATGAAGTAAGGCGCAGTCGTCGAGATGCAGGAATTCTACTGTTTTATTGGCTTCGTCGAGAAGAAAGGTGGGTTGTTGCAGTAGCGAGGCGGTTAAATGGAGATGGGTTTCTCATTACAGCGTATCAAACCGACAGCCTGAAGGAGGGTGAGACAATATGGCTCAAATAAAGGTGTTCTACGAACCTGAAACTGAACTGCTTAGTGTATTTTGGCAGAAGCCAAGAAAAAATCAAATCGGCACAGAACTTGGGGATGGTGTTGTTTTGTTCAAGGATAGTGTAAGCGGTGAGCCGATCGGTTTAGAAGTTTTATCTTATCGTCCGGGCGATGCGCGTTTTGATGCGGTGAGCGTTGAGCTAGGTCAATCGATTCAAATAACGCCAGCCTCTTAAGCAGGCTGGCGATTGATCATGCTGATTTAATGATGTTCGATCGACACCTTTAATTTACGGTGCTGAATCTGATTCGGCTGTAATGTTGCGATCGTGCCGTTTTGCGATGCGATTTCCAAGTCGTAAGGCAGGGTTGTACAAGGTTCCATCACGAGGACATAGTGATCATTCCAACCGCCATAGCTTTGAAACATCCAAACAAAAGGGAAATCAGCTTGATCGAAATTCATCATCAAAGCAGAATTCGATCGAGCATTGCGAATGCCGCATTGTCCGATCGCTAAATCCGAAGCGTAATAAAACTCGCGCAGCATCGACGATCGATCCGGAGTTTGATTAAGTAAAATTTCTTGGCCGTTGGCATCGAGTGCTTTGGGAAAGCGAGTTTTTCCTGCCTGTCCGATCATGCGGCTAAACTCTAAAACCACAGGCTCGATCGCGCAATCGGGCAGAATGATTTCGTCTCCGGCTTCGATGGCAATCGCGGCGTGCTGCTTGAATAAAAACGAAATCGATTCGTCAGACAAATTGTGAAACGTATAGCTAACTTCAGCTTGCGGATTGAATGCATCGAGTTGAATTGTTTTTTCAACACGCACCGGAACGGTTTGACAGGTTAAACCGAGTTTGAGGCTTAGGGACGACTGCTCTAAAACATTCCACTGCTGCGACCAAAACTCTCCGTGATCCACAAGTTGCCGCCCTTGAAATTCTCCGCTTGCGTCGTTCGGGAAAATTTCATCCCAGCCACCGCTCCAGTGCGCATCAAACGACGCCCCAACCGGAATCGATCTAGTTTCGGTTTCGTCGTAATCGATCGGATGCCAAAGCCAATCGTGCTGAGATGTTTTGTCAAAGAGTCGATCGATGCGCCCGCCTAAATCTGGACGCACAACAATCATTATTTTAGAATTTTCTAACACAAAAGCGGTTTCGAGCGGTTGTAACAACGATTCATCCTCAGCAACATTCGTAGGAATTCTACAGGGATATAAATATTAATCACGTCTGTCTACAGTAAGACCGAAAATGATCAGTGCAGGGTGCCTTATTTCGCTCAATCAGATGATACCAACAATCCTTATCGAAGCTGCGATGTCACAACTTTGGTAATGGGGTTATCTAACTCGATCGATACGATTTTTAGGTTTTAAAGGTGAAAGATTATGAATGCCGCGATCGCTTAAGCCAAACCGCAAGCTTTTTGCAAGTCAAAGAATAGCTGATTCAGAAATATCGGGCAATGGCGTTACTGGGTGCATTGCTTATCGAAATCTTAGCCAAATCGATACCCAAAACCGCGCACAGTAATAATATAGTGCGGATTGCTCGGATCAAGTTCGAGCTTTTCGCGCAGCCATCGAATGTGAACATCAACGGTTTTTGAATCTCCTAGATAGCTCATTCCCCAAATTTGCTCAAGCAACTGTTCACGAGAAAAAACACGTCGAGGATTATTCATAAACAGTTCCAACAGCGAGAATTCTTTAGGAGATAAATTGATTTCTTCACCGCGTACTGTAACGCGATATTCTTGCAGAAATAATGTGATGTCTTGATACTGTAAAATCGGTTGTTCAGAAAGTTGAGATTGCGATTGACGCCGCAATAAAGCACGACAGCGAGCGACTAATTCTCGGAGTCCAAACGGTTTGGTGAGATAATCATCTGCACCCACTTCTAAACCAACGACGATATCCGTTTCGCTGCTTCTTGCACTCAGCATTAAAATCGGAACTTTGTTTCCTTCTTGCCGCAGCAAACGACATAAATCTAAGCCACTAATAAACGGCAGCATAATATCAAGAACAATCAAATCGATCGCGGGCGTCGCTGAATTTGGGGTTTGTGATTCTCGAATGATCGCTAACGCTTGGCGACCCTCGATCGCCGTTAAAACTTGATATCTTTCCTGAGTGAGGGCTACACTAACCGATTCGAGAATTATATCTTCATCATCGACCACTAAAATACAGGCTTGATAAAAGCTCGACGCGGGAGACTCGAACGATCGCATACAAATTTAATCATCATCGGTTCGTTAGACTCAAAGCATCAGAATAACGCCTTAAGTTTGCTGCTCAGAGTGCAATAATTAGATTACAAATTGCCAAAAATTGCGTTGAATCTGTACTGTCAACCCTTAAACGCGAATTGCAATCTAAGTCACATCGCAGGCATGTTGAATGCTACAGTTGCTCTGACAACAATCGAACCAATCAATACAATAAACAAACTGTTGATTCCTAAAGGTTAAATCCGGTTTAAGTTTGAGTTAAATTTAGTTTATGGTTGTTCTGAATGTTGATATTAACCGCTTGTTTATTATCAAAATAAACTTGTCTATTTTATACTTTTTGCTTTTGAATAATTAAAACATCAAAGCAAGAATAAAACATAATTCTTTTAACAAAAAGTCTTTTTTAGTTGTTGCACTGCAACCTAAAAGTCTAACTAAGCAGATGAACTGAATGATTGATCGCCGCGTTTTGACTGCGCTCAACGCTCAAGACTGCTCTTTTCGCGGGTTGAGCGCAGTCAAAACCCGCGATGAATTTAACCTTCACCGATTTAGAACGATCGAGCCGCAACAAAAAGCGGCTTTATGGCGGCTCTCTATCAAAAGAGAGAGAATTTTCTTTGGCTCGATCGCTAATCTAGATCATTAATATTGAAAAGGTTAGATATGGCAGTACGTCTTTCTCAAGATTTTATTACCGCAATCTCGGTGATCGGGTTTGGCGCGGTGGGGCTATATGCAGATTTAGCAGTGAAAAATAGCGCGGCGATCGCCGCAGCTAATACTGGCGGGAATTTCTCGGACACCCAAAATTATTGGGCGCAACCGTTTATTCAGTCTTTAGCAGAACGTAACATTGTTGAAGGTTATCCAGACGGAACGTATCGCCCCGATCGTCCTGTGACTCGTGATGAATTTGCCGCAATTATTCGCCAGGCATTTCATCAAGATGCAAAACGCAGCATCGCAAGCGGCAGCAGCTATCGCGATGTGCCTCAAGGGTATTGGGCGGCTCCTGCGATTAAAGAAGCGTATGAAGAGGGATTTATGAACGGCTATTCGGGCGGGTATTTTCGACCCAAGCAGCCCGTTTCGCGGGTCGAAGCGTTGGTTTCGCTCGTGAATAATATGGATTTGCGTCGAGCGGCAGAAAAGCAAGCCGCCACTGCCTCAAATCAGACCGCAACCACTCAAGCTAATGCCGCTCAGCCAGCAACTCGTGCGCGACGCCAAATTTTCTTGCCGTTAGCGGGGCTTGCCATGATGCAACCGTTGATTCGAGCGCTACCCGTCAATGCAGTTCAAGCAGCCGTTCAACCTGCACAACCAAACAAGGCGCAAGCGAGTAAAGCGCAAACCTTTGCGGCGCAGACTCCAACCCCGATTAATCTGAAAGATTACTACAACGATGCCGATCAAATTCCTCAATACGCCGTTGATAAAATCGAAGCGGCAACGCGAGCGGGATTAGTTGTAAATTACCCACGCCAAAAGTTTCTCAAACCGAATCAAGCGGCGACTCGCGGCGATATTGCGGCATTTATTCATCAGGCGTTAGTCACGCAAGGCGAACTGCAACCGATCGCGGACAATTTAGGCAGCACGCACTACATCATCAACGAAAACGCAGCAACCGACCTAAAAACTCAAAACGACCAAACTAAGAAGTAGTTTTCTACCGCAAAGTAGATTAAGTTCGCGTCATTCGATCGACATACTATCAGTTAAGTCTGATCATGCGGGAAAGAATGACTCGAATTGCTTTGATCGCGGGAACTTACGCGCCCGATCGCTGTGGCGTTGCTCACTATACCGCTCGTTTGCGCGAGTCGTTACACGATCGAGGCATTCAAACAACGGTGCTGACAACGGTTGATGCGGCAACTGATTCCAGCGTGTGGGGAGTAGTGCAACGTTGGGATTTTCGATCGCTGCTGCCGTTAGCGCGATCGATTATTCGCACCGATGCGGATATTCTGCACATTCAACACGCGGCAGGCACGTATGGATTTGATCGATCGATTTTTCTATTGCCGTTGCTTTTGAGGTTAACCGATTGGCAAAAACCGATCGTGACGACCGTTCACGAATATGGCTGGTGGGAATGGCAACCGAAATGGATTCCGCAATCGATTTTAGAATCTCTTAAGCAATGGGGACAGCATCGCGAATGGTGGGATCGAGAAGATGGTTTTCTGCTCACTCAAAGTAATGCAATTATCACGACTAACAGCGATGCTGAGAACGTGATCGTTGAACGTTTACCTCATTTGAAAGATCGAGTTCGACGCATTGCGATCGGGGCAAACGTTGAAGTTGCAAAAATTGAGCGAACGATCGCTAGAAAGAAACTACTCGCTCAAACCGCTTGGCCAAATGATGCGGTTGTGATTGCCTTTTTTGGATTTCTACATCCGGTGAAAGGATTAGAAATATTGCTTTCTGCATTTCAACACGTTCAAAAAGTACAACCGAAAGCGCGACTAATTTTGATCGGTGGCGTTGAAAGTTTAGCATTGCGTGGGCAAGACGCGCAGCAATACTGGGATAAATTAAAGAACATCATTTGTGAATACAATTTAGAACATAAAGTACAGATGACCGGATACGTCGATGCTGAAACCGCTTCTCATTATCTATCAGGTTCAGATATCGGTGTTTTGCCGTTTCATCATGGCGTTACGCTCAAAAGTGGATCACTGCTTGCTTTGATGGCGCATGAATTGCCTGTGATTGCAACAGAGTCTAACGATTTAGCTCGTTCCAATTTAACCAAATGCGTTCCAACGCGCGATCGTGATGCGTTAACAACAGCCCTGATGCAACTGTTAAACGATTCAACAAGTCAACACCGACTGGCAAAAGCAGGACGATCGTTTAGTGAATCGTTTGATTGGGACACGATCGCGGATGCTCATCTTGCCGTTTACAATTCTGTTTTATCCGGTGCGACTCATCATGCTTAAGGTCATTGTTTATACCGATTCAGAAGGCATTGGAGGCGCAGAAATTAGCTTGGGTCATTTAGTTGCCACCGCATCATCTGAGATTGATTTAACCGTTGTTGGCGTTTCTCAAGCTGTGGTTGATGCCATTGCGAATCGACGTCGATCCAATCGAATTGTGATTGCCAAAAATTATTTTAATCATTGGCTAACCTTTAAGCAATTACAGCCCGATATCATTCACATTAATCTTTGTACACCCTGGGCCTGTGCGGCAGCGTTAACCGCAGCATTAACGCTGCCAAACGTTCGAGTTGTTCGGGTTGATCAGCTTCCGTTGCGGACAACCGACGCGATCGCGCTTTGGCGAACTCGATTTTTATGTTTGCGCGTCGATGCTCATGTCGCAGTCGGAGACGCCAGCGCCCGCCGCATAGAGGATTTTTACGCTTTAGGTCGCAACTCGGTGATTTCGATTCCGAACGGCGTTCCTGATCGAGGCGAATCCAGTCCGGCATCGATTAAATCTTCGTTAATCGTTGGCAGCATCGGACGCCTTGACGCGATGAAGGCTCACAATGTTTTACTCAGAGCGATCGCTCCGCTTGCAAACGTCAAAGCGGTCATTTTAGGTGAAGGCGCAGAGCGATCATCGCTCGAAAAACTAGCCGCCGAATTAGGAATAGTCGATCGCGTTGAATTTCCGGGTTGGATCGAGAATCCGCGATCGTATTTACCCAAATTTGATGTCGTCGCCATGCCGTCTCGATCAGAAGGATTTCCGCTTGCAATGGTGGAAGCAATGCTGGCAGCGCGTCCGGTGATTGCCACTCGCGTTGGCAGTATGCCCGAAGCGGTGATTCCCGGCAAAACTGGATTGTTAATCGAAAAAAACGACGTTGCCGGATTAACCGAAGCGCTGCGACAGTTGCGCGATCAGCCCGAATTGCGCCTGCAACTCGGCAATCAGGCGCGAGAATTAGCGCTAAAGCACTTTACCGCTCAAGCCATGACCGAGCAGTATAAAGCGCTTTGGCAAACGTTAATTCAGCGCCCTCGATCGCCCCGGTTTAGGGTTCCACGTCCGAAAGACTAAGGCAAACTCTCTCTTCTGACGCACGAAATAACACACCGATCGCACGCATACTTAATCATTAAAGTGAACAATTTTGAACTATGACTGTTTCTACTGAAAACCGCAACGAATCACTGAAAAAGTTACGGGATTTAGTCAAAGACATTAACTACTGTATGTTGACGAGCGTGGATGACGACGGCAGCTTGCACAGTCGTCCAATGGCGAGCAATCGCGAGATTGAAGACAACGGTGATTTGTGGTTTTTTACCAAAGCCAGTTCACCCAAAGTTGATGAAATCAATCACGATCAGCACGTTAACGTGAGTTTCGCCGCGCCCGATAAGCAAACCTATGTTTCTTTGTCAGGCAAAGCGATTTTAGTGCGCGATCGTGCCCAAATCGAAGCGCTCTGGAAACCGGATCTTAAAGCGTGGTTTCCCGAAGAAACGAACGATCCCGATATTGCGCTCATCAAAGTGAGCGTTGAAAAGGCGGAATACTGGGATGCGCCATCGGGCTTTGTGGCAAAAGCGCTTGGGTTTGTGAAAGCGGCAACAACCGGACAGCCTGCAAGCAGTGGTGAAAACGAAAAATTGACTTTGAAATAACAATGAAAATTCAACCTGAAATTACCTACCGCAACGTGGATCGATCCGAAGCGATCGATACGATCATTGCCGAAAAACTCGCCAAGCTCGAACGCTTATGCGATTACATGAACCGCTTTGAAATTGTGATCGAAAAAATCAACGATCGACCCAAGCACGGTTCGCCGTTCCGCGTTGGCATCGATGTCACGATTCCGCCAAATCACGAGCTATTTGCTGAAAGTCATCCGCAGGATCAAACGCAACACGTCCCGCTTGCGGCGGTTGTTCGCGATGCCTTCTCAAAAATCGAGCGGCAAGTCAAAGATTTAACGGGTCGTCAACGCCAGTTCGAGCACTCAAACACGCACTCAGACATTGATACCACGGCGATCGTCACAAAGCTTTTTCCCGAATACGGATTTATTAAAACGCTTGATGACGGCGAAGAAATTTACTTTCATCGCAACAGCGTGACGCACGGGGACTTCGATCGGCTGGCGCTCGGAACCGGGGTGCGGTTTACGGCGGTTGAAGGCGAACAAGGGCCGCAAGCGTCGAGCGTTCACATCGTGGATAAACCTGGCGAAGAAGCAGGCAAGTCTGAAGACGCCTTGATCGAACCGCCGTTGGGTTGGAAATAGCGTTTAAGCTGGAGCTGCGTTGACAGCTCCATTTTTACGACTCATAATGTAAGTAAGCACTTACATAAAGTTATGCCGACAAAGCCGCGATCCATCCAAACCCGCGATCGATTAATTCAAGCCGCGATCGACGTGCTCGCGATCGCGGGGATTGCAGGCGCAACAACTCGCGAAATTGCACGAGTGGCAGGCGTTAGCGAAGTCACGCTGTTTCGTCACTTTCAAAGCAAAGAATTACTTTTAAGTGCCGTTGCTCAACACGTTACCGCGCTGCAAGCCGAAGCGTTATCGCATTCTGAAGAATGGACGCAAGATTTACATCGCGATTTGCTGCATTACGCCTGGGTGTACAACAACATGCTTGAAACCCACGAAGCTTTAGTCCGAATGTTTATCGGAGAAGCAAAACGCCATCCTCAAGAAGCGCTGCGCGTGTTTCAAGAAGCAGCGATGCCACTGCGAGAAACGCTCGTTGATTATTTACGCGACGGCATCGATCGCGGCGCGGTTGGCTCTGAAATCGATTTACCTTTAGCCGTTGATCTCTTTACAGGAATGCTGCTATCGGGAATGCTCAGGCGGCATGTTTCTCCGATTCCACGCGGATACGATCGCACAGCTTACATCAAAAGCTGTGTTGATTTGTTTGTTCGCGGCATTGCGCCTGCGGTTGTTCACTCTTCTGATTGCGTTTAACACATTATTATGGCAGTAGGTTCTTCCCGTTCAGAAACGGGATACGTTCAAGGATCATTAAAGTGGGCGATCGCGTTGACCGCCGCGTTGGGTGCGATTCTCGAAGTGATTGATACTAGCATTGTCAACGTCGCGCTAGTAGACATTCAAGCAACACTTGGAGCAACGATCAGCGAGATTGGCTGGGTGGTTACGAGCTACGGAATCGCAAACGTGATTTTGATTCCGTTATCCGCGTGGCTAGGCGATTATTTCGGTAAGAAATCCTACTTTGTGTTTTCGATGGTAGGGTTTACGATCGCGTCGGTTCTTTGTGGCTTGTCGGTTAATTTACCGATGCTGATCGTGGCGCGAATCGTTCAAGGGCTGTGTGGGGGTGGATTGTTAGCAAAAGCGCAAGCCATTTTGTTTGAAACGTTTCCTCCGGCAGAACAAGGCGTGGCGCAGGCAATTTTTGGCGTTGGGGTGATTGCAGGGCCCGCGATCGGGCCGACACTCGGCGGTTATCTCACCGATACATTAGGCTGGCGTTGGATTTTCTTTATTAACCTGCCTGTCGGCGTGCTGGCTGTGGTCATGGCGATTTTGTTTCTTCGACCCGATAAAGCAAAACGCAACCCTCAAAATCAGCAGCGCGTTGATTGGCTCGGAATCGGATTGCTGGCGATCGCCGTTGGCAGCCTGCAAACGTTTCTCGAAGAAGGCGAAACCGATGGCTGGTTTGAATCTAGCTTTATCACAGCGCTGGCGATTACTGCGTCGATCGGGCTTGCTTTATTTATTTGGCGAGAATTGAGTACGACATCGCCTGCGGTGGATTTACGCGTGCTGCGGCACCGATCGCTGGCGGCAGGCAGTATTTATTCCGGGATTTTGGGGATGGGGCTGTACGGCGCGTTGTTTGCAGTACCGTTGTTTGCTCAAAGCGTGCTGGGATTTAGCGCAACCAAAACCGGATGGCTGTTAGCGCCAGGAGCGTTAGCGTCGGCAGTGGTCATGGTAATGCTCGGGCGAATTTCCGGTCGAGTGGATGCACGAATCTTGATTGGAATGGGAGCACTCGGTACGACGTTTACAATGTTTGCGCTGTCTACGATCACGCCTCAAACAGGTTCAGATCAGCTTTTTTACCCGTTGCTGTGGCGCGGTGCAGCGACGGTTCTCATGTTTTTGCCGCTTAGTTTAGCAACGCTCGGATCGCTGCCTAAAGAAGATATTTCAGCCGGATCAGGATTTTATAATTTGACTCGTCAGCTTGGCGGAAGTATCGGCATTGCGGTGATGACAACACTGCTAGAGCAACGAGAAAAGTTTCACACCGCAATGCTGTCATCGCAGGTGAGTTTGTTTAATTCGCAAACGAACGATCGCTTAAATCAGCTTACGGGTGCTTTGCAAAGTCGCGGCTCTGATGCAGCAACCGCTCATCAGCAAGCGTTAGAAATTTTGCAAAACACGGTCAGAGAGCAAGCGGCGATTTTGTCGTATGCTGATTTATTCCGAATCGTGGGCGTGATTTTCTTGCTTTCGCTGCCATTGCTGCTATTTCTGGGTAAAGGCACACGCGGCAAGGCTCCGATGGCGCATTAAATCACGTCAGTTTGGGATAACAAATGGCTTGGGGTCTGACTGGATTGATGGGCGGATCGGTGCCGCAGACGCCTGGCGAATGAATTAACCCGAACCCCCGTTAATTCGAGTCGCCAGGGCACGATCAAGGCGGTATTATTCCAAACTCTCATTAAAAAAGGGCAAGAAGCAATCAACTTCTCACCCGTGATTTAATCATCGATTTGCAACTTATTCGCCTGTAATCGAGAGTTCATCAACCCAAACTCGCGGTGCAACACCGGAGCCTGTGAATTCAACCTCTTTTTCGACAAATAAAATCGATCGCAGCACTTCTCGAATGTCGCCTGCCACCGTTGCTGACTCGACGCTAATTCGTTGACCATTGCGAATCAGCCAGCCATCAAACGGAAGCGAGAACGATCCTTGCAGCGCTTGCACGCCCGCATGAAGCGCACTCAAATCATCGATCAGCACCACGTTATCTGCCGTATCCAGGCTGTACGCTGGCTCAGCAGATTCACCTGCATAAATGTGATAAAAGTTCGGGCTAACCGTGATTTTTGCGCCCATGTTGGCGTGTCCGGTCGGCTGGGCGTTAAAGCGTTTTGCGGTACCTGCGCTGTGCAAGAAATTCGTTAAAACGCCGTTTGTGATGATTGGAATGCGACGGGTCGGCGTGCCTTCACCGTCGAACGTTTCTGCACCGATATTGTCAGGATGCAGCGCATCATCGGCAAGGCAAAGAAGCGGAGACGCGATCGACGTTCCCAATGAGTCTGGGGTTGAAAGACTTTGACGATCGAGAATGCTTTGCGCGTTAAACAAGTTAGAAAACGCTCCGATTAAACTCAGAATCGCTTCGGGTGAAAACACCACGCGATATTTTCCGGTTTTGATTTTCTCGTAGTTGAGATGGCTAATCGTTTTTTCTGCCGCTTCTTTAAGGCAGCCTTGAACATCTAGCGCCTCAAGTCCGGGACTGACACGAAACGCGCCTGCGCTGCGGGGTTTGCGATTTTCTTCTTCGGTTTTCGTGTAAAGATACAGCGAAGCATAGGAATGAGCTTCGTGCCTCAATGCACCTTCGCTGTTGAGGTAAAAGCGATCGATATCTCGCTGCGCTAATCCGTTATACGGCACGCCTTTGATCGCTGGATGAGCCGCAAGTAGCTCTCTTTCCGCTTCGGTGAGCGTTTTTAGCAACTCAGACACGCTGGCTTGGGGATACCGCGCTTTGTGTTTTTCAGCAATATTGGCTGTCGCTTCAGGGCTGAAATCCGGCACGTTGTCTTTGACGCCAAAATAGCTGGCTTCCTGGGCGGTTTTTAGCGCCAACTCTAAGCCGATCGCGTCTACATCGGTTGTCGAAGTCACGCCCACGGTTTGATCGTCGTTCCACACGCGCACGGTCACGCCCGATCGATTCGAGGCTTTCATTTGCTGCGGTTCGCCTTGATCGACTTGCACACTTGTTTCGTCGATCGTTGATCCGTAAACGTCAAATTTCTGGATGCCAAGCTGTTTTGCTGCTTTGTGTGCTGATTCTGAAATCGTTTGAATGTTTGCCATAAGTTTCTATGCTCCTCCGCACAAATGATTCGCATTTGTGCCTGAATAAGCCGCTCTGAGACGGTAGTTGTAAACGCGGTAATAGCGTCCTCTTGAGTCTTTGGTAGGATCGCAGTATTGATTTTTCGCAGGCGTGCTAATTAAGCAAACCTGAACGCGATCGCCCACCTTAAACTGACCTAGCACTGAATTGCTAGAAGCACTGCGATCGACGATCGCAGCAGTTGCGTCTTTAAACTGGCTGACACCGAGCTTTGATCGAAACGTCGCGTAAACGCCACTCGTTGGAGTGTTCTCAAAATAGAATCCGGTTTTAGAAACGGTTGAATCTTCGCACTGGTAAGGCTGCGCTGGATTCTCGGCGCGATCTTGAGCGAATCCAGGCGACCCATACGATAAAGCTGAGATCGCGATCAGCGCAATTGAACGCTTTAGCATGATGAATTACCGTCCGCCCACCGTAATCGAATCCACTTTCAAATGCGGCTGTCCCACAGTGACATACACGCTTCCGCTCACCGATCCACAAAAGCCTGCGGCTAAGCCTAAATCGTTTGAGCACATCGAAATTTTGTTCATAATATCGACCGCTTCCCCGATTAGGGTTGCGCCTTTGAGCGGTTTAGTCAATTTGCCGTTTTCGATCAAATACGCTTCATCAACGGCAAAGTTAAACTGTCCGGTTGCGCCCACGCTGCCGCCGCCCATTTTCTTGCAGTAGATGCCTTTATCGATCGATCCGAACAACTGATCGAGCGAGTACTCACCCGGAGCAATGTACGTATTGCGCATCCGACTTGCCGCCGCATACGTATATCCTTGACGCCGACCGCTTCCTGTCCGGGGATTTCCGGTTCGCAGGTAGCCAGCGCGATCGGAGATAAAATTTTTCAAAATGCCGTTCTCAATCAGCAGCGTGCGCTGAGCGGGCATTCCTTCATCGTCCATATCGATCGTGCCAAACGCATCGGATGTGATGCCTTCGTCCCAAGCGGTCAGATTTTCGTGGGCAATTTTTTCACCTTTTTTCTCAGCAAACGGCGTGGTTTTGCGCTCGATCTGCGTGGTTTCGAGCAAATGACCGCAAGCTTCGTGGAAAATCACCCCGCCGAACTGATTCGCCATGACGATCGGGTAGTTGCCCGACTCGACATAATCGGCGTACAGCATTTTTCCGGCCGATTCTGCCACTTCTTCAGCATCAATGCTGTAGTTCCAATGGCGCAGAAAATCTGGATCGCTGGTGCTGCCTACGCGCTTATTAATCGACGATCGATGCGCTCCATCGGCACACAGCAAGCTATATCCAACCGATTGCGTTAATCGAATATCTCGCGCAAACGTGCCGTCGCTGGCAGCGACTAACACTTCTTGCCAATCGCGAAAATAAACGGCTCGACGCGACTGAACGTGAGTTGCGCTTTGAGCAAGCTGCCCGTTTGCCGCCAGCAAAACGTCGCCCATTTCCCGCATCGAACTCGTATTGCCTAACCAAGCTTCTTTGCCTTTTTTGCTGGCGTAGTCGCGCAATAGCTCAAGGTGAATTTCTGGAATAAACGAGTTTGGAGCCGGAAGCTGCAAGCCCATAATCGATAAGCCTTTTTCCAGCGCTGCTTTCAAGCCGTTAAACGACAAATCGTTTGTGGAAACATAGCAGTCGGCTTTGCCGCGAAACACGCGCACGCCTGCACCTGTCGCAAGTCGGGGAGCAATGCTTGTAATCGCGTCATCTTCTGCCATGCAGCTAATATAGTTCACGCGCTCTAAGAAAAATTCAATAAAATCGGCTCCGGCGGCTCGTCCAAGCCCTAGCAAAATCGACAACGGCGCTTCCCAATCTTCGCCAAAGCGATCGGGCGCGTAGGTGTACTTTAAGCTTGGTAGCTCTTTCGAGATGAGAAGAGTCGGTGATTGCATTGAAAAGCCTCGCTCTCGCTGGTTTTATTTATTGTAGCGACCTAGCTTACACAACGGGGGCATAGGTCGATTGAACCAGTTCGCAACTGCAACCTCTTTCTTATGTTTGATCAAATCGCATCAAATCTCCGCTAAAGTTTATACCAAACGTGTGAGGCGAATTCCCTCTAAAGGTTGATGCTCTTTGGTCATGACTTCATGAATTTTTCTAGACTCTTTCTCTTGACGCTTTGGTACAGTCACTGAAGCTCTCGATATTTTCCTGGAAATCAATAAGGTGAATTATGCGCGGTGGACTTGTAATCACTAGTTTGATTTGTTGGCTAGTTTTGATGGTTTGGGTTTATCGAAATTCACCAGACTGGTTTTTTGTTCCTTTCTTTTTTGTGAGCACGTTTGGCTATTTGCGCTTACTGGACACGCGCAGAAGTTCTTAATGCCTGACTTTCGCTAGGGGTAGAGCGTCGCGTTTGTTTGATAGCTTGATGTCATTCTTGCGATCGGAGGCACGCTGTGATTGCGCCACACGTCCGGCTAGAGCAAATCAATCGAATTGTGGTTACGGCTGAGCAAATGCGATCGATCGAGCGGCGCGTGTTTGATGCCGGAATGCCCGTTGCTGCCTTAATGGAAAAGGTCGCAGGGCGAATAGTCGATCGCATCGTTGATTATTATCCGCTTTCTTGTACGCGAAAAGTTGGCGTTCTGGTTGGCGCGGGCCACAACGGCGGCGATGCTTTAGTAGTGGCCCGTGAACTGCATTTTCGCGGCTACGAAGTTCGCGTGTGCTGCCCGTTTTCCCCTCTAAAAGATCTCACCGCCAGCCATTTTAGCTATGTCCAAAGCTTAAATATTCCTTGTGATTCTAACGGGGATCACCTCAAAGCGTGCGAATTGCTGATCGACGGTTTGTTTGGATTCGGACTTGATCGAGCCATCGAGCCGCCAATTTCATCGCTAATCGATCAGGTGAATCAATGGCAAGTGCCGATCGTCAGTATTGATCTTCCGTCGGGTCTTCACACGGATACCGGACAACCGTTGGGAATCGCAATTCGAGCAACTCACACGCTTTGTCTCGGCTTGTGGAAGCTCGGCTTACTTCAAGATTGGGCGCTCGAATTCGTTGGACGCGCCGAACTGATTGATTTTGATTTACCGCTTGCCGATATCCACGCTGTTTTGGGTGAAACGCCCACGATCGCACGAGTTACGCCGCAATCGGCGATTAATACGCTGCCGCTTTCGCGTCCGGCTTCAACGCACAAATACAAAATGGGTCATTTGCTTTTAATTTGTGGCTCGCGACGTTATGCCGGGGGCGCAATTCTCGCGGGATTAGGAGCACGATCGAGCGGGGTAGGAATGCTGTCGATCGCCGTTCCTGAATCGCTTAAAGCTACGATGACGGCACAGCTACCCGATGCGCTGATCGTTGGCTGCAAAGAAACCGAATCGGGCGCGATCGCTGAACTTCCTGACTTCATTTATTTAGAGCCATCGGTGTTTCATACGATCGCGTGCGGGCCAGGCTTAACGATTGATGCAACGTCGATCGTGCAGCAAGTTTTAGACAGTGCCTGTCCCCTAGTCCTAGATGCCGATGGGTTAAATATTCTCGCGCAGCAAGGCACCCTTCCCGCGCTGCAAAAGCGCCGCGCTTCCACCGTTTTAACGCCGCACACCGGAGAATTTGAACGCTTGTTTCCCGACATTGCCAAAACAATGGTTTGTCGAGCAACGGCAGTCGCGGCGGCGGCAGAGCAAAGTAAAGCGATCGTGCTGCTCAAAGGGGCGCGAGTTGCTATTGCGGCACCAGCAAATCCCGCGTGGGTCAGAATTAATCCTGAAAGTACGCCTGCTCTTGCCCGTGGCGGCAGTGGTGATGTTTTAACTGGACTTTTGGGAGGATTGTGGGCGCAAGATTTTGCCGCACAGAAAAATACGTCCCTGCTTGACTTAACTCAGTCTGCGGCTTGGTGGCACGCGCAAGCCGGGATTTTTGCGGCTCAAGCGCGATCGCAATTAGGCGTCGATGCCCACACGCTGACCGATTTTCTGATTCCCGCTTTACAGCCGTTTCTTTAAAAAATCGCCTTGAAAACTTGTCCGTTTGAAGCGTTTGTTGTGCTATGATTAGTTTCTGTGGATAGCGTGGGTCGATGCCCGAGTGGTTAATGGGGGCGGACTGTAAATCCGCTGGCTACGCCTACGCTGGTTCAAATCCAGCTCGGCCCATCCACAGAGAAGGAATGATTTTTTATTCCTTCTTTTTGCCCGTGTGGCTCAGTGGTAGAGCACACCCTTGGTAAGGGTGAGGTCATGAGTTCAATCCTCATCACGGGCTTTTTAAGTCAATGGCTAGAAAGTTAATCGGGGAAGCACTTTTAACAGGTTGCCTCCCTTTATTACGTTTAGAATTGGTGAGTACAAATCTACTGTTTTAACGGGAAGTTCCGCCATGTTCTGACATCAATCAACGTCAGTTGCGGTTAAGCGGGCGCGAAGGCGCTGCTACACAGACGAAGTGCGCCTCCGCGCACTAACAGCCAATTCGGTAGAGCAACCCGATAAGGGCGGGTTTTGTCTGCCTAGCCGCGCCTTTAGTCGCCAGGCGGGTTGAGATTCTTAGTCCGGCACTCAGGTTAAATGATGTCAATTTTGCAAGGAGGCTGACATTGAAACTAGAAATGCTCAAAATCAAACTGGTTTGATTAAGACTGTTTGAGTTGATGCTGAAATTTTCTGCTTTATAAAACAACGATCGCGATCGACGGATGGGCAGGCGGACTAGAAACGCAGCGAAGCGTGATAAAACACGTCCTAAAATTCACTCATCGTCGCAAACAAAAGTGCAAAACTATGAGTTCTCAAGTACATCTCTTTCTGGTTATTGAGGATCATCCTGAGGTGAGGCAAAATAATTGTGAATTTCTGAGAATAATCGATCCTCAAGGTCACTGCATTACGGTTGATACTCCTGAGGCAGGAATTGAACAACTCAAGCAAAACAAACCAGATTTAGTGGTGGTTGATTTGCAGTTTGGGACTTTGGTAGGTGAAGCATCGGCTAAGCCTGGCTTGGCGCTGTTAAAGCAGATTTTTGAATTCTACCCAACGACGAATGTTTTGGTATACACCAGCGAACCGAGCTATTTGCGGCAAGTCCTGAAGCAGATTTTTGAACATCAAGGCGGATTTGTTGTGGTCAACAAAATGGAAAGACGCAGTGCGTTTTTAGAAGGTGGGCGCAGTGCTTTAGATGGACAGTGCCGGATTCCTCGCAACCTGATGAACGAAATGCCGTTAACCGACAAGGATATGACGGTTCTCGATCTGCTGTGTAATCATGCGTTGACCGATCAAGCGATCGCGGAGCAAATGCATATTTCTCTTAAAACGGCTCAGAACTATGTGCAGAGTCTCAAAGTCAAGCTAAATGTGGATCAGCTTGAGAATCAACCTCAACAAACAAACACTCGAATTGCGGTTTGTATGGAAGCGATTAAACGACGGTTAATCGGCGAGTGAGGCTTAGACGGTCTCGATCGTCCATTTCAGCGTCACTCGCATTCCACCCGTTTCTAACGCGGTTCGTTCCCAAGATCCGTTCGGTAGTTCAGAAGCGATCGTAGTCATCAACTTAGTTCCATACCCGCCTGAATTCCGTTTGCGATCGAAACTATCTAAAGAAGGCGTACCGTCGTTTTCAACGATCAGCTTACACTGAGTTCCTTGTTGGAGGAGGTAAACCGAAACTTGGGTTGCTGTGCCATTGGGCGGTTGAGCATGACGAATCACGTTGACGATCGCTTCTCGAAAAAAGCGAAAAATATCTTCTCTTGCATCAATCCAAGCGCTATCCGATTTAGGTTCTCGAAGCGGCTGTAGCGACTGTTTGAGTTTTAAGTTTAACTCTCGTGAATCTATCAGGGACTGTAGCCATTGTTGAATGCCTTGCGCCAAGCCGAATTTGAGTTCTGGAGTAATTTCTAGTTTCTCAGCAATGGTGCGGGTATTGCTGAGTTGATTGCGCAGGGCAAACCCAATCGCTTCTAGACGATCTAAAAGGGCATCGATCGTTGGAGAGGGGTGATGAATGCCTAGAAGCTCAAGGCTGTCCATTACGAGTTTGAGTTCTTGAAGCGGGCCATCATGCATGTCTGTTGCAACTCGATAAAGCAGTTTACGCGCCTGAAGAAGAACGGCTTGTCGTTCAGCTAATTTTTGCTGCTGTTGAACAGACTGCCTGAATATGAAATACGTGATGATGCTTGAGCCTGATATAAACCAGCCTAATAAAGGAATCGACAAAGGCAGAATCAAGCCTTGCCAAAATAAAACAAGGCTTAAGGCAACGTAGCTCCCGATCGATCCGAGAAAAATCCAGACATCTAGCAGATACACGAGTTGAACTTTTTTCGGGTTAAATCGGGTTGCACTGTACAAGCCGATTAGCACTAGCCCGAACAGCGTGATCAAGGAATCCAATCCTTTAACGGCAGTTGTAAGAAAAGAGCGCGTGATCAAACTCGCAATCAGATTTGCTTGCACTTCTGCGATCGATAACTCTCCATACGGAGAGCGTTCAGTGTAGTTTTCTGATGCTTTTCCTTCAGGAAGATTCACGATCACAAGTTTGTCACGGAGTGTTTGCGGCGATTGGGAATCAAACGAGCCTTGACACTGCTCAGGCGCGATCGCGCCTGAGCAGTGCAGTTGAAAGTTAACGCTAGGAAAGGTATCAGCCGGACCCCAAAAATTAGTTAAAAGCGGCGAAGCGGTTTGTAAGCTCAAAAGGCTGTGTAAACCTGAGAAATCGTTTGAAGCTTGGTAAAACTTTTCTAATGCTAATGCTGCCACTGATTTCACTTTATGATGGCGATTTGGATCGGAATCATCTTCATAGCTAAACCGACCAAAAAGCTCAACTCGACGAGTAGGATTATTTAAACCGCGAGCATTCGGAACGTATCGAAAATAGCTCACAAGCTGCTCTGGCGCAGTGGATTGACCTGTATTTCGCTGGTCAGAAAGCAGAGTGTTGTAGATATTAAGCGTCGAAACTCCTGAAGGTAGCGTATTTGGGCGAGCAACTAAAACAATCTGATTTGAATGCTGATGAATTGATTTTCTCAGAGTGCGTTCTAAACGAGCACCTTGATCAGGATTAACGTACTGTTTTATTGAGTCAGGCAAATTTAAGACAACAACTTTAGCTCGGTTTTGAATCAAGCTGTTTACCAACGTTGCATAGAAAATATTCAAATGATAGAGATTATGCAGATCGTATCCAGATGTCTCAGCGTGATCAATTTTAAGCAAAAGAATTGCACTAGGGGGAGATCCAGGTTTGTGCAGGCGGATTAAATTATTTTGGACACCGAGTTCCAATTGCTGAATGAGTGGCAGGCTACTGGCAACGGTGCAGTAAATAAAGCTCCAAATCAGTGCCAAGCTAATTCCAACGATTTGTCGAACTCTAAGCGGTTTCATCTGCACGTTCACACGGATTTGGCAAAGGATACGATCGGTAAAAGCGCATTTCTTCAGTTTTGTTTTTTAAGCTATAGATGCAATTTTGAGTGCCTGAGACGATCGTTTTTTAACTATAGCTTTACGGCTTTCTCGGCAAGCTTACGTGAACCCGCAAGTTTATTTACGCTGATTCCTCTACGAACTGAAAGACCGACAAGACAAAATAGAATCGTTCAGCCAACCTGTGGAGGAAAAATGAACAGCTCGTTAACTCAAAAGATCGGTGCAATCAGCATTCTGAGCACCCTGCTCACGGTTACGATCGCTCCAGGCATCGCGAGAGCCGATATTCCCGGCAATCACCCACATTACCTTCATGCTCGGAGTGACCTGCGCAAGGCTGAGCAACTGTTGCAGATCCCCGATGAAGCCAACGTTAAAGAAGAAGTCATTGCCGATCGTGACGTTCGTGCAGCAATTTTAGAAATTGACCGAGCCTCGGTGCTCGATCGCAAAGATGTAGATGATTATCCTGCGATCGACACCTCGCTGACGCATCGCGGCAAGTTCAACGAGATTAAAAGACTGCTGCAAAGCGCGAAGCGAGACATTTCTCTCGAAGAGGATAACCAGGTTGCTCGCGCCTGGCGTCGCAGCGCTCACGTCGAGATCGATCGAGCTATTGGGCGCGTGGACATGGCTATGCGGCGCGATCGCAGCGACGATCGACAACAGCACAGGGACTAACTAAGGCGTGTTTTAAAGCTCTGTGCTGCGTTTGGAGTCTGTCCTATTTGATTTTTTAATTGCGACAAATACACCTAACCTCTGCTAGAACGTTCCAATCTAAAATTGTTGCTGGTAATCTCCGATGAACAGGAAACTAAGACTTTCGATCTGTTTGCTTTTTTTGGGGCTAGGAGGGTTAAGTCCTAGTGACGCAGCTACCCCAGTAGACCCAAAGGTTGTGCATGTTTTGAATCGTCTCAGCTTTGGTCTGCGTCCAGGTGACCTCGAAACCGTTCAAAAGACGGGCATCGAAGCTTATATTCAGCAGCAGCTTCACCCCGAGTCGATTCCTCAGCCGCAAGCATTGAGCGATCGACTTTCCCGATTAGAAACACTCAATATGACGCCGTTGCAGCTTTTTGAGCAAATCGGCCTTCCCAAGCTGCCGAAAGGACAGCCAACGCCAGAGCAAAAACGAGCCTACCGTCAGAAAATGAATGATGTGCTTGAACAAGCAACTCAAGCCCGCTTACTTCAGTCAACCGAAAGCCCGCGTCAACTCCAAGAAGTGATGGTGGATTTTTGGTACAACCACTTCAACATATTCTCTCGTAAAGGGCCCGACGAAATGTTAGTCGGAGCTTACGAGCAACAAGCCATTCGCCCCAATGCTCTCGGTCGCTTTCGCGATTTACTAGAAGCAACGGCTCATCATCCTGCAATGCTTTACTATCTGGATAATTGGCAAAACACAGCGCCTAATGCTTCTAGCAATGGAAATCGCAAGCAAGGATTAAACGAGAACTATGCACGTGAGTTAATGGAACTGCACACGCTGGGCGTAGACGGCGGTTACACTCAGCAAGATGTCATTGCGTTGGCAAAAATTCTCACGGGCTGGACGTTTCGGCGCTCGGCGCAACCCGGAGTCGAGCCAAATGGATTTTACTTTGATGCCAAGCGACACGATTTCAGCGACAAGCTGTTTTTAGGGCATTTAATCAAAGGAAGCGGCATTGCAGAAGGAGAGCAAGCACTAGATATTTTGGCGAAAAGTCCTGCAACGGCTCATCATATTAGCTACCAATTAGCGCAATACTTTGTAGCTGATCAGCCTCCCAAAGCATTAGTGAATCGACTGGCGCAGAAATTCTTGGCAACCCATGGCGATATTCGAGAAGTGCTATCAACGCTTTTTCAGAGTTCAGAATTTCAGGATTCCCACGTTTACAATGCCAAGTTTAAAACGCCGTATCAATATGCAATCTCAGCCGTTCGATCGATCGGCGTTGACGTTCAGAATTTCCGCCCGATTAGCGGCTTGCTGCAACAGCTTGGAATGCCGCTCTACGGGTGTCTAACGCCCGATGGCTACAAAAACACTGAAGAGGTTTGGATCAATCCCGATGCGATGACTCGGCGCATTAGCTTTGCAACCGCGCTTGCAAGTGGAAAATTACCGCTCACAACGCCACTCATCACACCTTCAATGTCTTTAGTCAGCCCGTCTTCGATGAACAATCGTATGAGCATCTCAAGACTCAGCGCTGCACCAACACAATCGGATAGTCCGACTCCGGTTGATGCCGTTCAGCTCTCAGAGACGCTAGGGAATTTGTTTTCGGAACAAACTCAGCAAACGATCGCATCAAGTCCGCCTCAGCTTCGTGCGGCTTTAATGCTAGGAAGCCCAGAGTTCATGCGGCACTAGGGCGGGTGTTAAAATGCAGCATTTCTAGCGTTTCCAGCCCGCAATTCATTTGCGGGCTAATCGATCAAACCTGTTGAAACAGGTTCGTCCGGCTGTCAGTCTGCTTCAGCAGACTTTGCCCACTAGCCCGCAATTCGTTTGCGGCTGGGTCTAGAAGCAACGGTTTAATCTCTACACAATCGACCCTCAAATCATCTTCACAACTATGAAAAGACGACACCTTCTTCAAGCTGGAATTGCCTCAACCGTTGTAGCAGTAGGAACCCACGGTTGGTTTGCTCGATCGAATGCTCAAAATGCACCATCTAGCGCTAACCCAAAACGCTTGATTGTGATTTTTCTGCGCGGTGCGGTAGATGGACTTAATGTTGTGGTTCCTTATCGCGAAACTGCCTATTACGAAGCTCGTCCAACGATCGCGATTCCGCAACCCGACAAAGACGGTGGCGCACTCAATCTTGATGATCAGTTCGGGCTGCATCCTGCTCTCGCATCGGTCTTACCGCTCTGGCAGCAGGGTAGTCTTGCGTTTGTGCACAGTTCAGGTTCTCCTGACCCAACTCGATCGCATTTTGATGCCCAAGACAATATGGAGCGCGGCGCACCAGGAACGCCAACCGTGCACGATGGCTGGATGAATCGATTGCTCGGCAGTTTATCGGGCAGCAATCCAATCCAAGCGGTTAATGTCGGAGATTTGACTCCTCGAATTTTATCAGGTCGAATGCCAGTAGCAACGCTGGCGATCGGTCGGGGTGCTGCGCGACCACTCTCGATCGATAAACCGCAAATTGCGGCTGCGTTCGATCGGCTATACACCCGAAATGACTCGGTGAGTCAAGCGTATCGAGAAGGTCGAGTCGCTCGCAAAGCACTGCTTGCAGATTTAGAGGCTGAAACGAAAATAGCCAACAACGGTGCACCGCTTCCTTATGGCTTTGCAAGCGATGCTCAGCGTCTCGCCCAAATCATGAACAAAGATCCGAGAGTTGCCCTGGCATTTATGGCGCTAGGAGGATGGGATACGCACGTTAATCAAGGCAACACTCAAGGACAGCTTGCTCGGAATTTAGAACAGTTAGGCAAAGGCTTAGCAACGCTGCAAAGCACGCTTGGATCAACTTATGCCGACACGACCATCTTGGTGATGTCCGAATTTGGGCGCACCGTGCAGGAGAACGGCGATCGAGGAACCGATCACGGTCACGGAAATGTGATGTGGCTTTTAGGCGGCACTGTCCGGGGTGGCAAAGTTTATGGAGATTGGCGCGGGTTAGCCAGCGATCAGCTTTATCAGGGGCGCGACTTAGCCGTGACAACCGATTTTCGAGATGTAATTGCAACGGTGCTAGAGCGTCATTTGCAACTGCCAGATGACAAACTCAACCAACTGCTTCCAAGCTATCAACCGCTCCAAAAGAATTTGCCGTTGTATTCCTTGTAGATTCAAATAGTTCAATCCGGTCGCGCCAGAATTAACCAAATTTATGCTTAGTCGATCGCACCCCTCGCAATCTCTACTGCTAAAACCGTTAATTTGGCTGTAAACTCTATCAAAAGTTTGAGGGAAGCTGATGCACTTCCAGTCAGAGTTATAACGTGTATCTTAATTGACTCAATTTCTAAGCCAATGAAGATGCACAAATCACGAAACCCTTATATGTAATGACGAGGTACCGGGTAAACAAATGGTTTTATTGAAGTCTCAAAGAGGAGTAAAAGTCGCATCATGGTTG
Source organism: uncultured bacterium (assembly GCA_964250455.1). Lineage (GTDB taxonomy): Bacteria > Cyanobacteriota > Cyanobacteriia > Leptolyngbyales > Leptolyngbyaceae > CAXUFL01. Next base: position 61,714 of record CAXUFL010000013.1, read on the forward strand.
CTATCGAGTCTGTTGCTGATGCCGTTTTTCGCGGCTTGCGGTGGCGGAAACAAAGCCTCGGTTGATGATTCTCGGACTGCGGTTGCTCCGAACGCGGCATCCAACACCGCGCCACAAGAGAAAAAGCAAGGACTTACCAACACTCAAAAAGCAGCCGTGACATTAGCAGGGGCGGCAGCGTTGTACTACATTTACAACCAGCACAAAAAGTCTCAAGCCCAAAAGAACGCTCAGCCTCAGTATTACCTGTCGAAAAATGGTCGCGTTTACTATCGCGATGCTCAAAAGCAAGTGCATTACGTAACGCCGCCAAAAGGAGGCGTTCAGGTTCCGGCAGAAGAGGCACAGCAGTATCAAGAGTTTCAAGGCTATAACAATCGATCGACCGGGCGCGACTTAACGAGTTTGCCTGAAGCGCGATCGGCGACTTACTAAGTCGTTCAAGTTGAATGAAGCACACCGTATTCGGAGAATAAATCATGGTAGATGACATCTTTAAAAGAGTAAAAGACGCAGTTCTCGGCGGCGATGATTCGGCGGATCAAGAAGGTCGTCCGCGTCCAGCTAGTGAAGATCAGTATGGCGATCCCGCAGACCAATACGGCAATGCGATGCCTGCAAGTCAAGATCCCTACGGCGATCCGGCAAATCAAGCCGGACAAGGCTACGGAGATGTGATGTCTGCAAGTCAAGACCCGTATGGCGATCCGGCGGATCAATCCGGTCAAGGTTACGGAGATGTGCGTCCCGCAAGCGAAGATCCCTACGGCGATCCGGCTGACGAAGAGCAAAATCGCTACTAATCACGGGCACACTGTTTAATCCTAATCCTTCCTCTGGCTTTAGAAGCTGGGGGAAGGATTGTTTTTAGAGACCGTTTCGGTTTGATGCTTTAAAATTGCTCGCTTCGGCTTCGCAAAGCCATTGCTGCAAATCACCTGCGATTCACTATATTGCCCACAATTTTGCTTTACAATTTTGGCAACTGATCCCCGCCCACTTAGCGATAGAAGTTTTATGAGTATCGGATATGTTGCCCTCGTTCTTCATGCGCATTTGCCGTTTGTGCGTCACCCAGAGAGCGAGTATGTATTAGAAGAAGAATGGCTTTATGAGGCAATTACTGAAACGTATATCCCGTTGCTGCAAGTATTTGAAGGCTTAAAGCGCGATCGAGTTGATTTCAAAATTACGATGAGCATGACGCCGCCCTTGTGCTCGATGCTGGCTGATCCACTGCTGCAAGAACGCTACGACGAGCATTTGTCTCAGCTTGAAGAACTCGCCGAAATGGAAGTCGAGCGGCACGCCCACAACGGGCACATGAAATATTTGGCAGAGCATTACGCCAAAGAATTTAATCAAGTGCGCAACACGTGGGAGAAGTACGATCGCAACCTCCTCACGGGCTTCAAACAGTTTCTCGACTCGAATAATGTCGAAATTATTACCTGTGGTGCGACTCACGGCTATTTGCCGTTGATGAAAATGTATCCTCAAGCGGTTTGGGCCCAGCTTCAGGTCGCCGTTGAGCATTACGAACAAACGTTTGGACGACCTCCGAAGGGAATTTGGCTACCGGAGTGCGCGTATTACGAAGGTTTAGAACGCATGGTGGCAGATGCAGGACTGCGCTATTTTCTCACCGATGGACACGGAATTTTGTATGCGCGTCCGCGTCCCCGGTTTGGAACCTATGCGCCAATTTTTACCGAGGCAGGAGCGGCGGCGTTTGGGCGCGATCACGAATCGTCGCAGCAGGTTTGGTCGTCGGAAGTTGGCTATCCGGGTGCAGTAGAGTATCGCGAGTTTTATCGCGATTTGGGTTGGGATGCGGAATACGAGTACATTAAGCCGTATGTGATGCCCAACGGACAGCGTAAAAATGTCGGCATTAAGTATCACAAAATCACCGGGAAAGGATTAGGACTCGGCGATAAGCAGCTTTACGATCCGTATTGGGCACGCGAGAAAACGGCAGAGCACGCGGCAAATTTTGTGTACAACCGCGAGCAGCAAACGCGGCATCTTTACGACATTATGAAGCGACCGCCGATCGTGGTTTCTCCCTACGATGCTGAGCTTTTCGGGCATTGGTGGTACGAAGGCCCGTGGTTTATCGATTACTTGTTCCGCAAAGCGTGGTTTGATCAATCAACGTTTGAAATGACGCACCTGGCGGATTATTTGCGCCAAGAGCCAACGCAGCAAGTGTGCCGCCCGTCGCAGTCAAGCTGGGGCTACAAAGGCTTTCATGAATATTGGCTCAACGAAACGAATGCTTGGATTTATCCGCATTTGCACAAAGCGGCTGAACGCATGATTGAGTTAGCGAAGCGTGAGCCTGCCGATGAACTCGAATGGCGGGCACTTAATCAAGCGGCGCGAGAACTTCTATTAGCGCAGTCGTCGGATTGGGCGTTTATTATGCGGACGGGAACGATGGTTCCGTATGCGGTGCGCAGAACTCGATCGCACTTAATGCGCTTTAACAAACTGTACGACGATCTCAACGTTGGCAAAGTCGATTCAGGCTGGGTTGAAAAAGTCGAAGCGATCGATAATATCTTTCCGCAGCTTAACTACCGCGTGTATCGTCCGTTATGAATGATTAAGCGCGATCGAACCCTTAACTTCGATCGCGCTTAATCATTAATTCGTTCCGGTTGTATTAGCTAAAGCTAGGGTGAGCAAAAAGCCAATCAAATGACCAAAGCTCATCGACGCTAAAAAGCCAGCAACGCTGATGTTGTTGAATAGTGACTTAGAAAACGGAAGCGGCATTTTTGCGCCCGTGTGCGGGTATTTGATCGTGCGCGACGCAATCAGCAACACTACTAAACAAGAACCGACAATGAACGGTGTGCCTTGCCAATAGTTCAATGTGTTTGAAGAGGTCGGGAACGCAACCGCCATTAGATTCATTAGAAGCATAATCCAATTCTCGATAAACCTGCTGTTATCATTTCGCCTTGACTCCCCTTTGTCGTCTTTCTTGTGCAAGATTTTGAATCTATCGATCGATAGATTGATCATTTCACCCGCTTGCCTAACTTTGTGTAGGGGAAAATAAAGCCAAAGATTTCTAGCCTTGCAGTAGAGTTGTTTCTAATACAAATTGCGAGGTTTTATGACATCGATTAATACCAGTTCACGCGATAGTTTAATTGCTGAATTTAAAAAGCTTCCGGTTGACGATCAAATTGCCGCGCTGGGTTTTATTTATCAAGAAATTGGCGGTTCTTTGCCGTCGCTTACGATGTCGCCATCAAAGCAAGTTGAAGACGTGGTTAAAGCGGTGAGCAACATGCGCGAAGGCGGTCAAATTCAATTTTTACAAGATGTCTTAACTGACACCGATCGCGATGAAATTGCATTAGATATTAATCCATCGAAAGCAATGCTAGAACTGATTCCCGGTGATGGCGTTGAACCGCCGATCGAAGAATACGAAAAATTAAGCGCCAACGATCGCTTGATGGTGTGGTATCAGCTTGCCAGCAAAATGGGCGATGATTTCATCACGATGCCGAGCGATTACAAGCTTTCTGAAGGCGCACAAACGATTCTCAAGTCAATCAATGAACTCGGTGCCGAAGACAAAATCAGCTTTATGAGCCAAATTGTCTAAACGCGATCGGGTACAGGCGATAATGGCTTCGATGCGACCTGTACCCGATCGATGTCTTTGCCGTCTTGGACGTTACGAAATCGCGCCTTTGAATGGGGACAAAAAACCTACATCATGGGCGTGCTGAATGTTACACCCGATAGTTTTAGCGATGGCGGACAGTTCGACACAATCGAATCTGCTTTTGCTCAAGCTTATCAAATGGCGATCGCAGGAGTCGATATTCTTGATATTGGCGGACAATCAACGCGCCCAAATGCCGAACAAATCACGCTGCAAGCAGAACTCGATCGCGTGATTCCTACTGTCAAAACGCTCAGAGCAAATTCGATTTTTGACGCCATTCCGATTTCAATTGATACCACTCGATCGCAGGTTGCTGAAGCCGCGATCGCAGCCGGAGCGGACATTGTAAATGATATTTCTGGTGCAACGTTTGACTCAGAAATGCTGCCGACGGTTTCACGTTTACGAGTTCCCATTATTTTGATGCATATTCGCGGAACGCCGAAAACGATGCAATCCTTAACGCAGTATGAGGATTTAATCGGAGAGATTGTTGAGTTTCTCAATCAACGCATCGAAGCCGCGATCGCAACGGGAATTGATCGATCGCAGATTATGATCGATCCCGGAATCGGATTTGCGAAGAAGTACGAACAAAGTTTAGAAATTCTGCGGCGATTAAAGGCGTTTCAATTGTTAAATGCTCCGATTTTGATTGGCGCTTCGCGAAAAAGTTTTATCGGGCATATTTTGAATCAGCCGGATGCAAAAGCGCGAATTTGGGGAACGGCGGCGGCGTGTGTTAGCGCGATCGTCAACGGTGCCGATGTTGTGCGCGTGCATGATGTTGCTCAAATGCGCGATGCGTGTCGAGTTGCGGACGCCATTTGGCGATGAGATTTGAAACCTAGCTAACATGATGAGTTAATTCATAAACGCCTGGCGGTTAAAACCGCCAGACGTCTAGAGCAACGACCCGCTAACCCACTCATTTAAGACACATTCAAGCGATCTGTTATCCCGAACTTACGTCGGCTAACGGCATAATCGGTGAGGCGTCTACGATGAGCAGCTTGAAAGCCCAGCACAATATCAGATTTAGAAACGCCTCGATCGAGTAGTTCTTGAGCAATATCAATTTCGGTGCCGTTATATTGCAGCCAAATTTTTTCCATCGTTGAGGTCGAGATGCATCACACAGCTATAAACACGACAGCGATTTGAACATCCTACGGTTACAACTTGGTCATGATTGCGATCTCCTCTTCATAAAATCGACGATCGCAACACGCTCGATCGTCGATGCAGATTTCGACCAAGCTTCACATGCGTTTGATGATATTTTGCACAATGGTCATTCCCGAAACCGCTTGATACCCAAACAATCCTAAAATCGCCACGTTGATCACAATGTGCGTGTACCGCGCCCAATCCTGTCCTTTTTGCATCAACGGAGAAAGCGCCGCCGATAAAGCAATTAATCCAGTCATGCCTAAGCCGATCAGCAAATGTGGGCCGACAAATAGCTTATGACTTTCGAGGTAGGTTGCGCCCATTGCCCCGATCGAGCCAATCACCATCAAAGCCAGCACGATCGATCCCACGTAGTAATGCTTGAGGTTGAATTTGCCTTTGAGAAGTTCCTTTTTCACCTCGCCGTTAGCGGTGCGAGCACGACGCCACTGAATACCGAGATACAGCGCATAGCTGGTAAGCGCCAACAGCACCCACATTAAAATCGGGTGGATGAACTGACTGTAGATAATAACCGATCTAGGAATCTCAAACGGCATAGTGCTTTGTGGGGGTGAGAGTCATAAAACTTAGCATATCCCTTAATGCAGAAAATGACGTATCCCCGTGAACACCATCACGATGCCAAGCTCGTTGGCCGCCGCGATCGAGTCCGCATCGCGCAGACTTCCTCCGGGCTGCACGATCGCGCTAATTCCCGCCGTTGCCGCCGTTCGCACAGAATCATCAAACGGGAAAAATCCATCGCTGGCTAGAACTGCGCCGTTGGATTGATCGCCCGCTTGCTCAAGAGCGATTTTCACCGATCCAACTCGATTCATTTGTCCGGCTCCGACGCCTAACGTGGTGCGATCGCGGCTGACGACGATCGCGTTTGATTTAACGTGTTTGCAAATCTTCCAAGCAAATAGTAATTCTGCAAGCTGTTCGGGGGTTGGCTTTTTCTCGGTGACCCATTTCCAAGCGTTCGGATCAACCACACGATCGTCGGCGGCTTGAACCAGAAATCCGCCTGCAATCTGCTTGACGTTTTCTGGTGCTCCAGAATTAAAATCGGGAAGCATTAACACGCGAAGATTCTGTTTTGTTTGCAAAATGGTTTGAGCGTCTGAATCGATTCCTGGCGCAACCACGCATTCTAAAAAGGTTTTCGATAAAGCGGTTGCGGTTGCAGCGTCGATCGATCGGTTTAAGGCCACAATTCCACCAAATGCCGACGTTGAATCTGCATTAAACGCTTTTTCGTAAGCTTCGGAAATCGATGATCCCATCGCTGATCCACACGGGTTGTTATGTTTAATAATCGTCGCGGCTGGATCATCGTTTGTAAATTCGGCAATAATCGATCGAGCCGCTTCCAAATCAACCAAATTGTTGTAGCTTAGTTCTTTGCCTTGTAGCTTTGTTGCGGCTGCCCATCCGCTTGCTACCCTTCCCGATTGATACCAAGCGGCGGATTGATGCGGATTTTCGCCGTAGCGTAGCGGCTGAATTTGCGTTCCGCTCAGCACAAAAGTTGAAGCGTCGTTGCTTTGCTTTTCGAGATAGGCGGAAATGGCTCGATCGTAACTCGCCGTATGCTGAAACGCTTTTAACGCGGCTGCTTGACGAAATTCAATCGAGGCTTCACCGTTGTTTTGTTTTAGTTCTTCAAGATAAGAATCGTACTGATGGGGATGACACAAAACGGTGAGATAAGCGAAATTCTTGGCTGAAGCGCGAAGCATCGCTGGCCCGCCGATATCGATTTGCTCGATCGCGTCTGCCAACGAGACATCGGGTTTTGAAATGGTTTGCTCGAACGGGTAGAGATTGACAACGACAAGATCGATCGCGCTAATATTTTGCGCTTCTAAATCTGCGACATCTTGAGGCACATCGCGCCGCGCCAGAATTCCCCCGTGAATTCGAGGATGCAGCGTTTTTACTCGTCCCCCCAAAATCTCTGGCGATTTCGTATAGTCAGAAACTTTGGTGACGGGTAGCCCTGCATTTTTGAGCGCTTGTGCAGTTCCGCCACTGCTGATTAAGTCAAAGCCAAACTCCTGAACTAAACGACGAGCAAGATCAATCAGTCCAGTTTTATCTGAAACGCTCAGCAGAGCTAGACGTGCCATGAATTGTATTTCCTAGTGCAGTGCAATATCAAGAATAAAGGAACGTGCAATATGATTAAAGCGGCAGTTTTTTGAATAGGTTGTGACTCTGCAAGCAATTTCAATTTCTCCTCGATCAAATCAGCCGCCAAAAGGGTTGATCGTCATGCTGCACGGATGGGGCGCAAACGCTCAAGATGTCTCGTTTCTGTGTTCGTTGTTAGAACTGCCCGATTATCAGTTTGTGCTTCCCGATGCGCCGTTTCCGCATCCGTATGGCATGGGCGGAAAAATGTGGTATGACTTATCCGGCGACATTAATTTTCAAACTGATTTTAGTCAGCATCAAGATTTACTGAGTAGCCGACAGCAGCTAAGCGATTGGCTGAAATCTTTAGAAGCGAGTACCGGAGTTCCGTTGTCGCGCACGATTTTGGGCGGATTTTCTCAAGGGGGGGCAATGACGATCGACGTTGGATTGTCGCTTCCATTAGCCGGATTAATGGTTTTGAGCGGGTATCAGCATCTTCCGTTTGTCAAGCAGCCAGCTTACCCGCCGATTTTAATCGTCCACGGTCGTCAAGATACGGTTGTTCCGATTCAAGCGGCTCGCATGGCAAAAGAGAATTTGATTCAAATCGGTGCCCGAATCGAGTATGAGGAATTTGACATCGGGCACGAAATTGCGCCGATCGTGCTTGTGAAAATCCAGCATTTTATCGATCAAATTTCAAAACGTAAATGAACATTTTATTCTGAGCGCGATACAAACTCGGTGAAGTAAAATTTGCTCAGGGGTAAACGGATTTTGAGCGAGGTGAACGCCATGACTGCATTAACTCCAGAACATCGTAACGTGTCAAATCTAACTGAAGCCGATGTTGCATCTTTGGCGATTCGATTAGAGCAAGATGATTACACCAGTCCGTTTGATGGTTTGAAAGATTGGCATTTGTTGAGAGCGATCGCGTTTCAGCGTCCGGAACTCGTCGAACCGTATCTCTACTTGCTAGATTTAGAAGCGTTTGATGAGTCGTAGATCGCGATCGCGCTAAGAGATTGCCGCTCATGATTGAGCGGTTTTTTATATGCTTCAAAATCGACGAGTTTTAATCGGCATGAGCGGCGGCATTGCGGCTTATAAAGTGTGCTCGATCGTGTCTGCTTTAGCTAAAGCGGGGGCTGAGGTTCGCGTGATTCTGACCGATTCCGCTCAAGCATTCATTACCCCTTTAACGCTTGCAACCCTCAGCCGTTATCCCGCTTATACCGATAGCCTGTTTTGGCAATCCACCAATCCCCGTCCGCTACATATCGAATTGGGGGAATGGGCAGAATTATTCGTGATCGCACCTTTGACGGCGAATACGTTGGCAAAGCTAACGTATGGCATGGCGGATAATTTACTGACCAATACCGTATTAGCCTCGGTTTGCCCGATTTTACTTGCGCCTGCGATGAATACCGATATGTGGGAGCAGCGATCGGTTCAGCGCAACTGGCGCGAACTTTTAAACGATCCGCGTTATCATTCCGCCGATCCGGGTGACGGTGTTTTGGCGTGCGATCGCGTCGGAACCGGACGCATGGCAGAACCCGAAGAATTAATAACGCACATTCAATCGCTTTTGTACACTCAAGGAAAACGCGATTTAGCCGGAAAACGAGTTTTAATCAGCGCGGGCGGAACTCGCGAACATTTCGATCCGGTGCGGTTTATCGGCAATCCTTCGACCGGGAAAATGGGCGTAGCGATCGCTCAAGCGGCGATCGATCGAGGTGCCCAAGTTACCTTAGTTCATGGCCCGATCGACAATCATTTACTCGTTGCGTTGCGCAGCGTTCGCCGCATTCCCGTTATTAGCTCTGCTGAAATGCAAACCGCACTAAAAGATCATTTTTCTGATGCAGACTGGATTATTATGTCTGCTGCGGTTGGTGATGTAAAACCTGCTGACTTTAGCAATGCAAAATTGCCTAAGTCAGCATTACCTCAAACGTTGGAATTAGAATTGATTCCGGATATTGTGGCGGGCCTTGCAACCTTAAAGCAACCGCATCAAACGCTGATCGGGTTTGCCGCACAAACCGGAGATTTTGTCACTCCGGCGATCGAAAAGCTTGATCGTAAAAATTTAGATGCGATCGTGGCAAATCCCGTTGATCAAGCGGGAAGTGGATTTGGCTGCGATACCAATCGCGCGGTGATCCTCGATCGGGTGGGGCGTCAAATTGAGATTGCACAATGCAGCAAGCTCGAACTCGCTCATCGTTTGATTGATTTTGGCTTGGAAATTTGAAACCGCGTTTTGATGGCAATTTCCTCAGAGACTTTAGAATACTTTTTCAGAAAATATTCATTCGGCTGATTCCGGTATCTAATAAAGTAACTGAACCGTCAGGAGTCGGAATGGATAAGATTGACGATGTTGCTTTAATTCGGAAGTTCGTTCAGGGAGAACTGACGCTACTTTCAAATCATAATCTACGGGTTGAACCTGCATTCAACACCGCGCAACTGCTTGCTAAAAGAGGCGAATTGCTGGCAAGCGCTAAACTCGTCGGTCAAATTCGATCGATTCTCGTTCGCCAATCTTCGGTTTACGAAGATCTACTCAACCGGATTTTGTCCGAACACCGCTACATTCCAACTCGTGTGAACGATCAAGGACTCGTTGAGTACGAACCCTGCCCGATTCCCGACGGGTACGAGCTAAATTACACCGAAGTGCGTCAGCTTTGGAAAATTTGGCGAGTCAATTACTGTAAAACCGATTCGTCAAAAAACCCGCCGCGCCCGCCTGATGCTCAAGCGCTTTTGATTCGATACAAAAAAAGTTGGGCCTTGATCGTCGCCATTTTGTACGGTCAGGAAAACTTTTTTATTCAGATTCCTGGCGATGAAATCATGCTGCACAGCAGCGATCGCTTAGTTTGGCTTAATCCCGTTCCAAAATCTGCCGCTCCAACTTCGTAATAATTGCCCCGGTAGGGAAAACCGTCATTGAATCGACGGCAAACACGAACAACTACAATAGAATCGCAACGCGGACGATCGCGCACAATATTGGCATTCCAGAAATTTGGGCGAGGCTTATGACGACGATTTTGGAACAAGGCAACATCTCAATCCATACCGAGAATATTTTTCCGATCATCAAAAAGTGGCTGTATTCTGACCACGAGATTTTTCTGCGCGAACTCGTCTCAAATGCGGTAGATGCGATTCAAAAGCTCAGCATGGTGTCTCGATCGGGCGAATTTTCGGGCGAAGTCGGAGATCCAGAAATTGTGATTACGATCGATAAGCCCAACCAAACGCTGTCGATTTCTGACAATGGCATCGGCATGACCGTTGATGAAGTGAAAAAGTACATCAACCAAGTCGCTTTTTCCAGTGCAGAAGAATTTGTTCAGAAGTATCAAGCCAGCAGCGATCAATCGATCATCGGGCATTTTGGCTTGGGATTTTATTCGTCGTTTATGGTGGCGAAACACGTTGAAATTGATACTTTGTCGTACAGAGACGGTGCGCAAGCGGTCAATTGGGCGTGCGATGGCTCAACAGAGTTTAAGCTTTCGGATTCACAGCGCCCAACGCGAGGCACAACGGTTAAGCTAACGCTACAAGACGAAGAGTTAGAATACCTAGAGCCGCATCGAATTCGGCAGTTAATCAAAACCTACTGCGATTTCATGCCGTTTCCGATCAAGCTGCAAACGCTTGATGCGGAATCCACACCCGAACCAGAGCAAATCAATCGCCAAAAAGCTCCCTGGAAAGAATCACCGAAAACGCTCGCTCAAGACGATTATCTAGAGTTTTATCGCTACCTGTATCCGTTTCAAGAAGATCCGTTGCTGTGGGTGCATTTAAACACAGATTACCCGTTTGTGGTAAACGGCATTCTGTATTTCCCGAAGCTTAAACCCGATGTTGACGTTAGCAAAGGACACATCAAGCTTTTTTGCAATCAAGTGTTTGTCAGCGACAATTGCGAAGAAGTGATTCCAAAGTTTCTGTTGCCGTTGCAGGGGGTGATCGATAGCGTCGATATTCCGCTTAACGTCTCACGCAGCTTTTTGCAAAACGATCGCACCGTGCGCCGCATTGCCGATTACATTGCGAAAAAAGTAGGCGATCGTTTAAAGGAACTTTACCGCGACGATCGAGCTTCTTACATTCGCAGTTGGCAAGATTTAGGCACGTTTGTTAAATTCGGCTCGCTCAACGATGACAAATTCAAAAAGCAAGTCGAAGACATTCTGATTTATCGCACCACTGCTAAACTCGACGCTGACACTCCAAAAGTCGAAGTGCAAACGCAAGACGGTGATGCTTGGCAAGACGCGACGAATGCTCAAAGCAATACGCTGAATGGCAAGTCTTACACAACGCTGCAAGAATATTTAGAACGCAATAAAGAACGCCATGAGAATCGCGTTTTTTATTGCACCGATGAAGTGTCGCAAGCAACTTACGTTCAGTTGCACACGAGTCAGGGCTTAGAAGTTCTGTTCATGGATTCGTTTATCGATTCACATTTTGTCAGCTTTTTAGAGCGTGAGTATTCGCACGTTCGATTCTCGCGAGTTGATGCGGAACTCGATGACACGCTGATCGATAAAGACAAATCTGAGATTGTCGATCCGACGACCAATCAAACACGCGGCGAGCAAATCAAAGAGCTATTCCAAAAAGCGCTGAACAAGCCGAAATTGATTGTTCGCACCGAAGCGCTAAAAGGCGAGGATGCGGCGGCAATTCCTCCGGCGATGGTGCTTTTGCCCGAACATCTGCGCCGAATGCAGGAAATGAACGCCTTGATTCAACAGCAAGCAGTACAGTTTCCGGAAGAACACATTCTGCTAGTGAACACCGCACATCCGATGATTCAGAATTTGATTCATTTGAGTCAGGGCGCGATCGTCACCTCTGACGCTCCTTCTCCTTCTGCCGAGCTTGCCCGGATGATTTGTCATCATGTGTATGACTTAGCATTAATGGCACAAAAAGGCTTCGATGCGGACGGAATGAAAGCGTTTGTCGAGCGATCGAATCAAGTGCTGACTAAGCTCACCGAACGCGCCGCCAGCTAATCTTTTCTCAACATTAGAAATCTCCGACTTCTTAGAAGTCGGAGATTTTTTGCCGTTTGCTGTTTCAGAACTCTTAAGCAATTGACGCCAGCAAATCAGCGCCAGTCTGCGTCAGACTTTGATTGAGCTTGACATGCGGATTGGCGCGAAACACGCCGCTTGTTCCATCTGAGAACGTTGCCACAAACGCGATTTGACCTGAGCGGTTAATACCGTCAAGCTGAACGCTCTTGACGGTTGAGCCGAACAGCACATCTCCAGGAGCAATCACCGATCGCGTCAAATTATTCAAAATCGGAACCGTGACCGAAATTCCACCAGACGCGGGTTGATAAGCAACAAGGCTAAAGTCGTTGACAAACGGATTGGTGCCCGTATCGCTAATTGTTTTGATACCGCCCGATGAAGTCAGTTGAAACACACCTTCTGCTGAAAACACAACGGCTCCCGAATTGTTTACGCTTAAGCCCTCGATCGTCAAGCGCTGCGGACTCAAAGCAACCGGAGCTGTTGCGCCCGGTGCTAAACGGTAAATATTATTGACGTCGGTGATCGTCGTGCCGTTGGTTAATGTCTGTCCTGATGACGCATAGTAAACCGAGCCGTTATTAGTGATTACCGGATCATACACTCGTGACGTAGGCGCACCGGGGCCGCCATAACCGCCCGCGATCGATCGCCCATTAAATACGATTTGAGTATTCTCAAACTGTCGTCCTCCTGCCTTCACAGTCGTATCGACGCCATACACAATTTGATCGCGATCGTTAAGTCCAATGCCCGTAAAGGCGCTGGTTTGCGCAACGCCTGCATTACTAAAGCTTTGGGTTTCGCCGACTTGCCGAAACGAACCGCCTGACGCGAGAAATAATCGATCAACCGAAAAGCTGCCCGTTGTGGCGGACTGAAACCCTGCTTTCGCCTCGAATAACACATCGCCCTGTGAGTTAATCTCAACGTCTTTTCCAAAGCTGTATTGCAGTTGGCTGCCTTGTGGAACCTGAAAATTGACTGCGCCAAAGATGCTCGGTAACGTGCTTGCTTCGACGATCGTGCTAGTCTGCCGACCGTTGCTCGTATAAATACCCGATATCGATGACGACGAGGCTTTAGCGGCCGAGAAAGCAACCAGACCTCGATTGTTAATTGCGGAGTCACCAAAGCTTGTAAAGTTCAATCCTGAATCTGTTAGTTTGGTAAACGAAAACAGATTCTGTTTTAGCAAGTCACTCGTTAAGGTTTGCATTGAATTCACCCTAGAAGTAGTTTGCATTCAATCAAAAATAGTTGAATGCGTACAAAACTGAGTTAGAAACAGGCTAAATCAAATGAGTAGATTCGCTTTTCTTGAGGCTCAAGATTTTGTAATCAGCATTCTAAACAGGGCTACTTTACTTTCCGAAGTCTTTATTCAGCCTTCATTGTTGCACACAGACTTCATAACGTTTCTGATACAATCCTTCTTTTATTTATAGATAACTTGAGGGCAACAAAAATGGCATTTGTCAACAAATTTAAAAGAAAAAAAGAGTGCAAGCTACTTCCACTTCCACTCTTTTTGATGATGATTAAACTGCTTATTTTCCGGTTACTTTTTCAACGGCATTGCGTACCGTCGTTACTGCCTTTTCAGTAATGCTGGTGTCTGGAACTTCTTTTCCTTCAAGATCAACCAGGTGCTTAAACGGCTTGGGCATTTTTTCGGGGTTTTGTCCTTCTTTCAGCCGTTGCTGATAGATTTCTTCAGCAATTCCCGTTGCTTCACTTTCTTCGTAAGCTCGATCGATTTTTTCTTCAGGCGTCAGCATCTGGGCAAAGCTTGGTTGATTTACAAAGCCAAGCAAGATTAGCAGCGCCACCATTAGCACGATCGCGCTTTGACGCATGATTTGTCCAACGTTTTCTAGAATTTTTCGCATAGCAATCCTTCTATAGGTCTGAAGTAGATTAAAGGACAACGATCGCGCTTTTCTTCTGCCTACAGCGAGATTTTGCTACGGTGCGCTAATGGGTTCTGGCGCGGTTGATCCAAGCTGCAATGCATAAAGGTTCGCATAAATTCCTTGCTGCGTTAGTAATTCCGTGTGCGTTCCGTGCTCGACAATTTGTCCGTTTTGCACAACCATCACTTGATCGGCTTGCGTCACTGTGCTGAGGCGATGGGCAATCACAAAGCTAGTGCGATTTTGCAGCAGTCGGGCGATCGCGTCTTGCACGAGTGCCTCAGTTCGAGTGTCAATGCTGCTGGTCGCTTCATCGAGAATCAAAATTCGAGGATTAATGAGCACGGCTCGCGCAATGCTAATAAGCTGACGCTGCCCTTGACTTAGCATTGCTCCTCGTTCCCCAAGATACGTTGAATAGCCTTGCGGCAAGGTGGTGATCAGTTCGTGTACGTTGGCAATGTGGGCGGCTTCTTCGATCGCGGCTTGCGTCGCTTTTGAATTACCAAACGCAATGTTTTCAGCAACGGTTCCGCTAAACAGAATCGTATCTTGTAGAACAATGCCAATTTGACGCCGTAAACTCGCTTGAGTAACAGTTCTAACATCGATTCCGTCAATCAGGACTGATCCATCGGTGACATCATAAAAGCGCAGAATTAAGTTAATAATCGTGCTTTTTCCCGCTCCTGTTGCACCAACAAGCGCGATCGTTTGTCCCGGTTTTGCCAGCAAATTCACGTTGTTTAACACGCGCTGATTCGGCGTGTAGCCAAAGGAAACGTTTTGAAATCTCACTTCACCCCGGATCGGAGGCATCTCGATCGCGTTTGGAGCATCGTTAAGCTGCGATGGTTCGTCGAGCAAGCTAAAAATCCGCTCTAGTCCGGCTAACGCAGATTGCGCCTGCGTGTAAAACTGACTCAAAATCTGAATCGGGCGAAAGAATTGCTGAACGTAAATTAAGAATGCTGTGACAACGCCAACGGTGGCTTGTCCGCTCACCGCTAAATAGCCGCCATACGCTAATACGCCCGCCGTTGCTAACGTATTGAGAAAATCGATCGACGGTAAAAACGCTGCGGTGATGGCAACCGCTTGAATATTTGCATCGCGATTAGCAGCGTTAAGGTGATCGAATTCGTCAATGTTAAGCTGAACACGATTAAACGCTTGAGCTTCGCGCACGCTGCTAATATCTTCTTCTAGCTTGGTTGATAATTCTCCAATGGTTTTTCGCGTGACTCGAAATCGCGATCGCGCCCAGCGTGAAAATATTGCCGTTGTCAGAATCATCAACGGCACTACGAAATTACTGACTAATCCCAGTTGAAAGTTAATGCACAGCATCGCAATCACAATGCCGAGCAAACTAAACAAGTTGCCTAACATCTGCGCGATCGTTTGTCCGAAGGCTTGGTTAACCGTGCTGACATCGTTTAGCAAACGGCTCATCAAATCCCCGGCTTCGCTACGATCGAAATAGCTCAACGGTAAACTTTGCACTTTAATGAAAATATCTTGACGCAGTTGCGCAAGAACGTGCTGCACAATCCAACCGACGCGCACAATCTGTTCGCGAATTGCCTCAACGCCAATCAAATAAATGATCGTGAGCGCCAGCAAAACCAGCAATAAGCCTTGAAGATTGCCCTGCGAAATAAAGTGATCGATCGACCATCCGATGAAAAATGGCCCGATCGCTTGCGATGCCGCTCCGACTAAAACGCAGAAAAGCGCGATCGGAACTTTCTGACGATACGGCTGGACATACTGCAAAAATCGCCGCAGCGTAGACATCTGGCGCGATGGTTTCTCGGTTGATGCAACGTCACTTCTCATGCTTTCTTCACCTGAGATTCTAAAATTGCGCTGTACAAAGGACTCGTGTGCATTAATTCTTCGTGCGTTCCTTGGGCTACAAGCAAGCCTTGATCCATTAGCAAAATACGATCGGCGTTGCGAACCGTACTAATGCGCTGAGCAATCACAAACGCGGTGCAGGTTTTTTGATGAATCAAAGCATCTAGCGCGTCTTGAATTTGCGTTGCGGTTTTGGCGTCCACGGCGGAGGTGCTGTCATCGAGAATCAAAATGCGATAATCAGTTAACAGCGTGCGCGCGATCGCAATTCGCTGCTTTTGTCCGCCCGACAGTCCAACGCCGCGCTCACCGACGATCGTGTTATATCCTTCGGGCAGTCCGGTAATAAAGTCGTGAATCTGAGCCGTTTTTGCCGCGCTGATAATTTCCGCCATCGACGCATCAGGTTTCGCATAAGCGATGTTTTCGCGCAGCGTGCCGGAAAACAGCGTCGTTTCTTGAAACACGATACCAATGCGCGATCGTAGACTTTCTAACGTGAAATCTCGCACATCGTGACCATCGATTCGCACCGCCCCTCCGGTCGGATCGTAAAACCGGGGAAGCAAACTGACGATCGTGCTTTTCCCCGATCCGGTCATGCCCAAAATTGCCACGAGTTCGCGGGGTTTGGTTTCAAACGAAATGTTTTTCAGGGCTTCAACCGTTGCGCCCGGATAGCGAAACGACACGTTCTCAAACGTAATCCTGCCGCCGCATTTCTCAAACTCGATGGCGCGGGGTCGATCGCGAATTTCGATTTCGGCATCGAGCACTTCAAACACTCGTTGCGCCGACGCTGCGGCCTGCGCGATCGCAGGAGCAGCAAATCCGATCAGCAAAACAGGTTGAAGAATAAACAGTAAGTAAGAATTAAATGCAACGAGTTCGCCAATAGAAAATTGACGTTTGATTACTTGTGCGCCACCAAATCCGATGACTACGACGGTAATCAAGTTGCTCAACAGAAAAATCAATGGAAACGTATTACGAATCGCATACAGCGTTTTCATGCTAACGGCAATTAACTCGTTGTTTAACGCCGTGTAGCGCGATCGTTCTTCAGATTCCCGCACATACGCTTTAACCACGCGCACGCCGAGCAAATTTTCTTGCAAAACCGCGTTGAGATCGCCTAGCTGCTGCTGCACACGCTGAAACAAAGTGCCGTTTCGACTGAAAAATCGCGTTAATAACCAAGCCGCGATCGGCAACACGGCCAGCGTAATCATTGCTAATTGCCAATTCATCACCAGCAGAATTGTAGCAATACTCACCAGCGTCACAATCGCCCCGATCACCTGAATTAAACTGGTTCCAATAAACGATCGAATTTGTTCGATATCGCTGGTTGCACGAGTAATCAACTGAGATGTTTGAGCGCGATCGTGATAGCTAAAACTCAGCGTTTCGATTTTGCTAAAAATTTGATTGCGCAAATCATACGCAACCCCTTGCGACGTGGATTCTGACCAAAACGTTTGACCAAAATTAAACAAACCGCGTGCGATCGCGGCAATCACCATCAAGCCTGCACTTTTCCAAACAACCGTAAAATTCTGCTGCGCAATTCCTTGATCAATGCCCCACCGGAAAATTTGCGGCGTTACGGCCGTTGCCGCCGTTAGCAGCAGCAAGCTTAAAAGAGCACCGATCGCGACAAATCGATGCGCCCTTAAACCGTGCAATACTCGTTTGAGTGAATCCATTGATGAGGCTTCAACCCCGCCCGCTTTAGTCAACGTAATACCACCCTTAAACCGTTAAATTCCGAGATGCTATACGGTTAGAGAAATATTATCATCTGCTTTAAGACAGGCATCTCGCGATCAAGCGACAATGATCACGATTCCTAAATGAAACGCAGCGATTAATCGAAATCAACTGCAATTGAACCCAAAATC
This sequence comes from uncultured bacterium, assembly GCA_964250455.1. GTDB lineage: Bacteria > Cyanobacteriota > Cyanobacteriia > Leptolyngbyales > Leptolyngbyaceae > CAXUFL01. Next base: position 79,511 of record CAXUFL010000013.1, read on the forward strand.
GAAATCAAATCTAGAATTAAAGTAAAAGACATCGAGGATAATGCAATGGCAGCAGAGTTTAAGCATGTGATGCTAATGGTCAGTGACGTATTAGCCAGCGTTAAATTTTACAGTGAAGGATTGGGCTTACCCGTTAAAATGGCAAGTCCAGGCTGGGCAGAACTCGACGCCAACGGAACCACGCTTAGCGCATAGTGCAACTCCGAAGGAACCGCGCTTCATGCCGCCGAAGGAGCACAGGCGGGAGATTCTCCGATTTTGAGTTTTCACGTTGAGGATGTGTACGGCTCGATTTCAACGCTCGAATCAATGGGCGCATCGCTCGAAGGTCGCGTTCGTGAACCTGCTTTTGGTAAAGTTGCTGCCGTTCGCACGCCGGATGGTCATTTGCTCAGCTTGCTTCAGCCTGCGGCTCAGCCAACGGGTGCAAGCATGGCGCATTAACCCTATTCCAAAATCAATCGCTTGAGTCTTTGAGTGAAATTTTGGAAAAACCCCAATGCAGGCGGATCATCGCTAATCGCTCCGCCTGCGGCTTCAAACAAGTCTGGGTCGATTGATGCAAGCGATCGCTGAAGCTCGGCTTGTTCTGGTAAATCGTGCAATAAATTAAGCGCTGTTTTCCAATGCAACGCCGCCGTTATAGATTGGTTCTGTAGCGCATTCAGCACGCCTAGATTCACTCGTGTTCTTGCTTGATGCACAGCATCATTTGATCGGCTAAAAATTTCTAGGCTTTGCTCGTAGCACGATCGTGCCTGCTGCCACTGTTGTTGACGCAGTTCAAGATTTCCCAAATTATTCAACGCGGCAGCTTCATAAAACGAATCGCTTAATCGTCTTGATGCCGCGATCGCGGTGCGTAAAACGGTTCTTCCGCGTGATCGATCTCCACATTGATCTAAAAATTCTGCGATCGGGCCGCTTAAACGCACCACAATTTCCCAAGCTTGCGCTTGCTCTGCCCACTCGATCGCAGCAAGCAAATTTAAGCGTTCTGCTTCCATCCAATTCAGCGTTAATTCATTTGACGCAACTGATTCCATTTGCTCTAGATACCAGCAACAGATTGAAAGCCGTGCGGCTTGCCGTTGCTCGATCGAGTCTTCGATGCTCACCTGCTGCCGCGCATACAATCGAATTAAATCATGTGAAAATCGGTAGTAAGGCGTATCGGTAGCGTTTACAAACTTGAGCGCCACGAGTTGATTGATAGCTGCGATCGCAATTGCTTCGGTTGATTCCAGTAGTGTTGCTGCGAAGGTTGGCGTAAATTGACTTTCAACAAGCAAACTTACCAAGCGTAGCAATCGAGACGCAGTTGAATCGAGTGACTGGTAACTTAGCTCAAACAGCAATCGAACGGGTGCTAACTGTAGCGATGCTTTTCGTTTGCTTAGCTGTGTTTCAAATTCTTGAAGCGGTGTTGTTTGATTAATTGCGCTTCCTGCAAGCACGATCGCCAACGGCACGCGATCGCAGTGCTGAATGATTCGATCGCTTGCTTCTAGTTCTGCGGCTACCGCAGCAAAACCAATTTGTTGTCGTAATAACGTTAAAGATTCTTCTAGTCCGGATAGCGCTACATTAATTGAGCCTGCGATCGGAATTGCTTTACGACTAGTAATCAACACAGCGCAATTTAAGTCTAGAAACGGCTTAATCTGCGTTTCATTTTGCACGTCATCGAGCATTAAAAGCGGTGCAGCTTTCTGATTGATCCAGGTTTGAAAACGCTGCAACCGCGCGGCTAACTCGTCGGGAATTGCATCAACTCGGTTCGCTTTTAGCCAGCGAGTCAGCACGATCGCCCAGTCAAGCGGTTCTACATCGCCGCCTCGAAAATTCGCGTAATAGTGTGACTCAAAAAACCGATGCGCAACCTCGATCGCCATTGCTGTTTTTCCGATTCCTGCCTCACCAGAAATTACAATTCTCGGCTGTGCGGTTTGCTGAATTTGATAACTCAAACCCTCGATCGCATCGTGACGCCCCACAAACGGCTGAATTCTCGACGGAAGCTGACCAAACGCAGAAAGCGACGCCCAATCACGCGGCATTCTCGGTTTAGAATCGCTCAGCCGTCGATGAAAATAAAGCCGGGGGCGTGCTTTGATCATTAAAGTTAAATTCGGCTTTGAGATAAATGATCAACCGCGATCGCTAAGGCGTTCAGCACCGAATCGCGATCGCGAGGATTAATCGTCACGATTTGATTGGCGCAGTTGCCTAACTCAAGAGACACATCCTGAATCGACAACGCGCCCGAACAATCGGTATGGGTTAGCCCGATCGTTAAAGGTAATGGCTTTGACGTGCAGGTCGCTGAATAAGAATCGATAAACGCTAGAATTTGGCGCGTCGCCTGCAAATCTTGGGGGCGATGCGCTGCCACAAGCACCAAAACGAGTTGAGCCGTTTGCAGCAAAATCTCCCACATAAAATTAAATCGGTATTGTCCGGGCGTGCCGTACAGATGCAGAATTTGATTGTGCGCGTTGCTTGGAGAAATAGTCACGCGGCTAAAATCTAATGCAACCGTTGTTTTAGGCTTGATGATTGCCGTTTGGTCGGTCGCAATTTCTTCGGTATTGACCACGCCGATCTCTCCCACGGTTTGCACGAGCGTGGATTTTCCAGCGCCAACGGTGCCCGCGACGATGACTCGCACCACGTCCATAGTTTGCTCCTGCTTTGGTTACACCCAGAAATTTTCGCGTCGATCGTGCCCTTGAATCAAAGGCGCGATCGATTCTTTTCCAGGTTAGTTGCGTGATTTTCTCGCTACGTTGTGCCCCCTAAATTCCTCATTCTAGGGATTTAGGGAGCTTCCCGGATCGATAGCCGTAGCGAATTCCTTTTCTCGATCGAACGCTTTTGCTACTGCAAAACCAGTTTGAGTTCTGCAACCGCGCGTTTGATTTCGAGCTGCAATACGCCCTGCTTTGCCGAGGCGCTCGCCAGCACCAGAAACACCGCTTCTGCACCGCA
>CAXUFL010000014.1:0-81810 GCA_964250455.1 uncultured bacterium
ACGCCCAATCGGTCGGGCGCACGTCTGAAAGCTGCGAGACTGACGTTACTTGACCGATCGAAGACGTTTTCGAGACCGTGCTCAGGTCTGAAACAGACAGCACTTTTTCAGAAGCAGGAATTGCTTGCGTTGGTTTTGAAATTTCTGACGCGGGTGCTTGAACGAGCTTGGAGGGTTCCGATGCGACGGCGGGCAGGCTTAGAACTGCGATCGACCCTGCCAACAAGCTCATCAACTTAATCGGCTGCTGTAAATTGATTCGTTTCACTGTAACTATCCTCACCACACGGGACTTTGAAATATTGCTAATGTTTGAGATTCAACTAGTGAAAGTTAGAGAATTGTGCCTACTTTCCAAGCTAGTCTTGATTGGAGCAAAACGGAATACAAATAACTTCTAAATAACTTAGGCGAAGAATAGGAAAAAATCGATGGTTAAGTTGTAAAACAATAAACAGAATCTATAAACTTAATTACAAAACGCAATTTTTCGTATGATTAAAGTCGAAGTAGTTTGCGGATTATTGCGATAAGCAAAACAGTTTTGAAGTCGGTTATGCTTTAGCCCTACTTTATAGATCTGTCTCTAGATCAACAGACACCGCTTGAATCAATCGGTTATTCTTCCTGCTAAAACATAGTTGGGGAAAAGCCGTGTTTCCGCTCAGTGACAACAATCCGACTCGAATTACGCCGTATGTAACTTACGGCATTATCGCTACGAATATTTTAGTTTTTCTATATCAACTCACGCTTACCCCCACTCAGCTTGAGAACTTCTTCTATACGTGGGCAGTCATTCCCAAAGAACTATCTGCGTCTTTTAGCGGGACTGCGCTGCAATACCAGCCGTTTCCCGAATGGATTACCTTGATTACCTCGCAGTTTTTACACGGGGGATTTTTGCACATTGCTGGAAACATGCTGTTTCTGTGGATTTTCGGCAATAACGTAGAAGATCGGTTAGGGCATATTCGATTTTTGATTTTTTATGTTGCTTGTGGCGTTTTAGCCGCGCTGACGCAGTGGTTTTTCTCAACCGAATCAAACATTCCTTCGTTAGGAGCAAGCGGCGCGATCGCAGGCGTGATGGGCGCATACATTCTGCGATTTCCCAAAGCTCAAATTCTGACGCTGATTCCGCTTGGCTTTTTCTTTTGGACGTTTCGCATTCCTGCGTATCTTTATCTAGGCGTTTGGTTTATTCAGCAAGCCTTTTACGGCATTGCTGGATTAAGCGTTCCGACGAATATCGGCATGGAGCGCGGCGGTGTTGCATACTGGGCGCACGCGGGCGGCTTTGTATTTGGCGCAATTTTAGGGCCGTTGCTGGGATTATTTTCTAAAGATAACGAGCAGCCCCGCTATTAGCGCTCTTTAAAAAATCTGTGAATGACTCTTGCAACGGGTTCCATCCCAGACGGATAATCAGGGAGAGGAATAGATTTCAGTACCCATCTGTACAGAACTCGATCGTCATACAGCAGAAACCCAGGAGCATTCACACATGGGCGGTCTTATCAACCTGATTAAAAAACTCTTTAGCGGCATTCTCTCCTTTGTTGGAGGAATTTTTAACAGCAATAAGTCGGGCTACTATCTAGAACTCGATGATGCTGATGCCGGGAAACCAGCCGTTGCCCCTGCGAAAGCAGAATCCGTAAAAGTAGAGCCTGCAAAAGCAGAACCTGCAAAAGCAAAAACGCCTGCTCCCGCTCAGCCTGCTGCCGCGAAAGCAGAACCCGCCGCGTCGGTATCTGTCGAAGCAGTGCCTGTTAAAGCAGACCCTGTGAATGCAGAATCCGTGCAAGGGCCGGTCAACCCAGAGCCAGTTGCGGCAACTTCAAGCAACGGCTCATCAAACGGCGCGAAGCCAACGGCTGAGGCAAACCCACTCAACTTGCCTCAGCCGACGGTTAACTTCGCCAGTGAGTACCTTGTTCCCAAACCTACGAACACCCGTCGCCGCCCTGGTGCAAACATGGGTGCTTACTTGGACATGGCAAAACAGGTGAAGCCCTCGTCGAATAACTAGTCGGTTTAATGATTTGCATTAGCTTAAGCCGCTCGATCGTACTGTCAAATCGATCAAGCGGTTTTTATTCATTCAGAACTAGCGCGTTTCTACCAAACCTTAATACGCTTCTCGCTCTTCGGCTTTTTGCATGTACCAAAGCGCATGAATCACACCGGGAACCCAACCCAAAAGCGTTAATAGAATGCTAACTACAAACGCAGAGCTGATGCCAGAAGTCAAAAACACAGCCGCAGGCGGAAGCAGAATTGCAAGCAACATTCGGATAAATTTCATAGGATTTCTCTAATTCCAAATTTGTTTAACTCATTTACGTTTATTCTCTTGAATGCCAGCGCGATCGACGTCTTTCCAAAGATAGGATGTTTTTCTATCTCTTTTTATTTATGTTGCTATGACAAATTTAACCGTGTCGGTGCAATGGCTGAATCAACATCTCAACGAAGTGATTGTTTGCGATTGCCGTTTTGCTTTAACGGATGCCCATCTTGGACGCCAGCAGTATGAGCTAGGGCACATTCCCGGAGCCTACTATTTAGATCTCAATCGAGATTTATCGAGTCCAGTTCAACAGCACGGTGGACGACATCCACTTCCTGATCCTGAAGCGTTTGCGGCAACGATCGCGAAAACCGGAATAAGCCGATCGACGATCGTGGTTGCTTACGATGATTCTCGCTGCGCGTTTGCCGCTAGGCTATGGTGGCTGCTGCGATATTTTGGCCACGATCAAGTGGCAATTCTCGATGGCGGCTTCAAAGCTTGGCAAAATGCAGGCTACCCGACAACTTCTGTAATTCCTGAGCCGAAATCAGGACAATTTACGCCGCGATCGCGCTCGGATTGGATCGTTACGATCGAGGCTGTAAAAGCCAAAAAAGATTTACCGAATGTTGCGCTGATCGATTCGCGCGAAGCAGAACGATATCGCGGAGAGCGAGAACCGATCGACCCGATCGCCGGACATATCGAAGGTGCGATTAACTTTCCCTGGCAAGCGGTGACAACTGAGAAGGGATATGTGCGACCGATTGAAGAACTGCGCGATCGATGGTCAGCCCTGCAAGCAAAAGACGAGATTCTGGTGTATTGCGGATCGGGCGTGACGGCTTGCGTTAATTTGTTCGCGCTTGCGGCAGCAGGAATTGAGACTGGAAAACTTTACGCAGGCAGTTGGAGCGATTGGTGTTCGTACTTAATCGAGGATTAATGAGTTCAAAGGCCCATGAATAAGACAAAAGCAATTTTATCCGGCTTGATTAAACGAGTTGCGATCGTCGGTGGAACGCACGGCAACGAGCTAACCGGAGTCTACTTAGTCAAGAAGTTTCAGCAATATCCCGATTTACTGCATCGTGAAAGCTTTGATTGTATAACGCTGCTTGCAAACCCTAAAGCGATCGCCCAGAACCGACGCTATGTCGATCGAGATTTAAACCGTTGCTTTGCAAATGAAGATTTAGCAAACGCACAGTTGACAAGCTACGAAGACCAGCAAGCTAAAGCGATCGCGGCACAACTTGAATCGAAAATTGATTTGATCATCGATCTGCACAGCACGACTGCAAACATGGGGATGACGATTATTCCGTCGAGCAAACATCCGTTTAATTTGCGACTCGCCGCTTATTTGAGTCAGCTTGATCCGGCGGTTCGCGTTTGCTTTGGAGTGCAGTGCAATCAGAATACACCGATGCTGCGATCGCTGGCACCGCTTGGCTGCACGATCGAGGTCGGTGCGATCGCTCAAGGCATCCTCGAAGCTAACCTTTTTAAGCAAACGGAAAGGCTCGTTTATGCCACTCTGGACTACATCGACGCGATCAACCAGGGCAATAGCCCAACTGCATCTGCAATGCTGACCGTTTATCAAGCGGTTTCCTCGATCGATTTTCCCAGAGATGAGAATGGAGCGCTTCAAGGCATGATTTATCCTCAGCTTAAAGACTACGAACCTTTGTCTCAGGGGGACCCGATGTTTCTCAAATTTACAGGAGAAACCATTTGCTATGCAGGTGACACAACGGTTTTTCCAATTTTTGTTAACGAAGCCGCTTATTACGAAAAAGGCATTGCAATGGTGCTGACCGAAAAACAGCAGATTGAGTCCGACCCGATTAATGATTCGCTTCATTCGTAATCTTGCTCTCTTTTGTAACGCTTGGTAACTTTTTTCCTTGATTTTGCCTTAGCAAGCGACGTATTCATATCGCAATCAAGGATTGAGGCATGAGAACTTTCGTCAACTGGTTATTAGGTGAACGAGCAAGCCGGACGATGACTGCGATTTGGAATTGGCTGTGGGGAATGCCCGTCGAATCAGGCGGTAAAGTTGCCGTCGAAGTGGCGCAAGTTTCGCTGCAAGCGATGCAAGAATCTGTTCAGCAGCTTGCCGAATCGGTTGCGCAAATTAAAGCAAGTCATCAAAAAGCGCAAGCGATGTATCACAGCAAGCAAAAAGAACTCAAGCAAGCAGAAGAACAAGCCCTTTTAGCACATCGCAACGGCAACGCAGAAGCCGCTCGACTCGCGATGAGTCGAACGATCGCGCTAGAACGACTCATTCCACAGCTTGCAGAACGAGTCGCCCAAGCTGAAACGATTTTAAACGCTAATCAAGAAAAGCTGAATCGCGAATGGCAACGCCTTGAAGCGTTCAAAATTGAACTGCAAAACCTCAAAGATCTGTCAGTTGTGAGTGAAGCGTTAGCCGCGATCGCAACCGTCAACAGCGACATTAGCTCAGAGTCGGCGCAATCGCAGTTTAAGCAAGCGCAAGGCGCGATCGAAGGGCGATATTTGCAGAAAACAGCGTTGGCGGAACTGTCAGAAAATCCCACGGAAAAGGTCGCGGCCGATCTAGACACGCTTACGTTAGATAGCGAAATTACTCGTCGATTAAAGTCGCTTGATCCAACGTCTGATCGCTAACTCATTCAACTATTAGGAACTCTTATGACGCAAGCTCAAAAGCGATCGAGTCCTCCACCGATCGTATTTATTCTGCTGGGAGTTGCTTTTGTCGTTGCTATTCCCAAAGCGGCTTCGATGATCAAGCAATTCGGACACGCTAACCACGATCGCATTAGTTTTGGTCAAAAGAGCTTGATTGCATCCGGCGCGATCGCCGAAAAACAAAAAGGAGTTGAAGCTTATGCTGAAAAAGACTACTCAACGGCACTCGAACAGTTTGAAGACGCTTTGCGACAGCAACGCAATGATCCAGAAACGCTGATTTATCGCAACAACGCCAAAGCTTATGCCAATCATCAAAAAACTCTTCAAGTTGCGGTGAGTGTTCCGATCGGCAGTAATCCGAACGTGGCATCTGAAATTTTACGAGGCGTTGCCCAAGCTCAAACTGAAATCAACAATAAAGGCGGGTCGTTTGCTTTAGTCGTTGGAATCGCAGACGACAAAAATGATCCCGATACCGCAAAGCAAATCGCGACTGAGTTGACCAAAAACGATCAAATTCTGGCGGTAATCGGACACAACGCGAGCAATGTATCTTTAGAAGCGGCACCAATCTACCAACAAGCTAGTTTAGTCATGGTGACGCCTACTAGCTTTGCTGAAACGCTTTCTGGAATCGGAAGCTATATTTTTCGGACGGTTCCAACGACTCGCGCTATGGCAACTCGACTGGCAGAATACACCGTCAAAACCGCTCAGAAGTCTGAGGTTGCCGTGTGTTACGACTCAAAATCAGCCGACAGCGCTTCGTTCAAAGATGAATTTGCGGCCGCACTTGCCAATCAAGGCGGACGCATTGTGCCAACCATTTGTGATTTCGCTTCTCCGATTTTTAACCCGATCGCAGCGATGCAAGACATTCGCAGTCGAGGCGCAAAATCGATCGTGCTTGTTCCCCATATTGATCGCATTCCCAAAGCGATCGGGCTTGCAAAAGTAAATCAAGGTCAGTTGGCTTTATTGAGCAGTCCAACACTTTATACGTTTCAAACCCTGCAAGAAGGAAAATCTGATGTGAACGGATTAGTGTTTCCGGCGGCATGGCATCCACAGATGTATCGCGATCGTTTATTTTCCCAAGCAGCGCGGCAGCTTTGGGGGGGCGAAGTTAGCTGGCGTACTGCAACTAGCTATGATGCAGTCGAAGCGATCAGCGCAGGTTTACAGCAAAATCAATCCCGATCGGGACTTCAGCAAGCGCTACGCAATCCGAGCTTTACCGTTGATGGAGCAGGCGAAACGGTGCGCTTTGATCCTCAGACGGGCGATCGCAAACTAATGGTTCAATTAGTTCAAGTACAGCAATCTAATTCTTCTCGCTCTGGAACAGGATATGACTTTGCAGCGCTTGAGGCTCGCGATCGATAGCCGCCCAGAGTCCTGTTCTCGATCAAAGACAGGATTCTGGGTCGCTACGGAGTTCGGGTTGATTTCGGTTGCCAGCGCTTAATTTCGTACAAAAATTCCATTATTTCTATTCAATAATCGATTTTCGCTGAGCGCTGTCTGACAATGTATTTCAAGCGGCATTATGATTTTGTAAAAAGTGCTTAAACTCGCTTAATTTAACGAGAACAAACTTTAATCAATTTAATACATGTCTCAGGAATAGCTACGTTAGACTCACAGAATTAGAGTCTTTTTGATTCGCAATTTTAGCAATTTTTACCTTGCGTATAACCATTATTGCTAACAGAAATTAATAAAAATACAGAGGTAACGCTTGATGATTACGGCTAAAAAACAAGAAGCGGATTTGTCTAATTTATCGGCGAAAGAAACCGAATTAGTTTTGTGGTTTGAACAAGTTGGAATCTCAGATGTGTCGATCGTGGGCGGTAAAAATGCATCGCTCGGTGAAATGATCGCTCAACTCACTCCGAAAGGCGTGAACGTTCCGACCGGATTTGCCACAACCGCTTACGCATTTCGCTACTTCATGGAAAAAGCCGGATTAGAACCGCGATTGCGGTCATTACTGGGTGATTTAGACGTTGAAGACGTGAACGATCTGCGCGATCGCGGTAAGCAAGCTCGCCGCTTAATTCTAGATACACCGTTTCCACCGGAATTAGAATCGGCGATCGCGAACGCTTACGTTCAACTCTCTGATCGCTACGGTGTTGATATCGAAGTACACGATCCTTTAACTGATGATCATCAAACAGGTCTTAGTCGCTACAGTGGTGTTGACGTTGCGGTTCGCTCTAGCGCAACGGCTGAAGATTTACCCGATGCTAGTTTTGCGGGTCAGCAAGAAACTTACCTGAATATTCACGGCATCGATCGCGTTTTAGAAGCGTGTCATCAGTGTTTCGCGTCTTTGTTTACCGATCGTGCCATTTCTTACCGCACGATTAAACAATTTAATCACTTTGACGTTTCGCTGTCCGTTGGCGTTCAGAAAATGGTGCGATCGGATCTTGCAGCATCCGGCGTGATGTTCTCGATCGATACTGAAAGCGGATTTAGAAACGCAGCATTGATTACGGCGGCCTACGGATTAGGCGAAACGGTCGTGCAGGGCATGGTTAATCCCGATGAGTACATCGTTTTCAAACCCACGCTAAAGCAAGGATTTCGCCCGATTTTAGAAAAGCGGCTGGGTAGCAAAAAACTGAAAATGATTTACGACATCGGCGGCGGCAAATCGACCACCACGGTTTTAGCGTCGAAATCCGAACAAGCAAAATACGCGCTGAGCGATGACGAGATTTTGCAGCTTGCTCAGTGGACATGCACGATCGAAGATCACTATTCCAGCGTGCGCGGCGTGGATAGCCCAATGGATATCGAATGGGCAAAAGACGGCACAACTAAACAATTATTCGTGGTGCAAGCCCGTCCTGAAACCGTGCATTCGCAAAACAGCAGCAACACGCTTAAAACCTATGTTCTCAAAGATTTAACTCAAACGCCCCTGTTGACCGGACGAGCGATCGGCGACATGATCGGTCAAGGCAAAGTCAGAACGATCGTGGATCTGCGCAAGCTCGACGAGTTTCAAGCTGGAGAAGTGCTCGTCACACCGCGCACCGACCCGGATTGGGAACCAATTATGAAAAAAGCCAGCGCCGTAATTACCAATCAAGGCGGGCGGACGTGTCACGCGGCAATTATTGCGCGAGAATTGGGCATTCCGGCGATCGTGGGCTGCGATAATGCGACTGAAATGCTACAAAACGCTCAAGAAGTCACGGTTTCTTGTGCACAAGGTGAAGAAGGATTTATTTACGACGGATTGATTCCGTTTGAGATTGAATCGTTGGATTTAGGCGATTTGCCGTCTACGCGCACCAAAATCATGATGAACGTGGGCAATCCCCAAGAAGCCTTTCGACTATCGCTGATTCCCAACGATGGGGTTGGACTCGCCCGCACCGAATTTATCATCGCGAATCACATCAAAGTTCACCCACTTGCGTTACTAAACTTTGACACGCTAAAAGACAAAGGCGCAAAATGGGAAATCAGTCAGTTGACCACTCAGTACGACGATCGAGCCGAGTATTTTATCGATAAGCTGGCGTCAGGCGTTGGCATTTTAGCGGCGGCATTTTACCCGAATCCGGTAATCGTCAGATTGTCCGATCTCAAAAGCAACGAATACGCTAATCTAATCGGCGGTCGCGAGTTTGAACCTGTTGAAGAAAACCCGATGATCGGTTGGCGAGGTGCGTCACGCTATTACGATCCCAAATACCGTGAAGCGTTCGGTTTAGAATGCCAAGCAATCAAGCGCGTGCGCGATCAAATGGGGCTGAAGAACGTCATTCCAATGGTGCCGTTTTGCCGCACCCCGAACGAAGGGCAAAAAGTTCTTCAAGAAATGGCAAGCCACGGACTGATGCGAGGTGAAGACGGTTTACAGGTTTATGTGATGTGCGAGTTGCCGAGTAACGTTGAACTCGCCGATCGCTTTAGCGAAATTTTTGACGGCTTTTCGATCGGCTCCAACGATTTAACGCAGCTTACATTAGGACTCGATCGCGATTCTGCTTTAGTGTCTCATTTATTTGATGAACGCGATGAAGCCGTCAAACGCAAGCTAAAACGAGTCATTGCAACGGCGAAGCAGTTCGGGCGCAAAATCGGTATTTGCGGACAAGCGCCAAGCGATTATCCTGAGTTCGCTGAGTTCTTAGTTGAGCAGGGCATCGATTCGATTAGTCTTAATCCTGATGCGGTGTTGAAGACGAGGATCGCGATCGCAAAAACTGAAGCAGGTCAGGCGAATTCACAGTCGTAGCCAACCGCTTCGATCGGATTGCCATCAAATTAGATTGCAGCAATCATCAACTTTAATCGCTTCACTTGCTCGACACAGCAAATTCCCCCTTCTCTGTAGAGAAAAGGGGAATCTGAAGCGAAAATCTTTTCTGACTAATTTGGTGCTTCGTTCATCAAACCAGACAGCGCTTCATCGAGCTTTTTATTCAGAAACACCGCTTGCTCATCTACGGTGCGAACCCAATCGATCGGGAACCAATGCGCCCGATGATCTGGAGTCGTAATATTAATCATCTTGACGTATTTATCTCCTTCGACTTTTTCAACATTGCCAATGTGAACCTCTGAAGCGCCCGCTAATCCGCCAGGGCCATCGGCATAAACAGCTTGATGCGCCTTAATTTTAGAAATATCCATAGTTACCTGTCCTTTATCAAAACTAAAGGCAAGACTAGTGCAGACTAGAGCTTTCATTCATCAGGCTCAAGAGATAAAAAAGTCGCAGAATAACTTAGCGTTTTAGGCACAGCCGCAAGCATTGCAAGAGCAGCGATAGCCTCAAATAATTCGTTACCAACATTTGCAATATGTTTTGACAAAACGCAACAGTACTTCGTAACTCCAATCAAACCGACGCCAACTCTCACGCGAAAATTCGTGTATAAGTATATACGTATACTAAGCTGCTATAAGGCTATCTAAAGCGAAAATCAGGTACTTTACTGAAAGAAGCAAAGTAGACCTTGTAAAAAACAACACATATCGCTCAAAGATTCAGTTTTGCTAAGTCATTGTTTCTAAGTTAAATCGAGCAGCAATTGATTCTAATCATAAAATCAACTTCAACGGTTCGTTGAGCTTGAGCAACAAGCAAAAAGCTTGAGTCTCTTGTTTAATTAGCCATAAACGCCAAGAATTCAGTTAAAAGAAAAGAGGTTTTCGGTGGTTAAAGTTACACCTAAGCTTAAAAAGTATCAATCGATGCTTGATATTTTAATCAATAACCAGGTAATGTAATAGGCACAGGGAATTTGCATCAGGGTATTAGTCGATCGCACTAGACTGAAGTGCAACTAGCTCAGTCTGAATGCTTGATCGAGGGTCATTGCATCAATTCACTAAATTTTTAGCCAAACTCAGATTCGGAGGATTACGCGCCCAGCCAGGTGCGATCGGGTTGTCTTAATGACTCGATTAAAATCTTTACTTTTCAAGGAAGAATCCTGAAACTTGATTTGTTGCTTGAAGAATTAACAAGCGAGTCGTTTAATTCAAGCTTTTGTGCTAGTTGTCTTACCCAAAATATGAGGAGATAGTTGTAGATTTATCAAGTTTGTATTAAGACGATGATGTTTCTTTTAATACTGCTAGGCTGCTATAAGCTTATCCGGGCGCAACTTTAGTGCAAAAGGGTAAGTTGCTTCTTCGAGTGCTTCAAAATACAGTTTTCATTGTATAACTTGATGCGTCAAGCCGAAAATTTGCTGAATGTTTATGGTTAGTCACCGACCGTTTCAACGCATACAACCGCTTAGCCTATTGGCTCAGCTTATTAGCCGCCGCATCGATGGATGTTTACAAATTGTGAGCGGCTCAACGTCCTGGCTGCTTTATTTAGACCAGGGGCAGTTAGCTTTTGCCACTCATTCAACTGATCCATTTGATCGCCTCGATCGCGCCCTCACACAGCTTAGCTATCAGTATCCGAGTCTGGCGCATTTAGATCGAGCGCAGGTACGGCAACGGTTTGAAACGGTTGAGGGAGCCTACCCATTGGTGAGCGCGGATTACCAAGCGATTCGCTGGCTGGTTGAACAGCAACTGCTCGATCGCGCACAAGCAACCTTATTAATCGAAGGATTAGCCCAAGAAGTCTTGAAGCCGTTTTTGCTTGTCACCGAAGGAATGTATGAAGTTATCGCAAAGCAAAATTTCATCGACTACCCTAATCTCTGTCGGCTTGATTTGCGTCCTTTAGTCGAGCGTTGCCATTTGCAGATCAGGCAGCGTCCTTCGATTGATCCGATTGGACAAGTTCCATCCAGCGCCCCTACCCCAAATCCTGTAGCATCCGTACCAACCAGCATTCCAGCGCGTTCCTCGGAGCCGTTGCGCTTTACTCATCAAACGGCAACCCCGGCTGCACCGCGCCCTATTTCGCCTGTCGCAAAACCCGTTGAAACTCGCTACACGATCGCCTGCATCGATGACAGCCCGACGATTCTACAGGCGATTAGCACATTTCTCAACGATTCTAGCGTTTCGGTGCTGATGATTAACGATCCGCTAAAAGCCTTGATGCAGGTTGTCCGCAGCAAACCGGACATGATTTTGCTCGATGTCGGAATGCCCAACTTAGACGGCTATGAACTGTGTTCGCTGCTGCGACGGCACTCTAGCTTTAAGCAAACTCCCATCATTATGGTCACGGGTCATACCGGATTTATTGATCGAGCTAAAGCTCGATTGGTGGGTGCATCGGGTTATTTAACCAAACCGTTTACGCAAGCCGATCTCGTTAAAACCGTGTTTAAGTTTCTTAATTAGCCCAAATCAAAAGCTGTTCATTCATGTCATAGAGATTATGAGTTTAACGTTGATGGGAACCGTTTTAGTCGTCGAAGATACCCCTTCGGAAATGGAGTTGCTCAGCCATTATCTACGTGAAAGTGGCTACAGCGTGATTAACGCTGTGAGCGCTAAAGAAGGACTTAACAAGGCGATCGAACTCAAACCAAACGTCATCGTCACCGATGTCGTCATGCCGGGAATGAGCGGCTTCGAGCTATGCCGCAGCTTGAGAAAGCATCCTGAAACACAGCAGGTTCCAATTATTATTTGCACTTCAAAAGGGCAGGAAATCGATCGCCTGTGGGGAATGCGGCAAGGGGCTGACGTGTATATCACAAAGCCGTTTACGCGAGAACAGTTAATTCGAGCGGTTAAGTCGGTAGGAGGTTAAGCATGGATTTATCGGCTTCGACGGTTGACCACACTGCTTCGGGTTTAGCGTTGTCGAACGCGGGCGCAATCCGCGAAGCGAATCGGTTTTCAAAAGCGGTCGGCGATGCGTACCTCAAATTTGAGGTCGGGCGCGGAATTCAAGTCGGGCTACCCATGAAGCACGTTCAAGAAGTGATGGTGCTGCCGTTGCGCTATTTGACGCCGATGCCAAACATGCCGCTTGGCGTGCTCGGATTAATGCATCGTCGCAGCCGCGTTTTGTGGACGATCGATTTAGCAATGCTGCTCGATGTTGGCGTGTTGGATTATATGCCGCAGCAGTATGACATCGTGATTATTCGCACCGGATCAACGTCGGTGGCAGCAGCCGTGCGGCGGGTTGAAGGAATTGCTTGGGTTTCTCCTGAAGAAATCCAGCCTGTTCCCAGTCATGTGAGTAAAGGATTAATTCCTTATTCACGCGGCTGCATTCTGAGCGATCAAAAGGTTGTTTTCTTTCTCGATGGCGAAGCGATTTTGCAGGCTCCGATTTTGCAGCCCGCTTAGCGCAGAGGTTTATCAGGCGATGTGCATCGATTCTAGCTACCTTCAAGACCCGTTTGAGAACTTTGTCTTATGGTCGATCAATTAAACGCAGCTCCGAAAAGCTTTACTCCGGCAACGAACCCGCCTGAAACACCGACTTCTCTAGAAGTCGCTCAACTCAGTCCGGCTCGATCGCGTCCTGTGAGTCCGCTTGCCCGCTTGAGTTTGAAAACCAAAGCGACCGCGATCGCGATTGCGATTGGCACGATTCCCGTTTTGCTGATCGGCTCGATCGCGTATTCGTTTGCAAACCGCTCGATTCACACCCAAATTCAAGATGCCGAGGAAAACCTAGCCAGCACCATGAGTCAGCGTGTGACGAGCTTTATGGCAGAGCGCACCGCAGACGTTCAAGTGATGTCTGGCTTGCCGTTGTTCACGAATACAGCGCTGCGCGATTTTGCGTCAAACGACGAGAAAAGAGCAGCGCTCGAACGCATGGCAGAAGCGTACCGAGTGTATGACAACATTGCCGTGTTCGATCTCAAGGGAAATGCAGTCGTTCAAAGCGACCAGCAATCGATTTCAAATCAAGCCGATCAAGACTACTTTAGAGCGGCACTTGAATCAAACCGAGTTTTAATTAGCCGTCCGATTCGCGCCAACGGCAACAGTCCGTATGTGGTGTATTTGACCGCTCCGATCAAAGAATCTGGATCAGGGCGAAGAAGTGGAATTGTGCGAGCGGTGCTTCCGGTGAAAAGCCTGACGGCTGAGCTGCGCGACTACAGCAAAAACAGCACCGAATTTAGCATTGTCGATGCCGCCAACCAAATTTTTGTGTCAACCGACGAAGCAGACGTCGGAATGCCCGCATCAACCGTGTATCCAGAGTTTTCTCAAATGCAAGCGCGGCGGGTGATTAACACGGCCACAATCAACGACAAAAACCTAAAGAGCGGCATTACTCAGCAAGTGGTCGCTAGCTATGTTCCCTGGAGCGGGCGCGATAATTTGCCGGATCTCAAGTGGGATGTGGTTTTGGGAACGCCGACCGAAGTTGCCTTCGCTCCGCAGCGTCAGCTTTTGTGGACGTTTATCTTGGGAACCGGGGCTGTGGCAATTCTGACCGGACTGCTGGCAGCGTGGCTGGCTAACCGAGCGACCCGTCCGATTTTGTCTGCGACTAACGCAGTGCAGGATTTAGGAGCCGGAAAGCTCAGCACGCGCTTGCACGTCACCAATCAAGATGAAATGGGCGTTCTTGGACGCAACATCAACCAAATGGCAGCGCAGCTTGAAGCTCTAGTGCAGCAGCAAACCGCAAGCGCTCAGCGATCGCAGTCCTTGAGCAAAATTGTGCTGAGCATTCGGCAATCGCCAGTGTTCGACGACATTCTACAAGCAGGTGTTGAAGAAATTCGTCAGTTTCTCAACGTCGATCGCGTGGTGGTTTATCGATTTGCGCCAGATTACCAAAGCGGAACCGTCAGCGCTGAATCGATCGCGTCGGGCTGGACATCGGCTATCGGCATGACGCTGCAAGATCCGCTACAAGCGTCGCTGCTCGATCGCTATCGCGACGGGCGGGTTTGGTCGATGGAAGACCGCAAGCAAAGCACTTTAACGCAGTGCCACTGCGACATTTTAGAGCGCTTAGAAGTGCGAGCCAACGTGGTTGCGCCGATTATGGTCAACAAAACCTTAGCTGCATTGATTTGCGCTCACCAATGTTCGGGCCCGCGTCGATGGACGCCGGAAGAAATCGAGGCTTTTGGACAGATTGCCGTTCAGATTGGCTATGCTTTAGACCAAGCTTCGCTGCTAAAAGAAACCGACGTCGCTCGAAAAGCGGCCGAGGATTTGTCTGAAGAGCGGCGTCAGCAAAAAGAAGAACTGCAACTGCAACTGATTAATTTGCTTAGCGAAGTTGAAGGCGCAGTTTCTGGAGACTTGACCGTGCGGGCAGACGTCACGGCCGGGGAAATTGGCACGGTTGCTGACTTTTTTAACTCGATCGTAGAAAGTTTGCGCCAGATTGTGACGCAGGTAAAAGACGCTGCCGTGCAGGTAAACGCCTCGATCGGCGATGACGAACAAGCGGTGCGTCAGCTTTCAGAAGATGCGGTACGACAAGCCGAAGAAACCACGCGCACGCTGAATTCGGTTCAGTCGATGGTGCGATCGATTCAAACCGTTTCAAGCAGTGCGCGGCAAGCGGCGGAAGTCGCACGGGAAGCTTCGTCAAAGGCGGAATCAAGCGGAATTGCAATGGATTTGACCGTGCAAAACATTTTGGGACTGCGCGAAACGATCGGCGAAACCGCGAAAAAAGTCAAACGTCTAGGCGAATCGTCGCAGCAGATTTCTAAAGTGGTGTCGCTGATTAATCAAATCGCTGTGCAAACGAATCTGTTGGCGATTAACGCCGGAATCGAAGCGGCGCGGGCCGGTGAAGACAGTCAAGGCTTTGCGGTCGTTGCCGAAGAAGTCGGAGAATTGGCGGCTCGATCGGCGGCGGCTACGCGAGAAATCGAGCAGATTGTTGCTACAATTCAGCGCGAAACCACCGAAGTGGTCGAAGCAATGGAGCAAGGAACGACGCAGGTAGTCGAAGGAACGCGCTTAGTCGATAATGCCAAGCAGAGTTTAGAGCAAATTCTAGACGTCTCGCAGCAAATTGATGACCTTGTGCGATCGATTTCCGAAGCGACCGTTTCACAGGTGCAAACGTCTGAGGCGGTAACGCATTTGATGTACGAAATTGTAGACGCGGCTGGGCGAACGTCGCAATCGTCGCTGAGCGTGTCGAATTCGCTGCGTCAAACTGTCGAAGTTGCGAAAGATCTGCAAGAAACCGTGGGCGCATTTAAGGTGAACTAGATGTCACAAGACAGAGAACTTGAGATTCGACGCCAGTTTCTCGATGAGGCGCAAGAATACCTCGATACGCTCGATCGAGCGATTCTGGGAATGGCGGATCATGGGTTAGACGGTCAGCGTGTGAATGCAGCATTAAGAGCCGCGCATTCAATCAAAGGCGGAGCGGGCATGATGGGGTTTCAGGTGCTGAGCGAACTTGCCCATCAGCTCGAAGATTCGTTTAAGGTGCTGAAAATCGATCGCGGCGTGGCGGCAGAACTGCGTCAAGCTCAAAATGCTTCGGCGGTGACGCTGGAGAATTTGTTGCTGTCCGGGGTTGGCTGTTTGCGGCAGGTGATCGAGTTTGATCGATCGTCGCTGGCTCGGCGGCAAGCGTCGTTTGTAGACGTCAACTGGCTCGAAACTGAGGTGCATCCGGTTTTCGAGCATTTGCATACTCTGTTAGGCGATCCGCAAGAAGAAAACGCTGCGTCGATGCTGTCGCCAGAAGACGGTCAAGACATTGTGCCGTTGCTGTTTGAAACCGAAGTCGAAGGCTGTTTAGCGCGATTAGAAGCGGTGTTAGCAACGCCGAATCAACCGTGCCTGCGCGAAGAAGTGGGAATTTTGGCGCAGGAACTCGGCGGACTCGGTGAAATGCTACAGCTTGCGAATTTTGTGCAGCTTTGTGGCTCGATCGCACAAGCGTTAGAAGACGACGGGATTTCTTCGGAAGCTTGCGTTGCGATCGGGCAGTCGGCGTTGCGATCGTGGCGACAAGCTCAAGCGTTTGCTTTAAGCGGTCAATACGATCAAATTCCTGATCGACTTAACGGAAGGTCGATTGAATCAGAATTTGAAGTCAAAGAAGCAGCACCGTTAGAGTTCGATGATTCGATCGCAGCACAACCCGATGATTTTGCCGCCCGCAACGCAACCGATTGGTTTACAGAAGCGTTAGCTGACGCTGAAATTGCAGTCGATGATAGTGGCTTCACCGATTATGCGGCCGTCGAGTCACCGCCGCGATCGACGGCGGCCATTAACGGCGTTAAAGTGCTAGAAGCCGAACCGGAAACAACCGTTCCCGATGAATCTCAAGATGCAACCGTGCGCGTTCCGGTTCGACAGTTAAATAATCTCAATGATTTATTCGGTGAATTGACGATCGACCGAAACGGATTAGATTTGTATCTTAAACGGTTGCGCAATTTGTCAAACATGCTGCACGATCGCGTTCAAACGCTCGATCAAGTCAACGCCAAACTGAGAACCGCTTACGATCGTATTACCGTTTCTGAAACGCGATCTTCTGGCGCGTGGCGAAACTCATCCCAACCCAATCCGCAGCCTAACTCAAGCCTTGTGCTGCGCAAATCTGGTTTTGACACGCTTGAACTTGATCAATACACGGATCTGCATTTGCTATCGCAGCAAGTGATGGAAACGATCGTGCAGATTCAGGAAGTCAACGAAGATATCGAACTTAACCTCGATGACGCCGATCAAACCGCTCGCAACTTAACGAAAACCTCAAAGCAACTGCAAAGCGGACTGACGCAACTGCGAATGCGCCCGTTATCGGATGTAGTCGATCGCTTTCCGCGTGCGGTGCGGGAATGGTCGTTGCAGTATGATAAGCGCGTTCGCTTTAATGTGACTGGCAGCAATACGTTAATCGATCGCAATATTCTCGAATCGCTCAACGATCCGTTAATGCATTTACTGCGCAATGCGTTTGATCACGGAATCGAAGCGCCAGAAGTGCGACAATCCCGTGGAAAAGACCCCGAAGGCACGATCGAAATTCGCGCGGTGCATCAAGGCAACCGCACGCTGATCACCGTGTCCGACGACGGCGAAGGCATTCCGATCGCTAAAATCCGCGATCGGGCTGAGCAAATGGGGCTTGATCCGGTTTTGCTTGATGCTGCCCGCGATGAGGAATTGCTGTCGCTGATTTTTGAACCGGGATTTAGTACTAGCCCTCAAGTTACCGCTTTGTCGGGGCGCGGCGTTGGCATGGACGTGGTGCGCAGCAACCTCAAGCAAATTCGCGGTGAAATTAGCGTGAACACACAGGCAGGATTGGGAACCACGTTTACGCTCTCGGTTCCGTTTACGCTTTCTACGGTGAAAGTGCTCTTGGTCGAAAGCCACGGAATGCTGCTGGCGTTTCCAAGCGATGTGGTTGCGGAATTATTTTTGCTGCAATCGAACCAGATTATTCAAACACCCGGAAGCGAAGTGCTCGACTGGCAAGGCAATTTAGTGCAGTATGTGCGGCTGCAAAAATGGCTGCAATTTAACTGTCCGCGTGCACCTCACGGGTTTGAAACGCCGCCGACGATCGCCAACGCCAGCGTGATCATTGTGAATCAATCCACGCAGCTTTTTGGGATTCAAATCGATCGCTGCTGGGGTGAACAAGAAGCAACGATTCGGCGGGTTGAAGGCAATTTGCCGATGCCATCTGGATTTAGCGGCTGCACGATTTTAGGCGATGGTCGCGTGGTGCCTCTGGTCAACGTGCCAGAACTGCTGCGCTGGATTACAAGCTGCGAGCGATCGCAGAGCGATCCTGCCGCGAGTCCGCTTAGCCAGCTTAGAGCGAGTTTTGCTGACGCTGACTCAAACTTGCTGCGCAACCGTGCTCGATTGCCGATCAGCACGATTCCAACCGTGCTCGTAGTCGATGATTCGATTAACGTGCGGCGATTTTTAGCGCTGACGCTAGAGCGATCGGGCTATCGCGTTGAGCAAGCTAAAGACGGACAAGACGCGATCGAGCGGCTTGAAACCGGATTAACGGTTCAGGCGGTGGTGTGCGATATCGAAATGCCGCGTCTTGACGGCTATGGATTTTTAACCAAAGCCAAGTCAAATCCGGATTTGCGCGAACTTCCGATTTTGATGCTAACCTCGCGAAGCGGTGAAAAGCATCGCAAGCTGGCAGAAAGTCTAGGGGCATCGGCGTATTTCTCGAAACCGTATAACGAGCAGGTGCTATTGCGAACGCTAGAGCAGCTTATTCGGACAAATGCGCCAAACGAAGAAGCGGAAACGATCGTTTAAATCTCGAATTAAAAGTTTTTTGCTGTGGGGGAGAGAAAGCGCGATCGCCCATTTCCTCACAGATTGATTTGTGTGCATAAATCCCTATTGTTTCTACTCGGCTTAGTTCCGTCACAATCATGGCTCAAAGCGTATCTCCTCAATCCGGCGATCCTGGCGCACGTCAAAGCACCGCGACTCGCTCAAACGGGTTAGACTGGTTTTCTAATTTACCGCTCGGACGCAAACAACTGATTGCTTTAATCGGCTGCGAACTCGTCCCGATCGTGGGATTGGGAATCGGATCAATGATCGTGCTGTCAAACAGTTTACGATCGCAACTGCTGGCGCAAGCAAAATCTGAAGTTGCCGTAACCGAAACTAACTACAACATCAAGATCAATCAAATGGGATTTGGATCGCGGGGTCAATCTGACAACAGCGCGATCGTGGCTGCGGCAAAACGCAACGAGATTCCCCAAGACCAGCAAGAGCAAGTGCGACAAATTTTGCAAAACGAAGTCAGAGCACGCAAAATCGAATACGCAACGCTAATCGGAAAAGATTTGCGCATAATCGTGAGTGCGAACGCAAAACGATCGAAAGAATCGATCGCATCTACGAATTTAGGCGGCTTAGTTGAGCAATCGATCAAAGACGGTGTACAAATCAAAGCCAATCGAATTGTAAGCTGGAACGAACTCAGCAAAGAAGCGCCGCCGTTGCCGGATGGATTAAAGCCGCAAGATGCCTTAATTCGCTATGTCGTCACTCCGGTGCGCGATCCCGATAATCGCGAAGTGATCGGTGCGCTCGTTTTTGGGGATATTGTCAACCACAAGCTGCCGATCGTCGAAGACACCCTGAACGCTTTCGGAGGCGGCTACAGCGCGGTTTACATGCGGCAAGGCAACGGCAACTTCGGGCTGTCTACTGCATTAGATAAACCAACCGAAAATCCCAGCGCTACGCAGTCTGATGTGGCTTTATCTGATCTAGGGATTCTGCGGGCTGCGGCTGCGGCTAAAGGCGAGACCGTCACTCGTCACGTTCAGGTTGGAGCGCAAACTTATTCGATCGCGGCAAAATCTGTGCCAAACCGCATCGTGGAAACACCTGATGGTCCGGTTCCAATTTATGAAGCCGACACCAACGCCATTCTTGTGCGCGGCACGCCTGAAACTGGATTGAATCGACTGATGCTGTCGAGTTTGCAGCAGCAAGGCTGGGTGCTAGGACTGTCGTTGGCGGTTATTTTTGCTTGGAGCGCGTTGTTTCGCCGTTTAGTCATCAAACCGATTCGAGACTTGCAGCGAACAACCGAGCAGTTTGCAGCAGGCGATCGAGCATTGCGGGCTAGAGTAATGGCTCGCGATGAAGTCGGGCAGCTTGCGATCGCGTTTAATCAACTCGCAGACAGCATTAATGCTTCTGAAGCAAAGTTTACCAGCGACGCGGCTCGCCAAGAGCGACAAGTAAAAGAAGCGAGAACGCTGGTAGACATTACCACTCGAATTTGGCAAGCAACCGATTACCGCTCCGGGGAACCACGAAGCACCCGCAACGCCATTTTGCAAACAGTCCTTGATGATGTGCAGCAGTTTTTAAGCGTTGATCGAGCGATCGTGTATGAGCTGCAACCCGGAACGCTCGACGGTCGCGTGAGTGCCGAATCGATCGCACCCCAACAAATCAGCATTCAGGATCGATCCATTTACGATCTGCTTGGATTAACCGAGGTTGAGCACTACGAGCAGCAATCATTCTGGAACATAGAAAATGTCGAGCAGACGGCTAATGCCATTGCTCAGCAGCATTTACGAGAGTTAGGCGTCAAGGCGCAGATTGCCATTCCACTAAGGCAAAACAATCAGCTTGTCGGCTTGCTGTGTGTGCAAAACTGCACCTCACCGACTCCGTGGAATCGCCCTGATATCAATTTTTTAATGCAAATTGCCACGCAGCTTAGCTATGCGTTAAATCAAGCTCAGCTTTTGCAAGAGCGACACAGTGCCCTGCAAAAGGCTGAAGCCATTCGGAATTCATTGCAGCAGCAAATTCTGCAATTGCTAAATCAAGTTCAAGACGTTTCGCGGGGAGATTTAACGGTTCGGGCAGACGTGAGCGCAAATGATATGGGGATTGTTGCTGATTTCTTTAACGCGATCGTTGAAAGCCTGCGGCAAATTGTGCTTCAGGTCAAACAATCAACGCTGCAAGTCAATCAACTTCTAAGCGAAAACGAAGGAGCGGTGAATCAGCTTGCTCAAGCCGCGCGTCAGCAAGCTCAGGAAACAACGCGCACGCTCGATTCGCTGGAAAAAATGACTCAATCGCTACAGGTTGTGGCTGATCGTGCTCGTCAAGCGGCGATCGTCGCGCAAACTGCGACCGAAGCGGCCGCTTCGGGCGAAACGATCATGGATGCTACGGTAACGAGCATTTACAGCTTGAGAGCGACGATCGAGAGTGCTACCCAAAAAGTCAAGCATCTCGGTGACTCGTCGCAGCAGATTGGCAGAATTGTTTCGTTGATCAATGATTTAGCCGTGCAAACGGATTTGTTGGCGATTAATGCCAGCATGGAAGCAACCCGCGCTGGTGAGCACGGGCGCGGCTTTGGCATTATCGCAGCAGAAGTTGGAGAATTGGCATCGCGATCGGCAACAGCGACCCGTGAAATCGCCACGATGATCGAAACGGTTCAGCAGCAAACTCACGATGTCGTTGATATTATGAGTCAAGGCGGCGCGATGGTGGTTAAAAGTGCGCACTCAGCGCGGAATGCGAAGCAAAGCTTAGTCCACGTGGTGCATGTGTCGCGGCAAATCGATGAACTGGTGCGATCGGTGTCGGAAACAATGCTTGTGCAGGCGCAAGCGTCGCGATCGGTGACGGGGTTAATTCAAGAAGTGGCTGATGTTTCGGTACGAACCTCGGATTCGTCCCGGATGGTATCAGATACGCTGCGGCAAACGGTTCAAGTAGCAGAAGTGCTAAAAACGTCGGTGGAGACGTTTAAGGTGCAGGAATCAGAATAGAGGCGTCGAGAAACGTAGGTTGTGATTGACTCTTAACCCGCAGGGGGCGGGTTTTGTCTGTGTAGCCGCGTTGCCGCACGCAATGTGCGCAGCTAATATGATTCGCGCTAGGCATCTGAGCTAACAACCCGCTTATCAACTCAGTCAGACCCCATTTAAGCAATTTATGATTCCAAGCTCACGGTTGATTAGATCTGGAGACGCTTCGCGATCGCTTAATAAATCCTTCCCAAGACAGGACGAGTCTTTCAGGTAAATCAATATGATCGAACCAAATTCCTGGTGATCGTCATGGTGCAAAACCGCATTTCTCAACCTCGCAAAATTCAAGACGCCGATTCGCTGCGCGATGCGAATTCAGAAAAACGCAATCCAGTCACGGTGCGCGAACCAAGACGCATTTCGATCGAACCCGCAGTTCCGCCCGCTAACAATCGCGACAACGGTTTAAACGATCTCCTCGCGGGTTTGGCGTTGCTGCTGTCTACGATCGCGTTTTTATTTAGCGCTTATGCGGCGGTTCAATCGGTTGCGGCTCGACGTGCCGTTGAGTCAGGTACGCGATCGAGCGCAGTTTCTCGGTCTCAGACTCAATCAAATGAACAAACGATCGGCGGCGGTACCCATGGCAACACAACTGCCGAGTCGATCAGTCGCCCTGCCTTTCCGTTTTTTGCGCCGTCCCGGTTTGAGCGTGTAAC
Source organism: uncultured bacterium (assembly GCA_964250455.1). Taxonomy (GTDB): domain Bacteria; phylum Cyanobacteriota; class Cyanobacteriia; order Leptolyngbyales; family Leptolyngbyaceae; genus CAXUFL01. Next base: position 22,389 of record CAXUFL010000014.1, read on the forward strand.
GCCTGGCGAATTTGTACAACCGTTTGGCAACGGTGCAGGTGAAGTGGAATTGTTGTCGGTGACGCGCGTGAACTATTCGCCGAACTCGAACGTCGTGAACATTCAAATGCGCATTCGCCGCTTGAGCAATCAGCTTAATAACGTGGGAGATGTTGATTTAGCAAGAGCGATCGTGCTCAACTCGCGCACAAACGAACGCTATCCGGTTCTGCGTCAAAGCACGCCCGGAGGAGATCCAATTTCTCTGTACAGCTTGCGTCCAAATCAATCGATCGATGCGACGATTACGGTGCGCGTTCCCACCGATCTCGCTCGCATCGATCTAGAGATTCCGGATACTCGCGTATTTCGTAACGTTCCAATCTCAATTTCGTAAGTTTTACAGGTAATAGCGCACTGTTGTCACTACGCGGCTTTTCTTGGTTCGCAGCGCGTTTTTTAAAAACAGCGTGGTTTGGTTGTGCAGCAATCCTTCCCACCAGCGACGCGGCACAAACGCAGGAATCACGATCGTCGATAGCACGTTCGGATGCTTGGCTTCGTACTGCCGCACAAAATCGAGAATCGGCAAAACCACCGATCGATACGGCGAATCTAAAATCACCAGTTCAATATCAGATTCTAATTCCTGCCAGCGTCGTTGAAGTTTGTCACAATCTGTTGAGCCGATATCAACGTGTATCGCGATAATTTCATCGGCAATACTTCGCGCATAATCTAACGCTTCAACCGTTCCCCGATGTAGCTGTCCTACGATTACGATCGCGGGATGCGTCACCGTTTCACCGCGAACCCGTGGCATGTAGCTGCGGGGCGACAAATCTTGAATGCTCAGCCGCTCGGCAACATAACGATAATGGCGTCGAATCGCTAAGAACACATTAACCAGAATGGGGATCGCTAACACCACAACCCAAGCTCCTGCCCGGAATTTTGTCGTCACAATCACGATCGAGACGATCGTCGTGGCGATCGCGCCTAAGCTGTTAATAACAGCACTGGTGAACCAGCCGCGTCTGCGATCTTTGAGCCAGTGAATCACCATTCCACTTTGGGACAGCGTAAACGACGTAAATACACCGACCGCATACAACGGAATAATCGAAGACGTATTGCCCTCGAAAATAATGATCAAAATCGAGGCAAATACGCTCAAAAGGATAATGCCGTTTGAGAACACTAATCGATCGCCTAAAATCGATAGCTGTCGCGGCAGAAAATTATCGCGGGCTAAAAGCGACGATAATCGCGGAAAATCGGCGTAGCTAGTGTTTGCTGCCAACAGCAAAATCAGCAGCGTTGTGCCTTGAATCACATAATAAAACCCGTGCAATGGCGAATTGTCTAAGATTTGACGCCCTAAAAGCGAAAGCACGGTTTCATCTTCCGACGGAACGACGCGGTAAATATGCGCCAGATAAGTGATCCCGATAAACATCGCACCCAGCAGCGATCCCATATAGACCATTGTTGCGCGTGCGTTTTTCCATTCCGGTGGCTTAAATGCCAAAACGCCGTTTGAGATAGCTTCTACTCCAGTCAAAGCAGTACAGCCCGCAGAAAAGGCTTTTAGCGTTAAAAACAGCGTTAGCGACTGAACCGCTTGAGGCGCGATCGACGACTCGATCGGAACTACTTGCCCGGTGATTTGCCGAAGCAATCCGAGCAAAATTAAACCAAAAATGCTGACGACAAACCCATAAGTCGGAATCATAAACAACTGACCCGATTCTTTCACGCCGCGCAAATTCGCCAGCATAATCAAGAAAATGAACAGCAAACACAGTTCAACCGAAACCCCACGCAACATTGGAAACGCAGACGTTAAGGCGTCAACGCCTGCGGAAATACTGACCGTAACCGTGAGAATGTAATCGATCATCAACGCTGCCGCCGCGATTAAACCCGGATATAGCCCCAAGTTTTCTTTTGCCACGGTGTAGGCACCGCCGCCGTTCGGATAAGCACGAATGGTTTGCTGATACGACAGCACGACGATAGTGAGCAATAGCACGATCGCGCTCGCGATCGGCAACGACAGCGACAGCGCCATCGGCCCCGCCAAAATCAACACCAGCAGAATTTCTTGCGTTGCGTATGCTACCGAGGAGAGTGCATCTGACGAAAGTACCGCAAGACCCGCTGCCTTACTGAGTCGCTGTTCGTGGTGTGCGCTCGTAGGCAGTGTGCGACCGATCAGTAGACGTTTGACCTGAGAAAGACTCATAGATACAGTACGAGTAAAAAAGGATCTGCCTTTGTGCAGATCCATTGATCGTAGATCAAAGTGCTCAATCTCGGTGTATTGCTGCAATCTTTTATATAAACCAGAGACAGAACTTTTTTACAGATTATTTTGTTAGGTTGTGAAAAATTATATTTATTGTGATATCAACATGAGTTCATGGCGCGATCGATTTAATCAGCTCAGTGGTCGAACCCGATTTGTCGTATCCCGCGTGTTTGTCCATCTTGCGGGAAAAGAAGTGGCTCCTCTGTTGGGCGTTCTGAATCAAGCTGGGCGCAACGCTGTTGAATCCGGCGGCGATTTGCAAGTGTTAGGAGAAGGATTAGTCGAAATTTGTCAAAGTTTGCTGCAATACAAAACTTATTGGCGATCGGCAGCCAACGAAGGCGATGTGATTTGGGACGAAGGCGAAGCCGGGGATTATGTCAACGAGTTGTTTACCGATTCAGCGCAGCGTTATCTTTCTGCTCCAGAACTCAATGACAATTCGGATATTCCGACCGATCCATTGTCGTTACCCGTCACGCAGAATTTAATCGTGATCATTACGATCGCAGCAGAAGGCGAAGTGCCAGATCTAGAAACGGATTTATCGAATTTGCGATCGCTTGAAGCGGGTCTCAAGGCAATTATTAACTTGCATTACCAAGAACGACTGCGGGCGATTCAGGTGCATTTTTCTCCGTCTCGGTTAGGCGACGAACTCAGCAGCGATCATCTTTTAGAGTTTTTTCCAGAACTGATCCCACTGTAGAAAGATTGACCCATCTCTCGCTAGGATGCAGACAAAACGATCGATCCTTTCTAAAAAGAGTAAAACGCCTATGTTTTCATTTAAATTCGCTCGTATTACCATGCGCAAATTATTAGCTGTTTCGATGTCGCTTGCTTTGTGTTTGACAACCGTTGGCTGTGGCAGTTCGAGCTTAAGCGATTCGCAGCAGCCGCGCCAAAACGCTGCACAGAATACCGCCGCTCGTCAAGAAAGCCGCGCTGCAACGAAGCTTCCCGATGGGCAGTATTCGATTCAGCAAGCCACGTTTGATGATGGCTCTGGTGAGTATACGGTGCTGCTGCGCGATACTCAAGCGGGCGTTCCGTCGTCGTTTAGAACGGAGAATTTACCGTTAGCGCAGCTTACGCCCGACGAAGTAAAAGCCGGACAAAAAGGCTACCTTAAAGTAGAAAACGGGCAGGCCTCGCTGCACATTCCCGAAGATTTCCGCATCGAGTACGTGCACAACGTTACGGAAAATGTGACCAATCCTCAAACCGGACAAAGCGAAACCGTTGTGGTGCGCCAAGAGCCGAATTTTTGGGCACCGTTTGCAGGCGCGATCGCGGGTCAAGCGATCGGAAGCTTGCTATTCCGTCCGCAATACTACGTTCCGCCGATTTATCGTCCAGGCATTCCGCTTACTGGATTTGGCGGCTATGGCAGCAGCTACGGTCAAGCGGTGAGCCGTTATCAAGACCGTTATCAAGCGCCGCCTGCTGTGGAGCGCAATCGTCAAGTGTTCCGCTCAACCGGACGCATCGGCTCCGGCGGCTACAGTAATCCGCGTGTGAATCGTCCGTCGATCGGGTACGATCGACCCACCGGATCAGGCTACGGCACGAGTACACTGCGCCGATCAAATCGCTCTACGCCGAGCCGCATTGGAAGTCCGAGCGGTTTTGGAAGTGGAAGCCGGGGTCGATCGACGTTTGGGAGCGGTCGCCGTCGCTAAACGAACTGATTAAAATTTTTGTTTTCCCTGCGGTTACAAAACCTGCCGCAGGGATTTTTGTGAGTATGTCAAAATAATGGTTTAGTACGCAGCGAGTGACCCCGTGATTGAGGTAGAAGTCCATCAACAACTCCGCGCTTTTTTGCGAGAACACGGCGAGCCGTACTGGTCGCATCATTTAACAATGGCGCGATTAGTGGCGCGGGGGTTGCGCTTGGGACGAAGTGCCCTAATTCAAACAGGCACTCCGTCGGATGCTCAGGGGCGTTATCGTCTGAGCTATTTAGTGCCGCTTTTGATGTGGCATGAGCCTGTAATTTTAGTCGTGCCTGAAGCGGTGCAGCAGCGTTTGTTGATGGTGGATATTCCTCGACTGCGACAGTGGATTGATCATCCAAAACCAATTCAGAGCGGCGATCGCTGGATTTCTCCCGACTACAAAGGCGTTGTGATTACGACGCCGCAAGCGTGGCTTGGTGACCGATTACACCGCGAAAATCGATTCCCGTCGGGAATTCCGACCGTGATCGATGGAGTCGATGACCTCGAAGCGTGGACGCGGGATCAGCTTACCGCTCGGATTCAAGCGCCGGATTGGGAAGCGTTGATGTTGGCGTGTCCCGATCGCATTGAGGCGATTCGCGATGCACGAGTGCAGTTGACAAAAGCAATTTTCCATCATCCGATCAATCCGTATGAATGCTATGTGATCGAAGCTCCAGAGCGTGAAATCCTCAACCATTTGTATTGCTTGATCCCCGGTGCGGTTCCTGCGGCTTGGCAAGCCTTTTTTAAGCAGTTCAACTCAGAAAACTCGCTGGTTTGGGCGACGATCGCTCGTCAATCTGGGCAATTCGGATTGCACTGTGCGCCGCTTGAAGTTGCTTCTGCTTTGAATTTAATCTGGGATCAGCAGCCAACAGTTTTAATCGGTGGAGCGCTGGATTTAGATGCAGACGCCATTATTTATCGCAGTTCAGTGGGTCTCGGTGATGATTTGACTTGTCTTAAATTTGCGCTCGATCGGCAAGAAGATATTGTGCAGCTTTATCAGCCCGAAGGCTTACCGATGCCAAATACGCCTCAGTTTCAGGGTGCGATTTTGCAAGAGCTGCGATCGATCCTCAGCGCGAATAATTCGGGATTGTCGGTGATTCTGGTCGGAGATACGCCGCTTAAAGCGCAGGTCGGTTCGATTTTAGCTTCAGAATTCGGTTCGCGAGTCCAAGTTGAGCGCACTTGTCTAGATGACAACGGAATTCTGGTTACAGGCTGGGAATTTTGGCGACAGCATCAAAACGTATTGCCTGCGCCGCAAATGCTGGCGATCGCTACGCTCCCGATCCCCTCGTTGGAGCATCCTTTAGTCGCTGGACGAGTCGCGCACTACAAGCAGCTTCGTCAAGATTGGTTCCGACTGTATTTATTGCCCCAAGCGCTTAGCGAACTTCAGCGAGCCATTGCTCCGGTGCGCGAGTCTCAAGGAGTTGTCGCTCTGCTAGATAGCCGCGTGATTCATCGCAGCTATGGCTCACAAGTGCTGACTGCCTTGAGTCCGTTTGCGCGAATTAATTATCTTGACGCCAGCTTATTTGGCATGGTGAGCGAGTCAGACAAGCCGTTCTAAAACGCTATGATCGAACTAATCTGACTTACAAAGGGAAACGCATATGGGAGAAGCAAAGCGGCGAAAAGAAGCGCTCGGAGAGAAATACGGCAAGGAACAAAATATTGCATCCTGGTTGCCGATTACCAAAACGCAGTCACAGCAGTTTGTGAAGTGGTCGTCAACTGGCGCGTGGATTGGAATTATATTACTAGTCGGGGCATGGATCACCATCCGGTTTATCGGACCGAGCGTTGGCTGGTGGCAAGTTAATTAAAACGGTCTGAATTACAAAATCCGATGGGTTCGATCGATAGGAGGGTTTGCACATCCTCCTATTTTGATTGCAGGTACGCATTCGGGTGAGTTGATTAAATCTACCGATCGTTGCACTCCGCTTTCCGGATTTAGTGATTAGAATATGCTTACGTTAATCAAGGCTCAATTCAAACTGCGCTACAACACTATTTGTCTTGATTTTTGCTTCTTGCTGCTCAAATCTGTAAGAGCTGTTAAGAAGTGAAACGTTTCTTAGACTTGTTGCGATCGCTACGTTGAGATTGAACAGCGTCGGTTAGCCTGGAGGCGGAGTATTTTTTATGACTCCGTGTAGTTTTTGGACTTGAGATTTTAGGGCATTTGACAAATGATCGTTAAAAACTTAAGGAAAGGTTTACAATTGTCTGTGGTGATTGGAGGACAACTGTGTTTTTACGACTAGCTGAACAACACCGTCAATTTGTGCAGGACTTGGTGATGAATCTCCAAGCGCTTGCGGTCGTGCTGGAAAATCGCGGCTATCTGGCATCGTGCTACACCTGTGGCGGTCAGATGAATAGCGCGTCGTTTATGGTGAGTTTAGACAATAACCATTTGATTCGCTTTTTGGTGTCCGACTACGGCATCACCTGGACGGAAATGCGCGACGATCGAGAACTGATGAAGCTCGAAGGCGCAGAAGCGATTAGTCAGCTTCAAGAGTTAGCCAATTTGGTGAAATTCCAAATCAAACCGTCTGAGCATCGCCCAACGGCACCGATTGAAAGTTTGCGTTAATTGCGATCAAGAGTTTAGTCCCGGCTATGCAGAATTCGTAAGCTTGCGTTGATTTTGCAGAGCGATTTGAAGCTGATTGAACTTCAAGCGTGATCCCCAAATTTAACTTTGCCGATGGGTAGAGAATGATGCGGAACAGATTAATTTGTGGGGTTAACGCTCTGAAACGTTGCAATAAATAAAAGTACGGCGATTAGCGAAGTTTGGCGTTGCTCTGACGTTGGTAATGCTAAGGTGTCAAATCAGGTTGCACGATGCGGCACAGAGCAAAAGTGAATAAGTGCTGCGTTGATTTCTAGCATTTTGATGTTTCCGACATAGTTTAACGTGGGTTCGGGATCACAAATGGCTTGAATAAAGTTTGAATCGGTGGATGGGTGGGTCGTGGCACAAAGCGCGGGCGCGAAGGCGCGGCTACACAACCGAAGTTCCCCTGCGGGGGCTGGTCTTGACCATTGGCTCTAACCCGATAAAGGCGGGTTTGGTCTGTGTAGCCGCTCGTCTCTTGCACAGCTAATATGAATCGCCAGGCTCAACTAAAACTGACATTCAATAGCCAGCCGAATAAAGCAACCCGCGAAGGCAGGTTTTGTCCGGTTAGCCGCGTAGCCGAAGGCAGGTTACAGCGTCGCTTTTTCAAGCATCAGCTTCGATCGCTTCACTTGCTCAGGAATGCCGATCGGGTAATCTCCGGTAAAACAGGCTGAACAGAATTCGTTCGGGTTTTCGCGGGTCATTTCCAGCATTCCTTGCCAACTGAGATATTGCAGCGAATCTACTTCGATTTGCTTAGCGATTTCTTCGACGGATTTGGTGGCGGCAATGAGTTGATCTTGCGTATCGGTATCAATGCCGTAGAAACAAGGATGCGTTACGGGCGGCGATGAAATGCGCATGTGAACCTCGATCGCGCCTGCATCTCTCAGCGCTTTGACGATTTTGCGGCTTGTGGTGCCACGCACGATCGAATCATCGACGATCACGATGCGCTTTCCGGCTAACACATCTTTAAGCGGGTTGAGCTTCATGCGAATTCCGGCTTCGCGCATTCCCTGCGTGGGCTGAATAAAGGTGCGCCCCACATAGCGATTTTTGATCAAGCCTTCTGCATACGGAATGCCTGACGCTTGCGAAAATCCGATCGCCGCCGGAACGCCTGAATCGGGAACGGCGATCACAATGTCAGCATCTACGGCAGATTCGATCGCAAGCTGTCGCCCGATTCGCATTCGATAGCTGTAAAGGCTTTCGTTGTTCATCACGCTGTCTGGACGCGCAAAGTAAATCATCTCAAAAATGCAGAGTTTTCGATCGTGCTGCTCTGACCAGAAAATCGACTGCATCCCGTCATCGGTGATCCAAACCATTTCTCCAGGCTGCACGTCGCGTAGATAATCCGCGCCAATAATATCAAGTGCGCAAGTTTCCGAGGCTAACGCATAGCGCAACGGCGCATCTTCGGTTTCTTGGGGCAGCGTACCGATTACTAAAGGACGAATGCCGTTTGGATCGCGAGTGCCTATCATGCCGATCGGCGTTCCGATCGCTAAACTAAACGCGCCTGTGCACTGTTTAAAAGCCGCGATCGCGCCTGTGATCCAATCTCGACCTTGATTCACTTCTTGAGCGATCGACAGCGCAATCATCTCAGAATCCGTTGTCGTCAGAAAATCGTGATTATTCTCAGAAAGCGCGGCGCGGAGTTCTCCGGTATTAACCAAATTTCCGTTGTGCGCCAGTGCCAGCTTGCCCAATCGAGTTTCGACAACAGCAGGCTGAGCATTCACACGACGACTCGATCCGGTTGTGGAATAGCGCGTATGACCGATCGCTAAACTGCCCGGAAGCTGAGTCAACAAAGCTTCATTAAACACTTGCGACACTAAACCCATGTCTTTGTGCAAATGCACTTCTGTATCATCAAACGTTGCGATTCCAGCCGATTCTTGTCCGCGATGCTGCAAAGCGTAAAGTCCAAAATACGCCAGCTTAGCAACGTCTTCACCGGGCGCATAAATGCCGAATACACCACAGGCTTCTTCGGGCTTGTCGGGACGCTCAGACGATTGCAGGTCAGAATCCGACGCAAAAGAGTCATCAGGCAACATAGGCTTGGGATTTAAGGTGCAGCAGGATTAATGATTTGAGACAGGTTAAGAAGCGTGACGTTTCTTAATGTCTTCTTAAATATCGCACAGCAAACGCTTGACTCAGCGCTTACCGTTCAACCGATGTTCGATCGCGCTAGACCAACGCTCAAACAACTCTGCGATCGTAGCGTCGATTAATGAAAGTTGCCCGATCGATATTTTGAGCAAATCCCCGCCAACGGTGCCGAGTTTTTGCCAGTGATCTCCCAGTTGCGTTTGCAGAAACGCTTCCCAATCGCTGACCGATTCAGGTTTAACTGACACTACAATTCGAGCACCGCTTTCTGCAAATAACAGATGATCAAATCGAATTGAAGCTTCTGGAATTTCGATGGTTGCGCCAAGTTTGTGACCAAAACATGATTCAGAAAGCGCGATCGCCAATCCGCCTTCTGCACAATCATGCGCCGACTGAATCCAACCGCGCCGAATGCCATCGCGACAAACCGACTGCACTCGACGTTCGAGATCAAAGTCGATGAGCGGGGGTTGACCTGCTACCGTTTTATGAAGAGTTGCAAGATATTCCGACGCGCCGATCGTGACGTGATCTGAATTCTCAGACGTGTTGAATCCGAGTAAATAAATAACGTCTCCGCTTTGTTTCCAGCTTTGTCCGGCAATGCGATCGATCTGCTCAATAAACCCAACCATTCCTACAACCGGAGTCGGATAGATTGGCTCAGGCTTGCCGTTTGCGTTGAGGGTTTCATTATGAAGCGACACATTCCCGCCCGTGACAGGTGTTGCGAATTCGCGACAGGCTTCGGCTAAACCGCGACAGGCTTCGGCAAGTTGCCAATATCCGATCGATTTTTCGGGACTGCCAAAATTCAGGTTATCGGTGATGGCGATCGGGTCTGCTCCGACACAGCTTAAATTGCGGGCAGCTTCAGCAACGGCAAATTTTGCACCTTCGTAAGGATGCAGGTAAACGTAGCGAGGATTGCAGTCAACCGTTGCTGCAACGCCTTTGGTGAGCGATGTTGGATCAGGCGTAACCGAAGCAGTCGTTTCATCGGCTAAGCGACGAACCCGCACGATCGCGGCATCGGCTCCACCCGGAAGCATCACCGTATTGTTTTGGACTTGATGATCGTATTGGCGATAAATCCAGCGCTTAGATGCGATCGTTGGCGCGTCGAGTAGTTGCACTAACACCGCATTCCACGTTAAAAATTTTCCTTCAGCTTCGATTCCGGCTTTGGTGCAGGCGGGAAGCTTTGCGGGCGTCCATGTCCACGCTTGACGCGCATACTCCGGAGGTTCGGCAAGCAGTTCGCGATGATAAATTGGCGTATTGTCTGCCAAAGCCGTTGCGGGAATTTCGGCGGCGATTTCACCTTTAAATAAAATCCGCACGATCGAGGCTTCGATTACTCTGCCTGCAACCACGGCATGAAGTCCCCAGCGCTCAAAAATATCGATCAGTTCTTGTTCGCGCCCTTTGTGAGCAACAAACAGCATCCGCTCTTGCGATTCAGACAGCAAATATTCATACGGCACCATTCCCGACTCTCGCACCGGAATTAAATCAAGATCAAGTTCAATTCCAACGCCACCTTTTGCCGCCATTTCTGAAGTCGAGCAGCTAATTCCCGCCGCTCCCATGTCTTGCGCTGCAACCACCGCCCCGGTTTTGAACGCTTCGAGACACGCTTCGATCAACGACTTTTCGAGAAACGGATCGCCCACTTGAACGGCGGGTCGATCGTCGATCGATTCATCGCTTAGTTCTGCACTGGCAAAGCTCGCGCCGCCCATACCATCGCGCCCCGTCGTCGATCCGACATACAGCACCGGATTGCCGATTCCCTTTGCGCCGGATTTCACAATCTCGGTCGTTTCCATTAATCCCAGCGCCATCACATTTACTAATGGATTGCCCGAATACGCCGGATCAAAATACACTTCTCCGCCAACGGTCGGTACTCCAACGCAATTACCATAATGCGAAATTCCTTCCACGACTCCCGTAAAAATGCGGCGGGTGCGAGCGTCTTCGATCGAGCCAAATCGCAGTGAATTAAGCAGCGCGATCGGGCGAGCACCCATTGTAAAAATATCGCGCAGAATTCCCCCCACTCCGGTTGCGGCTCCTTGAAACGGCTCAACCGCAGACGGGTGATTGTGCGATTCGATTTTAAAAGCAAGCCTTAAATTATCTCCGAGATCGATCACGCCCGCATTCTCGCCAGGGCCAACTAAGATACGATCGCCCTCGATCGGAAACTGCTTGAGCAACGGGCGCGAGTTTTTGTAGCAGCAATGCTCTGACCACATCACCCCAAACATTCCGAGTTCTGCTTTATTTGGGTGACGACCTAGCCTGCGGTAAATTTCTTCGTACTCTTCGGGCTTGATGCCTTCAGCCGCGATCTCGTGAGCCGAAAAGGGAGCAGATGACAAGACAGACATAGACCCAGATATGGAAAGAACAGGTACTCATTCTATCGGCAACGGGTCAAGGTTGATTGAATTGAAGTCAGGGTTTGCGTGCAAAAAGGAACGAGTGAGGTTTTGAATTGCATTCGTCGAAGTTTAAACATCGCTTAAAGCGGGAATCGTGTCGCTTGAGACAGAATCAATGGGGTTCAAGATGAAAACGACGAGGTTCAAAGCTCGATCGATGTTGTTTAAAGCTGAAATCTTCGGGTTTACGATGCGATCGATTCGCGTGCAGAGTGAGCACAAAAAATCTTATTCCAATAAAACTGCAACCCTTCTTTAGATAATATCTCTAGACTTCAAAATCTGTAGGAAATTGTGCAGTGGATCAAAGTACCATTTCTCTCCTATCGGTTGCTGCAACCGTTTCACTCGGTTTAGCGGGCTACGTTGCCACCTACGTCAACACGGTGAGGCTAGAGCAGCGCAAGGCACAGCTTGCTAGGGTTGAACGACAACTGCGCGATTTCTACGGACCTTTGTTATCCCTTGTCAGCGCATCAAGCGAGGCGTGGAAAGGTTTCCGAAGCATTTATCGATCGAACACCTCTTTTTTCAAAGGAAGCCCACCGCCGACCCAAGAAGATCTAGATGCTTATTGTCTCTGGATGAAAGAGGTCTTCATGCCAATGAACGAAGCGATGGCCGATTTAGTAACCAAGCATACAGATTTGTTAGAAGAAAACGAAATTCCTGACTGCTTGCTCAAGCTCTGCGCTCATGTTTCAGGATACAGGGCAGTGATTAAAGCCTGGGAAAGAAACGATTATTCTCGTTACAATTCGGTGCTGAAGTTTCCTGGAGAGGAGCTTCTTTTCTACGCTGAAGAACGCTTCGATCGACTAAAGCTAAAGCAAGCAGAGTTGTTAGGGCACAACCAAAGGAAAGGAAAATCACAAAGACAAACCCGACAGGCAAAACCGCAGTGACGACTCACCTTTCATTCATCGTGTTTCGCATTTGTGCTTGCATGTTTCGCTGCTCAAGTTGATTTTCGTGACTCAAACTGAATATATTCAGTTCGGAGCGGAATTTAAGCTTAACTATTTTAATTGTGCATCAAAAGATTAATCGCGATCGTAAACACCCTTTCAAATTTGCGTTTTGCTGCTTGTAGTTCAGGAACATTCCAATCAGGCGGAGTAGCTCGCTCGAGCTGTTCTTTCTTCAAATAAACCGGATATCTTACTTCGATTTGCAGGGCTTCAATCGTCGATCGTTCACCATAATGCCCTGTAATATATCCACCATTAAATACTTTGTTTTTAACAACTTGGTAATGCTCACTTTCAAAGGCGTATTCAACGATATCGATTAATCTTGTCGAGCAGGTCTTACCCTTACGATTTCCTAAACAAATGTCATCGTTAATCAGTCCCAGAAAGCTATGTAAATCAAGCAGATACACAGACCCAAAACGATCGATCTTCTGCTGCAAAATTTCTTCTAATTTTGCGTGGTAAGGCTTGTAAAAAGCGTCGATGCGTTGCTCAACTTCAGCTTCGGTTGGTTTATGTTGATAAATGGGTCGATCGAACGCCGTTGTTTCTGGCGCAACCGACGACCAAAAGCTTCCAAATATCGGTGGTTTAACCGCTCGATTAAGATCAACCACATAGCGGCTATGCGTTGCTTGTAAAACAGTGACTCCAAGCGCAGGCAAAAAATCATACAAGCGATCGAGATGCCAATCTGAATTCGGCAAACTCCACCAATGCTCAAGCGTCATTTGAGCCGCGATCGAATACGGTACAAATAACCCACTGTGCGGTAAATTCGCCACAATCGGTAATTCGCGACCTTCAGGCAACCAAAGCTTAAAAATATCCATTTGTTAAAGACGTTCCCTAATCCATTCACGCAATACAATCAGCGATTGTGCCAGTCCGATCGTATCGCTTTGTTCAAGAAATTCTAAAACTCGTTTTGCTGTTAAAAATGGAAACTCAGCGCTGTTCGAGGTTTCAACATAGCGATCGTTCTGAAGTTGAAAAATCTGCAAGTTTCCCTTTAAAACATTATCGCCAACAACGGTTACATAACACCACAGTTCCGGGACATTGATCGAACCGTATAGCGAGAATCGATCAATTTGTCCCCGTCCAATCGACACCTCGACGGCAATATTCGGGGGTGGTGATTGGTTCATATCAAGTTCAGCCCGCTTCCCGAACCGAACCGATTGATTAATGTAGTAGCAACTATCTGGTTGAATTCCACGTCCTATCTCTGGACGAGTCAGAAATACTGAGCCGATCGAGTTCACTTTTATCTTGATTTCATCTGCTATCACCAGAATCAAAGATTCAATTAATCGAGCACAGCGATCGTGTTCTTCGAGCGGCGTCATCATTTCGAGTTTGCCACGGTCATACGTGAGGCGTGCCGTGCGCGACGTGCCCAATTCTTCTAGTAATGTTTCAAGCTGTTGCCAACTCACCCCCGATAGCGTCACTCTTTTTTCAGTGGGAGTTGGTTTTCTACCCATGATCTTGATCTCCAAACGTCTATGAAGTATCGTACTGCGTTTGTTCGTCTGGGTAAGACGGCAATCTGTGGAGTTTTATTGCTAAGCGGAGCCATAACGATCGGGTATTTCACTCCGCGCCGTTGGAATACCTCAGGTTCAAACTGCACTTCTAAACCCTATCGCATCTACATTGCAGGCGAGACAATGCACGTAAACTTTGTGGTGCCCGTTCAGAACGGGATTTACGATTGGCGCAACTTTCTGGAGCTTAAGCAAATTGGCAGCAAGCATCAGGAGAATTACAGTTACCTCAAACTCGGATGGGGCGATCGGCGTTGGTACACCGAAACCCCAAGCTGGGGGCAAATCAACGCATTCGATATTGCGCGGGTGTTGTTGAAGCCAGGAAACACGGCCGCAATGTATGTGCGCGGGTATTCTGCGCTTCCCGTGGAGTCGGAGGTTGAATTGCGATGCATTGCGCTCGATCGAACTGAATACCTCAATCTAATGCAGTTCTTAAAAACCTCGTTCGAGCAAACCCCCACCGGAAAACCGATTTATCTTAAAAGTGGTGCCAGCGAAACCGATGGCTTCTTTGCAGCAACCGGAACGTATTCAGCATTGCGCACCTGCAATACTTGGACAGCCGAAGGACTCGACGCGGCAAACGTTTCTACTCCGCTTTGGTCGGCTTTATCATCTTCGGTGATGCGGCACGCCAAAGGGTGCTCTTGTTCGTGACTCTCCACAGCAAAATCACGCCGTAAATCCCCATTGTTCCTGCGAAAGCCTTATTCTACTGTTTACGGATCTAGATATCGAACATGCGTTTTTCCAAAATTTTGATTGCAAATCGCGGGGAGATCGCCCTCCGAATCATTCGCACCTGTGAAGAAATGGGAATCGCAACGGTTGCGGTTCATTCTACGATCGATCGCAATTCGCTCCACGTTCAGCTTGCCGACGAAGCCGTTTGCATCGGTGAACCTCCAAGCAGCAAAAGCTACCTAAATATTCCAAATATTATTGCTGCCGCGCTCACCCGCAACGCAACGGCGATTCATCCAGGCTATGGGTTTCTGGCGGAAAATGCCCGATTTGCTGAAATCTGCGCCGATCACCAAATCGCGTTTATCGGGCCGTCGCCCGACGCAATCCGATCGATGGGCGATAAATCTACCGCTAAGAAAACAATGGAGCGAGTCGGCGTGCCAACCGTTCCGGGCAGCAAAGGCTTGGTCGAAGACGAAGACGACGCTAAAGAAATTGCAAGAGCGATCGGCTATCCGGTGATTATCAAGGCAACCGCAGGCGGCGGCGGTCGCGGAATGCGGTTAGTGCAAAGCGATGATGAACTCAGCAAGCAGTATCTTGCCGCTCAAGGAGAAGCAGAAGCGGCGTTTGGCAATGGCGGCGTTTACGTCGAGAAATTTGTCCAGAATCCACGCCATATCGAATTTCAGGTGTTAGCTGATAGCTATGGAAACGTAGTTCATTTAGGCGAGCGAGAATGTTCGATTCAGCGTCGTCACCAAAAACTGCTTGAAGAAGCACCCAGTTCAGCGCTCACTCCTCAACTGCGCGAAAAAATGGGAGCGGCGGCGATTTTAGCGGCACAAGCGATCGACTACATCGGTGCCGGAACCGTGGAATTTTTGCTTGATCGCTCTGGTGAATTTTATTTTATGGAGATGAACACCCGAATTCAAGTTGAGCATCCGGTTACCGAAATGATCACAGGCGTTGATTTGATTGCCGAACAAATTCGGATCGCGCAAGGTGAGAAGTTAGGATTTACGCAAGACCAAATCGAACTGCGAGGACATGCGATCGAGTGCCGCATCAATGCTGAAGATCCCGATCATAATTTTCGTCCGAGTCCGGGTCGTATTAGCGGATATTTGCCGCCAAGCGGGCCGGGGGTGCGAATGGATTCTCACGTTTACACCGATTACGTGATTCCGCCTTATTATGATTCGCTGATCGGAAAGCTGATTGTGTGGGGACACGATCGACCGTCGGCCATTCTGCGCATGAAGCGAGCGCTGCGAGAATGCGCTGTAACCGGACTGCCCACAACGATTAGTTTTCATCAGAAAATTCTTGAGACACCGGAGTTTCGATCGGGCGATATTTATACAAACTTTGTCGATAAAGTGATGATGAAAGATAAAGATTAATGTGGCGTTGGTTGAACCGTTTTTTGCTCGCTTCCTAAGTACCGCCTAAATCTCTACGCTGTACGATGGTTTGCCCAATCTACCCAATCACTCTAAATTAATAAACTTTCTCAAAACGTACTCATTATGAGTTTGTTTTAGTAAAATTAGGGTTGGTTTCTACTCCAGCATTGTGATGATGACTTTACGAAGAGGTTCTGTCGATCGACACGCCGCTTCTGTCCCTCACGAAAGACGTCGCACAAATTCAAGATCCATAAGCTGAACCTAGACCTTTTCACCAAAGCGATTAATTCTTCCTTCGTTTAACGTATTCTAGTTTCATATTCCTTTCATAATTTGGATTAAAGGAGTTCACGCATGTCGTTTCGTAGCCCTGTTGCGGAGGCTCCGAGCCTTCCAGAGGTGCATCGCAGCATTCCGATCCCCAACGTCAAAAGTTTTTGGCGCAAGCTCTTTGCCTACTTAGGTCCGGGCTACCTTGTATCTGTCGGGTATATGGACCCTGGCAATTGGGCAACCGACATCGCAGGCGGCTCAAAGTTTGGCTATGCCCTACTGAGTGTGATTCTGCTGTCAAACTTGATGGCAATGCTGCTGCAATCGCTTTGTGTGCGCTTAGGCGTAGCAACCGGGCGCGATTTAGCGCAGATTTGCCGGGAGCAATATCATCCGCGTGTGAACTTCATGCTGTGGGTGCTGTGTGAAATCGCGATCGCCGCCTGCGATCTAGCCGAACTGCTTGGAAGTGCGATCGCGCTTCAGCTTTTATTCGGGTTGCCGCTTTTTTGGGGCGTTTGCTTGATGGGCTTTGATGTGATCGTGCTGCTATTTTTGCAGTCGAAAGGATTTCGCTATGTTGAATCGCTGGTCATTACGCTAATTAGCATTATTGCGGTGTGCTTTATTGCAGAAATTATGTTCTCTCGCCCTGATGCGGGTGGAATTCTCACTGGATTTTTGCCGCAAGCCTCGATTGTGAAAAATTCCGAAATGCTGTACCTCGCGATCGGCATTCTTGGCGCAACGGTGATGCCGCACAACTTGTATTTGCATTCGTCGATCGTGCAAACCCGCGCCTTTGAACCCACAATTCCGAAAAAGCGCGAAGCGATTAAGTTTGGCGTGATCGATTCAACCGTTGCGCTCAGCTTTGCTTTACTCGTCAACGCCGCAATTTTGATCGTGGCAGCAGCAACGTTCCACGTGGCAGGCTATCACGAGGTGGCAGATATTCAAGACGCTTATAAACTTTTGTCGCCGTTGTTGGGCGTCGGTGCGGCGAGTGCGATTTTTGCTTTTGCGCTGTTGGCGTCTGGTCAAAGCTCAACGCTGACGGCAACATTGGCAGGGCAGATTGTGATGGAAGGCTTTCTCAGTTTGCGGCTGCGTCCGTGGGCGCGGCGATTGCTGACGCGAGCGATCGCCCTTGTGCCTGCTTTGATCACGATTGTCTTTTTCGGTGAGCAAAGCACCGGAAGCTTATTGGTTTTTAGTCAAGTTGTGCTGAGCTTGCAGCTTTCGTTTGCCGTGTTTCCGCTTGTGATGTTTACTAGCAGTCGGCGTTTAATGGGGAAATTTGTCAGTCCAACCTGGCTAACGATTTTAAGCTGGACGACTGCGGTTGTGATTGCCATTCTCAACGCTTGGTTGCTGTGGCAGACCGTAGCCGACTGGATTCCGGGTTAAAAGTCATCGAACGGATTAAAGGTGTCGATTCTAGGACGATCGCGTCCAAACTCCGAGGGCGGTCGATCGCTGCTCCAGGCCCACCATACTTGACCGCATTGGCAGTGATAAAACTCCTGCCATTTTTTCCGGTAATCTTCGGTAAAAACCGGGGATCGGCGATTGATCCAAGCGCGATCGGCGTCGGTGCAGGATTTGTGGCAGGTTGGACAAGAGAACGTGAAAGAGTGCGTTGCAGCGTGTGTCCAGGTCGGTGGCGTTGGCTCAAAAGCGTCCATTAGCGTCCAAAAGTTTTAGCGCATTGTGTTCATTATGGCTTTTTTCTAGGTAAACGATAATGCTTTATTGTCTTGAGGTCGATTGTGCTGCAACGGAACGATCGCGCCAAAGCGTAATTGCCCCGCTAATCGGTTGCAGTTGCGTACCGGGAAAATAAAAGCTCAAAATTCGATCGCTCGACCATCCTAACCGACCGAGATTATACGATCCCACCTGACTTAATCCAACTCCGTGACCGAACCCGCCGCCCACAAACGCGAATCCTTTAAGCGTTTTGTTCTCAAAAAGCCGATCGACGTAAAATAACGTACTCGCAGGTGCATCAAATACGGTTTGAATGTCGTCTTTTTCAATTTCGATCGTGCCTGCATCGGTGGCGATCGCAGTTTTGAGAATGCGTCCACTGTTCGATCGGGCCATCACCTGAATATTTTGAATCGTCTTGAAGTTTGCCATCGGGTGATTAATCTTTTTGAGATATTCCCGCAGTTCTTGATTGAGTTGCGCCAGGGTATTTTCATAGCGCCAGCGAAACATCTCCGTTCCATCTTCGTTAAAGCCTTTTTTCTGCCCGATAAACGCCCGGAAATTCTTTTCGTCAGCTAAGCTGCGGTTTTTCAAATCCCACAGTGGGTTCGGAGCGTCGATCACCGCTTGTAAATAAGGCCGATCCCATCCGTGCCAAATATCGTCAAACGAAGCGGTCACGCCGCCTGAAGTCGAAGAATAAAGCGCGTCAACGAGTTCATTTTGATAAGTCAGCACGAGTCCACGCGTCGCCGCGATCGCGCGATCGGTTGAATCTACCGCACCGCCCACGCCAAAATACACTTGACATTGCGTTGTCGCGCAGAGTTGATAGTTATCGATCGCAAACCGTCGCAAATTTCTCAAAGCATACGTCCGCGCTAGAATCGCTTGCGCTTCGAGAACCGATTGCGCTGCCGATCCCCCGATTTCATGGGGAACAACGCCGCGCAAATACGTTTCTAATCCAACGTTATCGACGAGCGTATAAGTTCCGTAGGCGTTTGGCTGAAGTCTCAGCGTGCCTGCATACGTGCGAGACGGCGCATCGTCTTTTTCGCGATCGACCTCGATCGCGCCTGATCCCGATGAAATATCTACCGCATCGCGAGTGTATCGAAACCCGTTTAGCACCCACGACGATCGCGGCACTTCGCGAATCATTTTGCTTTCGATTTGCGCGGTTTGAATGCCTTTTTGCTGAAGGCTTCGCAGCAGCAACCGCCGCAGCAATGGCGTATTGTAAACGCTGCGTTTTGCCCAAACTTGCCAGCGATTCGGCTGCGCGATTTCAACCTCAATTCCTTGCGCTCTCCATGCCTGCGCTTGGTCTTCGGCGGTTTCAAAACTGCGATGCGTACTAAAAATTACTCGCTCCTCGATTGTTGGTTTAGGCAAGGCTTGCATCACGGTTTCGATTTTGAGTTCTTGAGCGGTGAGCGTTTGCGGCTTGCCGTTGGTATCAAAGCGCACCGTTAATCGATCGCCGCCCAAAGCCTTGAGCGTCATCGTGTCTTTGGTGCGATCGCCAAACCGTTGCACAACGCCGACTTGAATTTCGACATCTTGAGCGGGCGCGGATTTGGCAGGTGCAGCAAATCCGACCGTGCACGCAAATCCAACCACGATGCTAGAAAGTGAATAAAACCGGGTTGCAGTCCAAGCCACGGGAGTCAAGCCTCTTTTTATTCAACGGATGATGTTCTGAGAACGCCTGACGAATGAGTTCTGCACAAAGTCCACCGACACAAACTAATTGGGTTTAACTCTTAACTTGTGGGTGGTCTTGTCTGTGTAGCCGCGAATTCACCAGATGTTTTGCGCCTTGATCGAGAACGGCATCCTGGTTCCAACCGTCAAGCGTGACGATGCTCAAAATCTGTGTTTGATTGTACTGGCAATTCCCCCGCTCGCACCCTCCTCGTTTCACAATTTCCCTGTTTTTCTGTCCGTAGTTCCAAAAGTTGTCAAAATAAGTTGCAACTCGTACTCATAATGAGTATGATTTAGAAGTAAGGCAAAAGAATCAAAGCAATGGTGAGAGTTCAAGAGATTCCGATTCAAAAAATTCGTCGTCCGTTATTTCGCCAAAACGACCCAGAAAAAGTCAAAGCCTTAATGGGATCGATCGCTGAAATCGGGCTGCAAGAACCGATCGACGTGCTAGAGGTAGACGGTCAGTTTTACGGATTCTCTGGCTGTCACCGTTACGAAGCCTGTAGCCGATTAGGACATGAAATGATTTTGTGTCGGGTCAGACGTGCCCCAAAATCGATTCTTCAGAAACATTTAGCCTGATCGCGGTTTTCTCTACTTTGAAATATTTTGTCAGAAGATCTGTTCTAAAAATCGGAGAATAGCATGGTTAGCCAAATTTCAACCCCGATCGATATCGGCATTGAAGCGTCAAAGCGTGAGCAGATTGCAGGCGGATTGTCGCGTTTGCTTGCTGACACCTACTCGCTTTATCTCAAAACCCACAACTTCCACTGGAACGTAACCGGACCGATGTTTCAAACGCTGCACACGATGTTTGAAACGCAGTACACCGAGCTTGCAACCGCCGTTGACTTGATTGCAGAACGGATTCGAGCACTCGGATTTCCAGCACCCGGAACCTACAGCGAGTACGCGAAACTTAGCTCGATCGCCGAAACGCCTGGCGTTCCAAAAGCCGATGAAATGATTCGGCTGCTGGTTGAAGGACAAGAAGCAGTCGTGCGGACGGCTCGATCGCTCTTTCCACTGGTTGAAGAAGCAAACGACGAACCGACAGCAGATTTACTGACTCAACGGATGCAAATTCACGAAAAAACCGCCTGGATGCTGCGCAGCTTGCTAGAGTCATAGTTCAGTTTTCAATCCTGAACGGATGCCATAAAATGACAAAGCATTCGGATAGTCAATTTCCGAATGCTTTGTTTTTTCAGTTCATTTCCCTCAACCAATGCCCGATCTGGAAATCTTTGCCGATCGTACCGCCGCGATCGCAACTATGCACCACAAAGAGCAAGCGATCGCGCCGATTCTTACTCAGCTTGGCATCAAACCCGTTGTTCCTGAAAATTTCAACACCGATCGCTTCGGCACTTTTACTCGTGAAGTTTCCCGCTCAGGAACGCAACTCGAAGCGGCCCGACTCAAAGCGCTTGCCGCGATCGAGCAAACTGGTTTAGATTTAGCGATCGCATCAGAAGGCAGCTTTACGCCCCATCCCACGCTTCCTATGCTGCCTTGTGATCGCGAACTTGTTATTCTAATTGATACAGTTCACAATCTAGAAATTATTGGTGAATGTATTTCAACAGATACTAATTTCAATCATTGCAGCGTTAGCAATATTGATCAAGCGATTAGTTTTGCGAATAAAATTAACTTTCCATCACACGGTTTAATTGTGATGGTCAATCAATTATCAACCGAGTCAAACGACATTATTAAAGGAATTACGAATCACGATCGCTTACACGAAGCTGTCAATATTGCACTAGCTCGATCAACGACCGGAAAGATTCATTTAGAAACCGATATGCGAGCGATGCACAACCCCACTCGCATGAAAACGATCGCTCAAGCAACCCGCGATTTAGTTCAGAAAATGCGGTCTCGGTGCCCGAATTGTTTAACGCCTGGATTTGCGATCGTCGATCGCACTCCAGGCTTACCTTGTGAACTTTGCGGTTCTCCAACGAACAGCACACTAGCTGATCAGTATGCTTGTCAAACGTGTGGTTTTCAGCAAGAAAAGCGCTACCCAGACCGCCTATTCGTTGCCAATCCAATGTACTGTTTGTACTGCAATCCTTAGCGATGGCGATGATTGATCAAATTAATCGCCGCACCCGCAGCAGCACCCTCGATCGCATTATTGAGCGCATGACGCCGACCTGTTAGCTGACCGATCGCGCTACTTCCTGCCGCTCCAGCTACGGCATCACGAGCAATATCACGATGTCCAGGATGCGAGCCAAACACATCGTTCGCGCCTGAAACCGCCGCGCCTGCCGCCGCCCCATTAATGGCACTCGCAACCGGAGAGCGATGAGTAATAACTCCCGTCAATACTCCTGCTGCCGCACCGATGCCAACGTCGCGCAAAAGGTGTTCATCCGCTTTTGCAGGCTGAATTGCTAACGTGTTAACCCCAATAAAGCTTGCAGTGAGTAAGCTAGGTAAAACGACTTTGTTTCGGATTCGATTCAACATACCTTTAATCCCTAATGGGAACACTACATTTAATGTAATAAAAACACGATCGATTAAGCGGGGTGTAGGGACACTCTAATCGTTGTCCTAGCACCGTTTACACTACAATCGAAGAGAAATAGTCGCTCAAGAATCAGCTTTCACAACAGAATCATTAACGCTGCACGCTACACTAGAACGCATGACTTCGATTTATAAACCCACAAAAGCAGAGATTTACGCTGCGTACAATCAAACCCTTCCCGATATCATTGCGCCAAACATTGATGTTTTATTTTGCGGCATCAATCCAAGCCTTTATAGTGCTGCTGTTGGGCATCATTTTGCACGTCCTGGAAATCGCTTTTGGAAAACTCTTTATGCAGCAGGATTTACCGATCGATTACTCTCCCCGTTTGAAGATCAAACCCTCTTACAGCGTGGTTACGGATTAACTAATCTTGCGCCTAGAGCAACCGCCCGCGCCGACGAACTCGATTCGCAAGAGCTATTAATCGGTCACGAGCAGTTAGCCGCGAAAATTGAACACTATCAACCGCGATTTCTAGCGATTCTGGGAATTAGTGCTTATCGCACTGCATTTAGCCAGCCTAAAGCGGTGATGGGGTGTCAAAATCACACGATCGCGGACACGATCGTGTGGGTCTTGCCGAATCCAAGCGGTTTAAACGCCCATTATCAACTCGATGGCTTGAAGCGCGTGTACGAAGAGTTAGCGATCGCGGCACAAGCTTCCAAAGAAATTACAGCTACACCTTAAAATTCTTGGCGTTTTGTGAAATCAAAGCAAAAAGCAGCCTCAAATTGAGATGATAACGGATGTTACAGACCTCTGTTTTCTCATCATGAAAATTCTATCGAGGCGCGTGGCGTTGATCGTAGGGGTTAGCTGTGGATTCAGTTTCTTTTGGGTAAGCTGCACGCCAACAATTTCAGAAATACGCCCCGCACAAAGCGATAAACCTGGTTTGCGGATTATGCCATTGGGAGATTCGATCACGCAAGCCGATCGCAATCACAACAGCTATCGTCGATCGCTCTGGATCAAACTGCGTCAAGCCGGATATGCGGTCGATTTTGTTGGATCGACGCGATCGAACTATCTTGGCAATGCGCCTCAATCAGATTTTGATCAAGACCACGAAGGCCATTGGGGCTGGCAGGTCGATCAAGTTTTAGCGCGAATCGACGGCTGGACGCGCAACGCTAAGCCCGATATCGTTTTGCTGCATTTAGGCACAAACGATCTGCTGCGCGGGCAACGCGACGACGAAATCATCAACAAACTCCGCCAGCTAATCGAAGCCCTCCGACGACAAAACCCACGATCGACGATTCTACTAGCCCAGCTCATTCCCTCGGTTGGCGCTGAAGTTCAAACGCAGCGCTTCAATCAACGCATTGCTGAACTGGCTCGATCGATGAATGCTTCAACCAGTCCAATTATTCTGGTTGACCAGTACACTGGCTTTAATGCAACTCAAGACACTTACGATGGCTTACATCCAAACGCATCTGGAGAAGAGAAAATGGCAGATCATTGGTTTGATGCTTTACAAAAAGTGTTGTCTAAAAAGCGTTAACGTGCAGGCGTTGCCGTAAAGATTGCGCGACTAAGGGCAAACAAGCCGATGCTCAACCCGATAAAAATCAGTTGTAATCCACTTCCCGTTTGAAAACTCAGACCAATGGGAATGCAAACCACGCCAAGCATCCATAACACGTAAGTTAAGCTGCGTCGTGACTGAATTTCAGGATTCATAATTTAGCACCGTGCTTATTTGCTTTACCATAGCCGCGCTTTATTCTGCTTATCCTATCTCCTATAGCGGATTTCTCAGGTAGATTTGGATCAGAGATAACACCCGTCTTTTGAAATATTTCAAGCTTTGTTTTGAATTGTGTCGATCGTTGCCCTTACAATTGATCAATCTTTGACCGTTGCTAATTAGAATCTTGTATTTCTAAAAAATATTCTGATTGCTTGGAGAGTTTTGATGTCTTCTGCTCCGCTTGTCTCAGTTGTTATTCCGGCTTGTAATGCTGAAGCATTTATTGAATACACACTAGAGTCAGTATTAGCACAAACGTATCAAGAATTTGAGATTATTATTGTTGATGATGGTTCTCGCGATCGAACGATCGAAATTGTTCAATCTTTTCTCGATCGAGATTCCCGAATTCAATTATTTAAGCAGTCAAATTTAGGCGTTGCAGCCGCTCGCAATCTAGCCATGCAGCACGCTAAAGGTGAATACATTGCCCCGATCGATGCAGATGACACCTGGCTTCCTCAAAAGTTAGAAAAACAAGTGAAATGCCTAGAAGAATGTGACGATTTGGTGGGGTTAGTTTATTCGTGGTCGATTTATCTTGATCGCTCAGGTACAGTCACGGGTTATTCTCCGTTTGGCAAGTTTGGCGAAGTTGAAGGAAATGTGTTCACGTTTCTGGTGTTTTATAACTTTCTAGATAACGGCAGTACGATGATGTTTCGTCGCAGTTGTCTCGATCGCATCGGTGGGTACAACTGCAAATTAAAAACCTGCGAAGATTGGGATTTTTATCTGCGTCTTGCTGAGCATTATCAATTCCGAATTGTTCCAGAATACTTAATCGGCTACCGTCAACACATCGGTAGCACTTCAAGTAACTGTCCGGCTATGGCAAAATTTTATGAGTTGATTATGGCTGAGGTTTATCAACGCCATCCCGAACTTCCTACTTACATACGTCGCTGGGCAAACACGCTCTTTTATAACAATTTATTAGGTAAAAGTTACCTGGCTGGAAACTACAAGGACGTGTTCGTTTGGCTTTATCGAATTCTAAGCGGCGATCTTGCTTTGCTGCTACGCCCTGGCGTTTACAAAGCGATTCCTGTAGCCAGCTTTAATCTTTTGTTGCAGCGCTTCGTGGGGCGCGATGCTTTGCTACCGTTTAAGCATCGTTTCTCAGGTAGGCACGACGTTGTAGAAATCAATTCGTCAACGCTTCAATTCTCACAAAGTGCAAACTTGAAAAAACCGACGCAAAATGCAAACGAGTTGGCATTTTGGAAGCCTTATGATTTAGTTATCTTAAAGCGCTGGCGACGCTTGATTAAAACAACCAAACCCTACGCATGGATTGAACGGAGAGGGGGGGATTCGAACCCCCGTTGAGTTGCCCCAAAACGCATTTCGAGTGCGCCGCATTCAACCGCTCTGCCACCTCTCCAAAAAGAATATTCAAGCTAAAATTTACGTTCAATCAATATACTACAACATTGATGCATTTGTCTCGTCAAGTTCTAAACTTGGCCTAAATCCTTTGGGTGTCCACTCTAACGCTCCAAAACGAGTTTGATACACCTGAATGCGCTGTTGTTGAAGCTGAGACAGCGTTTCTGGATGCAGATTATCGTAGGCGATCGCGCTTTGGAGATTCAACGCTTTTAATAACTTCGGGTGAATCCTTCGTCCCGACCACCAAAGCGTTTGATGATTTTTCAGGTCGCGTAATGCTTGTTGCTGCTGCCCGTTCGGAACTTCTCTAAGCCATAACCAGGCGTGTTGATCGATCTGAAACTGAACGATCGTGGGTTCAATGCTCAGCGCTCGAACCGCGATCGCGCCCGTTTTCACCGTTTGCCCG
Source organism: uncultured bacterium (assembly GCA_964250455.1). Lineage (GTDB taxonomy): Bacteria > Cyanobacteriota > Cyanobacteriia > Leptolyngbyales > Leptolyngbyaceae > CAXUFL01. The sequence continues at coordinate 48,117 of CAXUFL010000014.1, forward strand.
ACCGCGATCGGCAGGTGTTTTCCTTGTTGCGCGGTTAATCGCTGTACGGCTTGCAGCTCAACAGTCGATTTTTTAGCACCAGAAAAGTCATACAGCGATCGAATCGGCATTTGTTCTAAAATTGCTGTCCATCCGTCTGAGGTGCCTGAATGAGCAGCGATCGCCCAATCAATTCGATTAATTCCTTGTTTTCGTAAAAACGGTAAAACGGTCGATCGGGCCGCCGTTGCATCACCGCTATTAATCAATCCAACTCTGCCATGATCTTGAACAACAAGAACCGGAGTATCTCCGACTGATAATGCTGTTGCTTTGAATAAATTTGCTCTAGCATACCAAGCTGGAATAAAGACTAAACTCATTCCCATTAACAGCAGAATCCACCATCGTTGCGGATATTTCGGGTGCATCCAGGGTAGAAAGATGAGTCCGTATAAAACGAGGGTTAGCAACATTGGTATCGTTCCAACGGCGATCGAGTTTCCGGGCAACTGACAGAAAAATTTGATGATATTAATCAGTAACCAGGTCGGGTAATGCACTAAGCTCGCGGCGATACTTCCAACCGTGGGTGACACTACATTTAATACTGAGCTAATAACCGCACCGATGCTAATTGCAGAAATAAGGATCGTCGTGATGATATTTACAACAATGCTATACGGGGAAACAATGCCAAACCTGTAAAGCTGGAGCGGCAACGTCCAGATAAAGGCTGCAATAGGAACCGCGATCGCAGGAACTACGATCGTCGGCAACCAATCTAATCGCTTCGTTAATGCCGGAACGGTAATTAATAACCCAAGCGTTGCTAAAAAGCTAAATTGAAAGCTTAAACTCCAGATCCAGACCGGATTAATTAGCAGTAAAGTTGTTGCTGCAAACAGCAATGATCCAAGCGGTTTAATTCTTCTTTCTAGTACGATCGACATCAGAACTGCAAATCCCATAACGACGGCACGAACGACCGCCGCTTCAAGTCCTGCTAATCCTAAAAATACAATCAGTCCAACCGCTCCGCAGCTTGCTTGTATTACTTTTGGTAATCGCCGCGTGATGGCTAAAATCGTGCCTAAAATCAGTGAAACCTGAAAGCCGGAAGCTGCCAAAGCGTGACTCATGCCAACGCTTGCAAACGCATCTTTGAGTTCAAACGGAATGTCCACAACGCGGCTTCCCAAAACCATTGCGCTGACGATCGAGCCTTCTGCTTCTCCCAATTGTTCAACGTGCGATCGTACAATTTTTTGCCGAATCATCCACCAGCCCCAACTCGGCGTCTGATTCGGATCAATCAGTTGAATTTTGCTTCCTTTTAATCCAGCAAAACTGCCTTCCCGCGCCAAGTATTTCTGAAAATCAAACCCGCCCGGATTAATGGCAGGCTTTGGTTTGTAGAGTGATCCAACAACGGCGATCGCTTCTCCAGGGTATAAGGCTTGTGCTTCTCGCTGTGGCAACGTCACATAAAGCTTTCCGTCTGCTTTCTTTTCTCCTAATCCGGTCACATTTAGCCAGATTTGCGACTTTCCGCTTCGAGTCACTCGCGGTAGTTCTTCAACTTGACCATAAACTTTAACGTCTTCTGCTTTATTAGGCACAAATCGACTGATATCTATTACGCTTGGCTGCGGCGATCGCGTCTGCAACTGTATGCTTGCAGCTAATCCAATTACACCTGCAATGATCCAAACTCGCGGAATGGTAAGTTCTGGTTTTAATCGAGAAACCGCAATTCTTCGGCATTTGATCAGTACGACCGCGATCGTGATTCCACACGCAAAAATGATAACGCTGCCATAAGGGATCGCGCTAATCAACAATCCCAGAATGTAGGCTAAACACCACACGATCGCACTCGTCGTACCCATAAATTTATCACGTCAAAAATCTGACCTAGAGTGCCCAAGCTTCTGATTTATAAACAAAAAACTGGGAGCCAATGACTCCCAGTTTTCTAGATGGTTCTGCGTCGTCTAAATCGATAAACCCAGTTTCAACCCGAAGATGCCATGCAGAATTAGAAGCCCCATTGCAGCAGTCCCAACGTAAGCATGAAACAGTCGCAACCCTGTATTACCTCCAAAGTTGATGAATGCAATAGCGCCATTCAAAAACAGCAAAACCAAAACCACGTTACCCGTCCAAAAATGCGGACTTTCTAAAATCGGTTTCCTTTGCATCACCAACGACAACACGCCGCCCGTATAGCCCAACGTTATAAACAGCGTCATCAACGGTGCCAACTTGCGATGATCGGCGTAACTTTTAGCCACAACTTCTTTATCTTCGGCTAATCTTCCTTGCCACCCCATCCACGCCACATAGCTGCCCAACACCAGAACGACAATTGCCATCATTGCAGGATGCCCCCAATGTACGATCGGTTCCGGCACATTCAAAGCGCGAAACCAAGCCGCAATCGGCTCCAACAGCTCACTTACGTTCATAGTTTGTGTTCTCCCTCGTGCTTCACCGTCAAGAAATATCAAGAGTATTTTATGGGAAGCGGAGTCGGATCGCTCAGAATTCAAGGTCTTGATTATTGATGCGTCAAGAAACACGAATGGTGATCGTTTCTCCCAAGTGTGAGAAACGATCACCCTGTCCAAGCTATCGCTTTTATTAAGCAGTCCGGTTGTCCACGCCAGAAGATTGATCACTTCCAGATTTAAGCCGATTCACACTACTTCTGCGAACCCGCTCACTTTTCCGCACGCCGCCTGCCATTTCATATTCTCGGCTGTCTTTACCGTACTTAAAAGCAACGCCAATCAGCATTCGATCAATCAAGTCTGCTAGAGTTTTCTCAATTTGATCAATTTCAGATTTAGAAGAGTCGATGATAGTAAGAGCCATATTGTAGGTGTCGAGCTTGTCTTGTAGTTGCTCCATCTGATCCGTTAAGTGATAGATACTACGATCGTCGCCAAAATTCATTTGCGGATCGATCGCCTTGAGTCCAACAACTCGGAGCTGAGCTTTTTCTAGAATACGAGAGGTTCGTTTTTGACGCGCCATAAATGCACCTTCTAATAAATTTCTTCATTCAGCTTGTCTTATATTCGCTGTGTTTTAGTTCAGCAAAAGGCGCAAAAAATAATATTTTTCTGGTTAAGATTTCTAGCCTGCTACAGTAATGTCTCTTATGCGATCGTTGCCGTTTCAGAATAGTCACTGTGAGTTTGAGTAAATTGACTTACGGAGTTGAAAAAATCGAGACGTTCCTGACGACAAGCGCAATTTTTCTAAGTAAAGCTTCGATTTTTTAATGAAAATCGCCACGTTTCTAAGGACAAGCGTGATTGTTTTAACGACAGGCGCGACGTTTCTAAGGACAAGCGTGATTGTTCTAACGTTGGTCATGATATTTCCAGAGGTCGCCTTTGTTTTGATACCAACGGAAGTATTAGCAGTTCTGTCTAGATGATGCTTTCAAACCTCATGTTGACTAAGGTTTTGAGATAGTTTCTTAATCAAGCCAATTCAGATGACTTGTCTGAATTGCTTGAACAGCTCGTTTAGTCTGATGGGCTTCAACATTAAGAAGATCGTCTTTCACGTCTGATTCGTTCGGCTTTACGTCTGTTGATTTCGCATCGATCCCCAGTCAGATACGGTACGCTGGTTTTGGAGAAGAATTAAATGCCTTGCGATTTATGACCACCGATTTTCTCAGCCATCTCAATCCATCGCAGCGACAAGCCGTTGAGCATTATTGCGGGCCATTGCTCGTGATTGCAGGCGCGGGGTCGGGTAAAACGCGGGCATTAACGTATCGCATTGCGAATCTGGTACTAAAGCATCGCGTTGACCCGGAGAATATTTTGGCGGTGACGTTCACCAACAAAGCAGCGCGGGAAATGAAAGACCGCATCGATCGATTATTCGCCGAACAAGAAGCCCAGCGAGAACACGGGCAGTCATTAGAGTCGCTGCCAGAATCGGTGCAAACAAGGATTCGATCGCACGTTTACAAAACAATTACCAAAGAGTTATGGATTGGCACGTTTCATGCGCTTTGCTGTCGAATTTTGCGCTACGACATCGAAAAGTTTCAAGACGAAAAAGGGCGAAAATGGACGCGATCGTTTTCAATTTTTGATGAGTCTGATGCGCAGTCGCTGATTAAAGATATCGTTGTGAATCAGCTTAATTTAGACGACAAGAAATTCGAGCCGCGATCGGTACGATACGCCATCAGCAACGCGAAGAATAAAGGATTGTCACCCCGCGAGTATGAGCAAGAGCAATCAAATTTTCGGGGTCGAGTGATTGCGAACGTGTACAGCGTTTATCAAGATCGATTAGCTGAGAATAATGCGGTTGATTTCGATGATTTAATTTGGCTTCCAGTACAGCTATTTCGTCAGAATGAACAGGTGCGAGCATACTGGCACAAACGCTTTCGTCATATCTTAGTTGATGAGTATCAAGACACAAATCGCACGCAATATGAATTACTTCAATTATTAACCACAAACGGCGTATCCGCCAGCGAGTTTGATGATTGGGGATATCGATCGATCTTTGTTGTGGGTGATGCAGATCAGTGCTTACCGCCGGGAACGGGAGTTTTGACGCCGAGCGGAACTGTCCCGATCGAGCAAATCAAAGTTGGAGACAACGTTTTATCTCCGAGCGGTCAGACTGCTTTATATCCGAGTGTCGTGAAGCACGTGAAACGAGGCTACTATCGCGGCTCAATCTGGCAGATTCGAGTTGGCGATCTGCCGGGGCAGATCGCTCAAAGAGATTGCACACTGCAAGGAACACCACACCATATTGTTCTTGCTAGAAACACGCCCTACCCAAATGGCTACTATGTTTACCTGATGTACCGAGCCGATCGCGGCTACCGAATTGGCATGACTCAAAGCCTGCGTCAAAATCATCGGGGTGAAGATGAACTAGGATTCAAAGTTCGGATCGCTCAAGAGCACGCTGATAAAATTTGGATTCTCAAAGCAGTGTCTTCGTATGAAGAAGCTAGATTTTATGAAGCGTACTACGCAGCGCAATACGGTCTACCCACTGTTTTGTTTCATGGAGAGGGTCGTCAGTTACGCATGGGTGAGGAATGGATTTTCCGCCTTTATCAAGAAGTCGACACCATTACCAATGCGAATCGGTTAATGCACGCTCTCTGGCTGCATCCAGAATTTCCGCACTATCGCCCTCAAAATGGATTACGCCGACAAACGCTGAATTTAGTGATGTTTGGCACTCCTCGAACAGAACAGCACTTGTCTGCAAGCTATCACCGACTACAATGGCACACCACCGAGCGAGATGATATTGCAAATCGGTTAAAAGCGGCTGGTTTTTCGGTACGAAGCGGCAAAAAGCAGGGAAGCTATCGGTTAGAAACAGCTAGAGTGTCTTACCGCGAAGCGATCGCGATGGCTCAAACGATTTCTGAAGCAGGCGGTCTAGATATCCGACGACGGGCGTTAGTGAGTGGCGTTATGTATGATTTCATGCCTTTGTCTCATTTGCATCCTGGAATGAAAGTTCTCATGCATGTCGAGGGTCAGCTACAAGAAGCCACGATCGATGAAGTCACGCAAACCGAGTATGACGGGGATGTATACGACTTAGAAGTAGACACTGCCCATACCTACATCGCCAATGGAATGCTAGTTCACAATTCCATTTACTCGTTTCGCATGGCGGACTTTACGATTCTGATGGGCTTTCAGCAAGATTTTGGAGATGGGTTGCCCGACGAAGACACGCGGACGATGGTGAAACTTGAAGAAAACTATCGATCGACCGAAAACATTCTGCAACTCGCGAACGAGCTAATCGAAAATAACACCGAACGCATCGATAAAATTCTCAAGCCCACACGCGGACAAGGTGAACCCGTTTACTGTTATCGTGCTCACGATGAAGTTGATGAAGCCGAGTTTGTGGTGCGTCAAATTGCTCGATTAGAGCGAAATCATCCGGATTTGCACTGGGGTAAGTTTGCAATTTTGTATCGCACAAACGCCCAATCGCGAGCGTTTGAAGAAGTGTTAGTTCGATCGGGCATTCCGTACAAAGTGGTCGGCGGACTGCGATTCTACGATCGTAAAGAAATCAAAGACGTTTTAGCGTATCTCAGAGCGATCGCGAATCCGTTTGATACGGTGAGCTTGCTGCGAGTGATCAATACCCCTCGTCGCGGCGTGGGAAAAGCGACGATCGAGGCGCTCTCAAAAGCCGCGATCGAGCTAGGGACCCCACTTTGGGAAATTCTCGACGACGATACCTCGGTAAAAACGTTAGCGGGACGATCGGCAAAAGGCGTGTTGCAGTTTGCGCAAATGATTCGTCGCTGGCGTGAACAAATCGACTTAGTTTCCGCGTCGGAATTGGTGCAAGGCATTCTAGAGGATTCAGGCTACCTTCGCGATTTGCAGGCTCAAGGCACCGACGAAGCCGAAGACCGTTTGCAAAACGTGCAGGAGCTTTATAACGCTGTTTTGCAATTCGAGGAAGAAAACGACGACGATAAAAGCTTAGTTGCGTTTCTTGCCAATGCCTCGCTTGCGTCAGACTTAGATAATACCGAGGAGAATGCAACGACCGTTTCTCTAATGACGCTGCATTCGTCGAAGGGATTAGAGTTTCCGATCGTGTTTCTCGTCGGTTTAGAGCAAGGCTTATTTCCGAGCTTTCGATCGCTCGATGATCCGGCGGCGATCGAAGAAGAGCGGCGTCTTTGCTATGTTGGCATTACTCGCGCTCAAGAACGATTAATGATTTCTCATGCGCGTGAGCGTCGCTTGTACGGCAATCGCGAGCCTGCGAGTCCTTCACTGTTTCTGGCTGAAATGCCGCGTGATTTGATGGATAGTAACATTCAAACGGCGATTTCCACCAAATGGACAAAATCAATTGCGCAAGCTAAGAAAGAAGCGCCGATTTTGCAAAATAACGGGGATTGGAGCGTGGGCGATCGCGTCATGCACGACCAGTTTGGCGTCGGAGAAGTCACCAATGTGTTTGGCAGTGGCAGCAAAGCAACGTTAGCGATTCGATTTGATAATTTGACTGGCATGAAGCGGAAGATTTTACCGATTAGCGATCGGGGACTAAGCGCGATCGATTAAAGCAGTCGTTTGTTTGGGGCGATGATGCACAACGCCCTATTTTTTTGCAGCATCTTTGGTCAAGCTAAACTTTTTAATCGTTTACTTCGTATAAACACGGTAAACAGTAATACCGAAGTTTAGCTTGACCAAAGATGCTCGATTGATGTCTAACTTTCGAGGCGTTTTACGGTTTCTACTGAGCTACCTACTCTCTAATTTTAAGAATCCGTGAACTTCCTAGATTATTAGATAAAGCGTTTAACTTACCAAACAGAATTCAAATAATACTTCAATTGAAAACGATAGTTCCTGCGCAATATTAGCCAGTTCATGCTTAAGAATTTGAGCAGAGAAAACTAGTACTTTTTCTCAAACACTTTGCTGAGTAAACGAACACATAATAGCGGTGCAGGGATTTAATTCACCAGGATACAGACGATGAAATTCATGAAGCAAGTTCTTTGTGTTGCAGCTTTGAGCACTGTTGCAGCCATTAGCTATTCCGGTTCAGCTCAAGCAATCTCGTTCAAAATGACAACGGGCGTTGCAGGCCCTAATGGTGTGACCGATCAAGGTGCATTTTCTGAGTTTTTTAAGCTTAAAGGGACAACCACGATCGATTTCAATTCAGGTAAAGCGCCCACAAATGGCTTTGCAAAATACACGTTTGAAAACGGAAACAAAAGCAGTGTTCGCGCTGATCAATGGGCATCGGCTGGCGCAAACGGAGAGCGCAATATGTCTAACTATTTAGCCGTGTTTGACGGTGATAAGGTGACGATCGAACTTGCGAAAACCCTGAACTACTTTGGAATTGATTGGGGCGCGATCAGTAGCGGAAATATTTTCTCGTTTTATAAAGGAGACAAGCTGATTCAATCTTTCTCGACCGCAGATGTGAATCCGGTTGCTCCGATCAAAGCGGCTTGGCAAGGCGGTGAAGGCAATGGCTTCGTTCACTTCTACTCAACGAGCACTGCCGATAACTTCAATCGAATTGTGATTTCTCAGCAGGGTGGCGGCGGATTTGAAAGCGACAACCATTCTTTTCATGCGGGCACTGGCGCATTCGATCCTAAGCCCGTACCTGAGCCAAGCGTAGTATTAGGACTTGCGGCGGCAGGGGGTACGCTGCTGCTCAAGCGCAAACATAAAAAGCAGTCTGAAGTGTAATTGCTGCCTCTACAAGTGTGTTTTAGGCATCTTTTCTGACGTGAAAAGATGCCTAATTTTTTGTTGCACTGCTTGAAAATCGCTCTTCATTGTGTTGCGACAACTTTTGAAACGTGCTGGTTTTAGATTGAGAAAACCGCGTTTTCTCAAAGCAGATTCATAGCCATTGGAAATCGAAATAAAATAAGATCCTGTTCTGCTGAAACATTAAGAGGTGCTGCGGTGCTGAAAAGATTTGTGATCGAAATGGGAATGGGCGTTGATCAGCACGGGCAAGATCCAACCGTAGCGGCAGCAAGAGCGGTGAGAAATGCGATCGCACACAATGCCTTACCCGGCATTTGGGAAGTTGCAGGGTTAAGTCATCCAAACGAGATGATCGTTGAAGTGCAAATCGCGGTACCGTACCCCGATCAAGTGCGCAAAGAAGAAGTATTAGCCGTTCTGCCGTTTGGCCGTAAGACGCTCTCGGTTGAGTCTGGAGGCATGATCGTGCAGGGACGAGCGATCGAAGAATTCAACGACAAAAACGATGAAATGCTAATCGCCGTTGCTTCCGTGACCGTTTTGATTGATGCTTAAGCAGGGTGCCAAGTTCCGTGAAATCCAATCGGAATCACTTCGGGCAATGCTAAACGGCAAACTGGCTCATCGTTTAAGCGATCGCTATCGTAAATCCAAACCTCACTCGTATCGGTATTGCCATCGTACACAACGGTTACAATCCAACCTTGAGCAGGATTAGTTGCATCAACGGCGTAAAGTGGCTCCATTGGGTAACGGTTTGCACCACAATCGGCTTCAACAAGCGCTCCGGTTTCGTGATCGAAACGAGCGATCGCGCCAAACATTCCCGGTTTCTCGACATCTTCTTTGCGATGAAGGTTGACATACGTGTATCGCCAGGATTGCCCGACCTCGGATTGCTGAACAACCGGAAATTCGCAGGTCCGATCGATTAACGGATGCATTTCAAGAACCTTTGCCGATCGCGGATCAAGTCGGATTTGCCATAATGCAGATTTTGCATTAGTTTTCGGATCGCCCGTTGCAACTTCTTTTAGGTATTGATTTGTATCAAAATCTTCGTAGCGAACCACGTCCACGATCGCGTTACCTTCTGCATCAACGCATCCATTACCAAAATGCCATTGATACCAAGGTTCGGCTTCAGAACGGCTCACCAGTTCAAGCGACTCTCGATCGACGACTAAAATCTGTGTGCCTTTTTCTGGTTGCCACTGCAACGCATCGCTGTAACTGTGCAATCGCAAAAGGAGCGGCAATAAATTTGCGCGAACCGGGGAGACGAAAAAGAGCAGATATTGTCCTGCCATCACGAAATCATGCACGATCGGCAATCCATCCAGTTCGATTTGATTGCGCTGCTTTAGCTTGCCCGTTGCATCGATTCGATACACGTTCAACATGGCATTTTTGCCCGGACTTAACCCGAAGTTGTACACGTCTCCGGTTTTAGGATCGCGCTTCGGATGAGCCGAAAACGTCATCGTCTTCGATAAGCCGCCAACGTCATCGAGGCCTCGTGTTTCCAGAGTTTCGAGATCTAAAGCGTGCGGATGTCCGCCTTCCCAAAGTGCCAGCAAGCGATCGGAGCACACCAACACCGAAGTATTGCCCGCATTCTTGATTGCTCTTGTGAAGCGCTGCACAATTCCCCCAGTCGGCATCGTGCCATAGCCGCCATAAAGAAGTTGTCCTGCACGTTCTTCTTCTTGAAATTCTTTGCCCTGCACAAATCGATAAACGCCTGTCGCCCCCGCATCGGTAAAATGCACGCCTAAAATTGCCCCATCGCCATCGAACCAATGCCCCACTCGTGCACCCCCTCGCTCTAATCGAGCGGGGCCGTTACGGTACAATGATCCTCTTAAACCCGTGGGAATTGTCCCTGATACGATCGATAGCAGCGTGGGGTCAAATCCCTTTGCGGTATGAAGAACTGATTTTGTCCAAGTGTGCGATCGTGCTGCGATAACCATACTTATCCCGATGACCTTTATCCTACATTCAACGCAGTGATTTGCTGCGCATCATCTATCTGAAGCCTACCATCTTCAAGTTCGATGATGCGTGCAGCGAAGCTGATCCCTGCGGGTGCAGCAAGGTCTTAAACCCGATTGTCGTGCGTTACCAGCAAGATCGTACAGCCTCGGTTGTCAGTACTCAACACGTCTTTTTGCGAATCTGCAATCCAATTTCTGAAACCGCTCCTTGTTTTGCTAAAGCAGCGTAGCGCTGATCCTCTAGCGTTGCATTTCGGACTTCAGCTTCTAACCAGGCGATCCACAAACGCTTCCTTATCAACATCGGCTTTATCATCTAGCATTACAGCGCGACATTCGATATGAGGCTGAATGGGTAACTTGGTGTGAAGAAGCGATTCAAGCATTAGAAACTGACGCGAATCGCTAAATTTGATGGCTGCGATTCTGCATGAATAAAGTAACTACATTTCTTGCTTTTGCAGTAATTTTAAGTCTTGACGCCTGTAATCTATTAAGTTACAGTCATATTGTAATATTTAATTTAAAGAATTACACCAAAACTGCGTTAGCCGTTTTTAATAAAGCCAAAAATTAATACTAAAAATATAACTTATTATTCCATCTTTATATGATTAAAAGTTTAAAAGCGAAGCTTTAGAAAGATTATTCAAACATGGTAACGCAAAGGGAATTTCGGAAGCGCTTAAGAAAAGAATTAGAGCAAGACTTGAATCAATAGATTCAGCAGTAACTATAGATGATTTTAGAATACCAGGATACAATTTACACGAGCTTCAAGGTGATCGAAAAGAAACTTGGTCGATAACAGTATCAGGTAATTGGCGTATTACTTTCAAATTCAGCAATAATAATGCATACGATGTAGAACTTGAAGATTATCACTAGATTACAAAAATTGGAAGTTCTATTTCAATCACGAAGATGATTTTATGAAAGACATACAGGATATTATTCAGAAGAGGCAAACAAGACCAGCACATCCGGGTGAAGTTCTTTCGGATGTGCTTGAAGATCTTAAAATGTCTCAAACAAGTTTTGCTGAAGTTCTCGGTGTGTCCCGGCGTACTGTTAATGAAATCGTTCAAGGTCGAAGACCCATTACGGTGGATATGGCAATTCGGATTGGGAAAGCCCTGGGAAATGGCCCCCAACTTTGGCTGAATCTTCAGCAGAAAGTTGATATTTGGGATGCAGTACAAGCGCACCAAGAAGAATACAGTAAAGTGCCGACGATCGCGTAGCGCGACAAGTCAATTCTGATTCGTTAAGAGCGAAACGAACTTCGATCGTCGCTGCTCTGATACAATAACGGGCGTCGTCCATTTCAACAATCTTTTGAGTCAGTCGATTAATCTACCGAAAGTAGACGATTTTTTACAAGAACTTGCCACGATTCAGCAAACCGGATCAAAGCGGATTGCGCTCCTCGGATCGCGTCACGTGCCGATTACGCATCAAACGCTTATTGAGCTAATGACTTATGCATTAGTTCTAGAAGGCAATCGCATTCTGACCTCCGGCTCAATCGGAACCAATTTTGCGGTGATTCGCGGAGCGTTGCGGGCTGATCCGACAATGCTCACTGTGATTTTACCGCAGGGACTCGATCGACAGCCGAGCGAATCGCGCGATCAGCTTGAAAACGTGATGCATCTGGTAGAATCGCCAGAAAATAATAGTCTTTCGTTGGCAGAAGCCAGTGCGCTCTGCAATCAAGAAATTATTTCTCGCTGTCAACAGCTTGTCGCGTTTGCATTCCACGATAGTCATACGCTGCTGCAAACGTGCCGCGACGCTGAAGATCAGCGCAAAATTGTCACGCTATTTTACTTTGACTAAATCATGAGTTTGTTTGGCTTGTCGGTTCCAAGCATTTTGCTGATTACGATCGCCATCGGGGCCTTCGTCGTCGTATACTTCCCGTTTCTCGTCGTTGGATACGCTCGTGTACAAATGGGCTACAACCGCGAAATGCAGGCGGCTCCACGCGCAGCGTTTGATAAACTCCCTGAGTACGCCAAGCGGGCAACCTGGGCGCACGAAAATTCCTGGGAAGCGTTCACGATCTTCGGTATTGCAGCATTGATGGCGTATGTAACCCGTCAAGACTCAGCGATCGCCGCCACAGCCGCCATGGGTTGGGTAATTGTCCGATTGCTTTATTCGGTGTTTTATATTCTTAACGTTCCGATTTTGCGATCGCTAATGTTTGCAATTGGATCAATTTGTAGCTTAACCTTGATCGGATTGAGCATTCTTGGCAGCATGAAGTGATTTGTTCAAGTTAGCAATCCTTTTTTTCTATGGCTTCAACCTTTTCTTTTGATATTGTGAGCGACTTCGATCGCCAAGAGCTAGTCAACGCGATCGACCAAACCAAGCGCGATGTCAGCAGTCGTTACGATCTCAAAGATACAAAAACTGAGATCGATTTAGGCGACGAGGCGATCACGATTAACACTGATAGCGAATTCACGCTTGATGCGGTGCATACGTTAATGCAACAACGCGCCGCAAAGCGAAATTTATCGCTCAAAATCTTTGACTACGGCAAAGTAGAATCGGCCAGTGGAAGCCGAGTTCGACAAGAAATCAAGCTGAAAAAAGGCATTTCTCAAGACATCGCCAAGCAAATTACCAAAATCATTCGCGATGAATACAAGAAGGTGCAAGGCTCGATTCAGGGTGATGCCGTGCGCGTTTCAGCCAAATCGAAAGACGATTTGCAAGCGGTGATGCAGCGCATGAAGCAGGAAGATCTTCCGGTAGCGTTGCAGTTTACAAATTATCGGTAGGTAGACCAGATGTGAGCGATCGCTAATTAAGTAAACGTTCTTAGGATCTCTTCTGCTGTGAGTATTCTTACATCCCGAAATGGGTCGAGCACGAGTAGGTCTTGATCACCGCTCACGATATAATCCGCTCCCCCGCTCAATGCTAGTTCTAAAACTTTGTCATCTTTAAGATCGCGACACGCTTAAATTGTTTCAACGACTTTAATAAGAGTTGCTCGCTCAACAAATGCCTGCAAAAACTCGTCGCGCTCTTCGCGAGTGATGAAACGGCTAAATTTGTCTCGCTCAAGAACATTACTGAGTTCTTCGAGCATCTCAAGCGATAATAGAATCTCGCCACGCTCTAAAGCACACCGAAACACTTTAGCAGGATTGCTGTTCTCGAACAATACTGCACTAACAACTACATTTGTATCGAAAACGTAACGCGCTCTACGGCTCATTCAAAATTGAATCTAGCCGTTCTGGGGTCAATCCTCGCTCTTGTACCTTTTGGCTAATTTCACTCATTACTTCTTCTAGTGCTCTTGTTTCGCGAGTTGCTTGAGTTAACCTGAGGCTGAGTAATGCTTCAATTTTGCGCCTTTGCTGCTCTGAAGCTGCTTCAAAGATTCGAGCAGCCTCGGCATTGACATGAACGGTAATTGGTTTCGTTTCCATCGCTGACTAGATTTGAATTAGGGTCTCTACGCTCATTTCATAACAGCTCATAAGTTCAGTTTCTTAATTTCTATTAATTTATGAACGCTTTTTCAAATGTTAGGATACCAAGCAATATACAGAGGGAATTATTATGGTTACCGTAACTCAGATGAAATGTGCCTGTGAGCCTTGTTTATGCATCGTTTCAACCGGGGATGCAGTTGAGAAAGACGGTAAGCATTATTGCAGCCAGGTTTGCGCTGACGGACATCCTCAAGGTCATGGAGATTGCGGACATAAAGGCTGTAACTGCTAAACCAATTGGAAGCAAGAATCGTCTCGCTTCCAATTGGTTTTATAAATGAGAAATTACAGACTCGACATCACACGACGAGCGGCGTCGATCGTTTGATCAATATCTTCCTCGGTGTGCGCGATCGACATAAAGCCTGCTTCAAACTGCGACGGAGCGAGGTATACCCCTTGCTCTAACATACCGCGATGAAACTTGCTGAACTTCGACAAATCGCACTTTTTCGCGTCGTCGTAGTTGTGAACGGGCCCTTCGGTAAAAAAGAAGCCGAACATGCCGCTAATCGAACCCCCGCAAGCAGCATGACCTGTTTCTTTTGCAGCATTGAGTAAGCCATTAATTAAGCGGACGGTGACGCGATCGAGATATTCATACGTCCCTGGCTTTTGCAGCAACTCCAGCGTTTTAATTCCCGCCGTCATCGCCAATGGATTCCCCGACAAGGTTCCGGCTTGATACATTGCGCCTGCGGGAGCCACCATCGACATAATTTCTTTGCGACCGCCATAGGCACCAACGGGCAAGCCGCCGCCGATGATTTTTCCAAGCGTTGTTAAGTCGGGCGTAATGCCAAACTTTTCTTGTGCGCCTCCGTAAGCGATGCGGAATCCGGTCATTACTTCATCAAATACAAGTAATGCACCGTGTTCTTGCGTTAATTCGCGTAAGCCCGCTAAGAATCCAGGTTCAGGTGGAATAAAGCCAGCGTTTCCGACAACTGGCTCAAGCATCACGCCTGCAATTTCACCTGGATTCTCTTCAAACAAAGCCTTGACCGCTTCTAAATTGTTGTATGGCGCATTGAGCGTATTCGTTGCGGTTGATTTGGGAACGCCTGGAGAATCCGGTAAGCCAAGCGTTGCAACACCAGAGCCTGCTTTTACAAGAAACATATCCGCGTGACCGTGATAGCAGCCTTCAAACTTGATAATCTTGTCGCGTCCGGTAAAGGCACGCATCAAGCGCAGCACCGACATACAGGCCTCGGTTCCTGAATTCACAAAGCGCACCATTTCGATGCTTGGAACCGCGTCGATCACCATTTCCGCCAAAACGTTTTCGAGATACGAGGGCGCACCAAAACTCGTTCCTTTTTCAGCCGCCGCTTGAATCGCACGAATCACATCCGGGTGAGCATGACCGCAAATCGCTGGTCCCCAAGTCCCGATATAGTCGATGTAACGATTGCCATCTACATCCCAAGCATAGGCACCGTTGACTCGATCGAACACGATCGGCTGTCCGCCCACTGACTTGAACGCCCGCACCGGGGAACTCACGCCGCCTGGCATTAAATTTTGAGCAGCCGCAAAAATTTCATCTGATTTGGTGGTTTTCAAAGTACCCGTAATCAAAGTGGTCTCTCCTAAAAGTCTGAAGATATTCCGTAGGGCAGGGGCTTTTTCGCGTCAAAGCCGGGATACTAAAAAATTATCTCATTTACCGGAGGCGACTAGATGTCGTACCAAACTAATCGCGAATTGCCCCAAGCAGTGCGCGATCGGCTTTCGGAAACCGCCCAGCACTTTTATAGGGTAGCGTTTAACTCGGCGCTTCAGTGGTATGGCGACGAAACAAAAGCACACAAAATTGCCCTAAGCGCGGTGCGATCGCAAGCAGTGAGTCTAAACAGCACGATTGCAGAAGCCGTATAAGTTCAAATTCAATCGTTAAAAACCATTTTTTCTTAAAGTTCTGTAGCAGAGGCATTTCAACGAAGTGCCTCTTTTTTGTTTGAATTTTTCCCTGTCCGGAATGTTGGGAATTGCACTTGAAGAGGTTAGCATAAGTGGGATTGTGCGTGGGGAGCCGTTGAAATGAAATTACGGACGGGTGCAACCCTCCAAAGTGGGAAATACCTGCTAAGTCAGCCGCTCGGGAGTGATAGCATCGGAGCGACTTATTTAGCGACGCAAACGCTGCTTAAACAGTCGGTTGTCCTTAAAACGCTTGATCCGACGCTGCAAGTCACCCAGAGTTTTCCACAAATCCGCGCTCGTTTTATCGAACAATCACGTTTACTCGCTCGCAGTCAACATCCGAGTTTGGTTCGCGTCGTCGATTTTTTTGAAGAAGACCAGCTTCCGTTTTTGGTTATGGAGTTTATCCCCGGTCAAACGCTACGATCGCGGGTTTCAACTCCGGGTGCTCCGCCGCTATCAGAAGCCGAAGCTGTTCACTACATGCGTCAAACCGCGTCAGCCTTGTCGATCGCTCATCGCAATGGCTTAATTCACCGCAACATCAAGCCACAGTCGATCGTGCGGCGTCAAGGCACGAATTTAGGCGTTTTAGTTGGATTTGGGTTGGCGCACGACCTTGCTATTCCTCAGGCACTGGAACCGAATCCGTTTTTACCGCCGCAGAATTGGCATTCTAAAAATCCATACGGCATTGATCTGTATTCGCTTGCCGCGACGCTTTATTATCTGCTATGCAATCAGCCGCCACAGCCCCTTGCTGTTGAGCATTATCCCTGGAGTGCGGCAACCAAAGAAGCGATCGTTCGCGGTTTAACTTCAGATAGCGCTTTACAACTGCAAACCGTTGACGATTGGCTAAGATTGCTGCCCAATACAATTTTGCCTTTGATCGATAAGCCTGCTGAACCCGCGCTAAACGCACCGATTCAAAACGGACACACGCCGACCGCAAAGCCTTCTGTTAGCCAGCCGCCGACGTTACCCACGATCGCGGTATCGCCTAACGGAAGCGGCAGTGTGACAACGCCAGTCAAGCAACCGATCGCGGCTTCACCGTCTCGAATTGTCACGACGGCAACCGCGACGATCGCACCCGTTCATCAATCTGTTTTACTAAATCCCCCAAAATCGCGCTCTAGATTTCTAATCGCAACGATGGCGATTTTCACGCTGCTCGGACTTGCCTTTGGCGTAGCGCTGAGAATTAGCGCGGCGAAAACACCCGGAACGGGAATTCTGCATCCAAGCCAAACGTTTGACGAGCGAGAATGGAAAGGCGCGCTAAGCGCCAAAAACAACGGATCGGATGTGCCGATCGAAACGAATAGCGCTCGAAGTCGTGTTTCGCCTGCTGCCAGCGAAACGCCCATTTCTAAACCGATCGAGTCGAACCGCTTTGCTGAGCCTGCGATCGTGCCGTCTTCTGAGCCGCCGCCGTTGCCGCAACCAGAATTTCGCCCGATTCAGCCGCGCTCAACGCTACCTCAGCAACCGATTAAACCCGTTGAGCCTGCTTCGCCTGCTAAATCTTCAGATTCGGTTAAACCAAACGCCGATCGTGAAATTGCACCGACTACGATCGACCGTTCAAATCCTCGCTAATTTTCGATGCCTTGATGTCTTGGCTTCGCACGTTATAATTCAGGCAGCAAGCTAGTGAAAGATTATGAATAACCGTTCTTTGACTCATGCCTTTTTTATCGGTCGAGCGATCGCCGAAGTAATGTACGAAAAGCTCGAAGCAGGCGTAACCGATGCGCTGAGCGAGTTAGGCAAGTTTGATGCCGAACAGCGTGAGAATTTGCGCGGTTTTGTTGATGAAGTGATCGCTCGCGCCAACCGTGAAGAAAATATTGCTACTCAAGCGCGATCGACAGCTACGGTTGTGACGTTCAACCCGCCGACCGGAGATTTGCAGGCGACGATCGATGATTTAAGAGCTGAGATTGCAGAACTGCGATCCGAGCTACAGCGCTATCGCAGCCGAACGAATTAATGCAACGGTTTGTTACCTGTATTACAAAAAATTTTATGATACTTGGGAAGGCGCGTGTCTGTTTCTTCTAATGACTCCAACCCCGTAGATCCCTCGGTTCATGTGAAATACGACCCTGGGACAGAATTGGGTATTGAATCGGATGCCGATGTTTGGAGTGCGCATCTTCAAAACGGCAATGGCCAAAATGACGAGCGTTTACCCCGACAAAATTACGAGTTCGATTCGCTCCGCGAAGCTCCAGAAAATCAACCTTACCGTGAGGAACGATCGCGGCAGCCAAAAGCGATCGTTTTAGCGTCGAACGAGCCTGTTTATTCAGACAAGGCGTATCGCTGGAGTCGGGAGAATTATTCGCGGCAGCGTCGATTCATTGATATCTGGTCGTTTGTGCTCAAGCTGATGGCGGCACGATGGCTGTATAACAAGTCGTGGAGCTATCGCGGCGGCATTAGCGATGCTAAAAAAGCGGCTCGGCGTCGATCGCTTGCCGTGTGGATTCGGGAAACGCTTTTAGATTTAGGCCCGACCTTTATTAAGATCGGACAGCTTTTTTCAACGAGAGCCGACTTGTTTGCGGTGGAGTTTGTTGAAGAACTTTCAAAGCTGCAAGACCGCGTTCCTGCGTTTAGCTACGAACAAGTTGTCACGATTATCGAGCAGGATTTAGGGAAGTCGATCGAAGAACTGTATCGCAGTTTTGATCCGATTCCCCTAGCGGCAGCCAGTTTGGGACAGGTTCATCGAGCGCAGCTACATTCTGGCGAAGAAGTTGTTGTTAAAATTCAGCGTCCCGGTTTGCGCAAGCTGTTTGAAATTGACTTGTCGATTCTTAAAGGCATCACGCGCTATTTTCAAAATCATCGCGAATGGGGCAAAGGGCGCGATTGGATTGGCATTTATGAAGAATGCTGCAAAATTTTGTGGCAAGAAATCGATTATCTCAACGAAGGACGCAACGCAGACACATTCCGACGAAATTTTCGCGGGTATGACTGGGTGCATGTGCCGCGAGTTTATTGGCGGTACGCTTCCCCGCGTGTGTTGACGTTGGAATATTTGCCCGGAATTAAGATCAGTCATTATGAAGCACTAGAAGCGGCAGGATTAGATCGAAAATCTTTGGCTCAAATGGGTGCCCGTGCTTATTTGCACCAGCTTTTAAGCGATGGATTTTTTCACGCTGATCCGCATCCAGGCAACATTGCCGTGAGTCCAGACGGCGGCTTGATTTTCTACGATTTCGGTATGATGGGGCAAATTAAACCCATTACTCGGGATCGATTGCTTGATACGTTCTTTGGAGTTGCCCAAAAAGACGCCGAGCGCGTGGTGCGATCGCTTGTGGATTTGGGTGCTTTGACTGAAACCGAAGACATGGGACCAGTGCGGCGATCGGTGCAATACATGCTCGATCACTTTATGGATAAGCCGTTCGAGGAGCAGTCAGTCAATGCCATTAGCGATGACTTGTACGAAATTGCTTACGATCAACCGTTTCGATTTCCAGCCACGTTTACGTTTGTGATGCGGGCCTTTTCAACGCTTGAAGGGGTGGGCAAGGGGTTAGACCCGGAATTTAACTTTATGGAGGTTGCAAAACCGTTTGCAATGCAGCTTATGAGCAATGGAAATTCTTCAGAAGCGGGAAGTCTTCTCAACGAAATCAGTCGCACGGCAGCCCAAGTGGGCAGTACTGCCTTTGGACTGCCGCGCCGTATCGAAGACACGCTTGATAAATTAGAGCGGGGCGATATCCGGGTTCGAGTGCGATCGACGGAAAGCGATCGCATTCTTCGCCGCATTAGTGGTGTGAATGTCGGCACAAACTACACGCTGTTAACCTGCGCTTTTACGATTTCAGCTACGATTTTGCTAGTCAATCAGCTTTACTGGGTGGCAGGCGTTGTGGCACTCGTGGCGCTCCTCAGTGGAGTTGCCCTGGTGCGATTAATGATTAAGCTCGATCGCTACGATCGAATGCCTTAAGTTTTGCGGTCATTTTTGTCAATGTGTGAATAATTAAATCAGGTCAGTCTTCTCATCACTAGTCTGTCTCCCAGCTATGAAACGCTTTTTTACCGGGATGAGCGATACGGGCGTGATCCGGTCGGTCAACCAAGATGCTTATCACATTGATCCAGATGGGCGATTTTTTATTGTGGCAGATGGAATGGGCGGACACGCAGGCGGACAAGAAGCCAGCGCGATCGCGATTGCCACAATGCAAACTTATCTCGATCAGCAGTGGAATACTCCGATCGCGTCAGAAACGCTGCTAAAGCAAGCGATTTTAGAAGCGAATCAAGCGATTCTCAAAGATCAAAAACTGCACCCGGAACGGGCAGATATGGGAACAACGGCGGTTGCGGTGATGTTTCGCGATGAACAGAATCCGTTGTGTGTTCACATTGGCGATTCGCGGTTGTATCGGTTGCGCGGAGCCAAGTTAGAACAAATCACCGAAGACCATACTTGGGTGGCGCGTGCTTTACGATCAGGAGAACTGACGCCGGATCAGGCGCGAGTGCATCCGATGCGGCACGTTTTAGCGCAGTGTTTAGGACGCGACGATTTAGATACAATCGACCTGCGATCGCTTCAGGTGCAACCAGGAGATCGGCTTTTACTGTGTAGCGATGGACTCACCGAGGAATTATCGGATCAACTGATTGCCAATCATCTTAAATCGATTCGAGCGTGTGAAAAAGCAGCCAACGCCTTGATCAACGCCGCAAAAGACCGGGGCGGACGCGACAACATTACCGTTGTGATTGTGGCAATCGATGCGATTACTCGAAGCGAGTTATAAGACATTTCGATCGATTGTGTGAAAACTGAAGCCGTTTACCGTGAACGACGTCTATCCCAGGCGTCTAGCGTTCTGCTGCAATTCATCACTCTAGATATACGGTAATCTAGGGTAGGATTACCCCATGCGGACTATAGTTATTTTGTCAATTGGTTGTTATGTTTGTTAATAAGAAACGAACAAATCGGTTTTTGATTGGGAATCCTTAGAAAAATCAATCTGTTCGTTCAGGATAAACCCCTCGACTTTCCCGGTCGTGGAATCCTGTTATCCGTCTACTCTCTTACATTGGAGTTGAATCATGAGTCAGCCTGTTGAACTTACCCTAGAACAGCAATTCAGCATTCGATCGTTTGAAACCCAAGTACAGCAAATGAGCCGCGAACAAGCTCAAGAGTTCTTGGTAAAGCTGTACGAGCAAATGCTGATGCGCGAATCGATGTACCGCTACTTCTTAAAGCAACAGTGGGGTTTAGAGCCAGACTCTAACCTGCCGTAAGCGTCTTCATGGGTGTGACCTCGATCTCTTGCTTTGTTCTTAAGCTAGAAAGAAGCTGGGGTGTGGGGCGCAACCACCAAACTCTAACGGTCTCGATGGTCGGTCAGCTTGCGTCTAAATTTGGTTCGCTCACTTCACCCATTAAGCGAATATTACAGCGTTCCGAGGTGACTTTTTGATACTCCTCCCTCAGAACTTAACCCACGTTCTTCAAAGCACCCTTAATACGTTTGCTACTTGTTCGATCGTGCTCATCGCTTCAATTTCACTGAGCGCTTGGCGGAAATTTCCTTCCCGAACATCGTGTGTAACAACCACAATTTCCGCCGATCCATCGCGAATTCCCGCCTGCACGACCGATTCTAAGCTAACTTGATGATCGCCAAAGCAGGTTCCAATTTTGCCGATCACGCCTGGATAATCTTTTGTGAGAAACCGAGCGTAAAAGCGAGTCACCAATTCTTCGACAGGTGCGATCGTGCAGTAGTGCTGATGCGAACACGCCAAAAGCGGATCGAGCGCTTGTTTTTCTGAAAATTGATTTTGACGATTCACGGTTAGCAGCGCAGCAATGTTGAGAATGTCAGACACAACTGCGCTGGCGGTCGGACCTGCGCCCGCGCCGCGTCCGAAAAACATCACTTGCCCGATTGGGTCGCCTTCGATCAGAATTGCGTTGTAAACGTCATTGACGCTGGCTAATGGATGACCCTTTGAAACTAGCGTTGGATGGACTCTGACTTGAAGCTGATCGGTTGATTCGCGTTTTGCAATCGCAAGCAGCTTAATCACAAAGCCAAATTTCTCTGCATAAGCAATATCGATCGCGCTGACTTGCCGAATGCCTTCACAATGCACTTCGGGAAGTTTGATTCGTCCTCCAAACGCCAGCGACGCCAAAATCGCGATCTTATCTGCCGCATCAAATCCATCGACATCGGCGGTTGGATCGGCTTCAGCATAACCAAGCTGCTGCGCATCGCTGAGAATTTCAGCAAAGTCGCCGCCTTCTTGTGCCATGCGCGTCAAAATGTAGTTTGTTGTACCGTTGACAATTCCGGTCACCGTGTTGATGCGATTTGCGCAAAGCGATTGCTTCAACGGTTCGATCACCGGAATGCCGCCGCCTACTGCCGCTTCAAGCAAAACGTAAACGCCCGCTTCGCTTGCAGCCGTAAAAATCTCATCTCCGAATCGAGCGATCGCGGCTTTGTTCGCCGTCACAACGTGTTTTTTATGCTTGATTGCTTTAAGAATCAACGATCGAGCTGGTTCTAATCCCCCGATTACTTCCACAACGATATCAATATCGGGGTCGGTGACGATCGATTCTAAATCCGTAGTAAGAATATCTGCGGGAACGTCAACGCTTCGAGCTTTATCACGCGATCGTACCCCAATTCGGTGAATTACTAAGTCTTGCAGCAACGGGTGACGCTGAGCCGGATCGCTCAAAATCTCAACGGTTCCCGTTCCAACCGTTCCCAACCCCAATAAACCGATTTTGAACGCCACAGTTATTACCCATCACGACGGCAATTCAATTTTATGGGACTTTGCCGCGCAACCAAAACAAACGCGATCGCACCGATGAAGCACGATCGCGTTTAATCATTTTTATATCAGCGTTTTAATTGGGCAAATCGTGTCGATTTCCGTCGTTGTCTTCGTAATACATTGGAGGCTCAACAGCAAAATTATCAATCTGACCGGACTCGGTGATCACATATCCATCGGTCGTTTTGAGGTCGGTATCTTCTTCAGCTTCGGTTGCTGCTTCCAAATCGTGAACGTTTTGCTCGACATTCACACCCGACGGAATTCGCTCATCTGGTGCATTCACATCGGTCGGCTGTGCGGTTTGAACTGCCCACTGATTACCTGCTGCACCCCGTCCAGGCTGCGCGGTTCTCGGATCGCTAGGATTTTCGGCGGGATCCATGTGTTGACTCATAAGGCTTCACTTTAATAACTTCAAGGAATGCTTATGACAGTACCGCGATCGTAGGGATCAATCATTCTTCCAAGCGAAAGAGGTTAGCCGAATCAGAAGTCAGAAACTTGTGTTAGGCAAAATTGCAGTAGATCCAGTGATTTTACCGGAAGCTTAAATTGCTTTGATGCGACGGTATGCAGTTTAATAAGTAATATCACTTGATACTGAAAGGAAATTGACGCCCCGTATAGTGAAAGCGGTGAGTTTCAAAAAAAAGTCATGGCGGAACCGAATCGTTCCTCGAATGTAATTGCTCCATTTTTAGCAGGCATTGCGGTCATGGCGATCGCAGGCGGCGCACTTTATTTCTTCACGCAACGGCAATCAGCTCCTGAATCTCCGACGGCATCGGCTCCTGTCGCTTCGCCGACTAGTGCTCCAGCCCAAGCCCCAACGACGGCGACCAGCCCAACCCCCTCAGCCGATACGGGCCCGCTTCCGGCTCCTTTGTCGCTCAATTTGCAAGCCAATCACCCAAATGGATCAACGCTTCGCTTGACGCAGGTTACGTTTAATGAAGACAACATCGCCGTAAATCTGAGCGTTACCAACGGTTACAAATCAGAAATCCGGCTTAATCAGAGTGATGATTTCATTCTGACTGATAATTTTGGCAATCAGTACAATCTTGCCGCACCTGCTCAAAACGAGAAAATTACCATTGCTCCAAGCACAACGCTGAAAGGGCAATTTGTGTTTATCGGTCGCCTCGCTCCGAACGCAACGAGTTTAAGCTTGACTACCAATAATAAATTTGGTGGCAATGAGAGTTACAGTGTTGCTCCGAAATTTACGCTGAACATTCCGGTACAAGGAGGCACGAAATGATGCATCGCTCCTTTGTATGGGGTGCGGTGATTTGTGTAGGACTCGTTGCCTGTCGTACCTCTCAATCGCCCAAGCAAACGAGCATTCAATCTTCAACCGCACCTGTGACCACGCTCGAATCTCCAACGTCGATCGCGTCGCAAATCGAAGCGACTCCTTCGGCAACGACTTCAACCAAGCTTCAAAGCTCAGCCCCCACTCAAACGACTACCACAAGCGTCCAGCAAGCAATCACCGATTTGCAGGCTCAAAAAACTCAAGCAGGACTCAAGATTAATCTTCCTGAAAATATCCTGTTTGATTTTGACAAGTCTGACATTCGACCCAACGCTAAGCCAACGCTGCAAAAGCTGAGTGTGTTGCTGAAGAATTATCAATCTTCGCCCGTGATTATCAACGGACACACCGACAGTAAAGGCAGCGACGAGTACAATCAAAGCCTGTCAGAACGCCGCGCCGAAGCGGTCAAGAATTATGTGGTGCAAAATTTTGGCATCAACGGCGATCGCTTAACTCCCAAAGGACTAGGTAAAACTCAACCGATCGCGCCCAACTCTAAACCCGATGGTTCTGATGATCCCGAAGGTCGCCAAAAAAATCGCCGCGTTGAAGTGCTTATTCAGAATACAACTCCGTAGCGATTCGAGTGAAAAGCTGCTCTCGATCGAGCAGCTACTAGGGTCAAATTAATCGATGCCTTGATTTGTGAGCGTATCGAACTTGCTCAAGCGCGTGAAATCAATTTAAGAATTTGGGCTGTCTTGACCGGATGAAGCGATTTTTGAAGGGTCTCGATCGCGGTTGATTAGCTTATTTGAAGCTTAGCTGAGTTAGAAATTTAACCTGCATAATTAATAGAGCGATCGTAGCGAGTTCGGTAATGGAATTAGCAAGCATTGGCGGGTTAGTCGTAAAAGTTGTTTCTCCAGTCGTTACAAAGTTACTAAGTGAGCAAGTCAGTAAGAAACTAAATCAAACGGAATTAGAGAAAGCGCTAATGGTTGCGATCGACGCCGCCAACGCTGCTGATTATCGAGCGGGAAGTTTCATCTTAAAACACAAAAGCGGCGACACCGATAAACCGTTGCGGGATTTCCTTGAAAAAGTATTCAAGCATTCAGACACATTAGAAGAATTACAAAAACTGCTAAAGCGTGAAGGAATGATCAACGCTGCGATCGTTCAAAAAGTCTTTGAGCAAAGCGCAACCGAACTCAAACTAGAATTGAATTTCGATCGCATCGCACCCTGGATCACGACGTTTACAGAAACATTCTTCGAGAAAACTGCCGCATTAAGATTTCAGGTTGCAAAAGAAGATTATTTCAAGCAGGTCGCGGACTGGTTTGATGATGTGAAATTTGCGGGCGTCTCGGTGCCTGGAAACGAAGTTGATAAAGCAGCAACGCTCGATCGAATTTTTGTAATGCCCGATGTGCTTGAAGAATCTCGACGTGGAGGATTTGAGATTGCAGCAATGTTTGACGATCGACAATCCGAACTGTTTCGAGAACAACGCTATCGATCGCAGCTAGAACCTACCGGACGCCGCTTTTCTGCTGCTCAACTTTTAAAACAGGCACGATCGAAAACGGTCTTGCTTGGTGCGCCCGGGACCGGAAAAACCACGCTGATGAGCTATTTTGCCGTGATGCTGGCACAAGGCGAATTCGAGCAACTTGGAACCGGAGAATTATTGCCGATTTTGATTCGGATGCGAGATTGGGCGCGTCAGCCAAACGTCTCGCTGATTGAGTTTGCGCGTCAGTATGCCGAAACAACGCTGTCGGTGAAAGCATTACCTAAAGGCTTTTTTGAGCATTGGCTGGAGCAAGGACACGCGCTGATTTTGCTTGACGGGTTAGATGAAGTTCCCGAAGAATCGCAGCGTCATCATTTGGTGCAGTGCATCGAGAATTTTCTCGGTCAGTATCGCAACAACCGTGCGCTGATTACCTCGCGTCCGGCAGGCTACCGACGCGACTTTTTCAAAACCAGCGAGTTTCCCCACTACGAATTGCTCGTGTTTGACGATGCCAAAATCGAGACGTTTATTAATCATTGGTACGATAGTCGCATTCAAGATCCAGCCGAAGCCGATCGACGCAAAGAGAGTTTACGCAAAGCCATTTCGACGAGCGATCGTCTCAAACTGCTCGTGCGTAATCCGTTATTGCTGACGATCGTGGCGTTGATTCATCGCCATCACAACCTACCCCAACGTCGTCATGAGCTTTATGACGCAGCAGTAAAAACTTTGTTGATAGAGTGGGATGCAACAGGTAAAGAACTTAAACCTACTGAAAAATTAGAGTATCTAAAACTTGATGATCTACGTCGGTTAATGGAGCAGGTAGCTTATTGGATTCATACTCAGGGCAGTGTCGATGATGCGGAAGGCGGCAGTGTGATCGATCGAAAGTTACTTGTTGAGCAATTGGGCAAATTTATCAAAGCATTGAAACCAGAAAAGCGACTACGGCTGGATGAGTCAGAAAACGAAGCAGTACGTTTCCTTAACTTTATTCAAGAGCGAACAGGACTCTTGAACGAGCAAGGACAGGATTGTTATGCATTTGTTCATAAAACGTTTCAGGAGTATCTTTGCGCTCAAGAAATCAACTATCGAGAAAGGGATCAAGATTTTGATAAACCTGAGCAATATCAACCATTTGTACTAAATCATATTCGCCAATATCTACATGATCAACATTGGCGAGAAGTGTTACTACTTCTAATTGCTCAACAGCCACCTAGAAAAGCTGCAAGAGCAATTTGTACCGTTTTGGAAGCTAACAGCCCCTATGAGCAATGGCTTCATCGCGATCGTCCTTTTGCTGGCGTTTGTTTAACCGAGAATCCGAAAGATTTATCAACGGTTGATCCGGAATTAGCTCAACCGATTTTAGAGTTTTTAGTTGGACTAGAAATTAGCAGTGATAAAAAAGTTGGCAGTAATCTTCGGGAACAAGCCAGAAAAGTTTTAGAAAATTTAGATGAAACTGCTTTTGCAGCACAAGCATTATCCCTCCTCAAGCAGTATGAAGACCAGATCCATAAAGAACATTTACTAGATTATCAAGTAGCTTTAGGAGAGCGGGAGTTAGTTGTTTCAGAACTTCTAATGGTGCTTGAGAACGACGACTATGGGGAATTGTATTTTGATCCAGCTTCCAGATTAGGGAAAATAGGCAAATTTAGCGACCAAATCGAAACCGTCATTCAAGCACTAACTAACCGATTTAGGAAGGATAAGTACGACTTTAGTGCTGCTTTTGCCTTGAGCGAGCTAGGCTACAAAAGTGCTTGGGTTGAGGAAGTACTGGCTGAACATGAAAATATTTTGGCAGCACACCAAGAAGATGAGATGAAAAGTATCGACTACATCTATTCTCAAATTGCTCTTTTAAAAAAGGAAATTACTACTAACCTTGATGCATCAATTGAAAAAATTATCGATTTTTGTGTCTACAACGTTCATGGCTCAGTTGCTGGAGTAGCAGCAGTATTAGAAGAATTAGACGAGACTGCGGAACTAGTGAAAAAGGAGCTTTCTAAAAGATTGCCTGTTGCAACTATGGATAGAAAGGTTGGTATTACTAAGGCACTGCGGTACTTGAAGGGTATTTCGGAAGAAGATGTTATCCGAGAATTACTTGCAGTACTAGAGAGTAGTGATTCTTCTTATGCTCGTACTCAAGCAATTTATGAGTTAGGTAAGATGGGTAGCTCTTCAAAAACGATTTTGCAAGCAATACAACGAGTGTTAAGCGAAGAGCATTTAAAATCAAAACAGCGAAACTATGTTGAACCTTTTCAAGCCATCATTGCATTAGAGAACTTAGATAACGGCTCAGACCAAGTTGTACAAGTCTTGCTTAATACCCTTAACAATGAGAAATGGAGGGTGCGTTCCCGCGCAGTCAAGGCGTTGGGCAAATTGGGCAAGACATCCGATCGCGTTCTTCCCGCCGTGCTTGAGTGGCTCGATCGACACCAAGATTCAGAATATATCGGTGCTGGAATCGATGCGCTGTGGGAAATTGTGGAGGGATAACAGGTGAAATCGGAAAAGAAATACAATTTATTGAACATGCACTCGTAAAACTCAGAGTTCTTGTCAAACACGAAGTTATCATTGCTCAAGCGATAATTTGCAAGATCGAGATATGAAAAAAATTCGATATAGCAAAGATGCAGACGCATTACTAATCGAACTGACCGATGAACCGATTCGCTTATGCAGAAGACGAAGGACGAGCCATTCTTCACTATTCCAACGAAGACAACCTAGTTCTCATTGAGATCTTAGACGTGCAAAAATTTATGACAGAAGAAGATAGAATAAACTCTACGATCGCACGATCTGATGCTTGAGACGACACCAAGATTCAGAATACATCGGTGCTGGAATCGATGCGCTGTGGGAAATTGTGAAAGGATGAACCGCTCGATCGTTAAAGCAGCGATCGCGATTTATCAAATCGGTTGATGAAGGTACACTAAAGACACCCACAAACGGACACGGTGTCCACTCGTATGTCTACCTACAGCGAAATTCGTCACCAAATCGAAACCCTCAGCACCGATGAGCAGCTTCGTCTTTTAGAAGACCTAGCGTCGCTTGTTCGCCGTCGCGCTACGACTCACCCTAAACGCAGCATCCTAGAGTTAAAAGGCTTAGGCAAAGAGACTTGGCAGGGCGTTGATGCCCAAGAGTATGTCAATCAGGAACGCGATTCATGGAATGGCTGAACCGTCTTCGGGGCAGCGTTATTGGTTTAGACACGGCACCGCTTATCTACTTTATCGAAGAGCATCCAGATTACGACGCGATCGTAAATCCGTTCTTTGAAGCTCTTCATCGTAGAGAATTCAGAGCTGTGACTTCCACCATTACCCTCACTGAGGTCTTCGTTCATCCTTTTAGGCAGAGCGATCAAAATTTCCTACAACAATACACGGACATTCTGCTGTATCAAGAATCCTTAGCAACAGTTGCTGTCACTCCAGCGATCGCCACACAAGCCGCACAGTTAAGGGTACAACCTGCGAACTCCTGATGCAATTATGCTTTCGACGTCTCATCCTGAACAAGTCGTTTTCGGACTTGTCACAAATGGCGAAGAATTTCGCTTTATCAAGCTTCTACACAATCAAGCTCAAAGTCAATTCGACTTATCGAATGTCTTGTCAGTTCTTCTGCCTGCACGCAGTAAATTAACCCAAGTTCTTAAACGAATGGCAACGCTAGAAAAATAACTTTTAATTTACGTCTTTAGCTACGGATGAAAGTCAGTACGATGTTAGAGCTTAGCTAAATTCATTGCCATGAAAAGTTTTTCGATCGTAAAACTCTGCGCTTGGTCGCTTGGATTGCTCGTGCTTTGGGCATCTCCGATTTATGCTCAATCAGCGATCGCGCCGAGTTCAGTCAGCAGTCCACGTCAGCAAAGCCTCGATCGTCAAATCGTTCTAAGGCAACTCTCGCAATCAAGAGTTGTTTATCTCGGAGAAACCCACGACAGCACCGACGATCATCGCGCTCAGCTAGAAATTTTAGAAGCGCTGCACCAACAAAATCCCAAAATAGCGATCGTCATGGAGATGTTTCAGCGTCCTTATCAGCAGCGTTTGGATCAGTATATTAATCTGTCTTTGCTTGGAGCAATCAGCGATGACAAGATAAGAGAAGTGACTGAATTTGACAAGCGTTGGGGCTTTCCGTGGGAGTTTTACCTCCCGATTATCCGTTTCGCCATATCCAACAATCTCCGAATCATCGCGCTGAATACGCCAATAGAAGTTACGCGCAAAGTCTCACGTCAAGGGCTTGATAGCTTAACGAAAGCCGAGCGGCAATGGATTCCCCCGTTTTCTGAAATTCGCCTAGAACCTAAACGCTACCGCGATCGAATGCGCCAAATCTACGAAGAGATTCATCAAGGTAAGAGCAACAGCAAAGCCTTTGAATCGTTTTTTCTAGCGCAAGTGCTATGGGATGAAACGATGGCAGATGCGATCGCTCAGTTTCTTAAGCAGAATCCTGATCGCCAAATAATCGTGTTAGCGGGTCAAGGACATTTAATTTATGGCGATGGGATTCCCAACCGGGTTGCTCGCCGGATTCCACAAGTTCAGCAGTCGATCGTATTGCTCAATCCACCCGCAGAGTTTGAGAAGAGCGCAGATATTGCAGATTATTTCTGGAAGAACCGCCCTAAATAGCCGAAGATTTTTCAGGTAGTAAATAAATCACACCAGAAATCCAGGTCAAAGCCACCGAAATCCAGAATGAACTCATGGATAGAATCTGCCAATTTAAAGGAAGCGGCGCAATTAACAGCGCGATCGCAGCAATCTGACTCACGGTTTTAAGCTTGCCCCAAAAATTTGCCCCTTGAACAGATCGCTGAAGATTGGGATCAACGCGCCAGCCTGCGATCGTCAACTCTCGCGCCAAAATCATAAATACCCCCCACGCTGGAATCTGCCCCAATTCAACCAACGCCACAAGCGGAGCCAACACGAGTAGTTTATCGACCAACGGATCAAGAAACTTTCCTAAATCAGTGACTTGATTTAGCTTCCGCGCCAGATAGCCGTCTAGCCAGTCGGTACCGGATGCGATTAGGAAAACGCCAACTAAAATCCAACGACTCTCGATCGTCGGTGACTGTAATCCATAAAGTAGAATTGGCACTCCCAACAAGCGGGAAACCGTGATCCAAGTCGGTAAATTCATACAGCTAAGCGATCGAGAACGCTTATAAGCATAAAAAAATTGGGACGATCCTGAAAGGACTCTCCCAATTTAAGAAGGATAATTACATCGTCATCATACACGCGCACCCTTTCTAACAAGCACCATTCTTATTTAGGACTACCCAAATCGTCTTGAAAATTAGCTTTAGATCGTAAGCAACCGACCACTTACGCTGATACTGAACATCCATTGCCACAATATCTTCAAAATCTTTGACGTTCGATCGTCCGCCCGCTTGCCACTCTCCAGTGATTCCGGGTTTTACCATCAGGCGCTTCCAGTGATGCGCTTGATACTGAGCAACTTCATCGATCGTGGGGGGGCGAGTTCCAACTAAGCTCATTTCTCCGCATAGCACATTCCAAAACTGGGGTAGCTCATCTAAGCTAGTCCGACGTAAAAACTTACCTACACGAGTCACACGCGGATCGTCTTTGCTTTTGAAAATATTCCCGGTTGCTTCGTTTTTGACTAAATGCTTTAGGTTTTCTGCGTTTGTCACCATTGATCGAAACTTCCAAATTCGGAATTGGCGACCTTGTATCCCGCAGCGCGTTTGGCTGTAGAAAATGGCGCCAGGATTATCGATTTGAATCGCAATCGCAATCGGAATTAGTAATATTCCTGTAATCAATAAACCAACGCAAGCACCGAGAATATCAATCGATCGCTTCAGTTTGCTCGATACCGAAACATGAACAGTCAATGCTTCAGAGCGGCTCATCAATCCTGGACGCAACATGTTTACGCCCTTAGTGCAGTCATCCAAGTTTGGAGAAGATAGATTGGAGAAGTTAGACGTAATCACAAGAGGCAGGCGGGGTTAAGTGAACTTTGTCTTATCGGTAGTATATTTACTTGCTAGTATTCAATCCAGTATTCCAACGTTTTTTCCTTAATTTTTCAAATAACCTCGTTTCTTGTAAAGATTGCGTGTTTCGTGCGGAACACGATCAGTGCTGAGAAGGCATTATCAATGACTTAGTATTTTTTGCAAAACTGCTCAGTCTTCAAACGATTAACAGTTTTTCAGACATTACTAAATGAGCGCCTAAATTAGCTTGGCACGGGCACATCCCAAAACTAGAGATAGTGCAACCGCAATCGGATCGAGTTCCTCAACATCGCTGTTGATTTCGAGGAGCAGCACGTCTTGCGATGCAGTCGAGCCAGATAATGCCGCAAGTGTGTATTAGACTACATCTGCGAGGCGATCAAATGACAGAACCCACTCAATCTATGAATGATGCAAAAATTCGAGTTCGGGGCATCAGAGCACTACACCAAGAATTAGGCGTTGCCGCAACCTTAAAATTCTTGGCACTCGTGCATCAATCCCCAACTGACTACGTTCAAATTTCTCGTCAGATTGATGAGGGTCAACAATTGGATGAAATTTTTGCGAGAGCACGTCAAAACTGGAAAAGATAAAATGCATGCTGATTATCGCTATTCCGTCAGACGATTGTACGTAGAGCATGATCGTCTGACAGAGAAACGTGATTAGGATGATAGTCCTGCTAATTCGGTTAACAGTGCTTCTAACGCCGCTTTCATTTCGATTCCCGTTGTCGTTGTCGTGCCAAACTGCCGAACTACAATACTCGCAGCTAAACTTCCTAAAACTGCGGCTTCCCAAACCGTTGCACCTGCCGTTAAGCCGAGGGTTAATGCCGCAACAACCGTATCGCCTGCTCCGGTTACGTCAAAGACTTTAGTGCGATTAAAAGCGGGAATATGCTGTTCGATACCGCTTTGATCGAACACGGTCATTCCTTGTTCCCCACGTGTAATCAAAATCGATCGCGCCCCTGTGAGTCTTAGTAAATCTCGTCCTGCTTGCGTTAATTTTTCTGGCGTTGTAATGGCATACCCCACCGCGATCTCTGCTTCAGGTAGATTTGGTGTGAAAATAGTAGCGTTTTGATAACGCGAGATTTGTTTCTGCGAATCGACGATCGTGATTGGATGTTCGAGGGCAGCTTCGATTACGGGCTGAGTTAAAGTGCCGTCGCCATAATCTGAGCACACAATCGCATCTACTGCGTCAACCTGCATGCGGATGTAGTCAGCAAGCTGTTGCTGAAGTTCAAGCGCTGGCAACGCATCGGATTTGCGATCAATACGAACAACCTGCTGCGTCACCGACTGCTGCGAATGACCAGAAATGCGAGTTTTTGTAACCGTGGGACGATCCTGATCCCAAAAAATCCCGTCGGTTACGATGCCCGCGCTTTCAAGCATGCGATTTAAAGCTTGTCCCTGTTCGTCTTTTCCGAGTAGCCCGACCGCTTTAACCGTGGCTCCTAATCGAGCAAAGTTATAAACGGAATTTGCCCCACCACCCGGGACTTGCTTGGTTTCTTCGTGACGCAAAATCAAGACGGGGGCTTCACGAGATACGCGCTCGACTTGTCCGGTGAGAAATTCGTCTAGGGTCAAATCACCAACCACTAAAACCGTGGCGTTGACGAATTGATCGATTAGTTTGAACAACCGATCAGCGTTCGATCGGAGTTGATGAATATATGCAGAATCCATAAAACTGAATATCCTTTACCGCGTTCTATTATCCTGCAACTGGAAAAATCTGAAATGCTATTTTCTTAGTGTTCCTCGGCGTCTTTTTAATTGTCGAAAGCATTCTGATAGCAGTTCCTCAGCTCGTTTTTGGGGCGATTATGGCTGTGTTTGTCACGATCGCGCTTGCTAGATTCAAGATTTTGTATGAAGTTGAGTTAAATACGCGATCGTTCATGATTGCTCTCAAGTTAATCGGCAGCGATTAACTCGTGCTGGCGCAGGGCAAGATTGGTTGAGCGATTAGTGCTTTGCAATTAAATGTATCGCGTTCCATAGAACGTGGCAGCGCCTTTGTCTAGCGGCTTCTCTGCCTTCTAAAAAGGCTATCACCCGCTTCGGTCTACTCTTCATGCTCAAATATCAAAAAGGTGCTCCTCGCTTGAGGAGCACCTCTTCAACTGAAGTTCAAACTGTCATTTAGCCGTGGATAGCCGGAGCACTCAACGCCACCGGAGCCGCTTCACCCGACGCCA
>CAXUFL010000015.1:0-79861 GCA_964250455.1 uncultured bacterium
CGATAGTTGGAGGGTTGCCTCCTGCCAAAATAGCGCACTGCCAGGCTAATGATTAAGAAAGAGTTCTGCTGACGGTGGTAGTCAGCAGAACTCTTTCTTGGTTTAATGTAATTTAGAAAACATGTTGAGTGATGATTGTGTTTGGCTGCTGATTCGTGGCTATCTTGGAGGTACCTCTCAAGAAAGCTTTCAACGATGCAGTTCAGCGATCGCATGTTATTAAGTTTCTAGAGGTTTCTGTAAGCTTGGCGCAGAAATTTTGCTGATGAGAATGTGGTTCTAAGTGCACAAAACTCTTTATACCTAGAACCTTTGATAAAACTTTCGCGTTAAGCTAGAGCGTGACAAGCGGTGGTGCACAGGAGATAGGGAATTTGTTGAGCACACGCTCCTTTTATTGAGGTGGAATGTGTGGTGCAAATCGTAGTACTGAGACCGCTAATTCTTTTCACAGCTCTGTTTAGGCAGATGTTTGAAGCATTGATTCATTGCAAATCGTTGAGCGGCAGCGTTAATTGGAAACGAGATTGTAGCGCGTCGATGATTTCTGTTGCGGATTCGCGATCGAGCATTTCAAGATCTTCTTGCGTGTAATTCATCAAGTCCGCGATCGTATTAATCTGCGATCGCTTTAACATGCCGAGCGCCTGCATTGAAAGCTGGAGATCTTCGATTGGCGTTTGCTTGTGGGCGTCATCATTCATATTTTGAATCCGTTTATTAGTTAGACGGGTTTAAGGGAATCCTAAACCAATGAACTGTTCTATCAGTCTAGATTGCGTCTTTGTTTCTAGGAAACCGTCCATGAGTGCAGAACTTCATCTACCTGACGATCGCCATTTTTCAAACGAGCAGTTTATGATTGCTGCTCAAACTCCAGATGCGCTTGCAGCCTTTTGGACGGAGCTAGAAGAACTTGAAGACCAAAATTTGGGAAAAAGCCCGACGCTGACGATCGACCGAGAAGGTCAATCAACGCTCGAAGAACCCGCTCAAATCGCGGAAAAGCCGAAGTACGTTCAGGGCATTGTGCAAGGCAAACAGGTTTATTTGATTACGAATTTGATTAGCAACGTTTCGCAGACATTTCGACAATCGCAGAGCGTGTGGACGATCGGACGTAATCGATCAGCGTCGATCGCGCTTCAAGATCGAAAACTTTCGCGTCGTCATGCTGTGATTCTATATGTGCCCGAAGAAGGGTTTTACTTGATTGATCTCAACAGTATGAATGGTTCTTATGTAAATGGCGTGCGTGTGCAGCAACGGCAATCTTTGCATGATGGTGATTGGGTTTGTGTAGGAAGCACGCGATTCTTTTTCTTTGCGAGTGTGCGTGAGAAGCTGTTAGAAGCGATTCATTCAGAAGTGTTGACGCGCCTTAATAATGTCGAAGCGCGATCGACCCCGTTTATTGATTTTTCGGAGTTGAACGAGGAGATTTCATTTAAGGTTGCACAGGTCGATTAGAATTGGCGCGTCCAATCGTGCCAGCGTTCGACAACAACTTTGGTTTGGGTGAAAAACTCGATCGCGTGCCAGCCTTGACCGTGCAGATCGCCAAAAAAGCTGTCTTTCCAACCGCTAAACGGAAAGAAAGCCATTGGAGCGGCAACACCGATGTTGATTCCAATGTTTCCGGCTTCGGCTTCGTAGCGGAATTTTCGGGCGGCGGCACCGCTTGAGGTAAATAGCGATGCCATGTTGCCGTATTGACTTTGATTGACAAGGGCGATCGCGTCGTCGATCGTGTCGAGGTGAATCAAGCTGAGAACTGGACCAAAAATTTCAGTTCGGGCAATTTCTCCGCTCGGTTCGACGTTTTGCAAAATCGTTGGACGCACAAAGTGTCCATTTTCATAACCTGAAATCGTGGGTGCGCGTCCATCGACTAAAACGGTTGCGCCTTCGCTACTAGCTTGATCGATGAGTTGTTCAATTCGCGTTTTGCTTTGATTGGTAATGACGGGTCCCATTTGCACACCGGAATCGAGACCGTAACCAACTTGACGGGTGGTAGCCGCATCAGCGATCGCGTCGGTAAATGTTTTTTTCGCATCTCCAACGGTGATGGCAATCGAGGCCGCTAAACATCGTTGTCCAGCACATCCAAATGCGCTATCGGCCATGATTCGCGTTGTCGTCGAAATATCGGCATCGGGCAGCACGATTACGGGATTTTTAGCGCCGCCTTGACACTGCGCTCGCTTTCCATTGGCGGCAGCACGGCTGTAGACGTATTTTGCGATCGGGGTTGATCCGACAAAGCTGATTGATCGAACGGTTGGATGATCCAGTAAGGCATCGACCACTTCTTTTGCGCCGTTGACCAAATTAATCACACCGTTGGGTAATTTGATTTGATCGAGGAGCTGAAAGATTTTTTGCATTGTGAGGGGCACTCGTTCTGAAGGCTTGATAATGCAGGTATTGCCACAGGCGATTGCATACGGCATAAACCAAAACGGAATCATGCCTGGAAAATTAAATGGCGTAATAATTGCTGTCACGCCGAGCGGCTGACGAATCATGTGTTCGTCGATGCCTTTTGCGATGTCTTCGGAGTTATACCCTTGCATTAAGATTGGGATTCCGCAGGCGATTTCGACGTTCTCGATCGCGCGTCGCATTTCGCCTTTAGATTCTGCCAGTGTTTTACCGCATTCGAGCGTGATGGTTTGGGCGATGTCTTCAAACTGGTCTTCGAGCAATGCTTTTAGCTTAAACAGGTATTGAACGCGCTCGGTTGCCGGGGTGCGCCGCCACGTGATAAAGGCAGTTGCGGCGGCTTGGACGGCACGATCGAGGTCGCTTGCCGACGAAAGGGGAACTTTGCCAAGACGCTCGATCGTGGCGGGATTAATTACCTCTAGAAAAGTTTCGGTGTCAGGAGTTGACCACGTACCATTGACGTAGTTTTGCACCGTGATGAAATTAGAGTTTGCAGGTTGATTCATCGGATCTCTGGGTGAGTGATAAGAAACATTTTATCGATCGAACTCTGAAATCAATTTGAGCGTCACGATCTGCGATGTGATAACCTTATCCCTATTTGCGCGGTTCAGGCATGAACAGAATTTTCGCGTCGATTGGTCTCGCCATTTTCACGACGATCGTCTTGGTCACTTCGAGCTGGGCAAGTCAACCGTTGGGAGTTGTGTATCCTCCGGCTAACCACGAAACGACGGCTAAACAGATTTTTTTGATTGGAACGGCTCCGCCAGAGGGTCAGGTGTTGGTAAATGGAAAAGCGATTTTGCGCAGTCGAGCAGGTCATTTTGCGCCGAGTTTTCCGTTGCAGATTGGCGAAAATCTGTTTACGCTGCGGTATCAAAATCAAGAACTCAAGCTTAAAGTAACGCGCAAATCGAACGCTGTATCGATTCTACAGGGCGCTGCGTTTGGGACAGATTCTTTGCTGCCTGCGGTGGATGTAGCGCGGCTGCCTGGAGAATTGGTTTGTTTCGGTGCGATCGCGCCTCCAAACGCGATCGTGTCTGTCAAGCTTGCAGATCAACTGATTCCGTTGCAGGCGCAATCGTCGATCGCAACATTGCCTGCCAACTCAGGCGTCTTAACCGGACTGACGCAGCCGACGCAGGATGCCCAAATCGGGCAGTACGCAGGCTGTGTGACTGCAACAACTCCCGCAGAATTGGGCGCACCAGAGTATATTCTGAACCTCAACGGAAAAAGCGTTGCACAAACTGCACCCGGAAAAGTCAGAATCTTGGTTCCGACTCAGCTCGAAATTGCAGAAGTGACCGTAGAACAAGGAACCGCACGAACCGGAGCAAGTACAGATTATTCTCGATTAACGCCGTTACCGAAAGGCACCCGTGCAACGGTGACTGGGCGCGAGGGCGACTGGCTGAGGCTGGATTATGGCGGGTGGATTAAAGCCAGCGAAACGAAAATTGTGTCGGGAACGGTGCCAGTTCGATCGACGATTCGAGGCATTACGTCACGTCAAACCAGCGATTGGACCGAAGTATTGTTTCCGCTACAAACGCCCGTTCCATTAGCGGTACAGCAAGATAAAAATGCATTCATTCTCACGCTGTACAACGTTACTGCACAAACAGATACGATTCGACTAGTTAATAATCCGGTGATTGCTGAATTGAATTGGCAACAAACAGAGCCAGAAAAAATTCAGTATCGCTTCACCTTAAGATCGAATCAACAATGGGGATATAAACTGCGATATGAAGGAACAACACTTGTATTATCGCTAAAGAATCCGCCTAGAAAAACGGCTCAGAAATCGCTAAACGGAATCAAAATTCTGCTTGATCCAGGTCACGGCGGGACTCAAGACACTGGCTCAAGAGGCGGAACCGGATATGCAGAAAAAACTGTCACGCTAATTACAAGCAAATTGCTGCGTGAAGAACTGGTGAAACGAGGTGCAACGGTCGTTTTAACTCGTGAAGCAGACATCGATCTGGATTTACCCGATCGAGTGAATCAAATCAATAAAGCTGAACCCGCGATCGCACTGAGCCTGCATTACAATGCGCTTCCCGATGACGGCGACGCTATCAATACTAAAGGCGTTGCGGCGTTTTGGTATCAAGAACAAGCGCAGGATTTAGCCAGCTTTTTGCATCGCTACTTGGTAACGACGCTGAATCGCCCATCTTACGGCGTGTTTTGGAACAATTTAGCCTTGACTCGTCCGACTACGGCTCCAAGCGTGCTGCTGGAGTTGGGATTTATGATCAATCCTGATGAGTTTGAATGGATTACCAATCCACAAGCGCAGAAAAAACTGGCGATCGCGCTTGCTGATGGCATTACAGCCTGGTTTAACAATCCGCAATCTTAGTAATATTCCTCGGATTTTGGTGACTTCGTGCTGGCGGGCATCACCTGAATTACGTTATAGGTATGCTGATTGACTGTGACGAGATCGGCGATTTCGCTGTCTAGAGGATCGATCGGCGTGGGTGCTCCGGTTTCGACAAAATCGGCGGTGCAGTTCCAGTTTGCCATTAACGCGATTTCAGTTTTATCGCGGCTTTGCAGTTCAATCACCGACTGAGGCGCAGGCTGTTTGAGCAAAACTGCGGGCATCATTTTTTCAACATTAGCAACAACCCTAGCTGAATCAATAGGATTTTTAAGCTTGAAGTCGCTGAACTGCACGATCGCTTCTTTGCCGCGAATTGTCGGCGTGGCGTTTTCTCGTGCGGTTTGTGACTTGGCGATTTCAAATACGATCGTCCGGGTTGGGGCAAGCGTGGATTTTTGCTCGGATTTTGCGGCAACCGTTGGAGCCGTATACGCTTGATAGCTGGCTAAATCTTGCCATTGCGACATCACGATTAGCTGCGCTCCGTCGTCGCTTTTAAGCATCGTTAATCCGTTAAAACCCGTTGCTTTTTTGGCTGACTTAATCGCTGGCTTGAGCGTTTTAATCGCCGTTTTTTGAGTTTCAACCGTGGTGTCATAAATCTCTGCAACGTTTACGGATTGAGCGGCGGAATCAAACGCGATCGCTTTGATCGCTTTATCGGCATAAGCATCGGCAGGATAACTCAATAATCCGGTTAATAGCAGCAGTAACGCTAAAACGAATGCCTTAAATTGAATCGCAAAAACTTTGTACATGCAATATTACTTCTAATAGTTTGGGCACTGAATCATCACTTGAAACATAACGAGCCAGTGCAAAAATTCCAACACTTTATTGAAGAATTTCAAGATTTCAAGATAATGTGTGTCGATTAACACCGAATAATTTTATGAAGAAAGTTTGTTCCGATCGCGTCGTTCTTCAGAATGAGTTTAGTAAATTACACTATAGATAGATCACTGATTTTGTCGCTTCTTAGAAGATAAGTAAGGTAAACGGCATGATGATTCGCCAAGCCATCACAGTCTTTTACGCTAAATTGTAGACGTTGATGCCCTCAAACCCGCAAGACATCAAGCCATTTCTCGACGCTACGCTGTCATCGAGCGAGGCGGAGTACCGATTTTTCAGTGAAGCCATTCCTCATTTAGTTTGGACAACCACGCCGGATGGCTCGATCAATTACGTCAATCAACGCTGCTTAAAGTATGTCGGGCGATCGATTTCTCAGATTCAAGCCGATCGCTGGCTTGAATATGTGCATCCTGACGATCAGCTCAAATCTTCACAGCGTTGGCAACACGCGATCGAGACAGGCGAAGATTACGAAAATGAATATCGCCTACGCAGATACGACGGCGTTTATTGCTGGTTTCTAGCGCGTGCGGCTCCGATGCGCGATGCAGCAGGACAAATTGTAAAATGGTTTGGCACTTGTACGGATATCCACGATCGTAAAGCGGCTGAAACGCAGCTACAGCAGCAGGCGTTAGTGTTTGAGCACATTTACGACGCGATTGTGATTACCGATGCACGCGGCAAAATTGTGGATTGGAATCAGGGTGCGGAGCGCATGTACGGCTACACTAGAGCCGAAGCGATCGGGCAAACGCCGTCGCTGTGGCATCGCCCCGAAGAAGCACAGCGATTAACGCGGACGATTTTAGAAGGCCTCAATCGCTGTGGAATTTGGCGAGGTGAACTTTATTTCGTTCGCAAAGACCGATCTCAAGGGGTTTGTGATACGGTGATTGTTGCGTTGTTTGATGAGCAACGGAATATAATCAAAACGATCGGCATCAATCACGACATTACCGAACACAAACAGGCTGAAGACGCGCTTAGACTCAGTGAAGAACGATTTCGAGTTGCGCTTTCTACGTCGCCGATCGCGATCTTTAATCAAGATTTAGATCTGCGCTACACCTGGGTTTATAATCCGAAACTCGGCTACGATGCTCAAGCCATGCTCGGCAAAACCGACGCTGAATTAATTAATGCTGAAGACGCCGATCGCATCGTTGCAATCAAGCGGGGCGTAATTCAATCGGGCATGGGCACTCGCGAAGAAGTTCAAATTACGCACGCTGGCGAGACTTACTATTATGATTTGTCGGTCGAGCCGTTGCGCAACGCCGATCACGAGGTGATTGGCATCACGGCAGCCATTTTTGATTTGAGCGATCGAGTTCGCGCTGAGAACGATCGCAAGCAAGCCGAAGCTGCGTTGCGCCGCAGTAAAGACCGTCTCAAGATTGCGCTTGACGCAGCCCAAATGGGCTTGTGGGATTGGAATCTGGAAACCGGGAAAATCGTTTGGACTGAGCATCATGCCCGAATGTGGGGCATGTCGCCAGAAGCGTTTGATGGTCATTATCAAACGTTCGAGCAAAAAGTGCATCCCGACGATCGCGCTGATATTCGTCACGCGCTGAATCAAGCGATCGCGCAAGGCGGCAACTATGATGTTGAATTTCGCGTTGTTTGGAACGATCTAAGCATTCGCTGGATTGCGGGCAAAGGGCAAGTGTT
Organism: uncultured bacterium; assembly: GCA_964250455.1. GTDB lineage: Bacteria > Cyanobacteriota > Cyanobacteriia > Leptolyngbyales > Leptolyngbyaceae > CAXUFL01. The sequence goes on from CAXUFL010000015.1 coordinate 7,394, forward strand.
TTACACCGATCAAGGTGATGCCATTCGGATGATCGGCATTGTGCGCGACACTACCGAGCAGCATCACGCGATCGCAGAGCGCGAACAGCTTTTAGCGCGTGAGCAAGTCGCCCGCGCCGAAGCTGAAACGGCAAATCGCATCAAAGACGAATTTCTCGCGGTGCTGTCTCATGAACTGCGCACGCCGCTTAATCCGATTTTAGGCTGGTCGAAAATTCTGCTGGATTCGGTCAGCGAATCCGATCGACGCCTTGATCCGGCGACTTTAACTCGTGGACTGCGAACGATCGAGCGCAACGCCCGTTTGCAAACGCAGCTCATCGAAGATTTGCTCGATGTGTCCCGCATTTTGCGCGGAAAATTGGTACTCAATACCGCTCCGGTTGAGTTGCGATCGATGATTACAAGCGCGATCGAAACCGTTCGCTTGGCGGCCGATGCGAAAAATATTCAGCTTCAAATTCATGCTGGCGTTTCGGATTCAACGATCGTCGGGGACGCTGCCCGATTGCAGCAAATCATTTGGAATTTGCTGTCGAATGCGGTCAAATTCACTCCGGAAAATGGACGAATTGAAGTGCGGCTTGAGTCGTTAGAGCAGCACATCCAAGTTCAAGTTATGGATACTGGAAAAGGCATCGATCCCGAATTTCTGCCTTATGTGTTTGAGCGATTTCGTCAAGCAGATTCGACCACGACGCGCAAATTTGGCGGCTTAGGCTTGGGGCTTGCGATCGTGCGTCAGCTTGTAGAACTGCACGGCGGCACGGTGATGGCTCAAAGCGCGGGTGAAAATCAAGGCGCAACCTTTACGGTGCAATTTCCGCAACTTAACGTCCAGCCGATTCACTCGATACCCGATGCGATTCCCACTCACAGCGAGCGCACCCAGCTTACCGATTTGCGCGTGCTTGTTGTAGATGATGAAGCAGATTCTCGTGATTTTATTGCGTTTGTGCTTGAGCAAGAAGGCGCGATCGTGACCGTTGCTGCGTCTGCGATCGCAGCGTTGCAGCTTCTTAAAGCGCGATCGTTTGATTTTCTGCTGAGCGATGTTGGAATGCCCGAAATGGACGGCTACACTATGATGCAGCAGGTTCGATCGTGGCACTCAAACGAGAATCGTCAAATTCCCGCGATCGCGCTAACGGCTTATGCTGGAGAGAGCGATCAACAGCAGGCGCGATCGGCGGGCTTTCAGGCGCACATTGCCAAACCCGTTGATTCAACCGAACTCATTCGACAGATTTCGGCGTTGCGATCGTCTAAAACGCTGCGTTGAAGGGTAGAGATTCTTTTATCGGGACTTTGAGTTAAGTTCGACAATAATCGGATGGTCAGGCACGCTCAAGGCGATACGCTGAGCATTCTTGTAGGTTTGCTGCGCTGACAAACCCTCGAACGTGGGTCGGTAGATTCGCGCTTGCGCGATCGCTTTTGGAAAACTTAGCGTGATCGATCGTGCAGTTTCGATATCTTTGTAGTCGGGTTTTACGCTGTTTACGTTGAGCCACATCACCAGGTAAAACGTCCCGTTGCGCTTTTGTAACAATACAGATTTAACCGCGTCTAAATTTCCTGCCAACCCGTATTTGAGTGATCCGGTGGCAAAGGAACGACCGGGATCTTTAAGTAATTGAATAAAGTTTCGCACAGCGCTGTAGGCAGGCTTTTCGGTTCCATCGCGGCGCAAAAATAAACTCCATTCATCTAACGAGAAGTTGTATAAATGCGTGCGATAAACGCCGCGCAGAAAGTACTCTAAATAAAGCCGATTCGCGTATTTTGCGGCGGCTCGTTCAGGAATGCCTCCTTGACCTGTGCATCCTTTGAATTCGTTGCAATAGCCTGTTTCAGTTGCTACCATCCGAGCTTGGTTCGATCGTAATAAGCGGCGAATCGACTGAAGATTGTCGTCTAACCCGCGATCAGGCAAAGCAGAGGTGCCGCCCGGATACGAGTGTAAATTCCCCATGTCTGCGTCCACGATCCCTTGCTTTTCTGCGTTTTGGTGAAAGGCAAGCGACGGAGCCAGCACTTGAATCGCTCGAACTCGCGCTTGGAGAGCAGGATTAGCATTGCGGTAGCTTTTAATGGCGCGGTACATCTCGGATTGAAACGTGCGGGTCGCGATCGGGAAATTTTGCTCCCGGTACTTCAAATTAGATTGAACATCCCACTCGTTTGGCCCTTCAACCGCAACCACATGCGGCAAAATCGGCAAAATGCCTTGTTCGGGAACCGTGCTTCCGCTAAAGCCATCGCGGGGATCCATGACCATTGTCCATTTAAACCCACCGATTTGCGATAGTTCTCGGACTCGACGATAATACGACTCACCAGAGCCGCCATCTCGCAGGTAGCGCACTCCTAAACTGGGCAGCTTTGCCTTGATAAGAGCGTAATCTTGGTCTGAAGCGTAGTGAACTTTTGCCGCGACTCCCATCGTTTCAATCAAAGCATCCGCAGGCACTGCCCGAACAGAAATCAAAGCAGGCGCTTTGGAGGTTGGTCTGCTCAGTCCTAAGGTTAGCAGTGCGACGGCTAAGCCAACTGCAATAAAGACTATGGTTCGATTTAACCTGCGCATCTGCTGCTCCCGTTTCTACTTTCGATCTAACCAGATTTTGCTCTAGTCAGTTCTACAAATTATTCTAATCGTGAGATTAGACTAGAGAGCTATCACCCAGGAAGGCAGCACTGTTTCATTAAGCTGACGCTCGGCGTCGCCCAGAAGCGTTATCGCGTCTTGATAAGCCAATTGCGATCGCAAAGTTGCAGAATTTCAGACATCAAGGTAACGAACAGCTTAACGTTGAGAGGACGAATCTGAGCTGCAAAACTCGCTTGAATTGATCAATTTCAAGGCTGTGTAGCTGGAACGTTGGTTGCATCGGCAAATGCACTTAACTCGATCGCATCGTGGCTGCAAAAAAGGCGAACGTCTTGAGCGCGATCGCGCGACAGCGCATACAAACGGTCTTGATTGTAAAGTCGTGCTTCGCGGTTGACTTCCATTAAGGTTTGATACGCTCGTAGCCCTGGCGTACAGCGACGCTGAGCGGCATTCATTTCATGCCGATAAAAGTAAGCATCGCCCGCATGAAGCAGCCATCCTTCTGAAGTTTGGATCGCGACGCCTGCATGTCCTTCGGTATGTCCCGCCAACGGAATGAGCAGAATCTCCGGTGGCAATCCTGCTAAATCTCGTACTGCCTCAAAGCCAAACCAGGGTTCTCCGCCTGCTGTGTAATATTGCCACTGTTTAACGTCATCCCACTGCTGCGATCGATACCGCCGACGGTTCACAAAGCCGCGTCGATTGCGGGCTGCGTTCATTTCGGTTTGCATCACATGCACCGTTGCATTCGGAAAATCTTCTAACCCCCCGGCATGATCAAAATCAAGATGCGTTAGCACAATATGACGCACGTCTTGAGCAGAAAAACCAAGTTGTTCAACCTGCTCGATCGCGGTGTACTTGCGATCGAACTGAATGTTATTCACGTAGACAAAAAACGGACTCAGCCGCGATCGGGGTGACTGAACATCTTGTAGCCCAAACCCCGTATCAACCAGAACTAGCCCTTGATTGGTTTCAATCAGCAAGCAATGGCAAACCAACTGAGCCGTCAAGCCACGACTGAACCCGTCAAATAAGGCTCCACCGATCGGACACATACAGCCACAGTTAAGATGATGAATACGCATAGTCATTTAGGCTTTCTAAACGGGTGTTTGCAAAAATGTTGATGGCGAATCAAGCCGCGATCGATTCTTCGGAATGAGTCCAATAACGCAGAGCGCTAATCGTGTTCCAGATCGCGGTCACACAATGATTTAGAATCATCTGAAATTAGGGTGTACAGTGTCGATCGTGCAAATAACGCTAAGATGCGACATCACTCCAAAGGTCAGGTGTTTTAAGTGTTCGATCGAGGATCGCGCTCAACAATCTGGAAATAGAGCCTAAAATCAGCGATTTAGCGGGCACACAATTTGCAACCAGCCGTTTAATCGCAGATCAAACGATTGATTTTTGGTTTAGCTTGCTGTTATCTAGAATTCGTTTGTTGTAGCTTGCTAAAACTTGCAGCACGATCGCGGGTTCAAATAACGTAGCTGGCGATTTGACCATGTGAACCACTTCTGCAAAGCTCTTGAGCAACACCGGATTGTCCTGCATCAGCACTGTAATCCGATCGATATATTTTTGCACCCATTGTTCACTCCATCCTAATCGATCTCCCTCGGTTGTTGACCAACGCCGATCTTCCCCGGTTGCCATTATCCAGGGCGTGTTGAGAATGCGGGCAAGCTGTTTGTGAAACCGAAGCGGAAAGCCGTTGATCGGTTCGGATGGTTCCTGCTTTAGGCAGCGATCCAGCGTCATTGCTCCCACTGCGGCGGTTGTCATGCCTTGTCCGTACACTGGATTAAAAGCGCATACGGCATCTCCGATCGCCACAATTCCGTCTGGAAAGTGATGCAAGCGCTCGTAGTGCCGCCAACAATTTTCAGTGCGACGGTAGCTGTAGATCGGCGATAAGGGTTGAGCCTCTTTTAGCAAGTCATACAAAATCGGCACCCGTAAACTGCGGGCAAAGTCTAAAAAGCCTGCTTCATCGGTAGGCGGATAGTCGCGGCCCACGCCGCCGAGTGTGACAATCCAGCGATCTTGTTCGATCGGGTAGAGCACACCGCCCCGCGAGTTAACTCCTTTAACGGCTGAAATGGTGATGCCTTGCCAGTCTGTTTCTAGCTGCGCTGGACGCTGATACCAACGACTTGCATAGCCGAGAAAGGCATTGATTGTGGTTTCAGGTGGAGCTTTATACCCAAGTTGCGTTAACCAGTGAGGCAAAGCAGAATTTCGACCACTTGCATCCACAACCAGCGCAGCGCTCAAGGAATCAAACAAAGCGGCTTCATCTCGATCGCGCCATCCTAGTTTGACGCCTGTTACGCGAGCTGCGTTATGGGTAGTCAGCAATCCTTCAACTTGACATCCTGAAAGCAGCGTTAGGTTTGGATAAACTAGCAACCGTTGACGAATCACTCGCTCTAGCAGTGTCCGACTACAGGTTCGCCCAAACAAACCCGATTGACAACGAGGCATCCACTTCTGGAGTCCTAGCATCCGCCAGTCGGCAGTCCATTCTACGGTCGGCGCACCTGCTGCGCTCAGTTCTGCTGCTAACCCTGGAAATAGCTGTTCTAACAAGCGTTGACCCTGAGTCAGCAAAACGTGTACGTGTTGAGATTGTGCGACGCCCGGACGGGGCTTTAGTGGGTCAGAAATCTGATCTCGTTCGATCAAGACGACTTCGGCAAAGTGGTTGAGCAGAACGCGAGCCGCTAAAAGACCTGCCATACTGCTGCCGATGACAATAGCACGCGGTTGTGAATCTACGATCGGTTTGTTAGCTTGGACTGCCATAAACTTTTCCAGATGTTGCTTTATCAAAACAGCTAAAAAATCAGGTGCAAAAAATTTGACGTTACAGTTGTATTATCTAAGATCTTGCCCCAGGTCAAGCGACAAAAATATGAAGAAGCGATTTTCAATTTATTAACGTGAGATCGGGTTAGCGGTCTTACGCCTGACTTCTCGGATGATAATTTGCTCGTAGGTGCGCAAAATCAGACAGTTGCGCTATAATTGAGAAACATGGGGCTGTAACGGTTTCGACAGGTTGGCGAACGATACATGCTGATGCAGGTCGAGAGGGAGTCCACTCTCGAAAATAAAGGCTCAAAACACGTACATGCGAACAACATTGTACCTTTTGCTCGTAAGGCAGTAGCTGCCTAATTTAAACCCCTCAAAGGTTCGAGCGCTCACAGTTTGACACCGTTAAGGATTGTGAGCAAACCCCAACGGTTGCTCTAACGTTTCGCCTCTGGTCGGAGCGTTAGCCAAGACAATACTAGAGAATCCCACCGTTCGGGATAAGGAACGGTTCCCGCTTCGAGGATCAGAGAAGCTAAACCTGTGAATGATGTATGTACTAATACCCAATTTGGACACGGGTTCGACTCCCGTCAGCTCCACTTCTCATTAATTTCAACAGTTTGGCTGTAGGCTTAGCTATTGCGACTTCTAGACTGCGGCTTTAGAATACTGGCGCAATACCTTGACTGCCTCAAACGATGCGCTTGGACATACTAGAGACTGCTTCAGAAAGCTTGAAATCGCTTGAGGCCTTGAACCTTTTCTTGGCGGACGTGCGCGATGGTGTCAGTCCTGACCTCAGCGTCTACATTAACTTCTTTCAAAATTGGACGGCGGCTACAAGTGGAGCCGCCGTTTCTGCTTTGGCGATCGCAATTGTGATTGCTCAAACCCCTGCCGGAGCGATCGTAAATAATCTGTGTCAAAAGAGCTTGCGGATTGTGGCCGCCGTTTTTGTTTTACTGGGTTGCATCAGCAGTGTGCTACTTTCTAGCTTTCCGACAGTGGTTGCAGCACAAGTTCTGATTAACATCGGAGCCAGATTAAGTAATTTAGTTGCCGGGGTAGGGGTAGACGAAGCCAGATACAATGTTGGCTTTCTGATGTTAGCGGCGGTTCTCTGGTTCAAAGCTCTCGAAGCGAAAACGCAATTCGATTGTCAACCCGCTCTGGTTTTATGATGATCGTTCTGCAATATCTCGTCATCGGGTTGACTTACATCGGCATTGGACTAGGCTACTTGCCTATACTCCGCATGAATCGAGCCACGATCGCGATTTCCGGTGCAGCCTTGCTGATGGCGTTGGGATTGCTCGATCTTAAAGAAGCCTGGAGCGCGATCGACGATCAGACTTTGATTTTTCTGTTTGGCATGATGATCATCAATGCCAGCCTCGAAGCCGCAGGATTTTTCCGATTGTCGCTTGATTATGTTATGCGCTATGTTCACAGCCCGTTTGGATTAATCGTAGTAATCACATTGGGCAGTGGCATTCTTTCTGCCTTGTTTTTGAACGATACGATCGCGCTGATTCTGACGCCGTTGGTGTTGGGGTTGACGAGATCGCTGTCGCTTAATCCGATTCCTTATTTGCTGGCATTAGCAGGAGCAACGAACTGCGGATCAGTTGCCACTTTAAGCGGCAATCCGCAGAATATCTTGATTGGTTCATTTTCTGGCATCAGCTATCTGGACTTTGCCAAAGCCCTGACGCCGATCGCGCTGCTCAGTTTGCTGATTCAAATTGGTTTGCTGTGGGTCCTTTACCCAGAAGTCCGATCGATGAAATCTTGTCTGAATGCGTCTTTCCAACGCTACCGTTTATTTAAGCCGCTTTTTATCAAAACTTTACTGATCACGTCAGTGTTATTAGCAGCGTTTCTAATTGGGTTTCCAACCGCCGAAGCAACACTGATCGCAGCAGCATTGTTGCTTATTACTCGTCGAGTCAAGCCAGAGCGATTCCTACATAAAGTCGATTGGGATCTACTCGTGATGTTTTCTGGATTGTTTATCTTAACAAAAGGCGTTCAGAAACTCGGTTTTCTGGACGGCTTCTCAGCGTTCGTTCACGCGCCGCTAAGCGTATTAGGAGTAACAACACTTTTATCTAATCTCGTATCTAATGTTCCTGCTATTTTATTGTTGCATCACTTGATTCCACAGCCTGATGCTCGAACTTGGTTGCTATTAGCAGCCGCGTCAACGCTTGCAGGTAATTTCACGCTGCTTGGATCGGTGGCAAATCTGATTGTGGCAGAGGCAGTAAAGAAATCAGGATTTTTGTTAACGTTTTGGGAGCATTTGCGATTTGGGCTACCGCTTACGATTATGACTCTAGCGCTCACCTACTTCTGGCTTTACTAAGCGCGCTTCGAGTTCGCCCGCGAATGAGAGCACTGCTCGTAAGACGGTACATGCAAAATTCAGCAATCAACTCGATTAGTTTTTAATGAAGTAATTCTGCCAGAGTAGCGTTCTGACATCAACTCACTAAAAAGCTGTAGAAGCGCTGTTCCCGTTATCTAAGCGTACTGCATCTGAATGCTCGCAACTTAACGTATAGGCTCAGTAAGCCGTTCGGTCAAGTTTTTGGCCCTACACGATTAGCACAAAGCACAACTCTAAAGAAAAAAGCTCGGCTGTGCTAGGTTAAGACTCAATTTTCTATTTTGTTGGATTTGTCGTCGTTTCACCCAACAATCCCGTTGGTTTGTTCAAGCGATCAGAATGACCTAATCGAGTATAGGAAACGTCTAGAGCGCTAAAAACAAGAAGTAGAAGAAGCGGTGCACCTGCAACAAAAATTGCCAAGTTACGGACGTTGATGACCGTTGGCTGCTTGATCATGATTCTCCTGAGAGGTTTAGTGAGGAGGTTTGAAATGGTAAGAAAGCTGTTGTTTTCTCGCCGAAGCGATCGGCGTTGCAGACGGTTGTTGAAATCAATTGAAGCATGAAAACTAAGGAAGCATCCCTACCTCTGAGTTAACTTACTAACAGAGGTAGGAGACACAAGATCCGAAGGAGTGTAGTGGTTTAGTGTGGTTAAAACGCTTCACACAGAGCAGGAGCAAAGACGGCAACTAGCCGATCGTTACCTCACGGGGCGTTGATTCTTCAGCACTGTCGCGTGAGTTGTTCATTTCAGATCTTGCTTCAGCAATCAAATCTTGAACGGATTCACTTGCTTCAGCAAAGGTATGCTGCGCTTTATCAAACGATTCAAACGCCCAAACCAATCCTGATTTTGCAGCCGATCGCGTTCCTTCAGAAAGATTGCTGCCCGTCATCGAATCAATCACGCCGACTACTGGCGTTAGCACTAAAGCGCCCACTCCGACCGTCAATGCCGTTACTGGTTCAAGCCCTAACAACAAAGCTTCTAACTCAAGCATGGTTTTAGTCTCCAAAAAAGAACTGTGACAGAAAAGCATTTCCCGATGTGGGAACTGCAAGCTTCTAAGCGCATTGCGCACTGCAACTGAGTAGTTGTTAAATAGAAAGCGCCTTTGATGCAATCTCAGTAATGAATCGCATCGGGTTGGACAGGAATTAACGATCAACAACTACAGTGAGTGCTGCGAAGAACAGTAGGTAAACCAGAACAGTATGCGGTTCCAAGTAATGTTGTCTGGCAACCTCTTTTTTCCTACCTAAGAGGTACTCTGTAATCACAATACCAAGAATTAGTGCAAAAGGGTAAATGATTTAATTTTCTTAAAACTCTTTCACAATGAAAAACTTAATTGGCGTTTTTCTTTAGAAGCCATTCGATTATCTCAATTCAACACTTCTAATATTCCTAAAGCATTAGTTCTGTTTAAGATCGAGTTAGGAAGAACTGAAGGGTTCAGAAGGCGATCGGCTAAGGCAAATATTCTATAGTTTAAGAACGATTAATTTTCAACGCAAATAACTAATTAACGCTAAACGAATCGGTCAATCTTGTTTCAACTAATGATTTATTCTGTCGCAGTTTTATCTCTGTATGAAAAGCAAGTTAGTGCGTGATTTACGGCTTCAAGTCTCGAAGAGGTTTTTGTCTTGGGACTTTGTGAACGTTTCGGAGTTATATAACCTAAACAAGATTGATATAGGTTTATTCATTCTATTTTCTTTAGAAGCATAGAGTTTTTACAGGTATTTTGAACGCAAAAAAGTTTGGTTAGGTGGACTGAAGTTAGTTTAAGCTTCATAAATACCTAACTCTCACCCAACCTCAAACAATTGAATTTGGGCTTTTTGCAGTTTGATGACCAGTGCAGCGTTAAGCATTTGTGAAAGTTTTGCTACAGTAATTTTGCTATGGAGATCGTCGGTCTATGGCGTTTATTAAGCTTGAGAATGTTATCATTAATACCGCTTATATTGCTGCAATTCGTTTAGAACAACAGCATTGCTGCGATACAAACAGTGTTTCTTTATTGATTGCGGTTCCGACTGCTTCTTTGCTGCAAGAAGAGCCTTCTCAAGGGTTGTATCATTACGAGTGGTTAGAATTCACAGGCGACGCTGCGATCGCGCTGCGGGATTATTTCAGCAGTTTTAATAATGTGATTGATTTGCTGCCGCAGCATAAGTGTCATGCGATTTGTGGCAATTCTCAATGGCATCGGGGAGATTAACTGACTTGTGTGGAGTGTGCGTCCGATTCTGAGTAATTTTTAACGCATTGGAGGAACACTTTGAAAGCTTTGTGTTCGATCGTGCTATCCACGATCGTTGCCTTTGCGATAACCGCCCAAGCCGTACCCCCACATCCAGGAGCCAAACTGTTTCGGGCTTATTGTGCAAGTTGCCACCAAAACGGCAATACGGCTGTGATGACTAGCAAAAGTCTGAAAAAAGAAGCGCTGCAAAAGTATGGTGTTTATTCACAGGTGTTGGTTGAACAGTGGATTCGATCCGGAAACGATGCGATGCCTGCGTTTGGTCGGCGTTTAAGCGCGGCTCAGCTTGAACAAGTTGCAAGCTATGTTTTGCAGCAAGCTCGATCGGGCTGGTAGAAGTGCGGTTAAAGCTGGTGGAGGTCTCGATCGTTGCTTAATTTGAACCTGAATTCTAGATTAGAAGCCAAACTCGCCTGGCGACTGCCACTAAGTCGATAGACACCATGATTGACCACTGCTCAAGACTCCTATCTTCGCAGGTTGAGCGCAGTTGAAACCCAAACCTCACCCTGAATTCAACTTTGTTCCCCGACTAAGCTACACAAAACACGAGCGGCTAATCAAAGCCAGTCCGCGATCAAACCGACACCCAAAATTTGTCGTGAGGTAACCCGTGGGTGGTTTTGTCTGTGTAGCCGCGCCTTCGCGCCCGCTCAACCGGAACAAACGTTAATTTGAGATTGTTGGGTTTGTTGCCTTAAGAGTCTGGCGATTAATAGTAGCTTCGCGCATTGCAGCTACACAAACGAAGTCTGCCTTCGCGGTACTGATTGAATTCGATCGAAGCGGCAGTGCTTATGCCAACTATTTGCTTTACCAAAAAGGATTGTTAAGCAAGGAAATAAAGAAAACGCCAACCTCTTTTGATTTCCCTGCTCTCCGTCCTTATGCTCCTTCCACCCTGAACTCACAGCCAGAACAGCAAACCTCAAAACTCTACATTAAGCGCGGTGCACTCGACGAAGACGGCACCAAAGACTGAGGAGACGCTTTTGGAGCAGGCGACGCTGGACTTGGAGAGGTGGGAGCGTTGGTTAATCCAGAATCCGACGGTTGCGGTAAAAAGAGCGTCGTGACAATCAAACAAACCGCAGCAACACACATCACTGCAAACGTTAAATAACCGACGATATTCGACCAGCGCCCGTTGGTGAATCTGCCCATAATTCTTGAATCGTTGCAGATCTTAAGAATAAACCAAATAGCAGGCGGAACCGTAATTCCATACACTACGGCAGAAAAGATCAGCGCTTGAACGGCACCAATTCCAGTCAGATTGATCAGCAAACTGCACAAAACTGAAACAAACATAACCGCGTAGAACAATTTCGCTTGATGCAACCGCTTATCCATTCCTCTTGGTTGCCCAAAGGCTTCTGCGGCAATATATCCACAGGTACCAGCTAACACCGGAACGGCAATAAATCCCGATGCTAAAATCGCAAAGGCAAACAGCAAGTAAGCAAATTCTCCTGCGATCGGCTCTAGCGCTTTTGCCGCTTGGTCAACGGTGTTGATGTCGGTAATGCCTTTGAGATTCAGCGTACTAGCACACGCCCACACCACAAAGAACATAATCGTAACTGCAATGCCCATGCCAAACGCATTGTCTTTTTGCATCTCTTTGACTTCGTGTCTCAGGTTAGAAATTTCAGCAGACGGGTTTTTGTACAGCCGCCCGTACTTGTTTTCTGAATGATCCACAATCATCGACGATTCCCAAAAGAAGAGGTAGGCTGAGATGTTTGTTCCCAAAAACGCGCCGACGGTGCCGATAAACGAAGGGCTAAACTCTAGGTGCGGCGTTACCATCGATCGAGCTACCAAGCCCCAATCCTGCTGCACGAAAAACGGAACAAAGATGTACAGTACCAAAGCGCAAGCTGCCCACTTAAGAACGTTTGCCGCTCGTTCATAATCAAAGAAAAACAGCATTGCCAAAATCATGATGCCCATGATGACGCTAAAGACACTGGTTGAAATCCAGGGAACGAGCATGTTTGCTACGGCTCCCATTGCCAAAAGGTCTGAACCAACGTTAATCATAACGGCGGGAATCGTAATCAGCCCGACAATCCACAGCACATAAGGCGGGTACTCTTCTTTGATGATGCGAATAATGCCGCGATGCGTCACCAACCCAATGCGGGCACTCATTTCCTGAATGCAAACCATCATCGGAAACACAAAGATCGGAAGCCACATCAGGCTCATTCCAAATTGTGCTCCGGCTTGAGAAAATGTCGCCACGCCAGACGGATCATCGTCTGCGGCTCCAGTCACGAAACCGGGCCCAAGCGTTTCGGTGAAGAAGTGCTTGATTTTGTTTTGACGAACGATCGAACCCGGACGGATTGCTTCGTTCACTTTAGTCATGACATTGACTCCTAAGATTTTTTAATGTATCTATCGGGCTGGCGTGTTGCAATGAAACTTAAGGCACAAAATATTCGTACACACCCAAGCCGATAATCATCAATCCCGAAACCACTCCTGCGGAAATTCCAGTCATCTTGGTCGTGAAGCGATCGCCTAAGATGTAGCCGAGCGAAATCGCTATCACGCTTACCAAAAAGGTCAATACTGCGGTAAATGGAATGTTCAAACCCGACATTCCCGCTCCAACGCCTGTTCCCAAATTGTTGATCGTCAACCCAAACGCCAGCGCGATCGATTCTTTGACATCGATATAGCCAGAGCGATCAACATCCGCTCGTGCAGGATCTTCTAGAAAGCTTTGATAAGAAAGGTCTTGCGTTAAATCGGGGGTGACTTCCGATGAGAACGTTGGACTCATGCTGGAGTCGGGTTGCGGCATTCCGGATGCGACTTCCGATCGCGTCCGGTTTTGTCTGAGCTTTGCTAGGTTTCTGCGTTTTTCTCGCTCGATCGTGTCCCAAATGCCCCACAGCCCGATAGCAATCAGCACACCACTGCCCAGCACATTTGCTACGGGATTTGGTAGATAGCGGCTAATGCTCGTTCCCACCGCCATCGAAAGAACGGCACCCATTGCAGACACAAACGCAATCAGCAAATTGCTCAAAATGCCGATGTGCAACTTCTTGACGCCATACGCGATCGCAACCGCAAAGTTATCAATATTTGCAGAAAATGCTAACAGAAACGAAGACAAAACGTGAGCCATAGTTGATACTCCGATCGAGGAAGGTCAGCAGTGAGAGTTGAAACAGGGTTTAGGTCGATTCGGTAGAAAGAGTTCATACCAAATCGAAAAACCATTAAACTCACCTTTATTAATTCGATCCGGCTTGCAGCAGATTGCTCACGATATTCACGGTCATAGCGAGAATGCCGACAAAAAACCAGAACGCAATCAAACAGTGTCCTAGCGCCAATCGACGCATCGGACGCGACAAAATGAACGTGTCAGCCGTCTGGGCGGTCGCGCCGAGGACAAACGCGAAGTAGAGAAAGTCCCAGTACGTCGGGTGTTCTTGCTCTACAAATCGAAGTCCTCCGGCAGGTTCAGTTGCTCCGTTCCGGCGGTAATAAAGCGCGGCATAGTGTTGAGCAAACGTAATGTGGAGTAGAAACCAGGAACAAACAATGGCCACGATCGAAACGCCGAGATGCAGCGTGATCACGACTGTTGGTGAGTTTTTGGGTGTAGACAGCAACAGTCCAAAGGCAACTGCACTAATGCAGCCGACTAAACCGACTAAGGCAACAATTAACGCACTGCTCGATCGTTGACGAGCGGCGCGATCGCGGGTTTTATCGGCTGTTGCTTGTTTCATCATCAGAATCAACAGCATCAGCAAGCAGCTCACGCCTGCTGCCCAGGTTGCCAGCAATCGAGTCGTCAGGTGTAGCGAAGTGGGCAGCAGCGAGAACACCAGTGCGGCAAACGCGATCGAGCTAATAAGCTGCGTTCGAGAAGACAAATTCGGCAAGCTTGGAGAAGTAAGATTCATGACTTTAAATCCAGCATTAGATCAGTCCGCCAACAATACCTACGCTCAGCGCAATGATCACGCTGTAAAAGAAGAAGGATACAATGCCATGACCTAATGCCAAGCGGCGTAAAGCAGGCGACACGATCGACACGTCTGAGGTTTGCGACGTCATCCCTAGCGTGAATGAGAAATACATAAAATCAAGATAGTCGGGACGATCGCCGCTTGGAAGTTCAACGCCACCGACAAATTCCTCATCTGGATCGTCGTTTCTGCGGTAGTAGCAGGTTGCGTAATGCAGCGCGAACATCGTATGAGTCAGAAACCACGAACACAGAATCGCGACAACCGATAAGCCAAGCTGAACGGTGAGTACAGTCGAAGGCGTATCTTTGCTGTTGGCGAGTAATAGCGCGATCGCGAAGATGCTGGTTAAAGCTGTACAAACCACTAACAGGAAAATTGTCCAATGCTGAGCTTCTTGACGTTGGGCACGATGAGCGGTTTTGTGAACATCTGAGTGGCTCATCATCATCAGCACGATCGCTAAAAAGCAGACAACGCCTGAGATCCAAGCTCCCAAAATGCGGCTGTCTAAATGCATCGAATCTGGCAGCAGTAAGAACACAGACATGCCAAACATTACGGCCAGTCCGATGCGACGTCGCGAGTCGAGATTAATCAGCGCGTTGAACAAAAGCGATCCGAGGCTTTGCTGCGATCGAGATCCAGCCGCAGACCTAGAGAAGTTAGATGGAGAATTGAGTTTCATAGGTTTTGGTGAGGCGGACAGGTTGCCGATTCAAACGGAAAACAGCTTAGCCGATTCCGCAGTCTGAATGGAAAAACCGATGGCATGAAGATGAGAAAGGGTAGCGCAGGGCGGTGTCACTCAGGAGAACGGACAAGGGTGACGCTGCGCTACGGTCACGTTTGATCGAGGTGCAGTTAAGAAACTGCTTGAATGTGTAGCGGACAACTCCTCTAAAACCACAGGATGCAGCGAACAGCAAAGCAATCTGGCGCGGCTACGCCAAATTAAACTGCATTGATTCAGAGCTTGCTGCGATCGAGATCTCGATAGTGCTACCTTCTTAAGGCAGCACTGACGAATGAAAACGAACTATACCGATCGCGGGTTGCTCAAAAATCAATCGAGACATTCCGTTTGACCAAACGGAATCAACGAAAATGACAAACTTGGTAAAAATGCTTGAACCGCTATTCGCTAATGCCTTAAAGACTACTACAAACTAAAGCCGTAAGCATAAAAACTTTTATAAAGCTGATCGTTGCAATTTGCTGAGTAAGCTGACTTGCTTGATACAAAATCTCATCCCCATTTTAGATTCTAGATTTGCGGTTTTAGCTTGAGAAAGCCTTGTAGAGCGAGGGATTTAAAGTTTTTGTCTGTAGCTATTAAACCCCCAACGAGAACGGCAGGAATGCGGGCAATCTCAGTGCATCACTTATCCAAAATTGCTACGAAATTGAATTAATCAAACAGATTTGTTTTTTCTGCCTGCTTTTTCGTCCACTTGTGCCAGCGATCGACCGCCCGATTCACACGCTCCGGGTTTTCATCGCTGGCAAAGCAAATTCGTCCCGTGCGTTCGCAGGCGATTAAAACTTCGCCCTCGTTTAATCCAGCGTTGATGACAAAATTTCCGGGCTTGCTGTAAAGGCTAATCAAATAAGCCACAATGCCTTCGATGCCTTCGATCGCGATCGGAGCTTGCGGTTTGAGAATCGATTGGTGCGAAAATATTGCAACATATTTGTTTCCGACCAGCACGCCATAGCGGAACGGCATTTGATGATGCCGACATAAATCGTGAATGCTGCTTTCTGCGCACAAAACCGCGACAACGCGAGCTTCAGAAGCTAGATAATCGTGGTGCCACTGAGCGCACAACGGCACGATCGCTAAAGCCGCATCCGACGGCAGCGCATCGATAAATGCTTCGCTATCGGTTTCACCGCAGTAGATTAAATGGCGATCAAGCATCCACGCATCCCCGATTTCAGTCTCAAGCAGACAAGCACGATCGCTTCTAGCGGTTGTTTTCTGCTTTTTGGTTGTGAGCTTTGCGGCTTTTTCTGCTTCTGCACTTTGCAGCGCGGTAAGCTGAACCTGCATTTGTTTAGCTCTGGCTTCGGCGGCAATTTTGGCTTGCTGCTCGGCTTCGGCTTTTGAGCGTTTTGCGCTTGCTTCTTGGGCGGCTTGTTCGGCTTTTTCGGCGCGTTTGCGTTCTTCTGATCCGGCGCGTGCCACTTTTAGCAGCGTTTTCGGACTTTTTGCCGCCGACGTTCCCCGAATCGCCGCTTTTACTTCGGGGGCGATATCTTTGGCGATTTGCTTGCCTTGCTGAAACGTGCGTTTGGTATAGCCGATTTCCTGCGCTAGATCGATCGTCGTTTTAACAGGAGGTGAATCGGGTTCGCTACCTCGCTGCGTGTATTGATTATCGCCCGCACGAGCGCGGAGTCCTAAACGCTCTAGAATCTGGTCACGCTCTAGCCATAGCTCGGATCGCTCTAACGCTTCGAGTTCGTTACGAATCAAATTTTCGTCGATTTCGGCCAGTCGCGCATGATCGCTGTCGCACGTAACGACCTTGCACTCGATTTGCGTGAATCCTAAAAGCTTGCAGGCAGTGAGGCGGTGGAGTCCTGCAATTAGCGCAAAGTTTTGATCAAGCGTAATCGGGTTTAAAAGTCCGTTTGTTTGAATCGATTGCATCAAGTCAGCGACCTTTTGATCTTTAAGAGGTCGTCGATTAGAACCAATACTGACTTTATCAATACTAATAAGCGGCATGATGTTAAACAATCTGATTAGGTAAAGAATTGAGAGCGGTTAAACCTCGTGGAGAACCTTATCTGATGCTTTTCTGAACTTTGCTAAGCTGACCAAACTGAAAAGGTGATGCGATCGTAAACTAAGGAATTGTTGAGAAACTGCTTTTTTCTCCCAGCCAATATAACAGCTTTATCTTTAGCGATCGAAAAAGGTTGCTCATATCTGTGGCAAGCGCTTTATGGTAAGCTAACGGCAAGCAATCAAGGATATCGCTTTATTTTGTAATCGTTGATACAGAATTCCAGCACGATTATAGCTCAATCAAGACAAAAGCTGCGGTTAATCTTTTCTTATGTCAGGTACAATATCTGCTTTTGTGGGGTAAACAATCTCTCTAAAGCATCATTGTGCTCAAGCAACCCTTTCTGACAGGATACGCTCAATTCCCGTAAGTGATCCGCTTTAATTTCTTTAAACACTCTTATGTCTATTCAAGCCAGCGATTCCGGGTTTAGGACTTCGCGAAGCAGCCGCACTACAGCTTCTGGGGCTTCGATCGGAGATTCGTTTCGGCAGTTTGATTCTCAAGTGGTGCACGGGGTACCCGGTCGATTTCGGCTCAGGGTGCCACGCTTGCAGCGAGATAAGCAGTATGCAGAGAAGCTCAACTGGTTTATCGGGTCGTTAAACGGCGTGACTAGCGTTCGGATCAATTTGTTAGCAAGCTCAGTCGTTATTTACTATGAACCCAGTACGACGTCGTCAGAAAGTTTGATGACTGCACTTTTAGTCGCGCTGCATCGAGCTAATACTGAAGAAATTCCCGCGATCGCAGCCCAGATTCAAGAGCGACCCGAAATCGACTGGATCGAGCGCTTAGCATTGCCAACAACAACGTTAGGACTTGCTGTTTTAGCACAGCAGCTTGCTATCCCCACGCTGTTAGTTGGTGGGTTGGTCGCCGTTGCCGCTTTGCCGTTTATTCTGCGCACCGTTGAAACCACGCTAAAAGAACGGCGCTTAGATGCCGATGTGCTGGATGCGCTTTGGCTGACGCTGTACACGGCTAAAGGTGATTTTGTGGCCCCGGCGCTAATGGTCGGCTTAATGGAAACCGGAGAAGTGCTGCGCGACTCCACGGCTCGCGCCAACGAAAATCAAGCCTTAAAGCTGTTTAGCGACATCGATCGAACAATTCGCGTCGAGCGCAACGGCGAGGAACAATACATTCCGATTGAAAGCGTGCAGCTTGGCGATCGTGTCCTTGTTTTAGCCGGAGAGCACATTCCGGTAAGCGGACGAGTCCTACGCGGCACAGGCTTAATCGACGAACACGAACTGACCGGAGAATCAACGCTCGTTTCTCGTTCTGAAGGGCAAGTCGTTCACGCTTCTACGCTGCTGCTTGAAGGAAGCCTTTGTGTTTTAGTCAAGCGAAGCGGCAAAAATACGCGAGTAGGATTAACCGTCGAACTGTTGCAGTCGGCTCCAGCCCACGATACTCGCGTAGAAGATTACGCCGCGAATCTGGCAAACTTAGCGATCGCGCCTACATTAGCGCTTGGCGGAACGATTTTTGCGCTGACCGGAGATGTTTCGCGGGCGCTGGCTCCGTTGCATTTAGACTTCAGCCACGGAATTCGGCTTTCGGTGCCGACGACGATTCTTTCTGCCCTGACGTATGCTTCGCGTCATGGCATCTACATCCGGAGCGGTCGGGCACTAGAAATGCTGTCGCAAATCGATACGATCGTATTCGACAAAACCGGAACGCTAACGCAGGGCAATGCGGCCGTGAATGCGGTTTACGCGGCTGAAGACTGTTCAATTCAAGACGTGTTAACGCTGGCTGCCTCGGTCGAGCAAGAAAATACGCATCCGGTCGCAAAGGCAATTTTGAGCTATGCCGCCGCTCAGGGCATTAAAACGCAGGCTTGCGATGCGTGGAACTACCGAATCGGGTTAGGCATTGTTGCGGAAATTGCCGGAGCGAAAATTTTAGTCGGCAGTCATCGCTTGATGCGTCAAGAAGGCATTAGCGATGACGCGATTCACACGCTGTATTCGTCGCAAACGCCGCGATCGGGGCCTACTTACTCTCAGGTTTATGTCGCCCGCGAGGGTCAGCTACTCGGCGTGATTTGCTACACCGATCCGTTGCGACCGGAAGTGCCGAAAATGATGAAGCAACTGCACAGCCACAAGCTCGAAACCCACATTCTCACGGGTGATAACGCGCAGGTGGCGCAGGAAGTTGCGGCAAAGGTTGGCATTGCGTTTGCTCACACCCACGCTGAGGTCATGCCAAAAGACAAGGTAAAAGCAATTCAGCAATTGCAGGCGGCAGGGCGCGTGGTCGCGTTTGTAGGCGAAGGCATCAACGACGTCGCGGCTCTAGCTCACGCGGACGTCTCGATTTCGTTTGCAAGCGGAAGCGACATGGCGCGAGAAACCGCAGAAGTGGTCTTGCTCGATGATGATTTAGACGGACTGATTCACGCGATCGAGATTGCAAAGCGGGCAATGGAGATTGTTTACCAAAACACCGCGCTAGTGGCGATTCCCAACATCAGCGTAGTGCTGGCGGGAATTGTGTTTGCGCTTGATCCGGTTTTAGGCGTGATTATCAGCAATGGGTCGATGATCATGGCTCAGTTAAATAGTTTTCGTCCGTTGTTTGATCCGGGCGAAAATCCGTTAGTCAAGGCTCAAAAAGCAGAGCTAAAGCCGTTCAAATCGGCAAAACCAGCCGAGTCGATCGCGCCGCAAGCTTCTGTTGTTGGAGTGGCTTAAGGTTGATCACCTGACTTTAGGAGACCGATGATGCCTCAATGTTTGATTTGCCAAACGCGCTACAGCGCTCACAAAACCGATCGCTGTTCGCTCTGTGGTTGGGATGTCCAATCGATTTCGTTTGTGAGCGGGCTGCTGCCCGAAGTGGTGCAAAAAGAAGCAGTCCGGTTGGAGTGGGGCAAGCAGCTTTGGAGCAAAGTAAAACAGCGCCACGAGGAAACCCACCAGTTTCAAATTCAGCTAAAAAATGCCCTCGATCGACAACAGCAGCTTGAAATTCAGCTTGAAAAAGCCCATCGCGAAAACGCTGCCTTAATAGAAACGCTTCAACATCAAGAAACGTTAATTCATCTGCTGCGCAGCGCCAGCGAAACGATCGATTCCCCTACCGCTTCAAGTCCGGTTTCAGATCCGATCGACCCTGCTTTAGTTGCTGAGGTGTCTGCATCGGATGTTGTTTCTGCGATCGACTCGGCTACCCTGAACAACATTGAGTTTAAGCAAGTTTTGCTTACCGCTAACGGGCGCGAAACTCAGTTCGATCGAGTTCCTTATTTTCAACAGCGCTTAAGCGACGACAGTAACTTAGACATGATTCTGGTTCCGGGGGGACGCTTTTGGATGGGGTCTCCAGACAGTGAAATTGGACGCAGCAGCAACGAAAGCCCGCGCCACGATGTAAGGGTGCCGCCCTTTTGCATGAGTCGATTTCCGATTACGCAGGCGCAGTGGAAAGCGGTTTCCGCGCTTCCAAAAATCAATCGATCGTTGAGCCTTTGTCCAGCGAATTTTGAAGGCGACGATCGTCCGGTTGAGCAAGTTACCTGGTACGATGCCGTTGAATTTTGCGCTCGTTTATCTGATCAAACCGGACGGTTCTACCGCCTTCCGAGCGAAGCTGAATGGGAGTACGCTTGCCGCGCTAGAACCCAGACGCCGTTTCATTTTGGGGACACGATCGCGCCAGATTTAGCCAACTACGATGGCAGCTACACTTATAGCTTCGAGCCGCGTGGAGAGTATCGCCATGAAACCACCCCTGTTGCCGCTTTTGGCGTTGCCAATGGATTTGGACTGTGCGATCTGCACGGCAACGTTTGGGAATGGTGCGCTGATGCTTGGCATCCCAACTATGAAGGAGCGCCGATCGAAGGTAGCGCGTGGCAAGACGACGGCGCGAGCTACCGCGTGCTGCGCGGGGGCGCGTGGTACTGTTTGCCAGAACTGTGTCGATCGGCGCAACGGCACTGGAATCAGCCGGATATGGGCGGGAGCGGGATCGGATTTCGAGTCGTGTGTGCGGCGACCCTGATTTGATTTTAAAAAAGTTAACTTTGCGACGTGATTTAGTAAGTTAGACTAACAGCAGTTTTACTAAAACTTAGTGCTAGGCTTTTTTGAAAGTCTTTTTGAGGTTGCTTTGCAGCCGCATTCGAGAACCTGGGTTTGATGCAGGTTTCTTGGTGAGTCTTTTTGTTCGTTACTCAAGTTGATCGATCGTCTGCAAAAAAGCGAGGAAGTTGTGTCAAAACAGGTAGAAGAATTTCACGCACTGGTTCTGAAAAATCGCGCCTTAAGCGATCGCTTGCGAACGGCGGCTGATCGTCCGAGTTTTGTAAAGTTGGCGGTGCAAATTGGCGCTGAACAAGGCTACAGTTTCACGCATCGCGAAGTCGAAGCTTACGTGAATCGCAATATGCTGACGTTGATGCAGCAGTTTTCTTGAATTGGAGTTGAGTTGCGGTGAATTGTTTAAAGCGATGCCTACAACTTGATTGCATCAAAGCTATTTTTGCTTCGGGTGCGGTTTTTCTGTCGCTTCAGATTAGAAAAGGATTGAGAAATGTTGAGCGTACAGTTTGACGATCGAGCGGATTGTTTGGATTGATCGGGTAGGGCGATCGTGCCGGGTCAATTAAACCTAGCTTTCTAACTTGCACATTACCCGCCACCGTGCAGCCGCAATTGCAAGATTGCTTCTTATTCGATTTGCGAATCACTGTGATAAGAAATAAGAATTCGCTTTACAAATCGGTTAAACCTTGTCAGGCTTAGTAAAAGAGTTTCATAAAACTTTCTAGTTCTACGCTTGAATCTACAGTACACTCATTAGCAACGTAGAAACAGGCAGAAAAGCTAGGACGTTGATCTTAGTCACCCTGTAAGCTTGGTAGTTCTTTAACCGTTTTTCGCTCCGGTTACCAATGGTTTGGTTACAGCACCGATTCAAGTTTGCGAGTTAAATTTAATTTGCAGCAATGACTAAAATGGCTGAGCGCTGAGCGCTTTGAAAGCCACGGAGATAGAAGCGTAAAATGCTTTTCGCCGCAAACTTTGCAGTACCCCAGTTTCTAGGGTCATCGCACCCAAACTGCAATCTGTTGAGTTTGCTACTTCTATTTTCTCGGATTGCTCAATCAGAAATTGAGTTACAGCACCGCTCCAGGTCTGAAGCTCAGATCTTTATTCCTCCACTCACTCACGCAGGAGATTCCTCATGGTGGTTGCACAAGCGGCTGATTCGTTCGTAATGGCCCAGACAATTCATTATCAAGTTGCTCACTGGATGCCAGGACGGTTCCGGATTCGGATTCCTCTGCTTGCAAGAGACGAAGAATACGCCAGCAAGCTCAAATATCTCGTTGATGCGTTGAGCTTTGTCACAAGTACGCGGCTCAATTTAGCGGCAAGAACGATCGTCGTTGAGTATCGCCATGAACCGAGTGCCGTTGCGATCGCCCTTGTGCAAGAAAAGCTGTTTCGAGCGATCGAAGATGCGCTTGATGCAGACCTCGATATGGCGCTCGTGGCTGCAAATTCCGGCGAAAAGAAAGCCAACAACGAAATTGATTGGGTCGAACGGTTAGGATTTCCTGTAGCAGGTTTGGTGCTTAGCTCGATTGCGATGCTGGGTGTTCCGGTTCCTCCTTTGTTAATTGGAGGCGTGGTCTTTGTGGGTGCAATTCCGGTGTTTAAGCGAGCTTGGGAAGCGATTCAGCATGAAAAACAGCTCACGATCGACTTTTTAGATGGTTTAGCGATCGCGCTGCACACCGGGACCGGGCATTTCTTTGCACCGTCGTTTATGTTGGGCTTGGTCGAAGGCGGAGAAGCGATTCGAGACATGACGGCACGCGGCAGCGAACGCGCTTCGCTCGATTTGCTGGATTGTTTAGGCAAAACTGCGTTTGTGCTGCGAGATGGACAGGTTGTCGAAATCCCCACCGAGAATGTGATGGTTGGGGATCATGTGATTGTGTATCCGGGCGATCAGATTCCGGTTGACGGCGTGATTCTCGAAGGAACGGGAATTCTAGATCAGTGCAAACTAACCGGGGAATCGGTACCTGTGACGCGATCGCTCGGCGAGGAAGTTTTTGCTTCTACGCTGCTTGTAGATGGCACGCTAACGATTTTGGCAGAACGACTTGGTAACAACACTCGTGCCGGGGTGATTGTTAACTTGATGCAAGAAGCTCCAGTCCACGATACGCGGGTTGAAAACTACGCCGCAGCCGTGGCAAACCAAATGGTGGTTCCAACGCTGCTAATTGGTGCCGGAGTCGGTTTGTTTAGCGGCAACTTAAACCGAGCGATCGCGCTTTTAACGCTAGATTTTGGAACCGGAATTCGGGTTTCGGTGCCAACGACGATTCTCTCAGTTCTGACGTATGCCGCTCGTAACGGTGTGCTCATCCGCAGTGGTCGAGCCATTGAAATTCTTGCCAAGATCGATACGGTTGTGTGCGACAAGACCGGAACGTTAACGATCGGTCATGCTGGCGTCAACGATATTGATGTAATGGAGGATCGCTTCTCGAAAGAAGATGTTTTGTGTTACGCCGCCAGTGCAGAAAAAGGCTTAACGCACCCGATCGCAGAAGCCATTGTTCACCATGCCAAAGATACTGGCGTAGCGCTCAAAGAGTGTGAAGAGTGGGAGTACAAGGTCGGGTTAGGAGCCGTTGCTAAGATCGATGGCATGAATATCCTCGTGGGTAGCCCGCGCTTTATGCGGCAGGAAAACGTTGATTTAGAAGCGTACGATCGACGATATCCCGATGCTAAAGCAGGCGGACAATCGCTGGTTTACGTCGCTGGTGATGGTCAACTGCTCGGTGTGATTCGCTATAGCGATCCGCCTCGTCCTGAAAGCAAAGAAGTGATTCGTGAACTCAAGAGCATGGGCATTACCGTGCACATGCTAACCGGAGACGTACAGCGCGTCGCTGACTCGATCGCCAACAATCTTGGCATCGAGCCGAAAAACGTCACCGCAGAAGCGTTCCCCGAAAAGAAAGTGGAAGTGGTGAAAGCAGTGCACGATCGAGGCAGAACGGTGGCTTTCTGCGGAGACGGCATCAACGATTCAGCAGCGCTTGCTTATGCTGACGTGTCGATCTCGTTTGCAGGCGCAACGGATATCGCTCGTGAGACCGCCGATGTGGTGCTGATGGAAGATGATTTGCGCGGCTTGATTATGGCGGTTAAGTGCGCTCGTCAAGCAATGGACATTATTTGGCAAAACACCGCGATCGTGGCAGTTCCAAACCTGGGTGCGCTCGTTTCCGGTATTTTCTTTGCGCTCGATCCACTCTTAGCCGTGGTAATCAACAACGGCACCGCGATCATAGCGGAACTCAACGGATTGCGTCCGTTGATGGGCCCAGGTATGGAGTTGACGTTGGGGCATCAGCTTACGGCGGCAGAACTTGCAGAAGAAGAACAACGTCTGCGGGAACATGCACCGGAAAAAGCAATCAGCGCAAACGGCACAAACCGCGATCCGGTCGTTACCGTTGATGTGGTTGCAAATTCAGTTTCAAACGGCAATGGCAAATCGGTGCAGGATTATGTTCCGATGAATGACATTGTGCATACGGTTGCTGCATCTTCAAACGGTAATGGTAACGGAGCGCATCACAGCAATCAAAATGCTGTTCACAATGGTCATACAACCGGAACGCATAACGGTGCAGCGATTCCAGTCAAGCTACCCGCTCCGATCGGAATGCTCAAGCAAAACGAGTTGGCTAAGCGCCTGGGATTACCCAGTCAAACGCTAACGCACAAGCGATCGAAGTCTGATTTTACCGAGTGGAGCATGGCTTACGATCCCGAAGGAATTGCATGGTTTTATGAGCCAGCAACCCGGAATTTCTACACGGTAGAAATCGAGCAGCATTTTCAAACCGAGAGTGCTGGGAACCAAATTAAAGCGGAGGTTATCGAACCTGTAACGGTAGTCGTGTAGGTTTCACAGATCGAATCTAACGCGGTGTTGTAGAGACGCTCCGGTGGAACGTCTCTACCCACGTTGCAACACCCTGTGTGATTACGATAAGTCCTTTACGTCGATCGTTCATCACCTTCTGGAGTCAGCGTCATGACGCGCCTACCGCCTCACTCGATCAAAGCCGAAGAAGCAGCGATCGCCCGAATTGAATGGGCGAGAACCCTGTCTCGCAAAGACCGATTTCTGCTGCAAATGCTGGTGTTTGTGCCGATCTGTCTCACGCTCGATTGGGCACACGCCGATCCGATGGTGGTTTTTATTACGGCGGGGTTGGCGATCGTGCCGCTTGCCGCTTGGATTGCGAACTTTACCGAAGCAATCGCGACGGTGATCGGGCCGTCGTTTGGCGGTTTGCTCAATGCTACCTTTGGTAACGCTACGGAATTGATTGTCTCGATCGTGGCGCTGCAAGCAGGCATGATTGATGTGGTCAAAGCGAGTCTTGCTGGATCGATTATTGCGAATCTTTTAGTAGGATTAGGCATCACGTTTGTGCTGCACGGCGCACGCTTCAACAAAAACGAAGCAAAAGTCAATCTTCGCCGCGCCAACGTGTCGCGATTAAATGCTGGCTCTCTGAATTTAGCGGTGATCTTTTTGCTCACTCCGGCGGCAATTCAGTTTACGTCGAGAACGCTCGATGTCGAATTGCATCACACGCGGTTGTCTTACATTGCGGCAATTTTGCTGCTGACGCTGTACGGCTTGATGCTGTTGTTTTCGCTCAAAACACACAAGTATCTGTTTGAGCAAGAAGAAGACGCAGAGCCAGAAAGCTATGGCAGTGAAAGAACCCGCCACAAGCGATTTTTGTGGATCAATGCTGGACTGCTGCTCGGTTCTACGATCGTGCTCGTTTTCGTGTCGGAAGTTCTAGTAAGCAGTCTACAGCAAGCGGTAGAAACGCTGGAGCTAACGAATTTGTTTGTGGGTGTGATTGTTATTCCGTTGTTTGGTGCAGCAGTCGAGTATATTACCTGTGGAATTTGTGCGCTGAAAAACAAAGTTGATTTAGCGGTTTCGGTTGCGATCGGGTCGAGTTTGCAGATTGTGCTATTTGTGGCACCGTTGCTGGTTGTGGCAGGATGGGCGATCGGGCAACCGATGAATTTGGCGTTTGATACGTTTTCGGTGTTGGGAGTGGGAATTGCGGTCATAATGACGAATTCGGTTAGCACCGATGGTCGTCACAACTGGATGGAAGGCGTTTTGTTGCTCATGACCTACGCCATGTTGGGAAGTGCATTTTATCTGCATCCGTGATTGGTTGGATGATTGACTGTGGCAATGCAACAGTACGTTAAAATTAACGCAACTTACCTTTGCTGCGACATGAATCCTTGATAAGCTGAACATTAACTAAACTCTGTGGCCCCTCACCATGTTTAAGCAAATTAGAAATGCAGGACGAATTGTAGTTGGAACCGTCTGCGTCGTTGCTGGAGTAATTGGACTTCTGCTACCGCTTGTTCCTGGAATTCCTTTCTTGCTGGCTGCGGTTGCTTGCTTTAATTCCTTAGAAGCTTAGACCCACCCGCAAATGAATTGCGGGCTAATCGATCAAACCTGTTGAAACAGGTTGGCAGTGCGGTGAGTCTGCTTTTAGCAGACTTTGCCTATTAGCCCGCAATTCATTTGCGGGCGAGCTAGAACCGTAGCGCAAAATTCTAAAACACGCTCTAGTTGTCGATCGCGCTGCATTCAAATCTTTTGCACAAGTCGCGGTCTGATCGTTGAACCTCAAGCACAGATGAAGTGCTAACGAGGTAATTTTGCGTTTCAATGTTCGCGCAGCATTTAGAGAAGCGATCGCGCAAACGGAATCATTTTTGGGGCAACAGTGCCCGACGAGAAAACCGTTAGGGCTAAGATTCGAGTCGCTGCCAACGACCGCGATTGCTGCGCAAGCTTCCAAACGAAAAGGATCTTACTATGAGTCGAATCGTGACTTTTTTGGGTCAGGCAGGAACCGGACACACGCCGATCGCGATCGCGACCGCAAAATGGTTTGCAGAACGCGGAAAACGGGTTTTGCTGGTCACTGATACTCCGAATCCGAGCGCTGAACTTGTTCTAAATCTTCCCTTAGCGGCTCAGCCGCAGGTGGTTGCACCCAAGCTAGAAGTTGTACAGCTTCAAACAACGGTGCTACTCGAGCAGTCGTGGTCAGACGTCAAAAGCTTGATTTCGACTTATCTACCGCTTCCTATCTTCTCAGAAGAAATTTATCCGGGAGAGGTACTGATTTTGCCGGGGCTAGACGCTGCGCTTGCGTTTAACGCCTTGCGTCAGTTTTACACAAGCGGCGATTATGACGTGATTGTTTACAGGGGTCGAGGAGATTTAGAAACGCTGCGATTGTTGGGCGTGCCCAATATTTTAGAGTGGTATTTTCGTCGATTTCGCCGCGTGTTTGAAGCAATGGATGTCGCAAAAATTGCGGACTCGATCGGCGGGCCGCTTGCTGCTGCAATGGTGAGCGCAAACCTCGACACAAAACAAATTGAGCGCGAAGCGAATCGAGTGCGATCGTGGATCGAGGAAGGTGTCAGCGTGATCAATGATCCAACGCAGTTTACCGCCTACCTCGTGACGATCGACGAAGAAAGCGCGATCGCGGAAACTCGCTGGCTTTGGGGCAGTGCTCAGCAGGTCAACATCCGGATAAGTGGGGTGCTCGTGTATCCGGGTTCGAGCAATGAACTAGAGTTGCAGCAGGCGTTTGAGCCTTTAAGCGTGCATCCCATTCCTGCTTTGAAGAAAAACAATTGGACGCCGTTGCTCAAAGCGCTGCCTGATTTTGATTGTATTCCGACCGTTCCTGAACCCGTAGAGATTAACTGCGCTCAAAAACAGGTGCGCGTTTTTCTGCCAGGATTCAACAGAAAGCAGGTTAAGCTGACTCAGATGGGGTCAGATTTAACCGTTGAAGCAGGCGATCAGCGTCGCAACATTCGCTTGCCGCTTGAACTGCGCGATCGACCGATTCAGTCGGGTAAATTTGATGCGCCGTATCTTGTGATTGATTTTTAACGCAGTTCCGATTCGGATGGTCGTCATGATTTACCAAGTCGTTCACAGTATCGCAGGGCGGTTACGCATTCGGATTCCGAAGCTGGCACAAGATTCGGAGTTTGCCGACAAACTGAACGGGTTGATTCAGTCTGTTGCCTGCATTACAAGCGTGCGCACCAATGCGGCGGCGGGCTGTTTGGTGATTACCTACCGCGAGGTGTCAAGCACGATCGTAGAAGAAGAAATTCTCACTTGTATTCAAAAAGCGATCGGAATTGATGCTACGGAAACTCATTCAGACGTAGTCGAACCAGAAACCAACCGTTGGCAAGATCTCAGGATGCCAGTTTTGAGTTTAGGTGTTGCTTTACTAGCAGCCCCGTTAGAACTCCCGGTGCTAATTGTGGGAGCCGCGATCGCGGGTGCTGCACTTCCCTGGTTTGCTCGCGCTACCGATAGCATCGTCAATCACCGTCAGCCGAACATTGATTTGCTGGATTCGGTTTGGATGACGCTGCAAACCGTTAACGGGCAGTACGCGGCACCTGCTTTAAAAACTTGTTTAGTCGAAGTGCGTCGATCGCTGCGGGGCACGGTTGCCGAACAGCGAGAACAAAAAGCGCTAGAATTTCTCAACTCGCTCGATCAAGAAGTGGTCGTCGATCCAGACAGTCCGCACCGCATCCCCGCTTATCAACTGCAACGGGGCGATCGCATCGTGCTGCGGGCGGGCGATCGCAGTCCTGTAGACGGTTGGATCGTGCAGGGTACTGCTTTGCTCGACGAGCAAACTTTAACCGATAACGCAACGCCTGTGATTTGCGCTGAAGGTCAAGAAATCTTTGCGTCGAGCGTGGTGCTTGAAGGCGAGATTTGGATTGTTGTTGAGCAAATCGGACTTAGCACGCGCATCGGCTACCTGGCGCACCTGATGAAATCTGCTCCGGTACACGATACTCATTTAGCCGTGCTGCAAAGCGAATTTGTCCGAAGCGCGATCGTGCCCACGCTTTTTTTAGGCGGCACGATTTTTGCGCTCACGGGCAACCCTGGCGCGGCGATGTCACCGTTTCAGTTTGATTTTGGAAGCGGTATTCCGATTTCGGTTCACACCACGCTGTTAAGTGCGCTTACCTACGCTGCCCGTCAAGGAATTTATATTCGCAGCGCTCGTGTTTTAGAACAGCTAACGCAGATTAACGCGATTGTGTTTGATGATGCTGGCTTGATCGATCATTCAGAAGGCAACAGCGCGATCAAGGCGCTGCACGATCGCGCCGTTGCGACGTACTGGGTGACGCAGCACGATTTTCAAGACGCGATCGCGCTTGCCGATCGCGTTGGTATTCCGAGCGATCACGTTTTTGCGCAAACCGATTCCGGTACCAAACTAATCGAAGCGCTTCAGCATCACGGAAAAACGGTTGCTTTTGTGGGCGACTGTACGACTTCTCAAGCCGATGTTTCGATTTCAGTACTATCTCAACCCGAAGTTGAGTGTGATGTTGTGTTAATCGAAAGTTTGGCGCAGCTAATCAGCGCGATCGACATTGCCACTCGTGCGGTTGAAAGGGTTTACCAAAATACAGCAACTATTGTGGTGCCGAACCTGCTGGTGCAGATCGGCGGCGGGATGTTTTTAGGAATGCATCCGGTGATTAATGTGATTACGAATAATAGCTCGGCGTTTGTTGCTGAATTTGTACAAGGCACTCGTCCTTTGTTTGACAAGCCTCCATCGCTGAAACGACGTTCTCGCACCGTCGAACAGCCTTTGTTAGAAAGCGGCTCCGCGATTTTTGCGGCGGAGCCGCTTAAGCAGTGTGAATTAGCAAAACGCTTAGGGGTTTCGACTCAAGCGATCGCGCGGCGTCGATCGACGCTGGCCTTTATCCGATGGACGCAAGCCAAAGACCCGGAAGGAAAAGGATGGCAGTACGATGAAGCAGGGAAACGATTCTACGCTGTTTCTTTAGCACAAGCCGAAGCTCAAATCAGGCTCGCTCCAGCCCAGCAAAATGACTCCAAACCCGACCTACAGCAAATGACCGAGTTCAGCGCCAACCACTTCGCCTAAAAGTGCGCCCACCTCGGCCCCGATAATCACGCCAGTTGAGCCAAGCAGCGCAAGCCCGATCGCTTCTCCAGCAAGTTTGCCAACCATTCCGCCGACTTTCTCGCTAGTCGTGCATCCGAGAGTTTGAAAAAACGAGCTTTGCAACGGCGAAATCGAGCAAGCTTCGACAGGGTAAAACTTCTTAGAATCCGCATCGTAGCGCCAAGCAATCCCTTCAGGATCGCGTGCTTGGCTCCAGTCGGCAAAATCCATGCGCGATCGCTGCCAGTTAATCGATTGCAGCGCTACACCGAGCCGTTTTGCTAACGCAGAAGTTGAGCAGCGAAGCGATTTTGGTTCTTGCGGATTCAAGATTGCGGATTCTATTTTGGCTTGAGCAACTGCTTCTGAAACCTGGCCGGATTGATAGCAAACCGTGAGCGACATTGCTTTTGCGTTGATTGAAACTTCGCTCACAAATGGATAAAGCTGGATCGCTCGCTGAAGTCGATCGCGATATCTCGAATCGACGGCTAAACGCGGCACTCGAAATCGAATCCGACCTACGGTAACGTGGGCGATTTGGTAGGAAGGTGCAGCGATCGATTCTGCTTGCGTTGTTGGGGTTAGGGTTGCTGCGGACATAGAAATAGCTTTAAAGATTTAATTAGAATAAGCAAGATTACCGGATCGATCACATCCTGACTTAAGACAGAGAATGACCGCTAGGCGGTTTTGCTATTACTACGCTAAAAAATTTTTGATTAATCGTGATCGTCCGCAAGTGGAGTTATTTTAATCCAAGCGGCACAAATTGACGTGACGCATACGGCTTAAGAAAGAGAATGGGTCTTGATCGTGTGAAACGATCGAGACTCCGCGTCGTAGTGCCACGCGATTTCTTGTGGATCTTGCGCTTGACTCCAAGTTGCAAAGTCAGGGCTGCTTCTGCGGCGCGTAATGGCTTGAGATGTAACCCCCAAGCGCTGAGCAAGAAGGGCAGTTGTATGAGGACTTAGGATTA
Organism: uncultured bacterium; assembly: GCA_964250455.1. GTDB lineage: Bacteria > Cyanobacteriota > Cyanobacteriia > Leptolyngbyales > Leptolyngbyaceae > CAXUFL01. The sequence goes on from CAXUFL010000015.1 coordinate 38,429, forward strand.
ATTGTTCTGACCCACCTGAAGCATCAGGTTCATTCGGATCGGTGCGAGTTTCATCGAGTTGAGATGGATTGGGCGGATCTCCGATCGCGATTGATTCTTCAATCAAATCAGGTTCAGAAGGCTTTGGTGAATCTCCGACGATCGCGATTGATCCTCCAATCAAATTAGAAAGCTGAGCATTGCTCGGCGTTGATGACGCGATCGGATCATCCCAGGGCGAAGGAATATCGACCCAAACCGATGCGTTAGAAGCGGCATTTGGCGTTGAGGGTGCCGTTGGGGGTTCTGGGCTAGGTGGCTCAGGCGGCGGCGGCGGAACCATTAACGGAGTCGGCTTAACTTGCTGAATCGCATCGACAAAGCGATCTTGAGCTTCGTCGATCGTGATGTTTCTAGGACGGTAGGACACCACGATCGAATTTGCCAGTGGGTTAATGCGAACACTGGTGACAAAGCTGAGAGATTCAACCAAACGCTGGAGCTTGCTGGCAGATTCAGAATCAGCGCCAAGCCAGGAAATGCGAATGCGAATCCGCCCGTTGATCGCGTGAACAATCTGATATCCTGTCTGTTCCAATGGAGTTGCGCGAGAAGATTGGACTGGCTTTAGTATATCAACTTGTGCGAGGTGCGATTGCTAGACGGTAAACGCGATCGTGCGCCGATTGAATAGAGCATGGTCTATTCAATCGGTGTTAAGGAAGTCAACAGTTCTAAAACTGCGTTTCGATTTTGCGTGATAATCACGGTGGATTAAATTCGCGTTTTCTTAAGTAAGACCTGTTTTAAACCGCTCGTTGCTGGCGAACTGCAACCGCAGCGAAGCGTCTTAAAACACGCTCTAGAATTAAGCGAACTTTAATTGATCGGGTTCTTTCACCGTTGAGACAGTCTTGAGCTACCGCAAATATTTTTAATACGCTGGTGATTCAGATAGCGTTGTTTTACAGCTTGTGAGGTCACACATGTCAAAGAAAGATGTTGTTCTTTTGTCGATGCTTGTATTTATTCCTTTGTCAATGCTGGCGAACTGGATGCAGTTTAATCCAGTTGTTGTATTCGTTTTATCGGGTTTTGCCATTATTCCTTTAGCCGCTTGGATTGCCAATTCCACCGAAGGTATTGCCGAAGTCGTAGGCCCGACGCTAGGCGGATTGCTGAATTCAACGTTTGGCAATGCAACCGAGCTAATTGTCTCGATCGTCGCGCTCCGGGCTGGACTCGTGGAAGTAGTAAAAGCAAGCATCACAGGCACGATCATTGCAAACTTGCTGTTGGCGCTAGGACTCGCAACCTTGCTCGGTGGAATTCGTTTCAAAGAGCAATCTTTCCAACCAACCGTTGCTCGAATCAATGCGTCATCGCTGAATTTAGCGGTTGTGGTACTGCTCACACCAACCGCGATTCACTTTACTTCACCAAAGGGATTAGAAGCATCAACGCTGAACAACTTCTCGATCGTGTTAGCGCTATTACTGCTGATGTTTTATGGCTTAATGCTGTTTTTTTCGATGAAAACCCACAGCCATATTTACCGCATTGCCGATGAAGAAATCGATGATGTGATCGATCCAAAAACTCGACGAGAAGCGTTATGGCGTCAGATTGGCGTTTTGCTGATTTGTACGATCGCGCTTGTGTTCATCTCCGAAATTCTGGTTTCAAGCTTAGAAAAAGCGATCGCGACTTTAGGATTCACTGATTTATTTACCGGAGTCATTCTGATTCCAATTTTTGGGGGTGCCGTTGAATACATTACCGCCGCAACCTTTGCGATAAAAAACAAAATGGATTTGTCGGTTGCAGTGGCGATGGGGTCGAGTCTACAAATTGTGATGTTTGCGGCTCCGGTGCTGGTGCTCATCGGGCAGGTCATGGGGCAACCGATGAATTTAGAATTCAATGCGTTTGAAGTGTTGGCGGTGGCGATCGCGGTTTTGCTCACGAATTCTATTAGCAGCGATGGTAAATCAAACTGGCTTGAAGGCTCAATGCTGCTTGTAACCTATGCCGTGCTAGGCGCTGCTTTCTATTTTCATCCTTAAGGCTATGTGTTCACCTCAAGCTTTGTTGCTGCATTTGCTGGGGCTGATTCCCCGACGGCTGAGCTTGAAGCAAGGATCTACCTGTAAAAGGAATAAGGAGGTAGGAGAGCACAATTGCATCTGCCTACCTCCTGATCTCACAAATTAAGTCGATCGTGTTAAAGAATCGCTTCGCACTATTTAGTAGTACTAAGAAGACTTCACAAGCACCATAAAACAGTGCTATAGGTAAGAAAGCTTTTTTGGAACTTAATATCATGTCTTCCATGTTAGATACAGGCATGGCTGAGCCGATTCGCAACTCCGAAGGAATCGCTACACGGGCTTGGCACACGCTGGAAGCAGAGAAATCGCTCTACCAACTCGGAAGCAGCCGCGACTGTGGTTTAACGAGCGAAGAAGTTGAGGTTCGATTGCAGCAGTATGGCCCGAATGAACTCACTGAAGGTCAAGGGCGATCGCCTTTAGAGATTCTATGGGATCAGTTCAAAAACATTATGCTGCTGATGCTGATTGCCGTTGCAATTGTGTCTGCAATTTTGGATGTCCGGGAAGGCTTCACAACCGGAACCTTTCCGGTTCCAAAAGATGCGATCGCGATCTTTGTGGTCGTGATTCTCAATGGCGCACTCGGCTATCTTCAGGAAAGTCGAGCAGAACAAGCGCTGGCAGCGCTTAAAGGATTGTCGTCACCGAGAGTTCGGGTGATTCGAGACGGTAGACCGACGGAAGTTGATTCTAAAGATCTCGTTCCGGGGGATGTGATGCTGCTTGAAGCAGGCGTCAAAATTTCGGCTGATGGGCGATTGCTCGAAGCCTCGAATCTACAAGTGCGAGAATCAGCGCTTACCGGAGAAGCCCACGCGGTAAGCAAACAATCTGAGATAGTGTTAGCACCAGATGCCCCGCTTGGCGATCGCATCAATCTAGTGTTTGAAGGAACAGAAGTTGTTCAGGGACGGGGAGCGGTTCTGGTTACAGAAACCGGAATGCAAACGGAACTCGGAAAAATTGCAAGTGCGCTGCAATCGGTGGAAACAGAACCAACGCCATTGCAAAAGCGGATGAATCAGTTAGGAAACACCTTAGTTTCTGGCGCGATAATTCTGGTGACAATTACGATCGTTGGCGGTACGATATTTCATCCGCAGTTGTTTGAGGAATTCGTTAAGGTATCGCTGTCGATGGCGGTTGCGGTTGTACCTGAAGGATTGCCTGCGGTGATTACGGTAACACTCGCGTTAGGAACGCAGCGCATGGTGCGTCGTCACGCTTTGATTCGCAAACTGCCTGCCGTGGAAACGCTCGGATCAGTAACGACGATCTGTTCAGACAAAACCGGAACGCTAACGCAAAATAAAATGGTGGTGCAAGCGGTGTATACCCGCCGTTGTTCTGCCAAAGTAACCGGAGAAGGCTACAGCCCGATCGGTCACTTTGTGATCGACCAAAACGAGATCGAGCCGAATCACCATCCGGATTTACAAGCGTTGCTGTTGGCGTGTGTGCTGTGTAATGATGCTGTTTTGCAAAAGGAACAAGGCGAATGGGCTATTCTTGGAGATCCGACCGAAGGAGCGCTGTTAGCATTGGCCGCAAAGGCGGGACTCGATAAAAAGAAAGATCGCTGGCTCCCTCGTGTGGCAGAATTTCCGTTTTCGTCAGAACGTAAACGCATGAGCGTAATAGTTGATGCTCAAGGTCATCGCCACGATTCGACGATGAGTTTAGCCATTCTAGATCAAAACCGCGATCCGCTTTTTATGTTTACCAAAGGGTCGCCAGAATTGACGCTAGAGCGCTGTACTCACATTGAAGCAGGAAATCGGCTTGAGGTGTTAGACGATCAGACTCGCGCCCAGATTCTTGAGCAGAATAATGCGCTTGCGAGTCGCGGCTTGCGGGTGTTGGGATTTGCCTACAAAACGCTGCACGAAATTCCCCCCGAAGATTCGGAAGATCGATCAGAGCGGGATTTAGTTTGGCTTGGTTTAGTCGGAATGCTCGATGCTCCCCGTCCTGAAGTGCGCGAAGCGGTCGCCCGATGCCGCACGGCGGGCATTCGTCCCGTGATGATTACTGGCGATCATCAACTCACGGCTCAAGCGGTGGCAGAAGATCTCGGCATTTCCACCCGGACGGATCGGGTTTTGACCGGACGGGAACTCGAAGGGCTGACGCAATCTGATCTGGAAAACCAAGTCGATCGCGTCAGTGTGTATGCTCGTGTTTCTCCCGAACACAAGCTGCGAATTGTTCAAGCGCTTCAGCGCAAACAGCACATTGTTGCGATGACCGGAGACGGCGTAAACGATGCCCCTGCCCTAAAACAAGCCGATATCGGGGTAGCGATGGGCATTACCGGGACTGATGTGAGCAAAGAAGCGAGTGATATGGTGCTGCTCGATGATAACTTTTCTACGATCGTCGCTGCGATCGAGGAAGGACGAGTTGTGTACATCAACATTCGCCGCTTTATTCGCTATATTTTGGGCAGCAACATCGGGGAAGTCATTACGATCGCAGCCGCTCCGCTACTTGGGCTTGGGGGAGTTCCGTTATCGCCTTTGCAAATTTTGTGGATGAACCTGGTTACAGATGGAGTTCCAGCTTTAGCGTTAGCGGTTGAACCCGGACGCTCGATCGTAATGCAAACGCCGCCGAAAGACACGCAGGAAAGCATTTTTGCGCGGGGATTGGGGTCGTACATGCTGCGAATTGGTTTGGTGCTTGCGATCGTCAGCATTGGTTTAATGACTTGGGCGTATGGCTATACCGAACAGGTTCAAGGCGGATTGCTCGATCGCGATCGCTGGAAAACAATGGTATTCACAACGCTGTGTTTGGCTCAGATGGGTCATGCGCTGGCGATTCGATCGAATACTCGTTTATTTATCGAAGTGAATCCGTTTTCTAACCCGTTTATGTTAGCGTCGGTTGCAGTAACGGTTTTTATGCAACTGTTGCTGATCTATGTTGAGCCGTTGCGCAACTTCTTTAGTACTCACTATCTAAGCTTCTCAGAATTGATGATTTGCGTTGGCTTTAGTGCTTTGATTTTCGTTTGGATTGAAGCTGAAAAGCTGTTCATTCGATACTTTGCTTCTCGTCGTTAAATTGAGGTTAAGTTGATGATTAATGTTGTAGTTTGGCTTTCAGAATTTGTTGCTGAAATCATTGTTGTTGCCGTGGTTGAATGGGTTGCTGAAATTATGACCGCTTGGGTTGCTGAGATGTTTCGAGAGGTATTAATCGAATGGGTTACAACACTAGTCACTGATTTGGTTGCTTCTATTACTGCTTTTTTCTCTAGCTTGTGGCGGTAATCCGTAGGAGCTTCACAATGAAAGAACGATTGAACCAAACGATGAGCCGTCCAGCGTTAGGTTACAGCGCTACGTCGATCGCGAATGATTACCGCCAGCGTCCGCGATCGACGTGGGGACGCTGGCTCAAAATTATTCGATCGTTCTCTTTGTTTGGGCTGTATTGGCTCTGGAATCGCCTTACCGGAGACACGATCGAAAAACAGCATCGACGCGCCGTTCAACTCCGAGAGATTCTAACCGATCTCGGCCCAACGTTTATCAAAATCGGACAGGCGCTATCGACTCGCCCGGATTTGCTGTCGGTTGTTTACCTTCATGAGCTTGCCAAACTTCAAGATGCGATTCCGCCGTTTTCAAATCAGATTGCTTATCAGTTTATCGAGGAAGAACTTAGAGCCGCACCCAGCGAAATTTATGCAGAACTTTCGAGCGATCCGATCGCGGCGGCTTCGCTGGGTCAAGTTTACAAAGGCAAGCTCAAAACTGGCGAAGTCGTCGCGGTTAAAGTACAGCGTCCGGATTTAGCCGCGACGATCGCGCTTGATCTTTATCTGATGCGCCAGCTTGCGACTCAAGTTCAGCGCAGAATCCGAGCGCTCAGGCACACAGATTTAGTGGCGATCGTCGATGAATTTGGGGCGCGAGTGTTTGAAGAACTCGACTACACCCAAGAAGGACACAACGCCGAAAAATTTGCAGCACTTTATGGACATTTGCCGGATATTTATGTGCCTCGAATTTACTGGGCGTATACCCGTCAACGGGTGCTGACAATGGAATGGATCACGGGCATCAAACTCACGCAGCCAAGCGCGATCGAAGCTCAAGGAATCCAAGCGCGGCATTTGGTTGAAGTGGGGGTGCAGTGCTGTTTGCAGCAGCTTTTAGAACACGGTTTTTTTCATGCCGATCCTCATCCTGGAAATCTTTTAGCCATGCCTAACGGCAAGCTTGCCTACCTGGATTTTGGCATGATGAGTTATGTTCAACCGCATCAACGCTACGGAATTATTAACGCCGTTGTTCACATTATTAATCGTGATTTCGAGGAGCTTGTTCAAGATTATATTCAGCTTGGTTTTTTACCGTCTGATGTTGATGTCGCTCCGATTGCTTTAGCTTTATCGCGGGTGTTTCAAGATGCGTTGACAGCCTCGATCGCAGAATTTAACTTTCAAGATATCATCGAGCAGCTATCAGCGTTGATGTACGAATTTCCATTTCGGGTTCCTGCTTATTACGCTTTGATTATTCGATCGCTTGTGACGTTTGAAGGCATCGCGATCGGCATTGACCCTCAGTTTAAGGTTCTTAGCTCTGCGGCTCCTTATGTCGCTAAGCGATTACTTAACGATCCAGCACCAGAGCTACGAGCTTCGTTGAGTCAGCTTTTATTCAAAGACGATCGCTTTCGCTGGCATCGATTTGCTAACCTGCTTGAGGATGCACGAAGCAGTAGCGATTATCGTTCTGATGCCACGTTGAATCAAATCGTTGACTTTGTGTTGAGCGATCGCGGTCAGCTTTTGCGCGATCGCTTTGCAGCAGAAATCGGTTCATTGCTCGATCGCGTCAAAACTCAGATCATTCGCCAGCCGATCGCGCTGTTTAATCTCAATCAAGCGCTTTCTGGCGATGGAACCGCTTTTGGCATTGATCCAGAAACTTTTCATCAACTCAAACGAATCTGGAGCTTGCTGCAAAGCTCTCCAGCGATGAATCTGGGTCAAGTGATTACCGTTATTGCGCGAATCATTTCAAACCCTAACGTGTAGCAAATTCAACTGGATTCTGATCGCGGCGATGTCGAACCGGAATCGACGGCCCTTGACGATCGCCCACTAATGCCGCCGTTTTTTCTAAAGCGCTCCGCAGGCGCTTTGCGGCATAAATCGACATATCGCGAGGCACGTTGACGCGATCGCGCAAATAGCGTAGCGCGACATCAGACCCGATCGGCGGGAAGCAAGTTTCCCCGGTCATCATGTGCGTTAGCGCACATCGCAGCGCTTGATCGATTAAGCGATCGTCGGCAGGATTGACGCGAATAATATTGCTGCGGTGCTTTAGCACGCGGTACAGCGCTTCGGTGCGAGAAGTTTCAGGTTCTGGATACCTCACATCCGGCAAACCGTCCCAGGGGCCTTGATCGACACGAATTTGGTTGAGTCGCGTTTGTGGTTCCCCGTTTTCCCAACACCCGCCCATTTGCGGCGGTAAATCGTGCACGTGCGTATGAAAATCGCTTTGAGTACCGCGATAAGTGAGACGGCTTTCCATTGCGTCAAACCAAGCCGCTAAGCGCGGATTCTCTTCGCGCAGCGAGTAGCCTTTGTAGTAGTAAAGACTCGCATTCATTCGTTCAACATACGGCGTGAAAATCACATCGACGGTACTAAACTCACTGAGAAAGTAAGCACCGGGAGTTTGATTCAGCGCTTCCTCAACTTTCGCCACAACGCCAATAAACTGATCGCGGTTGCGCTGTTCTTCGCGCACCGAACTTGCCGGATGACACAGCCAAGCGCACCACGCTCTAAACAGCAGTCGCTCTAGGTATCTTAAAGGCTGAACGATCGAATCTTTCATACCCGCATTCAAAACTCCGAAGGCTTGTTCTAAAGCAATGAGAATATCATCGCTTTCGGTGATCAGTCGATCGTCAAGCACGGTTCCTTCGGAGTTGCTTTTCAGGCTAATTGCAGGTAGCATTCCTGATGGCACTTTGCGCTTGTACCAGCTTTCCTTTTCCCCGTAGCAAAACATCGTTACTTTTTCGATGCGGTAGGGAATTTGTTTTTCTTCGAGCCACAGCCAAATCTTCTGGCAGTAAGGGCACCAAGCATGATTATCGCGGTATAACGTGACGCGCACATCGGCTTCGGATCGACCAAAAAGGCGAAGACGGGCTTGGGCATTGGTGGCCCCGTTAACCAAATCAGTTTGAAAATCGGCGAGGGCTTCGAGTTCTTGCCAGCTTAAAGCATCGATCGACATAAAAGGTTGCTCAACAGGATCAGCCTTCATTCTGACGGATGTGGGAGAGATTGCACAATGTTCAGTCCGCCGCGATCGCGGCGAACGACGAACCGCTTTAAGTCGCCTTTCGTACCTTGAAACTTTCTTTGATATCTCTAATGCTCGCTTCTATCTCTAGTTGTTACTTTCCTCGCACCACACGACTCTGCGATTTTGCTATCGTCCTGCGGAATTATCTGAATGGTCCGGATTCGTGTTGGGCGCGTCTACGGCAATGAACTCGAACTTCTAAGAAACAAATTCTAGATGTAGGACTGAAGCTAATCAACCGCAAAACGTTTCTTTCGCTCTTGCCGCAGGTGCGCCTGCGTTAGAAACTCACTTCAAGCTAACCCCGATCGTGAGCAAATTCTAACCTGAATCGAACCCCGCTTGATAAACGCCTCTATCCCCTAGAACAGCAATTTTCCTCAAAAATTCACTTCTAGATTCAGCGTCAAAAGCTTATCACTCGTCAAGTCGCGGCGGATTGGCGCGAGTCTCTAATACCGGACTAATCTCACGACTTAGCAACACTTGACGCAACGTTTCTGCTTGTCTTAGCGCTTGCCGGAATTGAGCATCGATTTGCTCGATTTCTTGAGCCGATCGATGCTGCTCTCGCGCTTGGGCGGCCAATTGTCGAGCCAGGATTGCTTGCTCGCGAAACAGCCGCATCGCCGACCACAAATGACGCTCGATCGCTTCGCCTTGATTCTTGATCAAACTTTCAGCTAAAAAAGCGTGCCCCACATGGCACTGGTACCGCTTCACGCTGCCAACATTCAATTGCCACAGTGACCCGCCGCAATCTGGACAACCCAGGCCAGAAAACGAATCAGAAGCAATGAGTTCCTCACTAGAGTGCTCCAAATCAACGGAGTCGGGAATCTGTTTTTCGGGGATCATAACGCTTCCTGGGTCTAAGGCACGGATTGCTGAGTTAGCGTCACCAGAAACTCAGCGATTTCGGCGATCGGCAGAACGTGATCCACGACGCCGTAGTTAATCGCGCATTGAGGCATACTGGGCACTAAAGCTGAGTTGGGGTCTTGCACGATTGTAACGCCCCCACGAGCTTTCACTTCTGCGAGTCCCGCCGTGCCATCCCACAGCGCCCCAGAAAGAACCACGCCAACGGCTCGATTACCGTAGGATCGAGCGGCTGTGCGAAACAACGGATCGATCGCGGGTCTAAATCCGTGCTCTTTGGGACCCATAACCACGCGCAGGCTGTTATTTTCGACTAGCAAATGCTGATCGGGTGGTGCAATGTAGATGTGTCCGGGAGCAAGAATCGCTTGATCGATCGCATCGATCGTGGGGAGTCCGCTCCATTGTTGCAGCGTCATGGGCAGCGAGATCGATTGACGACCCTGAATGTGAATAACAACCAGGATCGAGGCTGGAATGTCGGGCGGTAAGGACTGCAATAGCTGAACTAATGGCTCGATCGCGCCAGTAGAGCCGCCGATGACAATCAAAAAGGAGACTTCACGCCTCTGATCATTCATGCACTTGTTCCTTGAATCAACCCGCTACAACGATCGCCATTCTAAATTCTCGATCGATGTCAGTCATCTCGATCCTTTGAATGCCAACAAGCTTACTTTACGGTGTCAAGGAGGTTGTCTCCTCTTTCGTTAGCAGCAGATTAAGTTGCGCGGGTGTGTAATATTAGCGGCTAAGCTGAACAAAGGTTCAATCAAAAAGATCTTGTAAAAATCCGGTTTGCTACATAAAACGCAAACCGTTGAGCGGCTTATTTATAGCGTATTAAAATCTTTTACCGCTCGATTGAACTGTCTCCCGCGCGGGAGACAGTTCAATCGAGCGATAGAGATGATACGCTGAGTTCGTTGCGCAAACAGCGTCAATTTTGATAGTGCGAGTTACATTTATTGCACTGCTATCTTCTATTTAACCGTAAATTCTTGGGCGTTTAGCCCCTCTAGCTCATACAACCTTTTCAGGACGTTTTTATTTCCCTTTCAGCAGGTGGAACAACGGTTAATTCAACCGATTTGATTATCGATAACCTCAACAATCAAGCGGTGTTAACCGGATTAGTAAGCGTAAACGATCGATTTGTGACTCGTACACCGTTATTTGATTTGAGCATCAATCAAGTTTCGACTTCAACAAGCAATACTCAACCCGTTTTGAATTTAGACCATGTTTCCGTTTCACACAGTGCTGCTGTTGAAAAAGCCTCAATTAACGGGACACAACTGCTCAAGGATAACCTTTAGCTGTTGTCCATCTTCTAAATAAGACACATACTCATTGTTGCCGACCTGAATGTTTTGCCCTTCGAGATCTTCGCCGTATTCTTCCGCAATGATAATAATCGGAGTGCCGCTATCTAAAGCTGTGTTTTGACGAATTTGCTGCCCGATCGCAATGAGTTGATCGATCGACTGCCCGATTTGATTGATTAAGATCAGGTCAAAGCGATCGCGTCCTCCTTGAACTCGTTGCAGGGCATCAACTTCATCGAGTGCAATAACCACCTCATAGCCCCAGTTTTGCAGGTTATACTTCAGCACGGGTCGAACCTGATCATCGGGTTCAAGAACAAAAATGCGTCGAGGCGTTGTAGCTGGCTGTTTCATCGTTTTGGGTAAAAATCACAAAAGAAGCAAGGCGCAATCCAGCAGCGACTATCCTCCTAACAAGCGATCGTATTGCGCTTTGATTGTTTTGAAGCATTCACACGCAGAAGCTTCTAGCCCCGCTCGATCCAGAATTTGAACCGTTCCGCGATGATATTGAATCAGTCTGCGCTCTTGTAGCTTTTGCGCCGTCTGCGTCACGCCTGAGCGCCGCACGCCGAGCATTTGCGCGATAAACTCTTGCGTAAGAGGTAGATGGTCTGAGTCAATTCGCGCTTGCGTTTCGAGTAGCCAGCGCGGTAGACGTTGCTCTAGCGTGTGGAGCGCATTGCACGCGGCCGTTTGTGAAACCTGCGCTAGAAATGCTTGAGTATAGCTTAGCAGCACGTCGCGCAGTTCACGATTGCGATCGAACTCTTGCCGTATAATCTCAGCATCAATTTTGATTGCGCTTCCTGCCACCTGAACCGTATAGTCGGTTTGTGTACTTTCCGGTCTGCCCATAAACGCATTAACGCCTAGCACTTCCCGATGACCGACCATTCCCACTTCTGCGGTTGCACCATCTTGCATCGTAATCGTGATCGACAAAAGACAATCGATCGGGAAATAAAGATAAACGATCGGATCGCCAGAACAATGAATGATCGTGCCTTGCTCTAAGGCGACGCTGATAAAATGAGGAGCAAGCCGATCAAGAACATCAGCAGAAAGCACGGTCAGTATTTGATTTTGAGCGGTCATAAGAGCCTCAGAGAATAAGGGGAGAGGCTCTTCGTAGAACACATCTCAGGATGGTCAACGGTTGAAGAATGCTGACATCGCTTCAGGCGGTTTGGGGGAACTCGTTAATGTTGATTGTTTGGGTTGATTGGATTGATCGAAAGATCTGATTCACTATAGCGTTCTAAACAGGTAAACCGTTTTGTAACAAAGCCTTGTTTTCTGTGTACGAAACCGAACAGAGAATTGCATCAACAGCATCTAAGCTGTAGACATACCGAGCATTTATAGAGTTGAGCTACCGATGGAGTTCAGCTTTTTTGTTGATGCTTTATTCTATTTTTAAGAAAATGATTTCGTTACTCGAAGCGGATGAATTAGAAAACTTACTAAATTATCTCAAGGGAGTTTTGCGAATTGATTTAACAGGCTATAGACGCTCTAGCCTGTTGCGTCGAGTCCGGTTACGAATGCAGCGCATTGATATTGAGCATTATCAAGATTATCTTGATTATTTGCAGCAGCAGCCCGATGAAGGGGATCACCTTTTGCGCACTGTTTTTGTTAATTTCACCGCCTTTTTTCGCGATCGTTGGGTTTGGAATTGTCTAGAGCAGCAAATTATCCCGCGAATCATCACCAACAAAGCGCCTGATGAACCGATTCGGGTATGGAGTGCAGGCTGTGCTTCAGGAGAAGAAACCTACTCGCTGGCAATGCTTCTCATCGAAGCTTTAGGAGTAGAACAATTTCGGCAACGGGTGCGCCTTTACGGAACCGATGCTGATTCAGATGCCATTTTGCAAGCTCGTCAAGGGTACTATCCACGCTTTGCGGTTGAAGCAATTCCTGCGGTGCTGCAACAGCAGTATTTTGAGCGTAAAAAGGGTGGCTATGCTTGGCGACAAGATTTGCGCGGCTCGATTCAATTCCACACTCACAACTTGTTTCAATTTCCTCCCCTGCCGGATATCGATTTGCTGATTTGCCGAAATACGCTGATGTATTTCACGCCAGAAACTAAACTTCGAGCACTGGTGCGCTTTCATTTCAGTTTGAAGCAAACTGGATTTTTGCTGTTAGGACACGCAGAAAACTTAGTTACCCCTCCTGAAGGATTGCTTTTCCAGCCAATTTATTTTCCGATCAGGGCATTTACAAAAGTGCCGGATGCTCATCGCAGTCAAACCTTGCTTCCGATCGCTTTTTGCGCTCCTAGCCGCATACGATTAAAACAAACGGCTGATCCAAAGGTTGGAAACAGCGTAACCGATTGATTTCACGGTCGATCGAAACCCGATTAAGAGATTTATAAAACCAGGACGGGAAACCTAAAAGGTGTTATCTTCACCCGTCGCCCCGCATGTTTAACGCCACAGAACTCTTGATCGATGATTTTGTTGAGAAGCTAAAAGAAGGCTACCGTCGCACGTATGGCGGCTGGAAATCAGATTATGAAGACATTATCGGCTGGGTTGGCTCGATGGCAATGGAAAACATTGCAAACAGCGACGCGCTTTATCACAACGTCGAACATTCGATTTTAGTCACGCTGGTCGGTCAAGAAATTTTGCGCGGACGCCATATTCGCAACGGCGGCGTTTCTTGTGAAGACTGGCTGCATTTTATGGTTTCGCTGGTGTGTCACGACATCGGCTATGTCAAAGGCGTTTGTCGTCAAGACCGAAACGGTTTGTATGCAACCGGACGCGATAGCGGCATGGTGCCGCTTCCCGCCGGATCTTCCGATGCCGCTTTAACGCCGTATCATGTCGATCGCGCCAAGCTATTCGTCGATGAGCGCTTTGGCGGACACAAGTTAATTGATGCCGATCGCGTCAAGCAAAACATTGAACTAACACGCTTTCCGGTTCCGGCCGCAGAAGATCATCAAAACACAAACGATTATCCCGGCTTGATTCGCGCTTCGGATTTGATCGGACAGCTTAGCGATCCCCGTTACCTCAAGAAAATTAGTGCGCTGTACTACGAATTCGAGGAAACAGGAGTGAATAAAGCTCTCGGTTATCGACATCCCGGAGATTTGCGCAAAAACTATCCCAAATTCTATTGGCAAGGCGTTTACCCGTATATCAAAGACGCGCTTTACTATTTATCGCTGACTCAGCAAGGCAAACAAATCGTTGCAAATTTATATTCCAATGTGTTTGTCGTTGAGCACGAACGACCAGACGAGTAAATTATTTTAATTAACCCAAATAAAGACAACTATCAGGAATTTTGACGTTCAGCTTTTGATCGATCAATCACTCAGCTTGAGCAACGCAATTCTTGAGATAAGCGTCAGAATTGAATCATCCTTTTCAGCCTCCGATCATGGATCGATTCTTTTCTCCGATTCAACAGTTTCTTATCACCTGGCTACTCATTCTCGTGTCTGGATGGCTAACGCTAAATGCCCTCACGTATTTTGGTGAACTGCTCAGCGTATTAGTCACGGCGGGATTGATCGCATTCGTGCTGAATTATCCGGTGGCTCGATTGCGAAAAATGATGCCACGAGCCATTGCCGCCGCGATCGTGTATCTTGTTGCAGGCTTGGCGTTTGGGTTTGTTGCCGTCACGATCGCGCCTCCGATCTTCTTGCAGGCGCAGCAGCTAATCACCAATCTACCCAGCCTGATCGATTCAGGTCAGCAGCAGCTTAACGAACTGCAAAACTGGAGCCAAGCTCGACGCTTAGGCATCGATTTATCGATCTTAGAGCAGCAATTTTCTGCGCAGGTTGAAGGACAGGCACAAGCGATCGCCTCAACAGGAATCGGGCTTGTGCTCGGTACGTTTAACTGGGTGCTTGATTTTATTTTGATTTTGGTGATTTCGTTTTATTTGTTGCTTGATGGCGCAAAGATTTGGCGCAGTTTGATGAGCGTTTTTTCGCAGCCGATTCGAGAAAGCGTTACGAATTCACTGCGCGACAGCTTGCAGCGTTTTGCGTCCGGGCAATTGGTGCTCGGGCTATTCATGGCAACTACGTTATCGATCGCGTTTTGGTGGCTGAAGGTGCCGTTTTTCTTGCTGTTTGCGGTTTTTATCGGGGCAATGGAAGTGATTCCGTTTATCGGCGCAACGCTCGGGATTGCTATTGTTTGCGTGGTCGTGGCGTTTATCGATTGGTGGTTGGCGATCGAAGTCTTAGGAACGGCGATCGCGATTCAGCAAATCAAAGACAACTTTATCGCGCCTCGAATTTTAGGAAACTTAACAGGCTTCAGTCCGGTCATCATTCTCACATCGCTGTTAGTTGGTGCTAGAGTAGCGGGATTATTGGGTGTAATTTTGGCGATCCCGCTCACTAGCGTTGTGAGAACGATCGTAGAAATTATTCTGAATCCTGAGCTACCGCCGCAGTCGGGATCGATTTTCTCGGATGTGATCGAGCACAGTATTCTAGAACCGATGCTGTCAGTTGATCCTGATCCCGATTCGCTTCGTGAAGCTCCAACCGAGCGAGAAACTAGTGCGATCGCTCTTCAAGATTAAAGCGTTCTCTTCTCAACTTAAACTATGGACTGGTGGCATAAGCTCAAGAAAAATCCGTTAGCAAAATTTGGCGCAGTTATTCTGCTCGTGTTTTATCTGGCGGTAATCGGTGCAGAATTCGTTGCGCCGTATAGCCCGTGTGATACCTCGTCAATCACGCAGGGCTTTTGCAATCCGCAGCAAGATGGTGCACTGCTGCCGCCAACGCAGATTCATTTTGATGCCCGAAACGGATTTCATGTGTACCCGACCACATTGGGCGCGGTGAATGTGGACACGGGCGATCGAGAACTGCGCGTGGATCGATCGCAACCGTCGCCGATTCGATTGTTTGTACCCGGCGATCGCTATCGATTGTTTCAGGTTCGTTTACCGCTTCCGACCCGCTTTTCGCTGAGTAATCCAAAGTTCGAGGAAATTGAATTATTTAACGGAATTCCGGGAAATTTGCATTTGTTTGGCACCGTTGGAAACGGTCGGCTCAACCTGTTAGGAACCGATGACGGCGCACGCGATGTCTTTAGCCGCTTGCTGTATGGCGGTCGGATTAGTCTCACTATTGGACTCGTTGGCATTGCGCTATCGTTTCCGCTTGGCATGATCGTCGGCGGAATTTCAGGCTACTTTGGCGGCTGGATCGATAGCGTTCTGATGCGTTTGGTTGAAGTCTTAATGACGATTCCGAATATTTATTTGCTCGTTGCTTTGGCGGCAGTGTTACCCCCCGGACTCAGTAGCGCTCAGCGATTTTTGCTAATTGTGTTTATCACGTCGTTTATTGGCTGGGCAGGATTGGCGCGGGTGATTCGCGGACAGGTGCTATCGATTAAATCTCAGGAGTTTGTGCAAGCGTCGCGGGCAATGGGCGGCAAGCCGTTTTATATTATTCTGCGTCACGTTTTACCGCAAACGGCAACCTACGTGATTATTTCAGCAACGCTGCAAATTCCAAGCTTTATTGCGGCGGAATCGGTTCTTAGCTTGATTGGGTTGGGCATTCAGCAACCTGATCCATCTTGGGGAAATATGCTATCCGTAGCGTCGAATGCCTCGATCGTGGTGCTGCAACCCTGGCTGATTTGGCCGCCTGCCGTTCTGATCATTTTGACGGTGCTGGCGTTTAATCTGCTCGGAGATGGATTGCGCGATGTGCTTGATCCGCGTAGTTTGCAACGGTAGTTATTCAAGCGTGGGGAGATAGGAAAAACCGAGCAAGCGATTCTGTCTCCGCCACCTGCTAACATTCCTTCATGCGTAATCTTTATCCTGCGATCGAGCCTTACCACTCTGAAATGCTCCCGGTTTCGGATCTGCATTCGCTTTACTACGAGCAATGCGGCAACCCGAACGGAAAGCCGATCGTTTTGCTGCACGGCGGGCCTGGCGGCGGCACAATTCCAACCTATCGCCAATATTTCGACCCGAATCGCTGGCGAATTATTTTGTTTGATCAGCGCGGTGCCGGGAAAAGTACGCCTCATGCGGAACTGCGCGAGAATACGACTTGGGATTTGGTTCGGGATATCGAGCGACTCCGATCGCATCTCGGTCTCGATCGCTGGACGGTTTTCGGCGGGAGTTGGGGCAGTACGTTATCGCTTGCCTACGCTCAAACGCATCCCGATCGCGTGGTTGGTTTAATTCTGCGCGGTATTTTTATGCTGCGTCGAGCCGAGTTGCTTTGGTTTTATCAAGAAGGCGCAAGCTGGATTTTTCCCGATGCTTGGGAAGCTTACCTTGAGCCGATTCCCGTTGATGAACGAAGCGACATGATGGCTGCTTATTATCGTCGTTTGACGAGTTTAGATCCCGAAGTTCGCAGACATGCCGCAAAAGCTTGGTCGGTTTGGGAAGCAAGCACCAGTCGATTAATGGTTGATCCCGATTTGCAACGTAAATTTGCCGCCGATGCCTTTGCCGATGCCTTCGCCCGGATCGAGTGTCACTACTTTGTGAATCGCGGATTTTTCGAGCATGACGATCAGCTTTTGCGCCACTGCGATCGCATTCAACACATTCCAACGGCGATCGTGCAGGGCCGCTATGATGTTGTGTGCCCGATGCAGTCGGCATGGGATTTGCATAAAGCGCTACCCAATGCTGAATTTATCGTTGTGCCCGATGCCGGACACTCGATGATGGAACCCGGAATTTTAAGCGCGTTAATCAAGCTTACAGACCGCTTTGCAGACTTGTAGACCAAAGCAATTCGCCCTTTGCAAACGAATTAGAGTACCCTGGGATATTGATCTACTCTAGTTGAGAATCATGCAAGTTTTCGTTTTGCTGTTTAATGCCCGTACCGAAAACGAAGGAATTCATACCATTAGTATCGGCAACCAAAATATT
Organism: uncultured bacterium; assembly: GCA_964250455.1. Classification (GTDB taxonomy): domain Bacteria; phylum Cyanobacteriota; class Cyanobacteriia; order Leptolyngbyales; family Leptolyngbyaceae; genus CAXUFL01. Next base: position 56,012 of record CAXUFL010000015.1, read on the forward strand.
GTGTTGATGTTTGAGCAAGAAGACGATGCGATCCGCTATGCGCTGCTGCTTGAAGCTCAAGATTTCCCGACGCCTGCCGTCGAGCGTCTTGATCAAGATGAAATCGAAGAATTCTGCGAGTCGGCAGGCTATGAGTCGTATTTGATTCCAGCCGATTTCACGCCGCAAAACGAGTTTGAGCGGCTGCTGTTAGCGCCTCCCGAAACCAACCGCGATCAAACCGATTGGACACCCGAAAGCAAACCCGAACCGCAATCCGAATCAGAAATGTCAAATTCGGATCTCGATCGCATTCGCCGCCAGCTTGAAGGGTTACTTTAACATGATGCCGCTTGAAACCCGTGGACATTTGCTGACCGAGCAAGTGAATCCTGCCAGCGCTAATTTAGATCAGCTTTCTACGATCGAGATCGTGGAGGTGTTTAACCGCGAAGATGCGAAAACAATCGCCGCGATCGCGAATGCCCGCGAAGTTTTAGCCGAAGCCATCGATCGCACGGCAAATCATTTACGTCAGGGTGGACGATTATTCTACGTCGGTGCAGGAACGAGCGGACGATTAGGCGTTCTTGATGCGGCGGAGTGCCCTCCCACGTTTTGCACGCCGCCGCAATTAGTACAAGGCATTATTGCAGGCGGATCAGATGCGTTGGTGCGCAGTTCTGAAGGGTTAGAAGATCGATTCGAGCAGGGCGCGATCGCGATTATCGATCGTCACGTGAGCGCGATCGATGTGGTGGTTGGCATTGCGGCAGGCGGCACAACGCCGTATGTGCATGGCGCATTAGCTGAAGGCAAAAAACGCGGCGCAACGACGATTTTTATTGCCTGTGTGCCAAAAGAGCAGGTGTCGATCGAAGTTGATATTGATATTCGATTGCTAGTCGGGGCGGAAGTGTTAGCGGGTTCAACGCGCTTGAAAGCGGGAACCGTGACCAAAATGGCGCTTAATATTTTGTCAACCGGAACAATGGTACGACTGGGTAAAGTTTACGGCAATCGAATGATCGATGTTGCCGTGACCAATACGAAGCTGCACGATCGCGCGTTGAGAATTTTGTGCGATTTAACCGATTTAAGCCGCGAACAGGCGGATGAGTTATTAAACCAAAGCGATCAATCCGTCAAACTAGCGCTGATGATGCATTGGAGCGGATTATCCAAGCAAGCGAGCGATCGAATTTTGGCCGATCATCAAGGAAATCTACGCGCCGCCCTTAAAAGCTGCCAGTCTTAAATTTGACAGCCAACGCCCTGTATCGAACTGACAATTCGACCGATCGCAAAAAGCACAATGCTGCCCGCAATCACAATGCCAGTTCGGTAGAGTGTCACCCAGAAGCCGATCGGTTTTTCGTTGGCTTGTTTGAGGTAGCCCCAGGCCAGCGTTGACATCAAAATGCTCACAACCGAACTCCGAATCATTCCAGAACAATTGGTTATGGTTACAAATAATCCACAGGTACCGAGCAACAAGCATACGTAGCTGACTAATGCTGCAAACGATCGAGTCATAAATTTAACCTACGATACGTAGATGAACCGGGAATTACTTTAACACTGAGTGTTCCTTAGTTCAAATAGTTAATTCCCCTCGATCGTCAAGATTTGATTACGTAAACTGGGAGAACACCAATTAAGCTCAGTTAGAATAAATAATTCAACTGTTCTATCGAGGCATCCGAATTGACTCGCTATTGGATGGGTACCGCTTCACGCGATCATGTGCAACAGGGTGTAGACCACGGATTTGCTCAACTTTGTCACGGCAAAGCGTCGGGGTTAAAGCGAATGCAAATCAACGATTGGTTAATTTATTATTCGCCGCGTTTATGGTTCGAGCAGAAAGAACCGTGTCAGGCGTTTACGGCCATTGGTCAAATGATCGACGAAGCGGGATACTCAGTCGCGATCAGCGAGACGTTCAACCCCTGGCGGCGTGCGGTGCGATATGTGCCAAGTCAAGATGCTGCCATCAAGCCGTTGTTAAATCAACTCTCGTTTATTCACAATCAACAGCGCTGGGGCTATCGGTTTCGAGTCGGGCACTTTGAGATTTCTGCACTTGATTTTGCCGTGATTGCTGAAGCGATGCATGTCAAGATGTAACGAGTTTCAAAGCGCGTGTAATAAAGGCGCGATCGCAGTGGTTGACTGACGTATAGTAGCGATCGCTCTTATTGAAATCATCCGGTGAATTTTCCCGTTTATATCCACATTGGTTCGCTAACGCTGCATCCTCATTTTGTGTTTGAAGCGATCGCGTACACAGTTGCACTGCGATTATCGCTGCGGAATTTTCGTTCAGACACGATCGCAGCGACGCAACGAAGCTCGATCGTACTGGGTGGATTGTTGGGTGCGTTAATCGGTGCTAAAGCGCTGGTTTTGTTGCAGCATATTGATTTTCTTTGGCAAGAGCGGAGTCAGATTTGGCTGTTGCTGCTGCAAGGAAAAACGGTTGTAGGCGCGTTAATCGGTGCGGTGATCGGGGTTGAGTTGACCAAGAAAATTGTAGGCGTTAAGCAGTCTACAGGCGATGCGTTTGTGTATCCGCTTATACTCGGAACCGCGATTGGTCGCATCGGATGTTTTTTAACAGGACTTAGCGATCGTACCTACGGCGTTGCGACTCAGCTACCCTGGGGCGTTGATTTTGGCGATGGCGTTTTGCGTCATCCAACGCAGCTTTATGAAATTGGGTTTCTGTTGCTATTAATGCTGTTTCTGCGAGTGCGTTTAGCGCTAAGCGCAATTGCAAAGCATCCGCGTTACCGTTTGCAATCCGGTGATTTGTTCAAGTTCTACGCGATCGGCTATCTTAGCTTTCGCTGGATTATTGATTTTATCAAACCAGATTTTCATCCAATTCTAGGAATGAGTGCGATTCAAATTGCGTGTATTCTAGCGTTAGTTTATTACCGCAATAGCATTCCTAAACTATTCACGTTATAACCCGTATAATTATGCCAACTCGTCCTTATTTGTTTTACGAATTAACAAACAGCGTTTGCTCAACCTGTTTAACCAAAGTTGAAGCAAAAATTATTTTTCGAGATGAATCTGTTTACTTAGTTAAACACTGCCTGATTCACGGACACGAAGAAGTATTGATTGCCGATGACATTGACTACTATAAACAATGTCAAGCTTTTATCAAACCCGGAGACATGCCGCGTCGGTTTAATACGCCGATTAAATACGGTTGTCCTTATGATTGTGGATTATGCCCGGATCACGAACAGCATAGCTGTTTAACATTAGTTGAAATCAGCGATCGCTGCAATTTATCTTGTCCGATTTGCTATGCCGATTCAGGTGTAGAAGAATTTTCACACTCGAATCAGCCGCGTCAGCATCGCAGCTTAGACACAATTGAACAAATGCTCGATAACGTCGTTGCCAACGAAGGCGAACCGGATATCGTTCAAATTAGCGGCGGCGAGCCAACGATTCACCCGGAATTTTTTCAGATTCTAGACATCGCTAAACGCAAGCCGATCAAGCATTTAATGATCAATACGAACGGCGTGCGAATTGCTCAAGATCGAGAATTTTGCGATCGTTTAAGTCGATACATGCCCGGAATCGAAATTTATCTACAGTTTGACAGCTTTGAAGAAAAAGCACTGCGAGAATTGCGCGGAGCAGATTTGCGCCACATTCGAGAAAAAGCGATCGCGCATCTCAACGAATTTAAGATTTCGACCACGCTGGTTGCAACGCTAAAAAAAGGACTCAACGATCACGAAATTGGTCGCATCATTGAATACGGATTGCAGCAGCGATGCGTGCGCGGTGTGACGTTTCAGCCAATTCAAGCGGCAGGACGATTAGAAAATTTTGATTCAAAGCGCGATCGCTACACGCTCAGCGAAGTTCGTCGCGCCATCCTTGAGCAAAGTCCGCATTTTCAGCCAAAAGATTTGCTGCCTGTTCCGTGTCATCCTGACTGTCTCGCAATGGCGTATGCGTTAAAAATGAATAATCAAGTGATTCCGCTGACTGGCTTACTCGATCCAACTGCATTCCTAAACGTAATGCCGAATTCAGTTTTGTACGAGCAAAATCAAGATTTGAAGCAGAAGATCTTTAAGCTATTTTCAACGAATCATTCCCCTGATTCATCTGCAACAACGTTAAAGCAATTGTTGTGTTGTCTTCCCTTGCTGCCTGTCCCAACCGGAATCACTTACGAAAATGTGTTTCGTGTGGTGATTATGCAGTTTCTTGATCCGTTTAATTTTGATGTGCGCTCGGTAAAACGCTCTTGCATTCACATTGCCGATCCCGATGGTCGAATTATTCCATTTGACACTTACAATCTGTTTTATCGAGAAGGAAGTCAAGGACATCATTTAGTTTCGCGATCTGCTGAAGCAGATATTTCTACAAAATCGGTGCAAGAGTGAAGAGTCTGATATTTTTATCGGAATGGCTGTCTTAGTTGCTTGTTGTTTGTTAGGCGATCGCTATAGCGGCAATTCTGATGCAGATTACTTTAACCTGAGTCTCCAACGCGCACCTGCGGGAAGGCATCTATAAATTAACCCAAACTCCTAAGAAACAAATTTTAGATGTAGGACTAAAACCGATCAGCAGCAGAACTTTTGTTTCTTGCTCCCTTCCCAAAGTTTTACCGTTGTTGGAGACTCAGGTGTACTAGCTCGATCGTGAACCTGTCAGGGTTCAGCAGCGACGCAGTATCGACAGCAATTCAACACCTGAAAATGGGAAAAGCTGATTTCTTAGACTTCTTGATTAAAAGCTCAATCAGCCAGCGAGCTGCGTCGATACTGCTGGTTTGATGCCAAGCTAGAAGGAAGGAGTTCGATCGCCTTAAAAGCAGTAAGTTTTCCAAATTAAGTGGCAGTCGTCGCGATTACTTGCGCTCAGGATGCTCAGCATGTTCGGGTGGCGGATTGCCAACGCGATTAATGGCTGCGATCAGTTGATACAATCTGCCCAAATCACGCTGGTTAAAGTGCAACAGCAAGCGCGGTAAGTCGATCGTTTCGTCGTGGGTTTCTTGACGCAATGCCTTACTCTTGACGATTTCTCCGGACACTAGAATGTCGCTGAATTGGTCGTTCAATTCGTCGATCGCGCCGTCAGTCAACTCGGATTTCAGCCGCAGCACGAGTCGATCGCCGACATACCGACTCGAGTGATACACCTGATAAAAACTCGAAATCGCATTACAAGCGACGTCTAAATCATCGGTGATCGTGTACAAACTGGGATCGTCTGGGCTAATCAAGCCGCGCTTCATTAGCTGTCGATCGATATACTCCGCCCAATCGTGCCAATAGCGCCCGCCAGGTTTATCGATTAACACAAGCGGCACCGGAGCAGATTTCCCGGTTTGAGTTAGCGTTAAGCATTCAAACGCTTCGTCCTGGGTGCCAAACCCACCGGGAAACAGCGCCAGCGCATCGCTTTCTTTTAAGAAAAATACTTTGCGCGTAAAGAAATACTTAAACGGAATCAGCTTTGGGTCGCCTTGAATAAACGGATTTGCACCTTGCTCAAACGGCAATTGAATATTCAAGCCAAACGAATTTTCTGCTCCTGCGCCTTCGTTTCCGGCTTGCATAATCCCGCCGCCCGCGCCAGTAATCACCATATAGCCTTGCTTGGTGACACACTCCGCAAACGCCTTTGCTTGCTCGTATTCTTCAGTATTGGAGCGAATCCGGGCAGAGCCAAAAATCGCGATTTTGCGCACGTGGCGATACGGATAAAACGTTGCGAAGGCTCGCTCTAAATCTAACAAAGACGCATTCAGGATTTTCCAATCTAAGCGATCGATGTCTTCGCGTGAGGTTTTCAAAAGCGTCGTGAAGGCTTGAGCGATCAATTCCCCGTGCTGCATTTCGGGCAGTCGATCGAAAAGTTGATTCACCTCGGCTCGTAGCGACTCGATCGCGCTTGAGGAGCGATTTACTCCGTTTACTTGTGGGTCAACCGTCATGAACTCCTCCACCCGTGGCACTCTATTTTAGCGGATTGAAAGCAATCCTTCGGAGCTTCGCGAAGCGAATCGTGGAATTTCCACGAAAAACGCCCCAGACAGAGGATCTGAGGCGTCGTAGCATAATCATCAAGAGTTGATTCAAAGGTGTGACAAATGGTTTCGCGCTTACAGATGCTTTTCAAGCGTGCTGGATAGCGTAGCTTTTGGTACGGCACCCACCACCATATCGACCCGTTGACCGCCTTTGAAAATCATCAGCGTCGGAATGCTACGAATGCCGTACTTGCTGGCAACGCTGGGATTTTCGTCGGTATTAAGCTTGACGACTTTCACTTTGCCCTCAAACTGAGAGGCGATTTCATCCACAACGGGGGCGACCATTCGGCAAGGGCCACACCAGGGTGCCCAAAAATCAACCAATACCGGGACGTCGCTTTGAATAACTTCCTGGTCGAAACTAGAGTCGGTAACTTGCGCGGCTGCTGACATTCCTGAAAATCCTTGCCTATGCTCTTTTGATGACGAAATTCTACCATAGCAAAACTGGCTACTTTCATTCGCAGACCATACATAAATAGATACAAATCATCGGTTTGGGCATGAGTTTGACCGAGGTGATTTACTTTGATAATGCGTCCGGGAGAGCTTTCTAGATCTCCGATTTTAAGGAACTTTGAACGGCAATCTTAGCTTCGAGTCGCGAAAATGTGAGAAAGACGCTCCTACCGCAGTAAAAAACGGCTCAACAACATTTGTTTACGGCATTACAAAATTTTTGCGCCTTCGGTATCAATTCCTAGAATTTTGACCTGCACCCCAACACCTTGTTTTGTCCACGCCGTTTTCATTGCCGTTTTAACAGATTCGGCTGAGTCGGGATGCGCTAACGCCAAAAGGGTTGATCCCGCGCCGCTAATCACCATTCCATAGGCACCTGCCGCGATCGCGCTCTGCTGAACCGATTCATACCCCAAAATCAACGCTTCACGGTACGGCTGATGAATTCGGTCTTGGAGTCCAGATCTCAACCAGTTCGCGTTTCCGGTTTCAAGTCCCCGCAGCAGCAACCCTAAATGAGCCGCATTAAAAATGGCATCGGCGCGATCGTACTTCTGCGGCAAAACACTTCGGGCTTCGCGGGTTGAAAGTTCAAAATCGGGAATTGCCACGATCGGCACAACGCTCGAATGCCACTCAATTTCGCAAATCTCCCACGCTCGATCAAGTCCTGTTGCCGCTAACCGACAGCCTCCGATCAAAGCAGGAACCACATTATCAGGATGTCCTTCGATTGCGGTTGCCAAATTTGCTAAAGCTTGCACGTCGAGCGGCGAACCTGCCAACACGTTTGCACCCATCAAACCCCCTACGATCGCCGTTGCCGAACTGCCCAAACCCCGCGCTAAAGGAACAGTCATTTTGATATCTAGCGCGATCGACGGTGGCGTTTGATCGATCTGCTCATACAGGTTGAGAAAGGCTTGGTACGCTAAATTACCTGGATCGGTTGAAACGCGATCGGACTCTGCGCCCGATGCCGTAATCTTAAAATCGCCGTCAGAAAATCGGAACTCGTTATACAGCGTGAGGGCGGCACCGAGACAATCAAAGCCAGCACCCAGATTTGCAGTTGTAGCCGGAACTCGGACAGTAACACTAGACATCGGCGATATGGCAAAAACTAGCAACTCGAACAACCCAAGTAAATCACTACTTGGAAATCATTGGTGCAGAAATTCTAAAACGGCTTGATTAAATCGGCTTGGATGCTCTAAATGAGGGTAGTGTCCGCAGCGATCGAGCAAGCACATCTGGGCGTTTGGCAATTGCTCTGCTGCGACATAGGCATGAGCAAGCGGAAAAATCCGGTCTTGTTTGCCCCAGACAATCAGCGTTGGAGCGGTGATTTTAGGAAGATTTTGCACGATCGGGCGAAACACGGCTTCTCGCACACCCCGCAAGTCAAGATTCGTTCGCGCTAGTTGAATCAATGGCGCTTTGCGTCCCGGTAGCGCAAAAATCGGGAAGCGCATTTCGATCCATTCATCGGGAATTGAATCGACGTCAAACACGTTGTGCTTGAGCATCGGGCGCATAACGTGAGGACTCGCTTGCAGCGATCGGACGGCTAACGGCAAAGTTGCCAATCGAGCCGACAAGTTGATTTCACGCCCTAATCCAAAACTGCCGACTAACACAAGCTTTTCAACGTGCTCTGGAGCCGTTAACGCAAGCTGCAACGCCGCACCCCCCGCCATCGAGTGACCGATCAGCGTCGCTGATGCGATGCCTTTGACCGCCATAAAATCGCGAATAAACGCAGCTTGATAAGCAAGCGAATAACATGCCGACGGCTTATCCGATCGACCCGATCCCACCATGTCGATCGCGATCACATGAAGATGTCGCGCTAATGCTTGAAAGTTGTAGTACCAAAACTCAGTTGATCCGCCTGCTCCGTGCAGTAATATCACCGTGTGGCGAGAAGTTCCGCTTTCCCAATATCGCGTTTTAACCGAACCAATTTGAACATACTGATCTTGCGGAGCCTGCGTTAACAACATCGATTTTGCGCTCTACCAACACACCCTAAAGCCACAGCCCAAAGCACAAAGTGATTCCAAGCTTTGTCTCAATTGATTAAGCAGTATATCTGTGAACGAGTCAATCGAACGTCTTTTGAAGTAAATTTCCCAAAATCGGCGGATTTGGGGTCGGTGCACCGATCGAGAGCGTTATCATAATGAACAGAATTAATTTATGTAAAGCAACGTGACTGCTACTTTTCGATCGTTTGACAGCGCGACTCTGCCGACAACGTGGCACTGCCTCGACCCGATTTGGCAAGCCAGCAATCAAGACATTCAGCAGGGTTTACCGCATTCGCAGCTTGCTCCCGCTTGGCAAATGATGCTGCTCGGTGACGGTTCCCCGACGCGACATTTGCAGCTTTTGACCGGAGAAGCGACCGAAGTAGACGTGCTGGATATGTCGCCGATCGGGTTTTTTACCGACAACGCACCAAGCTCGATCGAACTGGTTCCCGGCCCGCGTTTGCGCCGACAAATTTGGCTTAAAACTGCTTCTGGGCAGCGCTTAGGGTATGCGGCGTCCTGGTGGGAATCAAGCCACGTAGACGAATATTTGCAGAATCGATCGCAGCCGATTTGGTTGAATTTAACTCGTTTGCGCACCGAGCTTTATCGCGATGTGCAAGGCTTGTATTACGGACGCTCTAAAGCGCTCGAAGCGGCATTCGGGTATGAAACTCCGTTGTGGGGACGGCACTATGTGTTTTGGCACCACGGACAGCCGCTCACGATGATTTATGAAGTCTTCTCGCCGTATTTAGAAAAATATCTCGGCGCAACCGTCGCGAAACTTCCGTAACCGATGCGGACGACACGGTGTTCCCCAGCAAACTTGCTGCGCAGGTAACGAACTAAAAACGCTGCTGCGTGCTCCGACTAAAGCGTTTGCGCCGATTTCGACACCGGGAGCGATAAAGCAATCGGTCGCAATCCAAACGCCGTTTTGAATTGTGATTGCGTCGGTGATTAAGCTAAACGATCGATCTTCTGCGTCGTGGCTTCCGGTGCAGAGGTAAGTTTTTTGTGAAATAACACAGTGCGATCCGATTTGAATGCGATCGAGGCTATAAAACACGACATCATCGCCGATCCAACTGTAATCGCCGATCTCGACTTTCCACGGATAGGTAAATCGAGCGGTCGGACGAATTAATACGCCTTTGCCGATTTTTGCGCCAAATAAACGCAGAACAGCGCAACGAATCGAATTAAGCGGCTGCGGCGTGAGCGGGAAAATCACGCTTTGCACCAGCCACCACAGCAGAATCATTCCACCCGGACGACCGCGATCGAACCAAGACTGATCGTAGGTTTTCAAATTCACGATCGCTTCAGATTTAGAAATCGGTACAGTGTCAGTCATGATTCAGGTTGTGGACTTGATTTTGAAATGGGGGCCGACGCTTTTGTGTTTAAGGTGCCGCCGAACTGCTGCAACTCAAAAAGTTTGACGTTAATTTGATATTCATACTGACTCAGCAATCGTCCGTAAATATATCCAGCTTTTCCATCAAGAAATCCAAGCCGCAAAATATAAAACAGCACAAATCGCAACAATGGCTTAAACGGGAGCCTGACCCAGATGCGTTTGAGGAATCGTTTACGCTGTACCGAATCTCCAAAAAGATTCGCGCCGATCGTGCCGCGGTCGTTTTTTTGAGTGAGCAAATTTAGATACACTTGAGCTTCCCAATTCGAGTAGCGATTGTGGCGCTCTAGCCAGTGATATAAATCACGAAAGTCGATGTGTAACATATCGTTTTGCAAATAGCCGACTTTTCCCGATAAAACAACGTGTTCGTGAACTTCGTTATCTCCGGTATTGCGAATCTCCTCGGTGTTGAGGTTTTCGTAGCGTCCTTTTGCGTGTTTGAACAAGCGCAAATTCCAATCGGGATATTTCCCACCGTGCCGAATCCATTGACCTAAGAAAAACACGCGCCGATTGAGATAATAACCGTCAAACTCAGGATGCTTGATCGCCGTTTCAATTTCGCTCCAAAGCTCCGGGGGGATGCGCTCATCGCAATCGACAATCAACACCCATTCATGGCGAAACGGCAAGTTTTCCAGCGACCAATTCTTTTTTTTGGGCCATCGACCCTTAAAGTCAAACTGAACGACCGTTGCGCCATAGCTTTCGGCAATGGCGATCGATCGATCGGTACTGTGCGAATCCACCACAAATACTTGATCGGCTCGCGCAACGCTTTCTAAGCAAGCAGGCAAATTTGCTTCTTCGTTTCTTGCAGGAATTAGCACAGAAACAGGCAATGGCGATCGGTTCAAGTTCATGATTCAGGTGAGAACAAAGATGAACAGCGTTAGTGTTCCCGGTCTTGATCGTGCAGTTGCAGAAAACCGGGGATTCAAACCCCGGCACGTCTTGTTCAGGAAACCAACGTTTAGCTACTCGATTTGTCCACGCTCAAGGTGTAAGCAGGCTTAAGCGAAGCCGCGCTCTCGATTACTTGCTCGAACAAAGCTTCGTACTGATCTAGCGCCTGCTCGAACGAATAGCGCTCGATCGCATACTGCCATCCTTGCTTACCCAACCGCTCTGTAAGGTCGGGATGGTTGAACAAATTCTCAATTTGATCGGCTAAAGCTTTGGGATTTTCTGGCTCGATCACCACGCCGCCGCGACTTTTCTCGATCGCTTTTGCCGCACTGCCCGAAGCCGGAACTGACGCGACGATCGCCCGACCACTTGCCAACAAAACCTGCGTTTTCGAGGGCATATTAAACGACACAACATTGCGCTTTTGCACAATTAATCCCACGTCCGCCGCCGCTAACATTTCGGGGAGTTTTTCTCGCGGCTGAAACGGAAGCAGCACAACATTGCCTGCACCACAGGTTTTGCAATGCTGCTTTAGCTGGTCGATCGCCTTTGACTCGCCAACAATCACGATCGCAATCTCAGGAATGTGCTGTAACTGAGCCGCCGCCTCAACAACGGTTTCTAAACCTTGCGTTAATGCAATGTTGCCTGAATACAAAACCACAAATTTCCCGTCTAAGCCGTGAGCGGTACGAAAAGCATTCTTTTCTTTGGGTAAGGGACGAATAAAATTGGTGTCCACCCAATTCGGAATGCAAACAATCTTATCTGCTGGAACGCCTTTGCACTCTAGATTCTCTACAAATCCATCCGCAATCACGCTAATCGTGTGTGCCGTGCGATAAGCGAATTTTTCCAGCGTTTCCATCACGCGGATCATCGCTTTGTTTTTGATCAAGCCGACGTGAACGGCCGCTTCGGGGAGAATATCTTGCACATTAAGCACGATCGGGCAGTTGTACAAAGCACTCAGCAATGCTGCCGGAACGCAGACCGGAAGCGGGGGAACGGTGAGTAAAATTAAATCAGGACGCCAACCCCGCAACGCTTGCACCAAGCTGGTTAATACAAAGCTGCCATCGAGTAAGAGTCGATCGAGCAAATTTGGCTTTGGCTTTACCCAAATATAGCTGCGCTGAATTGTCACGCCGTTGCGCTCTTCGGTGGTGTACAGTTTGCCGCGATAGTCTGGATAAATTTGGCGCTGCGGATAGTTCGGCATTCCGGTAATAACGCGAACTTGGTGTCCTCGCTTGGCTAATCCTTCAGCCAGTTCGGTCATGAGCGGTGCAATCCCGATCGGCTCAGGATAGTAGTTATAGGAATAAATCAAAACACGCATAAATTAAGAAACTCACATGGCAATATGCGCATCGTCGGATGCAAATCCATCGATGCCGAACTTCACGCAGATGCTCGGAAGCCACGATTTAAGTTGCTGAAAATTAAGCAGGGTGCGAGGGGGTGCCACACGAAATCAGGCAGTTCTTACCTGACCAACCAAAATCGAGTTTCGTGGCTTCTGCGACAAAACCAATAACAAAACACAAGGGGGTACTGGATTTAAAGTGCCCATTTCATGCAGTTACTTCATTGAACAGTTATGAAGAAGTGCAGTAAAAGCGTTTTTACAAAGCAAACAACAGGAAAGGCGTTTGACCGAAACACAAACCTGAAAGGAAATGTTGAGTTTGGGGGCGCTTTCTAGCAGGAGGCTCTGTTTGAATGAAGACGCAATCAGAAGGGGTCTTGGGGCGTTATATTTCTATTTCAAACACAAAATAGGTTTTCCGGATCGTAGCAATCGACACTCTTGTTTTTGTATTTACCGAAAAAATACGGAGGCTTAATCGTCGTTCTCGATCGATTCCGCAGGACAAATCACAGAAAACAAGGCTGAATAATCTAAGTCTGCAAGTTTTTGGGCGATCGCTTGATTCAAAATCTGTTCAACGCCTTTAACGCTGTTTGCATCTAGTCCGCTTGATTCTGCTGTTTGAATAAATAAATCAATGTCTTTTTTCAAATGCTTAGTTGGAAAATTTGGATTTGAGTAGTCACGATCGAGCATTCGCTGCAATTTCTTATCGAAGGTCGGAGCATACAGCGCACTTTGCCGCAGAATTTGCATAAACGCTTCGACATCAACGCCTTGACGTCGCATCAATCCTAAACTCGCAGCAAACGCACACGAAAGCGATCCGATCAATTGATTCAGCGCTAATTTTGCCGACGATGCCGATCCAACCGCTCCAAGCAAAATCGGTTCTTTACCGAAGCTTTGCAGCAGCGATCGCGCCTGCTCGAAGTGATCGGCATCGCCGCCAACCATGACGATCAAATTGCCCGATTGCGCTTCGGGAATGCTGCCCAAAACAGGCGCTTCTAAATACGTTCCGCCAGATGCGATCACTTCTTCGCAAATCGCTTGACTTTCGGCAGGAGCGATCGTGCTCATTTGAATGACTACTCGATTCTGAAGCTGGGATTTGTCGCTTAGCAAGAGTTCTCGAACGGCGGCGGCATCGGTCAGCATTAGCACCACATAATCTGACGCCGCGATCGCTTCAGACGCAGAAGCCGCGATCGTCGCTCCTTTTAGGGAATCTAACTTTGATCGCGTGCGGTTGTAGGCCGTCACAGAATGACCCATCTCAATTAAACGCTGCGCCATTGGCAGCCCCATTAATCCGATTCCCAAAAAGCCAACTTTCACACGCAACTCCTTAATCTTGTAGATGCGAGAACTGATACGCCCCGATCGCTGATAGCCCGATCGCCATCACCATCAAAACCGGAATCACAAACCAGGGAAACTGCGCGATCGGCAGGTAAGCCGCCGCTCGTAGTCCTAAGCTTGTATACGTCAGAGGTAAAAGGTACACGATCGCTTTGAGCGCCACAGGTAACGTCGCCACATCAAAAAAGGTACCTCCTAAAAACGACATCGGGACAATCAGAAAATTATTGTAAATGCCAACGCTCTCAAGCGATTTGACGTTTAGCCCGACAATCACCCCTAATGCCGAGAACACAGCACAATTAAGCACGAGCACGATCAAAAATAACGGATTCAAAAAGCTCCAGATTTTCCCGGTAAATAAAACGGCAACCAAGATCACCGATCCCGCCGTTAGCAAACCTCGGACAATTCCCGCCAGCATTTTTCCGAGATGCACGGCAAGCGGATGAACGGGCATCAGCAAAATTTCTTCAAAAGTTTTCGTGAACAACCGATCGCCGCAAATCGAAAACGTCGTGCCGCCAAAGCTAATCACCATCGACGACAGCGCCACCATTCCCGGCAAAATAAACTGCAAATAGTTATCGCCTGCGGTCGGTTTCGTCACCGTATCGAGTGCGCTTCCCAAGCCTAAGCCAAACGCCAAAATGTAAATCAAAGGCGAAACTAAGCCAGACGCCGCAACCTGCACAATTCGCACTCGCAAATCGAGCCAATCGCCCCAAAATACAGTTAAGCTATCTGCCCACAGCGTTGAAAGTGGATTGCGCCGTTGAAAATGCATGAGCGATCGTACCCGTTTCGATGAACACCGTTTGTATTGTGGCATTTCTTAGAAACGCATTAATCCTTCGAGTGGCGAAGATTCGATGCGATCGGCAACAATAAAGTATGGCATTGGAGAGGCGGACTTGTGAAATTGCTGTTTCTGTTACTCATTGCGGGCGTGATGGTGTACTTTTTGATGTTTGATCAAAACCGCAAACTGCAAGCGATTCAATCGAGTACAGTTGTGACGGTAAGCGGCGCATTAGGACGCTACCCGAATTTGCCGCTTGGAGAATACGGCGTACCGCGACGGTTTCGCAGTCCAGATCGCGTTCAAGTTGTGTTTCCAAAACTAACCGAATCCGGCGAAGTGGAATACATTTACTCGTGGCACTCGAGTTCAGTTGTTCGTCCGGTGACGCTTTCTCGCACTCATTCCCAAAATCGCGTTCGGATCACCGCCGAACTTGCGCCCGTAATCAAAGAGCATTTGCGGCTTGAAACCGATACGATCGCGCTTGAAAATCAATACGCTAAACTCGTCAAACTTGCGGATTTAGTGGCAACGTCTGACATTTACTCGCCGCAAACTGAAATTTACGATCGCGCGATCGACGAAACCGAAAAGCTGCTGCAAAAAACCGAAGAACTCGGTGAAATTTATGTACGAATAGTGCGCGAAACGCTAATTGGCGCACGAATTGCAGAATTTAATCCCGATCAATTGATCGATTTGCACGTTCCGCTTGATGAGCAATACGAACGCATCAAAGCTGAATATCAAATGATGAAAGATACAGCGCAAGCTTATTTTGAGTTATTAAGAGAAAGTAGACCGATTCGATCCGGATCGGTTGTCCCCGATCTTCGATAAAATTCGGCATACTAGACATAATACTAGACATAGGTTTGCACCCCGGAGAACTATGAAGCGTAAATCTAGACCTAATTCCTATAACGATCGTGATTACGACGAAACGCCGCGCCGCAATGACTACGAGCCGCAAGAGCCAAAGGCAGGTAAATCTAAAGTGGCATCGTGGTTTAATGCGACCGCGATCGCAGTTTTGGCAGGTATTTTTATTGTAGGAATTGGCGTGGGCGTTGCGTTTAGTTCCGCCGTTCCAACGAACCGGGAAGCGTTGGTGAGCGATGTTCAAGTTGATCAACAAGCGCCGAATCCTGATATTTGTATTCAAAACGGAGCGAGTGCGTTGGCAATGAGCACGCGGCTTTATGTGTCGCTTCGACCGTTTAAGGTGTTTGTGGCGCAGGCAGCAATGGAACCCGCTTGCGTGCTTAGACGCGCTAACTGGACAGTGCTAGAGCAGCGTAAACTTCTCACATCCGAGCAGTCGCGAGAATGTCAGCAAAAAATGAACACCTTTGCCTATACGGGCGACCTTAACAACAAGCCGACGATCGATTGCGTTTACCAAAGCGACAACGCCAAAAACTTATTCTTGAACGCGGGTGATTCGTCGCTTGGCACGGGGAATCAGTTCTAAAGCTAAAAAATTAAAGCATTGGGGCGGCTCTAAAAATCCGCCCCTTTTTTATCGATATTGCGAATCTGCTCATTGGCGGATCACGCTTGTGGTGGCAACCGATAGACTGAAGCAATTCGTTTTGTGTTGCGGTTTATGTTTCGTCAATGTGTGATCGCCGTTGTGACCGCTTCGATCGTGGCTGCCTGCACGCCAAAAGTCCCCCTGTCGTCTGAGCTACTAAATCAGCGAGCCGTTGCTGTTGATTCCGGTTCGTTTGCTATTGCGACTCAGTTTGATAGCGCGTCAGATTTCGCTGAAGGATCAGCGCTGGTGCAGCTAGGACAAGAATTTCGATATATTGATCGAACGGGAAAACTGTCGGTCACGCCAAAAACCCAGTTTGAAGCGTATTCGCCGTTTTCAGAAGGATTGGCGATCGTGAAAGCCGCAGACACTTACGGCTATATGAACACCAAAGGCGAGGTTGCGATCGCGCCGCAGTACGAATCGGTGGCGAAGTTTCGGGAAGGATTAGCCGCCGTTCGCGTGAACCACAAATATGGCTTTATCGATAAAACAGGTGCCCTGGTAATTCCGCCGCAGTATCAACTCGCGTCTGAATTTTCAGGCGGGTTAGCGGCCGTGAAGATCAACGATCGATACGGCTATATCGATTCAAACGGGCAGATGGCGATCGCGCCAAAATTTGAAGATGCTTGGCGATTTTCTGGAAATTTAGCCGCCGTTCGGGTTGGTCAGAAATGGGGCTACCTCGATCGAACAGGAAAGCTCGTCGTGCAGCCTCAGTTTGATGGCGCGTTTAATTTAGCTCAATCAATGGGCCGCGTTCGGGTTGGGGATCGTTGGGGATTTGTGAATCAAACGGGACAAATGACGATCGCGCCAAAATTCAATTTTGCCTCGGATTTTTCGGATGGGTTAGCGCTCGTTGAAGTGAATCAAAAATGGGGCTACATCGATCAAACGGGCAAGGTTGTGATTGAACCTCAATACAGCTTCGCATCAAGCTTTTCAAATGGACTTGCTGCCATCAAAATCAATAATCAATGGGGCTATATCGATCAAAATGGGAAAATTGCGATCGCGCCTCAGTTCGAGGAAGCGGGTGCTTTTTCTGAAGGAATGGCACGAGTCAAACTTGCTCAAAAATGGGGCTACATTCGTAAACCTTGAAATCGTAGTAGCTTGATAGAAGCGGTTGCAACTGTATTAAAACAGGTAGAACTGTCTCAGTACACTGTAAAAGATATTACAGTAGTAAAAATCAAACGCAAATCGCGATCGAATCACTGTATCGCAGATTTGAACTCTTTGTTAAAGGAAATATCGGAATTTAAACGCGCCTAGATTTCAGAAAATTGATGCTCAAAAACACTCGTTCCGTGTAAAAAGGGAAACACAAAGCGGTACTCTTAATTCTCTGAGAAGACTGTTTTTCCTGCCCCGAAGGAGACGTTGAGCATGGTTTTGCCCGGAAGTTGTCACGCCACGGCTGCGGCGGGTATGGCAGCGCTGCAAATTTTCTACAATTCCGCGACTGGATTATGGAATTCGACAGGTTGGTGGAACTCAGCCAATGCGTTAGAAACCACGATCGATTACTCGATGGTGACCAATACCCCCACTTATCGCAAGCTGATTTCTAATACGTTTGAAAAGCAAAAATCAACGAAATTTTTGCAGCCTGATGTGTACGACGATGACGGTTGGTGGGCGATTGCCTGGATTAAAGCTTACGATTTAACCGGAGAAAAGCGCTACCTTGACGCCGCTAAAACGATTTTCAACGACATGAAAAAAGGCTGGGATTCAACGTGCGGCGGTGGCTTGTGGTGGCGAAAAAGTCGTGAATATAAAAATGCAATCACGAACGAATTATTTATCACCGTTGCGATTCGCTTACACCAGCGCACCGTGAACGACTACGGCAAAGGAAGCTACTTCGATTGGGCAACACACGGCTGGAACTGGTTCAAACGCTCTGGAATGATTAACGGCAACAATTTAGTCAACGATGGATTGAATACTAAATGCCGCAACAATAATCATCCGACCTGGACATACAATCAAGGCGTGATCATCGGTGGATTAACGGATTTGTATCAAAGTACAAAAAAGCCAGAGTATCTCGCGCAGGCAAACGCGATCGCAAAATCGACGATCCGCAATCTAAGCGCTAATGGAATTTTGCGCGATCGCTGCGAACCGCACTGCGGCGAAGACGGAGCGCAGTTCAAAGGAATTTTTATTCGCAATCTGTCGTATCTTCACCAAGTGACTCACGATCCAGCGTACAAACAATTTATTCTGCAAAACGCGGATTCTATTTGGGCGCGAAGCCGCAATCAACAAAATCAGTTTGGCTTAAGCTGGGACAAATTCGATCGAGCCGATGCCGCGCGTCAAAGCGCTGCGATCGATGTGTTAAATGCCGCCGTTCCGCTTAGACGTGGAGGGGGAATTTTCTCGATCGAAAATGCGATTTTGCACAAGTTAGATTTTGAATCGAAAGACAAATCCTACATCGCGAACTGGAATCGCGACGGGCAATGGGTTGATTTTCAAATTAATACTTTGTGTTCGGGACAGTACAACATGACGTTTCGCTACACCGCAGGCGCAGGCGATGCTTCTCGCTTTTTGTTTGTGAATGGTCAAAGCGTTGCAGACAATTTGTTGTTTCCAGCAACGTATGATTGGAGCAATTGGAGCACGATTAACATTGCAAACGTTCCGTTGAATGCTGGCAGCAATACGATTTCAATTTTGTTTAGCAGCGCTAAAGGTAGCCAAAACTGGTTGAACTTGGCGGACGTTGCGATCGAATAAAACGAATTGAATTTAGCTTGCCGTTTTGAGCGTCCACGAAAACGGTAAGCTAAATCCACGTTGGTTTGACGATTTTCTCGCTGCGCTGTGGGCGGGTTGTGTCCCCTAAATCTTCTGTGAATAGGAATTTAGGGAGCTTGCCAGACGGGTCAACGCTGCGAACCCTTTCTGTTGAACTGACGTTAAATCCAGTTTGTAAACAAAGAACAATGCGAACGCTATATTTTTTGCTGCCGGGAACCGGGAAACAATTTGCTTGTGGCGGATTGTGGGCAGAACTCAAAACTTTTGGGTTGGCAAAGCAGCTTTGTGCAGCAGAAGTGGTCACTTACCGAGTGCGAGAACCAGATACGCTGTTTCTTGATGATGTTCTGCAAACAAAAGATTTAACGCACGTGATTTTTGTGATGAGCTGGGGATTTGATGTGCCCAAACTTGCCGCACGATTAAAGCAGCATCATGCAATCTATCACGCTCATA
Organism: uncultured bacterium; assembly: GCA_964250455.1. GTDB lineage: Bacteria > Cyanobacteriota > Cyanobacteriia > Leptolyngbyales > Leptolyngbyaceae > CAXUFL01. Next base: position 75,255 of record CAXUFL010000015.1, read on the forward strand.
GCGCAGGGTACGGATTTAATCTACCGTCGAACGTGCCGATCGTAACCGTAAGCCGAAATACTTTAGGATATTGGGGACAACGATCGCCGAATTCACTAATTTATTATTTGCCGAATCAAATCTCGGACGAGTTTAACAATGAAAATCTCGATCGTACTGTGGATGTATTAGTTCACACTCGCAAATCATCTCAGTATTTGCTGAATCAATTAATTCCCACCCTGCAAAATTACTGCACGGTGCAAATTATCGATCGCCACGTCGATAACTTAGCGGCATTGTTTAACAATACTAAAGTGTATCTTTACGATTCGGCGGAATATTGGGCGCAGCAAGGCGTAAGCGAAGGATTTGGATTGCAGCCGATGGAAGCGATCGCGAGCGGGTGTCATGTATTTTCAAGCGTCAACGGTGGCTTATCAGATTATCTTGATCCAGGCTTTAACAGCGATAAAATCGCAGGATATTCTACCGAGTATGATGTAGCGCGAATTCTGCGAGTATTAAAGCAATCAGAACCGTTGACGGTACCGGAATCTTTTTTAGCGGAGTATCGATCGACGAATATTCTCAAACGCTTAAGCGTGATTCTGCAAGAACTGAATGAATTTTTTGATCACACAGAAACCTATCCAGCGACGATCGCGCCGCTTACCCGATTGAGATTGGCAAAACTAAACGCCGCTCGAATTTTAACCAAGCTGAAGAAAAAGCTTCACTGAGACGCAAATCCAGCAATGATTAACGGCAGTAACAGCACCGCAATCATTACGACGAGCAGCGTTCCCGCATCAACATCGATCTCGTTTTTGGGTTGACTCATTTTGCGTCTCTCCGCAAATGCTATACCTAAAAGGTACCTTGTCTGATGAAAATCTGCGATGCCTCCGAAGCTAATCATTCAACTAGGACGATTTGTTTGGACGACGCTTTGGCGCGTGATGATGTCAAAGCTGGCACCCCGCGATCGATCCGGTGCCTACGTTCGTCCTACCAGCGAGTTTCGCAACAGCATCGGCTCTGAGGCTTATCCGGCAGCTAAAGGACGCTACAAATTATTGGTTGGAATGGGTTGTCCGTGGGCGCACAGAACGCTGGTTGTCCGGGCGCTCAAAGGATTAGAAGACACGATCGCGGTGTCGATCGTATCTCCGTCCCCGGAAAACGGCGGCTGGATGCTCAACACACCAGAATTCGGTTGTGAAACGTTGGCGGATTTATATCGACTTGCGAAACCAGGCTATAAAGGTCGATCAACGGTACCTGTATTATGGGACTGCAAAACGAATACGATCGTCAATAACGAAAGCTCAGAAATCATCGTAATGATTAACGCTGAGTTCAATCAATTTGCCAGAGACGCTAATCTAGATTTGTACCCGGAAACTTTACAAGAAAAGATCGATTACTGGAACGATAAAACCTACAGCGCTGTGAACAATGGCGTTTATAGATGTGGATTTGCTCAAACGCAAGAAGCTTACAACATTGCTTGTGAAGAACTATTTAATACTTTAGATGAAATCGACACAACGCTACAAACAAATCGTTATTTGTGTGGTGAGACATTAACGCTTGCCGATATTCGATTGTTTACAACGCTGTTTCGATTTGATGCGGTGTATTATGGCTTATTTAAGTGTAGCCGTCGTCGCATTCAGGATTATGCAAACTTAGGAGCTTATCTGCGGGATATTTACCAGCTTCCGGGCGTTGCTGACACGTGCGATTTGCAGGCAATCAAGCAAGATTATTACGGAAATTTGTTTCCGCTTAATCCAGGTGGCATTATCCCGATCGACACCGAGACAAATTTACTCGCTCCGCATGATCGCTTTGCCGTTTCCAAAGGGTAATCGAGCCAAACTAACCGCTTCGGCTTATTGATACAACGCTTTGATCCAGTTCCATTCGTGCGTTAATCCTTCTTTGAGCGAAACTTTTGGCGCATAGCCCAAGATGCGTTTCGCTTTTGACACGTCGGCGGAAGTATGACGTGCATCGCCGATCGCCGTTTCTACAACTTCTCGATGAATCGATCGCTGTGAAATCATTTCGATCGTGTCAATCACATCGGTCAAGACTACGCGACTTCCGCCACCGATATTAAAGACTTCTCCCACGGCTTCGGGAACGGTTGCTGCTGCGAGATTTGCCGCGATCGCGTCGCTCACAAACGTAAAATCCCGCGTTTGCTGTCCATCGCCGTAAATGACGATCGCTTGATCGAGCAATGCAGCTTTTAAGAACTTATGGAATCCCATGTCCGGGCGCTGTCGCTGACCGTAAACGGTGAAGTACCGCAAAGCACAAGTTGGAACGCCGAAATTCTGGTGATACAGTCCGCACAGTTGCTCGGCGGCAAGCTTTGTAATGCCGTAGGGTGAAACAGGCTGTGGACACAGCGTTTCAACGGTTGGCAGGGTTTCTGCATTGCCATAAATCGACGAACTCGACGCAAATACAAAGCGCTCTAGGCGTTTTGCATCCTTTGCGGCTTCAAGCAGAATTTGAGTCGCATTGATGTTTTGCTCGGTATAAGTGCGAAATCCGTTTCCCCAGCTCGATCGCACGCCTGCCTGAGCCGCTTGATGATAAATCACGGCAACATCGGTTAATCGTGCTGTCCAATCGAGCGTTTGAATGTCTGCTTCGATTAGCTCAAAATTTGGATGCTGCAAAGCGATCGCGAGATTTTTCCACTTTAGCGCGGGGTCATAGTAATCATTGAACTGATCGACGCCGATCACACGATCGCCCCGCTTCAGCAATGCATCGACTAAATGAGATCCAATGAATCCCGCAGCACCAGTGACTAAACTCGTTGGCATACAGCAAGACAAATCCTACGATCGCGAACTGAGTGCTGATTTTACCCGATTGTGCGATCGTCTGTCTGATTATTTGATTCTGCTTTGATTTAATTGACGAAACCGATATTTCAGGTTGTCGATTTTTCTTTGGGCAATTTGTTGAAGTTTAGGTGTGTTTTGTACAGGTTGAAACGTTTGGGGTTTCTCGTGAGGCGATCGAAGATAGCGATAATGCAAAAATAAATCGCGATACGGCAAATCAACATCGATTCCGGCACAAAGCTGCCTAAATTTAGTTGAAGACAAACTCATATAGTGCAGATAAGTTAAGGGTTGATTCTTGTCATAAAGCAAGTGATCTTTTTCATCAAACTGCGACATCCAATGACACCCAGTAGCAGCATCTTCAAACGCAACGTTATAGTAAGAAATGCCGCTTCGTAACACCAAATAGTTGAGAACGGTTTGATCAGAGTCGCGCCATGCCATTACTTCAGATTCACCAGATTCTAGCTTTTGCAATAGCTCGTTTAATCGGGATCGATTAAATACATTTTTTTTCGAGGCAAACCAACCCGAACAAAACAAGCGCGACTCTAAATAATCCCATGAAAACAACTCAACTAGTTTCGGTTCAGAACAATCAAAAATGTAATTGAAATCTGAACGATGTTGAAAATCGTAGGTGACCCAATCAAATTGATTTAATTTTTGGTACACCCGATCAAGCGATGACAGCGCTAATGTATCCGCATCAAAATAAACAAATTTATCAAACTCGCCATCTAAACAACAGAGTTTGCGATGTCGTTCTAATCGGTAAGTACCGCTCCAGCCTCGCGACTTCCAAACCTGCTGCGCTTTACGATGGGAATTCCAAGCACGAGCCGCAAAATTTTCCCAGTACGCGATCGATTCCGTATTCTCAAATAGCGTAACGTTCGATCGCCGATCAATTTCTCTTTTTACCTGATCCAGCCGATCATCATACGGAATAATACACACCGGAATGGCTGGATCAACATTGGCTTCGATGCTGTTTAATAACGCAACAAGCTGGTCGTAAACTACATCGTTTGCAAATGTGTAAATGCCGTTCGTCATAGAATTTATCCTAAGCTTGCAACGAAAATTGACGAGCGAATTTGCGCCAAAGTCTAGTTTTCGGTTCATGCAGATGTCGATAGTGCTTCCAAATCTCCCAATAAGGTGCACCTGGACGAATTGAAATTCCTGCCCAGTGAAGATACTTTAAGCGCTGACCCTGATCGTACAAAACTGCGTCTTGATTCTCGAAATGGATTGAGCCTGCCCAGCTTCCGGGTGCATTTTCTGGCGGTTTGACCAGGTTCGATCGCTGAGCAAACCGCTTCAGAATCAAATAATTCAAAATCGGCTGGTCGGTGACGCCTTGCGTAAAATCAAAATACTCTCGATGTTGAGCACAATCATGCAGCACTTGATAGAGATCCGTTTCGCTGATTACACCTTTACGCGACCCCCAAAAGCCGCTATTAAACACGTCTTGCAGTTCTACATCAGTGAAAATTGTGTCTTTGACGATCGGTGAGAAAATGTTGCGTAGTCCTTCACTCGAAAAGTGATAATCGCAGCAAAAGAAATCAACTTCTGAAAGTTTATTCAGCGTGTTAGAAATCTTATCAAACACAACAATATCAGTATCGATGTAGAGAAATTCATCAAGCACTCCAAACCAAACCGCAAGCTTGCGCATTTTATTGGGGAGCTTCAGGAAGTCTCGATCGAAGATTTTTCCTACTTTACAAGTCAACC
>CAXUFL010000016.1:0-77471 GCA_964250455.1 uncultured bacterium
ATCCTAGCTGAGTTCACTAAAATCTTATCGAATCAAAGATTCTTCAAAGATTCTCCCTCAGAATGAATTTAGGGGTCTCGCTCGGGTAAGAATAAATCACTGCGGCGTGATTTTCTGTCCTCGTTCGGTGAACTGAACTGACTTAATTTTCAACGGTGCATTTCCGGTCAGAGTTTTGCGCAAACTGCCATACAGCGCCAATTGCTCACAGTTTGACAAAGCCGACAGCGATCGACGCGATGTTCCAGTCAGACGCAAATCGATCGTGGCAACCCCAGACGCTACTTTCACGCGGTAGCCCGCTAAATCAAGATCGCCGCTATCCACGTTTTGCAGCACTTTGGTAACGGCTTGATCGATCGCTTGATTCGCGGGAACGGTGACTTTTTCTGCCTTGAATTGATTGCACTGGCTGTCGAGTTGGTACACATTGAGCAGCACGGTTTTACCCGACTTCGAGCGCGGCGTGGAGGCTGGCGTCGCTTTAGCAGACGGAGCAGTGAGCGGTGAGGCGGCGATTAAAGGTCGCGGAGTAGATGCCGCGCTCGATTGATTTGGCGAAGCGCCTTCAGAGCGACAGGCACCGAGCAACCCGATTACACCAATCAAAAGAAAAAACCGCAGAATTGGGGAGAGAAAATTTCCTGTTTTTGGCGTCTCGATTTGGAAAGAAGAAGTATATCGATTTAGATTGAGCATTGATCGGGTTGCCTCTCGACTAAAGGAAGGACTTTCAAACTAAGTGTCCATCATTACATTGTGGAATTGCTGTTTCAGGGTTAGCATAGATTCAGCAGTGCCCGCTACGGGCGTTGATGTTGAATTTTTAAAGTTTCATGGACGACGTCCATTTATCCAACGCGAAAACCCTTTCCTAGCCTGGTAGCCCTCGGTCTTCCAGCGCTTTGGGGAAGATCGATGAGGTAAGGTACATGCTCACTCAGGAAAACCGGATTTCACTTTCCGGCATCTCAGATCTTAATCGTCTCAAGCTTGAATTAAATGAAATGCCTGCGATCGACGTAGGCGATTATATTACTGACTTACCTGAAGAACGACGAGCGATCGCGTTTCGCTTGCTCAACAAAACGCAAGCCACCGACGTTTTTGAATATTTGCCGCTAGAAGTGCGCGAAGAATTGATCGGGTCGCTGCACAATGCTCAAGTAGCGCATATTCTCGAATCGATGCGCCCCGACGATCGAGCAGAACTATTCGACGAACTCCCCGCCGGAATCGTAAAACGCTTAGTCCAGCAGCTTAGCCCCGAAGAACGTCAAGCTACCGCGACGATTCTCGGCTACGCCGAAGGCACCGCCGGACGAGTGATGACCACCGAGTATGTCCGACTGCGCGAAGGCTTAACCGTCGGTGAGGCGTTGAGCAAAATTCGGTTAGCTGACCGCGATAAAGAAACCGTTTACTACGCTTATGTGACCGACCATAACCGCAAGCTCAAGCAAGTGGTGTCGCTGCGTCAGCTTGTGTTTTCGATTCCCGATGCGCGAATCGAAGACATCGGCAGCGATCGCGTAATCAAAGCGCGAACCGACATGCCGCAAGAAGAAGTCGCGCAATTAATGAAGCGCTATGACTTGATTGCAGTTCCCGTCGTCGATCGTGAAGATCGCTTAGTTGGAATTATCACTGTCGATGATGTCGTAGATATTCTCGAACAAGAAGCCACCGAAGACATTCAGAAACTGGCAGGCGGTGGCGGTGATGAATCTTCGCTATCCACGCCGATCGAGAAGCTCAAAAACCGTTTGCCCTGGCTGCTGGGAATTATGGCGCTTTACATTGGGGCGTCGAGCGCGATCGCGCCGTTTCAGTCCACAATTTCAGCCGTTCCGGTGCTTGCGGTGATCATGCCGTTGTTCTCGAATACGGGCGGAACGGTTGGAATTCAGTCGCTTACAGTGACGATCCGATCGCTGGGCATCGGTGAAGTGTCGTCGCAAGATACCGGGAAGATTTTACGCAAAGAATTGGTCGCCGGATTGGGAACAGCCCTGGCGCTGGGTTTAACAATGGTACTGCTGTCGTTGATTTGGACAACGCCGAATGAACGCTGGGTGGCGATCGTAGCGGGTACAGTGATGGCAACCAATAGCTTAGTTGCAGTTACGCTGGGAACGCTGCTGCCGATGGGACTGAAGCGATTAAAGCTTGATCCTGCCTTGATTAGTGGCCCGCTTGTGACAACGCTGTTGGATACGATCGGCTTTATTACTTTCCTCACGTTGATTACGATTAGTTTGAACGTGCTGCATTTACCGAGTTAGGTAATGCAAACCTCTAGATGATTCCTTAAATTCCTAGATGCCAGCAACGATTAAGCCTATTAATCAAAATAAAGGATAGGTTCTCGCCGACTTTTGAAGGGTGAATTCTAAGAAAATTGAATGAAACTTAACAAGCAGCTAACAGCAGTTGACTTGCCGCAGTTTCAGCCTCGCGCATTAGAGCTTGAAGCTGAAATCGCAGGTTCTATTAAATCGGTTCCTTCGGAGTTGCGCTCTGCGTTAATCGATACCTCGTCAAAATGCTGCTTGATGTCACCATTCATAACTCGATGTGAGAAAGACGATCGTTTTGCGCTCTGAATAATCAGTGGTTCGCCACATCAGAATTATATTTAGGAGAAATCGCACCTCCAGATATGAACAGCACGCCGCGCTAGATGCTGTTGACGTGTAGCAATGGTGTTGGGTGTCCATTCTTCTGCCACAATCCTTTGCGTCAATTTATAGAGGCTGTGTTGATAGTTTTCTCTTTTTACTAAAAAGGTTTCATTTCCGACTTGACGATTAATAGCAGGTTCCAGAGGCGTGAGATTTCCAATTCGATAAACCATTTCTTCAACTTGAGCATCTGTGAAGTCTTGGTGCCAGTCTTGACTTGGTGATTCGGGTAAAATGTGTTCAATTGAAAAACTATCTTCATTCAAATCAAGCTGTGATGCATCTGTTTCTAGCTTACACAGAATGTAACGCACCAATTTTTTCTTTTGCCCTCGTGTCGAAATAGAAAGTAAAGCAAAATCTTGCAGGAATTTCTCATCTGAAACATAAACAGGGCGTAGAATATTAAAAATTTGCTGAGGATTTGTTGCCTCACCCTTTGTAATTACGATCGCAACTCTGTTGTATAGCGTTTCTAATTCATTCGGATTTAGACTGCTAACAACGGTGTAACGAAAAGATAGTACCGTAACCAGTTTAAGCAAACGAGTAAAATTTTCAGGTGAAAACTTTTCGTAAGCAGCAAACAGCGTTGGATAGGCCTGCTTAACTCGAAACAGTTCAAGCTCTCGAATGTAATATCGATTTTCTGGAGTGTCTCGCCAGAACTCATCGTTCGAGTTACTAAGCGCGACAAAAAGGCTGCTGTAATTTTCAAGCTGATCGAGTAAATCGAAGGCTTGCTGTGTCGTTTTTGCTGATTCACGCACAAGCTTGAAAAGCCGTTCTCGCCTCACTCTAGCTCGGCTAAGACTCAAATAATAGCGAAGAAATTCGGGGAAGCTCTCCATTTGGACGGTGTTGATAATTCTCCGCCATTGCCGTTGCGCTTCTTGTAAATCATCAGGGCCTTGAAAGCGCGAGAATAAATAATTCTTCAATAAATCCGTTGAGCTAAGTTCTATTCCTCGCGCATTTAGCGTTTCAAAAACAGTATATGCATTCAGTTCGTCCTCAACGTTTATTTGAATGAAAAGGAGCTGTTGAGCAACCGTATCGGTTAGAAACGTGGCTAATTTTTCTCCGTTGCTGATAATGTCTTGAAGTTCTTCTAATCGATTTAAGAAGTACTCAAAAGCTTGCCAAAGAAGCTGATTAGACTTTGATAATGAACGAATACTACGAGGTTTTCTAAGATTAATAAGATTACTTTGATAAAAATCGTCGTTGTTCTCGTTTAGCCGGAGTTTGCTAGAAAACCTCAGCGATCGAGGATCTCGATCGCTAAGATAAGTTCGCCTTAAAATATCTTGCCGTTCCTGATTTGCTTCCGGTTCTATTTGTTGTTCTACAAGCTTTCGGATCTTCTCAATCACCGCGATTGCAACGATGCTAAGTGTCGCAAGTCGTTGCTGACCATCAATGATCGTGAACTCTCGATCAGAAGTGTTGGAGCTTTGTAAAACAAGCGCTCCCATGTAATGACTCGCATCTGAGTCATGGTGCAAACCAACGATATCTTGCCACAAATCCTCCCAATTCTCTTCATCCCAAGAGTAATCGCGCTGAAACAGAGGAACTCGATAAGTCTTCCCATTACCGATTAGATTGCCAAAGCTAGTGGTATCCGTGTTGAGTAGATTGATCCGAGCCATACAGCCGATTCCGTTGTCACCTCGCTTCTAAGGTATCAAAGGAAAATTGATCGATCTCTCGATCGTAATCAAATGATCAACATGCGGTATTGTCTGCTTTCGGCTCTCAGGAGCACGAAGATTAGAACTTCTCAAGTTTCTCAAAAACAAAGTCGCACAGTTCTCCTTTGTGTTAGTTGCTGCGTTTTGCGCTATGAATAATTGTGCTCTCATTCACTACGGCTATGACCTGGACACGTCGCCACGTTTTATCGCTCTCGGATTTTTCGCCAACCGAGTACGACACCGTTTTGCAAACGGCAAACAGCTTTCGAGAAGTGTTATCACGCCGCACAAAAAAGGTTCCAACGCTGCAAGGTCAAGTGGTCGCAAATTTGTTTTTTGAATCCTCGACGCGCACTCGCAGCAGTTTTGAACTCGCTGCAAAACGCTTATCGGCTGATACGCTCAATTTCGCGCCCGGAACTTCGTCGCTGAGCAAAGGCGAAACGATTCTCGACACGGCGAAAACGTATCTAGCAATGGGCACCGATATGATGGTGATTCGGCACAAAGAAGCGGGAGTACCGAGCGCGATCGCGGCTGAAATGGATCGCTTAGGCGTGCGCGTCGGCGTTCTGAATGCGGGCGATGGACAGCACGAACATCCTTCACAAGGCTTGCTCGATTTATTCACAATTTGCACGCTGCTTGATCCCGATCGACCCCGCTTATCGCTGCTGCAAAACTGCAAGATTGCCATTGTTGGAGATATTTTGCATTCGCGAGTGGCGCGATCGAACATTTGGAGCTTAACGGCAAGCGGGGCAGAAGTTCATTTAGCCGCACCGCCTACACTACTTCCAAAATGGTTTGCCGAATTTGTTCAAACCGATTCAACGCTGTCGCGTAAACTCTTTGTGCATTGGGCACTTGATCCTGCAATCGAAAATGCTGATTTTGTGATGACGCTGCGACTGCAAAAAGAACGCATGACCAGTCATTTACTACCGAGTTTGCGCGAATATCATCAGCGATTTGGCATTACCCGCGATCGACTCAAGCTGTGCAAACCCGATGTAAAAGTGCTGCATCCTGGCCCTGTGAATCGAGGGGTTGAAATTAGCTCTGACCTGATGGATGATTTAACTTTTAGTTTGATTTCTCAACAAGTAACCAGTGGTGTTGCAGTTAGGATGGCATTGCTGTATTTGATGGGCGGCGGCAAGGTGAGTTAACGCGAGTTCGATCGGAGTGATTCGCTAAGAGTTAATCGCGCCCGCGTTTGTGGCAACGACCCGCCCATCCACTCATCTACAACACAGTTAAGCAATTTGTTATGCCGAACTCACGCTGTTTACTCAAAGCTTCCATAAAGACAATCGATTGCGAAAGGTAATCCCATGATAAAAGCAGTCGATCGAAACCGTGTCACAATGACCGCCCTGCATCGTAGATTTAGTCACCTGGCGATTTTTGCGCGGATGTGCTTTTCTAAATGCTCCACGCAAACCAACACGTTGGATCGTTGATCCGCGTCGATCGTGGTAGAGAAATTCACTTACGCCTTATGATGTGGATTTTTCTTTCTGACGATCGAGGAATGAAAGCGCCATTCCATTCGATGATCACCAACGTGTGAATAAAATGCTGATGGTACGATCGCTAGGAGTCGCTTAATGGCTGGATTGGTTAACGCATCAAGACACCCGCGCAAAAAATTCGTCAACTGGCTGCTAAGCGAAGGACGACATGAGAAACATCAGCGGCCGCCGCAGCATCCGTGGTGGCAAGTTATGTGCCTAACAGGGGTCGATTACTTTTCCACACTCGGCTATCAGCCCGGAATTGCAGCCCTCGCGGCAGGCGCACTGGCCCCGATCGCGACCTTGATTTTAGTGCTGCTGACTCTATTCGGAGCGTTGCCGATCTATCGTCGCATCTCCGAGCGCAGTCCGCACGGCGAAGGCTCGATCGCCATGCTCGAACATTTGCTGTCGTGGTGGCAAGGCAAATTCTTTGTGCTGTGTTTACTTGGCTTTGTGGCAACCGACTTTATTATCACGATTACGCTTTCGGCCGCCGACGCAACCGCGCACATTATTGAAAACCCGCTTTTATCGAAGTTTCTCCACGGAGAAGCCAGCGCTATTTTGATCACGCTGCTGCTAGTTGGAGCGCTGGGCGGCGTTTTTCTGCGCGGATTTCGAGAAGCGATCGGGCTTGCGGTGATTCTCGTCGGCGCTTATCTATTTCTAAATCTAATCACGGTTAGCGTTGGCGTTTATCAAATTGCGCAGCAGCCCGCAGTGTTAGCAAATTGGCAGACCGCCTTATTTGCCGAACAGCCGAATATAGTGAAAATGATCGGGGCAGCAATTCTCGTGTTTCCCCGGTTAGCGTTGGGATTGTCGGGGTTTGAAACCGGAGCGGTTGTCATGCCATTGGTAAAAGGAAACCCGACCGACACCGAAGCCAATCCACAGGGAAGAATTAAAAATACCCACAAGCTGCTGACTTGGGCAGCAGTGATTATGAGCTTTTTCTTGCTCACGAGCAGCTTAGTCACGACAACGCTGATTCCCGCAGCAGAGTTTCAGGACGGTGGAAAAGCAAACGGGCGAGCGCTGGCGTACTTGGCGCATCTTTACTTGGGCAATGGATTTGGCACGCTGTATGACGTGAGCACGATCGCGATTTTGTGGTTTGCGGGTGCTTCTGCGATGGCAGGATTGCTCAACATTGTGCCGCGTTATTTACCGCGCTACGGAATGGCTCCGAACTGGGCACGAGCCAGCCGACCGCTTGTGTTTGTGTACACGGCGATCGCGGCATTTATCACCATTTTGTTTCGGGCCAATGTGGAAGCGCAGGGCGGCGCTTACGCAACGGGCGTTTTGGTGTTGATTACATCGGGTGCGTTTGCCGTAACGCTGGCAGCCCACCGCCGTGGATCGAAGCGGGGATTGATTGTTTTTGGATTGATTACGCTCGTATTTGTGTACACGACGATCGTCAACATTATCGAACGTCCCGAAGGCATTAGAATCGCATCGGTATTTATTGCGGCGATCGTGGTGACGTCGCTGATTTCGCGGGTGTTGCGTTCAACAGAACTGCGCGTGGAGCGCATCGAATTTGATCAAGCCGCACAGCAATTTATTGCCGAAGAAAGCCGGGGTGAGATTCGGATTATTGCCAACCGACGCAATCAAGGCGACGTAGACGAGTACGCCGCTAAAGAGCGCGAAGTCCGCATCGACAACTACATTCCTGCTGAAGATCCGATTTTGTTTCTAGAAGTGCGCATTAGCGATGCCTCGAACTTTACCGAAACGATTTATGTAGAAGGCATTGATGTGGGCGGATACCGAATTCTGCGGGCGCGAAGTTCGGCGGTTCCGAACGCGATCGCAGCACTTTTACTTCACTTAAGAGACCAATCCGGGAAGATTCCGCATATCTATTTTGGCTGGTCAGAAGGAAATCCCATTCAATACTTGCTGCGCTTTATTTTGTTTGGCGAAGGCGATATTCCCTTAGTGACTCGTGAAGTGTTGCGACTGGCGGAAAAAGATCCAGAGCGACGCCCGGCAATTCATGTTGCGGGTTGAGCGAACTTTTTGTATAGGACTTAAGCATGTCAAGAGATTCGATTAGCGATCGGTTAGAGCAGTCGCGCCATTCTCCGGAGCCGAGCGATCGCAAATGGTGGGCAATGCTGGGGGTTGGCTTGGGCGTGCTGATGTTTACGCTCGACACGAGCATTGTCAATATTGCGCTACCGACGCTGGTGCAAGTGTTTCAAACCAGCTTTGCAACCATTCAATGGGTAGTTTTGAGTTATTTGCTGGTGATCACCGCGCTGGTGCTGGGTGCAGCGCGACTAGGAGATATGTTCGGCAAAAAGCGACTTTACTTAGGCGGGCTGGTTGTTTTTACGATTAGTTCGCTGCTGTGTGGATTGGCACCGAGCGTTGGATGGCTGATTGCGTTCCGAGCGCTTCAGGGATTCGGTGCGGTAATGATTTCGGCGCTAGGAGCCGCGATCGTTACCGAAGTGTTTCCCAGTTCTGAACGAGGGCGAGCGTTAGGCATTATCGGTGCGGTGGTGTCGCTGGGCGTTGCATTGGGACCGAGTGTGGGCGGCGTTTTGATTAGCGCGGCGGGATGGCGATCGATCTTCTTGGTGAATCTTCCGATCGGCATTTTTGCGCTGTTTGTGGTGATGCGGAGTGTGCCATCAAATCGAAGCACAAATCGGAATCAGCGATTTGATTTTTGGGGCGCAATTTTGTTGTCGATCGTGTTAACGCTGTTTGCAGTTGGCATGACTTACGGGCAAGATTTTGGATTTACAAAACCAATCACGCTGGCATTGCTCGGAGCGGCTGCGATCGGATTAGCAATATTTGTGCGGCTTGAAGCTCGAATCAATCAACCGATGCTTGATTTACATTTATTTCAGAATTTACAGTTTAGTCTGAGTTTAGTTGCAGGGGTATTAGTTTTTATTGTCATATCTGGATTGATTTTCATATTGCCGTTTTTTCTAGAGCTAGTGTTGCATTATCCGACTCAACACGTAGGTTTACTGTTAGCCGTTTCTCCGATTTTGGGAGGAATTGTAGCACCAATTTCAGGAAATTTGTCCGATCGCTTTGGCACGCGCATAATTAGTTTACTCGGACTTGGATTTATGCTGATTGGCTGTCTTGCAATCAGTACGTTAAATGCAAGCACAACCGATCTTGATTACATCGTTCGAGTCGCGCCGTTTGGCATCGGGTTAGGCTTATTTCAATCTCCAAACAACAGCGCAATTTTAGGATCAGTGCCGCGTGAGCGATTGGGAATTGCATCAGGATTGTTAGCACTATCGCGAACGCTGGGACAAACAACAGGTGTTCCAGTTTTAGGATCAATATTTACGTTTTTAACGTTTATGCGATCAAATGCTGCAAGCGTGACAGGCGCACCGCCAGAAGCGTTGGTGGCAGGCTTGCGAGGAACCTTCGAGATTGCTGCGATCGCGCTCTTTTTGGCTATGGCGATCGTGTTTCGTTTATGGCGCGGTCAGCAGCCCAGTTCAGCCGTAGCAAAATAGCAATTCGTGAAAGGATTCACAGGTCGTACAATTTCTCTATGTATGACGACACTTGCCGATTTCTCGCCGAACACTTCTCCGCCGACTTTGCGAGTTGGCTACTTGGAACCTCTGTTCCCCTAACCGAGCTAAAACCCTCTGAACTTTCCCTCGAACCTATTCGCACCGATGCCTTAATTTTGCTCCAGTCAAACGATACCGTTTTGCATTTGGAGTTTCAAACTCGTCCAAAGCAGAACATTCCGTTTCGGATGTTAGATTACCGCGTCCGGGTGCATCGAAAATACCCGGATAAAACGATGCGGCAAGTCGTGATTTACCTGGAACAAACTAGATCTGAGTTGACGCGACAAACAAGCTTTACTCTAGAGCGTACTCGCCATGATTTTGATGTGGTTCGATTGTGGAAGCAACCCGCCGCCCTTTTCTTGCAATATCCGGGACTGATTCCGTTTGCAGTTCTCGGTCAAAGTAGCGATTTTGAGGCAACGCTGCGTCAAGCTGCTGAAACGTTGAATCAAATTTCTGATTCCATTACGCAAGCGAATTTAATCGCAGCGTCAGGGATTTTAGCTGGGCTAAGATTAGAGGAAGAAGTGATTTATCGTCTATTGCGGAGAGATATCATGCAGGAATCAAGCGTGTATCGTTCAATCCTGGCAGAGGGACGGGCAGAGGGACGGGCAGAGGGAGAGGCTAGAGCAAAACGAGAAATTGCACTAAACCTTCTACAAGACGGGTTATCGATCGAAGCCGTCGCCCGTGGAACTGGGCTAGCGATCGAGGAAGTTCAACAGCTTCAACAGCAGATTAATCAATCTTCGCAAGGCTAGATTTGGCTGATCGTCGCTCATTCTAATCGCAATACCGACGCGGTGTGTACACCCACACTGCTCCATCGGCACGATCGAGGCGACGGGTTTTACTTGATCCAATTAAGATCACCGTGCGCATATCTGCAAGCTCTGGCGCGAGGTGTTCAAGCGCAATCACTTGAACCGATTCTCCCGGTCTGCCTAAATTCCGCGCTAAAACAACGGGCGTATCGGGATTGCGAATTTGTAGAAGAATTTTTTTCGCCTCAATCAATTGCCAAGTGCGCTGCGATGAAATCGGATTGTAAAACGCGATCGCAAAATCCGCTTCTGCCGCCGATCGAATGCGCTGTTCGATAGTGTGCCAGGGTTTGAGAATATCTGACAGGGAAATCGCACAGAAATCATGTCCGATCGGTGCGCCGATCGCGGCGGCAGCAGCCTGCATCGCAGAGATTCCCGGTGCAACGTGAATGGCAATGCTATTCCAATCCGGAGCGCGGTGTCGATCGAACACTTCAAAAATCGCGGTCGCCATTGCAAAAATGCCTGGATCGCCTGATGAAACCACGACCACTGATCGACCTTGAGCCGCCAGATCTAAGGCAAATTTCGCCCGCGCTTCTTCTTCGCGATTGTCGGAATCGTGGCGCTGTTTTCCGGCACCAAGTGAGCCAAGTAAATTCAGGTAAGTCGTGTAGCCGACTAAATCGGTTGCAGATTCTAAAATCGATTTGACTTCCGGTGACATCCATCGAGGTGATCCTGGCCCAGTGCCAATGATTGAGAGTTTACCGCGTGCTTGCCCAATCAGGGTTGGAGTGATAATTTGTGGGGCAACGGCGATCGTGAAGCGCTCATTTTGCGTCACGATCGTAGCTTCGGTTGAGGAAACGATTTCACGCGATGGGTTTGAGCGAAAGAATCGAGCCGGAACTTTGAATGCGTGGGCGATCGCTTCAATTTGATTTGCATGTTCGAGACGGGCAAAAATTCCGGCGAGCGATTCGGCTGCAAGATTCGCATCGATCAAACTTTGAGAAATTAGATCAATCCAAGCTTCAACGCTAAGGTTATCAATTTGATCAATGCAAATCGCGATCGTTCTACGATGATAAACTAAACAGTTGCGTGTAGAAGATTGCGATCGCTCGGTGATTTGAATGGTCAATGCACTGTTTGAATCAATAGGTAACGAACTCAACCACGGCGCGTCACCTTCAATACAAACCGTTGCACCAGAAAGCAAATCTGATGTAAATGACTTTGCACACTCTGGATTTGACAAGCGATATCCGGGTGGCGGATTTTCAAGCACGGTTCCGAAGCGAATTTCTCCGGTTGTGGTGATTGCCGCTTGAACCTGTAGAACCGTCGCAATTTGTCGAGCTAACTCGTTCACGCCGCTCAGTCCACCCAGCAAGGGAACCACAGCGCTCCCGTCTTCGGCGATCGCTAACACGGGGGGTTCTGCCCGTTTATCTGACAGCAAGGGTGCGATCGTCCGAATCAAAATTCCTGCGGCGCAAATTCCCACGATCGCCGTTCCTGATTGAAACAAATCGCGCACCGTTTCGCCAAAGCGATCGAAGCTCACATCCACACGGCTCGTTCGTCCGTTCAATCCGTAAAGCTTCGCGCTCGGCAAATCCTGCATTAATTGACGCGCGACCGAAACGCCTTGCTCGGTCAAAACAACCACTGCGATTTCTAGCGTCATAGCTCAATCTTGCTCGGTACCAACACCATCGAAAAATAAGGCACTTCATCGGGGTGTACGTCTTCGATCGAGACAATGCGCTGCTGGCTCATGGTTGCTCGTTCAATGTAGCGCACTCGCGAAATCATGCCCAATTCCCGCAGCACGTCGCGCACTTTGGCAAAATGGCGTTTCAGCTTAATAATCGCGGCTGCATCGGCATTGAGAAGCTGCGCGGCTAAAGCATCTGCCGAAAGCGTTGCCGGAAGCACGCTAAACACATCGCGCTGATAGCTAAGCGGAACGCCGATCGCGGAGGCGCACGCCATCGGCGACGACACACCGGGAACGACTTCGGTTTCGTACTGATCCGACAGTCGAGTAAACAAATACATAAACGAACCGTAAAAGAGTGGATCACCTTCGCACAGCACGACGACATCGCGTCCGGCCGCCAGGTGATCCGCGATCGGGATTACGGCTTGATCGTATTGCGCTTTTGCTTTTTCGGGTTCAAGCGCACGCGGCAAGTGATATAGCACTTCGGTTTGGTGTTCTGAAAGATAATCCGCCACGATCGATCGCGCTACGCTGGTTCGATCGTCTGCCGATTGATACGCTACAACCGGAGCAGATTTGAGCAATCGCAGCGCTTTGAGGGTAATCAATTCGGGATCTCCTGGCCCGACCCCAATTCCATACAATCGTCCTTTCATAAAATTTCTGCCTCCATTGCTAATGCGTTAACGGCGGCGGCGGCCATTGCGCTACCGCCCCGCCGTCCTAAAATCGTCAAAAACGGAATGCCGCGCTCGTGGGCAGCGAGCGCGGCTTTAGATTCGGCTGCGCCGACAAATCCAACCGGAAAACCGAGAATTAATGCGGGCTTTGGGCTACCTTGATCGATCATTTCCAGCAGTCGAAATAACGCCGTTGGTGCATTTCCGATCGCGATCACCGATCCTTCGAGGCGCGATCGCCAAAGTTCTAGTGCGGCTGCCGATCGCGTGTTATTGATTTTTTCTGCCAGCATTAACACTTGTGGATCGTTTAGCGTACAAATCACATCGTTACTGGCAGGAAGCCTGCGACGTGTGACGCCTTCAGCGACCATGCGAGCGTCACAAAAAATCGGAGCACCCGCACTCAGGGCAGTTCGTCCGGCTTTGACAGCATCTTGAGAATACGCTAAGTCTTCAACGATATCAGTCATTCCGCACGCATGAATCAAGCGGACTGCTACGGTTTCAAAATCCGACGGCAGCAAGGATAAATTGGCTTCCGATCGAATAATGGCAAAAGAGTTTCGATAAATTTCGTTTCCGTCTCGAATGTAATCGGTCATCGTTTTAGTCTTCATTTCAATCCGCAAACTAGTAGTTTTTGATGAATAATTCTTGTCCTAAAAGAGCAACTTCTTGCTTATAGTTATTCATTCCATATTGAAGCGTCCATTCCGTAATATCTGCAAATTGAAACAGTTTTCTAATCTCAGGAGAATCATCGTAAGTAATAAGCCATCGATGCGGACACTTTTGCATCATTGCCGCAAATCGCTCGTGATCAAATGTGGTATGTAATGTTCCTCTTACTCCATAAAGTTTAGATTTTGTTGCCTTAAAATAAGGTGGATCAAGAAAGATAAAAACGCCGTCGCCTGCTTGAAACAGCAATGGCTCATAATCCTGTGCAGTAATAAAGCTCTGCGCTAAACAAGGAGAAAGCTTTCTTAATCGCTCGATCGACGACGCGGTAAATCGTCGATCGAATGCCTGTTGCGAGTATCCACCCGAATCTACGGTGCCAGAAAACGTGATGCGATTTAGAACGAAAAACCTGACGGCTCGATCGAAGTCGCTTAGCTTCAGGTTTTCGCGCGTGTAATCGTTAAATAATGTTCTACCATCTGAATATTTCTGTCTAACGTCTGCAACGGCATCTGCTAGTAATTCAGTTTTATCTCTAACAGCAACCCAAAAACAAAACAAATCATAATTTAAGTCATTGATCCAATATCGCTTAATGCAGTCACTCAACAATTGTTTGATGGCAAGAAAGACTGAACCACCCCCGATAAAGGGTTCTCGATACTCGCTAATATCAAGCGGGATAAGTGGAAGAATTTGATTCAATGCTTTTGATTTTCCACCAGGATAGCGAAGTGGACTTTTAAGATGAGTCATGCTGTCTAAGGTTTGATTCGCTTCTCTAGAATCGTGTCGATCGAGCCGAGAACTTCCGCGATCGACCCCCCAGAATTCGTCATTTGCCCAAATTTTGAACGATTACAATCGTTGACGTAAACTTCATATTGATCGGTTGTCAAACCAATCAAAGTAATATCGGCTTGCACGTGTTGAGCGCAAGATTTATCACAGCCGCTCACATGAATATTAATCGGTCGATCTCGCTTAAACTGCTGAAGATAATTCGCGATCGCGTGTGCATCTTGTTTCGTGTGGGTTGCTGAAGCTGCGCATCCGGGTTTTCCCGTGCAGGCAACGATCGCAGCGTAAGCATTTGTTTCTGACCAGTGCAATCCTAATGCTTCAATTTCGTTTTGTACGATTGCGATCGCGCTTTCTGCAAGATCGGTGATTAAAACATTCTGCCAGGGCGTTAAGCGCAATTCGCCACATCCGTATTGAGTCGCTAACGCCGCCAATTTGCGCAGTTGCTTTGTGTTTAAGTGTCCTAATGGCAAAACAACGCCGATGTAAGATAAGTCAGGTTGTCGCTGTAAATGAACGCCTAAATGACCGTATTTTGCAATCGGGTTACGAATAAAGTGATCACAGGGTTGTAAACGAATTAATAAACGCTGATCGATCGCTTGAAGACATCGATCGATTCCAATCTCGTTTAAGATTTCTCTAAGACGTGGTTTACGTCGGCTAGATTGATCTTTTAATCGCTTGATTGTTTGCTCTCGATAAAACTCTGCAATCTCAGATAACACAGCTAAGCAATTATCAACGTGAACTGCAACGCCAACATCAGATGGAGCATCACCTCGTTCTCCAACGCTAAGATGAAGGCGAAACAGGGTTGAATCGATGGCAACCAACGCAATATCATTCGGTCGATCGTGAATCGAAACCGCTTCACCTCCATCAAGCGCAACGCTGAATTTCTCTGATAAAACCGCTAATTCTAGATGCGAGATTAAATACTGATTCCAAGCCTCGATTAACGGGCGAACCTCGATCGAGGCTTGCGCATCAATTCCCGCCGTTGGACTAGCCATAATATTACGAATTGCATCCACTTCAGCGATCGGGGACGCTAACCCAATTTTTTGCAACTCAACGATCGCGGATTCAGGAATCTTCGCTCGAATTTGAACGTTAGCGCGATTGGTGACTTGGAGCGATCCTGCTCCGAAAGAATCGGCAAGATCACAAAGCGCGATCGCTTGCTCAGCGTCCAACACGCCACCGGGGATGCGAATGCGCGATAGCGTTCCGTCTTGTGTCGGAGTCGCATAAAATAAACCAGGACAAGCAGCAGGCAACATCAAAACTCCTTCTCCGTGCAACGCAGAGAATCGATCTCGTAGAGATATCTGCTTAGAATCGGCATTCTGACTCAGAACAGCGTCTATTACAGTTGCGGCACAGTCCCGGAATCGCACCGGACTTTCCCAATTCCAAGCTTTAGTACCCTAGCATGAGAAAGGTTTGGGTAGACGGTTGACTTCATCTTTTGTCGAATTATGGTAAAGAAATGGCTGTCGATCGTAGGCATCGGCGAAGCGGGCGTGTCGGGAATCAGCGCGATCGCCCGATTATTGATCGATCAAGCAGAGATTCTGGTTGGCGGATCGCGTCACCTCGCCCTAATCTCCGATGATTCGCGGCAAAGAATTGTTTGGCGATCGCCGATCGGCGATTCGATTAAAGAGATTCTTGATCGGCGTGAAAGCTCAGTTTGTGTGTTAGCAAGCGGCGATCCGATGTGGTACGGCATTGGCACAACGCTGCTGCGCCATATTCCCATTGAAGAAATTACGATCGTTCCCGCTCCTTCAACGTTTAGCCTGTGTTGTGCACGATTGGGTTGGTCACTCTCGGAAATTGAAACCCTCAGCTTGTGCGGTCGGCGTCCAGCGTTGCTAAAAACGTATCTTTATCCCGGAGCGCAGCTTTTAATTTTGAGTGCGGGAAAAGAAACGCCGATCGTAGTCGCGGATTTGCTCGTGCAGGGCGGCTTTGGGGCAAGCCCGATCGCCGTTCTTGAACGCTTGGGTGGGGCGCACGAACGCATCGTTTCTGGAACTGCGTCAACTTGGCATGAGACGGATCTGGCGGATTTAAACACGATCGCCGTTGAATGTGTCGCCGATTCTGGCGTGAGAGTGTTTTCTCGCGTACCCGGATTGCCCGATGACGCTTATCATCACGATGGACAACTGACCAAGCGAGAAGTTCGATCGGTGACATTATCAGCATTGGCACCCACGCCAGGAGCGCTACTGTGGGATGTAGGCGCGGGATGTGGCTCGATCGCGATCGAATGGATGCGCACTGATCCGCGCTGTCGAGCAATTGCGATCGAAAAATCTCGCACGCACTACATTATCGATAACGCTAACGCGCTTGGAACTCCCAATCTAGAAATCATCGAAGGCAAAGCGCCAGAAGTGTTACAGGGTTTGCCACAGCCTGATGCAATTTTTATCGGCGGCGGCGCAACAATCGAGGGGTTGATTGAAACCTGTTGGATAGCGTTGAAATCGGGCGGTCGATTAGTGGCAAATGGGGTGACGATCGAAGGTGAGCGCATTTTGTGGGATTGGCACGATCGCGTCGGTGGCGAGCTAACGCGGATTGAGGTTCAACGAGTGGGATCGATCGGTCGATTTTCAAGCTGGAAGCCTATGATTCCGGTCACGCAATGGATGGTTGTGAAGCCTTGAAAAACTGCTTGTGATTTGTAGTTAAGAGAAAAAACAATAAGTTTAATGTGACTTCGGGATTAATCCACAGATGCCTAGCGACTGAAGGCGCGGCTACACAAACCAAGTCCCCCTGCGGGGACTAGATTCTGGAATTGGCTCTTAACCCGTGGGTGGTTTTGTCTGGTTAGCCGCGCCTTTAGTCGCCAGGCTTAACCGGAACTGGCGTTAAATAGGAAATATCTAAACCGCTTTTACCCCGAACTCACGTTCAGTTAACCATCTTAAAGCAGCATCGACGCTAGAAACTTGCGGTGCGATCGGTACGGCTGGACGATCGATCATCACAATTGGAATTTCCATTTCTCGTGCTGCAATAATTTTTGCATACGTTGCATTGCCTCCACTGTTTTTACTCACAATCATATCAATGTTGTAATCAGCGATTAATCTGCGTTCATCTTGAACGGTAAAAGGGCCACGATCGAGCAATATTTTTCCGTTGGGAATCGAGGAGGTTGGGGAATCAATCGATCGCATTAAAAACCAAATATTTTGTAATCGTGCAAACGGCGCAAGCTGCTGCCGTCCGATCGTTAGGAACACTCGCTGTCCTTGCGCTTCAACCCTGCAAACGGCGGATTCGATGTCAGCAACTTCAATCCAGCGATCGTGCTCGGTTTTCTCCCAAGCGGGACGAATCAGCATCACATGCGGAATTCCGACTTCAGCCGCCGCCTGTGCTGCATTCCAGGAGATTTGCGCGGCAAAGGGATGCGTGGCATCAATAACGCGATCGATCTGATTCTCGCGCAAATACTGTGCTAATCCCGCCGCACCGCCAAATCCACCAACGCGAATCGCTCCGACTGGCGCGATCGGGGTTTGGGTGCGTCCCGCGATCGAACTGACGACTTCTAAATCGGGAATTTGACTTGCTTTTGCGGCAAGCGTTGTAGCGTCTCCCGTTCCGCCAAGAATGAGAATTCTCATCGCTGCTCGATCGTGCCTTCGGCTTCAAGGACTAAATTGCGGAGTTGATCGATTGTTTGGGGCGATGCTTGCCAAAATCCGCGCTGATCGGCTTCGAGCAAACGTTCAGACATATCGCGCAGCGCCCACGGGTTATGCTGCTCGATAAAATTTCGCACCTGTTCATCAAACAAGTACGCTTCGGCAACGCCTTGATACATAAAATCTTCCACACAATGCGCGGTTGCATCGTAAGCGAACAGGAAATCGATCGTCGCTGCCATTTCAAACGCGCCTTTGTAGCCGTGCCGCATTGCACCTTGAATCCATTTCGGATTGACGACTCTGGATCGATAAACCCGCGAAATTTCTTCGCTGAGCTTGCGAATTTTGGGCTGCTCGGTTCGCGAATGATCGCCGAAATAAGTTTCGGGCTGTTTGCCTGAAATCGATCGCACCGCCGCCGTTAAGCCGCCTTGAAACTGATAATAATCATCTGAATCGAGCAAATCATGTTCGCGATTGTCTTGGTTTTGCAGCACAATTTGTAGATTGTTTAATCGCTGCTCAAACGCTTCGGGTGCAGATTTCCCTTCAGCGTTGCGCGTGTAGGCGTATGCGCTCCAGTTAATGTAGGCGCGGGCTAAATCAGCATCGTCTGACCAGTTTTGCGATTCAATCAGTCCTTGCAGTCCGGCACCGTAAGCGCTCGGTTTTGATCCAAAAATTCGATAGCGCGATCGTTGTTGAGCTTGCTCTGAATCGAGTCCCTGCGATTCCCAAAGGGCTTGTTCTTGCATCGCTTGTGCCGATAGCGGATTTTGATCGTCGGATTCGTTGAGTTGTGCAACAGCAGTCACAGCGCTATCAAACAAATCAATCAGATTTGGAAACGCATCGCGAAAGAAACCGGAAATGCGCAGCGTCACATCTACACGCGGACGATCTAAAATCGATAATGGTAAAATTTCAAAATCAACAACGCGACGAGAAACGCCATCCCAAACGGGTTTAACACCGAGCAGCGCCATCGCTTCAGCAATGTCATCGCCGCCAGTTCGCATTGTAGACGTTCCCCAAACCGATAAAGCAAGCGTTTTCGGGTAGTCTCCGTGCTCTTGGGTATAGCGCTCGATTAAAGCTTCGGCGGCTTTTGAGCCAATACTCCAAGCGGTTTCGGTGGGAATGGCGCGAATGTCTACCGAATAGAAGTTGCGTCCGGTAGGTAATACGTCGGGTCTGCCGCGTGTAGGTGCGCCCGATGCGCCGCTTGGAATGTATTGTCCATCGAGTCCACGCAGTAAATTAGTGATTTCGCGATCGGTCTGCTTCAGGGCGGGTAATAAGCGATCGCGAATCCAGTTCAGTTCTCGATCGATTTCTGCTCCGATTGCTACAGAATCTTGATTTTGAATCATTTGCTCAACTAATTCTGCTGCGTATTCTTCAATGATTTCAACCGCATCACCCACAATGCGACACCGATCGATATTAGGATGCAAGCTTGGATCAATCAATTCACCCAAATCAGCCAAGAGCGGATCAAATTGAAGTTGCCAATCTTGTGCGATCGCTCGGGTTAATCCGATTCGATTCGCGCTTGGATTTCTCGCGATCGCGACAATCAAATCTCGAAGCTGTCTTTGTGTTGGACATTGACCGAGAATGTGTAATCCATCTCGAATTTGAGCTTCTTTGAGTTCGCACAAATAACCGTCGGCGGATTGCAAGAAATTAGACAGCGTTGAATCATCAAGCGTCGTTCGATCGATTCCTAAATCTTGATCTAGATTCTCCTGAATGATTAATTCACTCAGTCGATCGCTGACCAATTTCAATCGCGTTGGATCGAGCGTTTGGGCTTCGTAATATTCGTCGATTAATCCTTCTAATTGATGCAGATTTCCATACAGTTCAGCGCGGGTCATCGGGGGCGTTAAGTGATCTAAAATGACCGCTTGCGATCGACGTTTTGCCTGCGATCCTTCGCCGGGATCATTGACAATAAACGGATATAAATGTGGAACGGCACCAAAAACGGCTTCTGGATAGCAATCTTCAGAAAGCGCGACGCTTTTTCCGGGAAGCCATTCGAGGTTGCCGTGTTTACCGAGATGGACGATCGCGTCTGCCTTAAAATGCTGATTAATCCAGTGATAAAACGCGACATAATGATGCGGCGGCTCTAAATCAGGGGCGTGATAATTAATCGAAGGATCGAGATCGTAGCCGCGTGCAGGCTGAATGCCAACAAAGATATTGCCGAATTGAATTCCTGGAATGGGAAACGGTTCTGTTGGTTGTTGCCAGCGATCGACGATGCCTGTTTGAACGGCGATCGACAACTGCTCAAACCAATCTTGATACTCTTCTAACGATAAAAACTGCCGATTTTTTCGCATCCAGCTTTCAGGGTCGTTTGTAATTCCATCGGTTAATAACTCAATTAATTCCTGCGCCGTTTGCGGAATACTTTCAACGTAATAATCTGCGGTTGATAGCGCTCTTAAAACTTCAATACAGCTTGCAGGCGTATCTAATCCCACGCCATTGGCTAAGCGTCCGTCGCGGTTTGGGTAGTTGGCAAGAATAAGAGCAATTCTTCGATCTTTTGGTAATGTTTGTCGCAGTCGAACCCACTTTGCTGCTAAATCACAAACGAATTCAATGCGTGAAACAACAGGTTGATAAACCACAACATCGGTTTGAAGAAATGGATTTTGGGTTTCAACTGTTTTGAAGGAAACCGCACGAGTAATAATTCTGCCATCCACTTCGGGCAAGGCAACATTCATTGCCATATCTTTTGGTGCTAATCCTTGAAGTCCTGTTCGCCATTGTTCTTCAGTTCCACCGCTTAAGATGACCTGCAAAACGGGAACGTTTAATTGCTCCCATAATTCAACTTGCGGCGTTTCGGTTTCGAGTCTTGCTAACGAAAAACTGGTTGTATTAAGGAATATCTGAATGCCTTGATAATTGAGCAGTTCTTTCTGAACATCGGGTTCACGCAGCGAAGAAACAAAAATCGGAATCGGCGTTAAATTTCTTTTAATTAAAGCATCACACAAGGCATCGATTACGGCTGTGTTACCCGATAAGTAATGAGCACGATAAAACAAAATGCCAACGCCGTTTTGAACAGGTAATTCAACAGGTTTATAGAACCCGATTCTAGGCACCGATCGCGGCACATCAAACGCATACCCTTTCTGTAAGAATTGCGTTGCAGCAAATTTCAGCAGATTGCAGTAATTATCAACGCCGCCTTCAATAAAGTATTTCCAAACCTGATCTACTTCCGATAGCGAAACCGTTGAATGACTCATTAAATTTGGGTCAGGTCGCTCATCTCCAGGAAGAATAATTAACGTTGCTCCGGTTTGCTGCACCGTTTCTTCAACGACTTCTAAACCGTAGCTCCAGTACGATCGACCCCCAATCACGCGCACAATGATCAGTTGCGCTTGGCTTAGAACTTCCTCGGCGTACGTGTCGATCGTGAGTTGCTGCTGAAGCTGTAGCAGATTCACAACTCGTAATTCTGGAAAATCGTCAGGAAGTTTAAACGCAGCCGCCGCCAGCGTTTGAATGTCTGTGTCTGCTGCGGTGATAATCACGATCGGCGCGGGTTGCTGCTGAACAAAAATCACGCCTTCGGTTGCCGCATTCCAACCGCCCGGAATCGTAGCCAAACGATGCATAAGCTTTAGAATCTTAGAGGGATCTGAGTCTTTATCTTACATGGTCGATCGTATGGGATTAGTTATCGCTGGAGAACGAAGCGGCGTCGGAAAAACAACGGTGACGTTAGCGTTACTCGCAGCCTTGCGGCGTCGAA
Source organism: uncultured bacterium (assembly GCA_964250455.1). Taxonomy (GTDB): domain Bacteria; phylum Cyanobacteriota; class Cyanobacteriia; order Leptolyngbyales; family Leptolyngbyaceae; genus CAXUFL01. The sequence continues at coordinate 21,650 of CAXUFL010000016.1, forward strand.
GTCGATCAATTCAATCGTTTAAGGTCGGGCCAGACTACATCGATCCGATGTTTCATCAATTTGTCACCGCTCGAACCTGCCGCAATTTAGACGCGGTTCTCACTTCAGAATCCTACGTGCGATCGTGTTTTGCGCGGCATTGTCAAACGGCAGAGTATGCCTTAGTTGAAGGCGTGATGGGGCTGTTTGATGGTGCAACCGGGGCGAATGATTTCGCTAGTACAGCGCACATGGCTCGATTGCTGAATCTGCCCGTCTTGCTGATTCTTAATTGCAGCAGTTTGTCGCGATCGATTGCCGCGATCGCCCACGGATACCGCACCTTTGATCCACGCCTTCAAATTGCGGGTGTGGTGCTTAATCGTGTGGGCAGCGATCGACATCTCGAACTTTTAACCGAAGCGCTCCAACCGCTCAACCTTCCCATTCTCGGCGTGTTGCGCCGACACGATGATATTGCGATTCCCGATCGACATTTAGGGCTAGTACCGACTGCCGAACTCAATGACTTGAATGCGATCGTCGATCGACTCGCAACGCTCGGAGAAACTTGCTTTGATTGGTCACGCTTATTGCCGTTGCTGCGGTGCAATCAGCCAACGATCGACCCCGTTCAAGAATGTTCAAAATCGAAAATTAGGCTTGCGGTGGCTCGCGATCGAGCGTTCAGTTTCTACTACGCCGATAATCTCGATTTGCTGAGTCAGTCGGGTGCAGAACTCGTGTTTTGGAGTCCGCTTACTGAGTCACTTCCGAAACCCGTTCAAGGATTGTATTTTGGGGGCGGATTTCCTGAAGTGTTTGCCGCCGAACTCGAAGAAAACTACGCCGCTCGTGATGCGGTTTCGACAGCGATTCGAGCCGGAATGCCAACTTATGCCGAATGCGGTGGATTGATGTATCTGTGCGAAAAGATTACGGATTTTGAGCATCGATCGCATCACATGGTGGGCGTTTTACCCACGATCGCTACAATGGGCAAACGCTTAACGCTCGGTTATCGTCGTGCAACCGCGCTTCAAGACAGTCCAATTATCAAACAAGGCGATCAAGTTTGGGGGCATGAATTCCATCGATCGACTGTCATTGCGCCCGATCGTCCGTTATTTAATCTTGAAGGCTATCACTCATCCCTGACCTTCGCGCCCGAAGGCTGGCAAACGCGCCAAGTTCATGCTTCTTATGTGCATTTACATTTTGGGGCGCAACCTCAGCTTGCAAGTCGATTTTTGCAGCAGTGCGAAGCGTTTCAGGCGTTAGAAATTGCTTGATAACACTCGTCGATCGATTTACGCTCTTGAAGTGCCGCAACTAAAGCTTCATACGCCAATTCATGATTTTGCAGCATTGTCTTGGCTCTGAGTACAGCTAATCGTTCACGCTGATCGAGTTCTGATACCGCAACGCCTAATCGAACCAGCGTTTCGCGGAGCTTAGCGCGATCGTCGCTGCCGCCTTCGGCATTGCCGTATACAATCTGCTCGGCAGCAACGCCTGCCATCCAAACCGTACAGTAGCGATCGACGCGCTGAACCGAAAGCTGTCCGCGTTGCAGTTCTGCCTCAAGATCTTTGACATCAAACTGCACGCCGCCGAGTCCCGGTTGCCCGGCTCGAAACGCTTCCCAAGCGTTGAGCGTATACCCTACAACCGGAATTTCAAGCTGTTGCGCCACGAGAAAATGACCCGCTTCGTGGCGCAACACGCGATCGCGATGCGTGGCTGAAAAACTCGCAACCCAATCCAGCACGATCGATCCGAATCGTCCTTGCCACTGAAACGAATCTAGCGTTGCTAATCCCAAAATGCCAAACGTCAATCCTGCTGGAATAAACGGAGAAATATTAAACAACGGACTCAGCAACGCAGAAAGCGTCATCGCAAAAATAGAAATGGCAACTAAGTTAAGCGTGGCTTCATTCATCGTTGATTCTCTTGAAATTGCTTTGCTTTATAAAACGTTTCTAAGCTTTGCTTATCGCCGACAAAGCGCCAATGCCACGGTTCATACGAAACGCCTTGCTTGTTGTTTTTGGGAAACGACAGTTCAAAATTAAACTTTGTGGCGTTTGCTGAGAGCCACTTAAATGCCGATGTTCCTTCAAAATCCGGGCTTAGATTCGTCGCAGGCACATTGCCATCACCGATGTCGATCGCGTACCCCGTATGATGTTCGCTATATCCCGGTGGAGCGCTGACCAATGCCCGCTCCGCAGGCGTTTGCGCTCGTTCAGCCTTAACGGTAAAGTAAACCTGCTGCTGTTCGCTAATCGATCGAAACCCCGAAAGCGGCACCAAAATAACGCCGTCGGCACTCGCCGCCGCAACCATCTCTTGAAACGCTTTTGCCGCAGGCGATCGCAGTTTAATGCCGCCATCTGTGCTCACCGACTCTAGCTCTGACTGTGGCGCTTCAGGATAAGCAAAGTGATTTAGCAAGCGACCGTCAGATCCGGGCGTCGCGGTCGGACTCGGAGCAGGACTTGCGCCCTCGCGGGTCGCAGAAATCGGTTCGTTTGGCGCTGTGTGCCGCCCCACCCGATAAAGCCACCACCCCCCACCCGCAAGCAGCGCGATCGCCATCACTCCCCCGATCGTCCAAAGCCAGGGAAACGGTTTCGCCTTTTTTGGGGCTTCAACGGCTTCGCGCTCCGCGATCGGAATATCGTCAAACGAAGGAGTTTGACGCTGTGGAGGTTTTCCCGGTTGACCTGCGTTACTCAATAGGGGGTCTCCTCAATTTCACTATTCTCAAGTATTACAGATTCGCGCCGGGATTTTTACGATCGCAGCGCTGCGATCAAAAGTTGGTAGCAATAGCCACCGAGTAGAACTCCTGCCGCTCCAATTAATCCGAGCAACGGCGGCACTGGAGCAGGTAACTTTAACCACCCAAACGCAACGCCGATAATCCAGCCGCCGAGCAGCGATAATCCAGCTTGCTTAAGAAAATCCATTATGATTCCTGGTTTACAAGATTTAGCAACTCTTCGGGCTTCATGTCTTCGTAACGCTCGAACGGCTGATGAATCCAGGGATTATCCGGCAAATAATCCACGTAGTAATCCGGCTTGATAATCGAACAGGCTTTGTACCATAACACTGCCGATCGCACTTCTTCGATGTAAAAGCCATAATGTCGATCGAGCCAGGGAATCGTTTTTTGCAGCGTTACGCCCGAATCGACTAAATCATCGACTAGCAAAATGTGACTGCCTAAGTTCGGCGTCGTCATAGTCAAATCCCGCGAGAAAATCAGCGAAGAGCGCGACTTTGCTCCACTTCGATACGAAGAGGTTGATAAAATCGCAAGCGGCAAATCGTAAATTCGTGCCAAAATGTCACCGACTCGTAACCCACCTTTGGCTAAACAAACGATTTGGTTAAATTCCCAGTTTGAGCGATAAATCTGTGCCGCGAGTTCTTCGATTTTGCGATGGTAGTCTGACCAAGTGACATAAAGATCCGACATGGTAAAGCCAAAATAAGATTTTGTGCGATCGTGACCCAAGACGAAGAGAATAATACAACTACTCACCCGCTTTCTACGAGTTCGTTATGACTAATTCCGTCGATCGACTAGATGCAAATCCAGAGAAACTAAGCCTTAGTACAAAGTTAGCGTATGGCGCGGGTGATTTGGGCCCAGCAATGACTGCCAACATTTTAGGCGTGTTTTTGCTGATTTTTTTTACTAACGTTGCCGGACTCAAAGCGGGACTTGCAGGCAGCATTTTGATGATCGGTAAAATTTGGGATGCGATCAACGATCCGGTGATTGGCGTGCTGAGCGATCGCACGCAAAGCCGTTGGGGACGCCGCCATCCGTGGATGCTGTTTGGTGCGGTTCCCTTTGGTATTTTCTTTTTATTGCAGTGGCTTGTGCCGCACTTTAGCAACGAGCGAGCCGCAAACGAGTGGGGCTTATTTGTTTACTACGTGGTGATTAGCATTTTTTTTAATAGCTTTTACACGGCTGTTAATCTGCCTTACACCGCGCTCACGCCGGAACTCACGCAAGATTATGATGAGCGCACTAGCCTAACTAGTTATCGATTTGCGTTCTCGATCGGCGGCAGTATTTTCTCGCTGGTTTTGGCGCTGTTTATTTTCAATGCGTTCAAAAACAACCCGATTCAGCAATATTTAGTTTTAGGAAGTGTGATCGCACTGCTTGCCGTGTTGCCGTTGTACTGGTGCGTTTGGGGCACTCGAAAACGAGTTCAAGAAACCGAACGCCAGCGCCAAGCAACGCCAACCGAAGCTTCGCTGCCGTATCGAGAACAACTCAAAATTGCCTTTTCTAATCGCCCGTTTTTGTATGTGATCGGCATTTATCTTTGCTCGTGGCTTGCCGTTCAAAACACTGTGTCAGTGATTCCGTACTTTGTCAAAAACTGGATGGGCCTAGGCGATGCCGACTTTACCCAGGTTGTGATTGCCGTGCAAGTCACCGCTTTAGTGATGCTGTTTGTGTGGAGTTCGCTCAGCAAGCGCTTTGGCAAAAAAGCCGTTTACTTTATGGGCATGTCGCTATGGGCGATCGCTGAAGTTGGCTTATTTTTGCTCCAACCCGGACAAATCGGCTTAATGTATCTTCTTGCCGTCTTAGCTGGATTTGGCGTTTCGACTGCTTACTTAATTCCCTGGTCAATGATTCCCGACGTAATCGAACTCGATGAGCTGCAAACCGGACAGCGCCGCGAAGGAATTTTCTACGGGTTTATGGTGCTGCTGCAAAAAGTCGCCCTGGCGATCGGGCTTTTCGCAGTCGGTTGGGTGCTGCAACGATCGGGCTTTCTGGAAACCGTTCCCGGTCAGCCTGCTCCGGTTCAACCCGAATCTGCGCTCTGGGCAATTCGCGTGTTAGTGGGCCCTGCGCCGCTCGTGGTGCTGCTGATTGGCATTGTTTTGGCATATCTGTACCCGATTACTAAAGAAGTGCACGCGGATATTTTGCTGAGACTCAGCGATCGTAAGCGCGAAAAAGCTGATTCCAACGACTATGAGCGCTGACAAATCCGACTCAAACGGTAAGCTTTTTCTGCCTGCGCTAATAATAGGGTTTTGTAAAAACTCTGCAAGACTGTACGATCGTCATTCGTTCTTGAACAGAGTATTTTCTCAGGTCCGAGTCTACCGCGACCAAACGATCGTCATACCGACAAGCACCAAATTTGCGGCATCACGCTAGATAATTCTGAGGTCAAAATCATTGCTAAACTTGAATTGACAAGCTCGTAATCGCTACCGCATACCTTCCGATGGCTTCTAGTGATTTTTGTACACGAGTAAGGTGCCTGAATCCGCTTCCTGTCAAGAATTTACGGCAAGGGCGCGAATCTGCTAGTCATTGAAAATGTTTGAGCTGTCAGTTCTCTATGATGTGGCAAAAGGTATCTTACGGCGGAAACACTGCACCAAATAGACAAGGTTAAGCGCGATCGTAAGATCCGTAGAAGTTGCCCCTTTTAGACGGACTTCTACCGTAAAGCGCGATCTGCGCAACTAAATAGATGAACAGAACTTCTACCGCCGCGTTTCGACTGCGCTCAACGCTCCAGACGGCTCTCTTCGTGGGTTGAGCGCAGTCGAAACTCAAACCCCACGATCAATTTAAGTTTGTTCCCCGACTTATCTCGAACCGATCGCTTCCCCATCTCCCCCCGTTTCCCATGTCTTCACCTCCGATTCAGTGGTATCCCGGTCACATTGCCAAAGCCGAAAAAGCGCTGCTTGAGCAACTCAAGCGCGTCGATGTCGTGTTTGAAGTCCGCGATGCTCGAATTCCGCTCGCGACTCATCATCCACAGTTCGATCAGTGGATTGGCAACAAAGACCGAGCACTCGTGCTCAATCGAGTGGACATGATTCCGCCACGGATTAAGGATCAATGGATTCGGTGGTTTCGAGAGCGCGATCAAGAAGCGTTATTTACCGACGCTCAACACGGGAAAGGCATCGAAGCGGTGACAAAAGCGGCGCAAGAAATCGGCGCACAAGTTAATGCGCGACGACGCGATCGCGGAATGCTGCCGCGTCCGGTTCGAGCGGTTGTTGTTGGGTTTCCAAACGTGGGCAAATCAGCGTTGATTAATCGATTGCTCAAACGTCGCGTAGTCGATAGTGCGCGTCGAGCAGGCGTGACGCGGCAACTGCGCTGGGTGCGCATCTCAGATCAAATCGAACTCCTTGACGCGCCCGGAGTTTTGCCAAACAAGCTCATCGATCAGCAAGCCGCGACCAAACTCGCCATTTGTGATGACATTGGTGAAGCCGCCTACGACAATCAACGAGTGGCATCGGCACTGGTTGATTTGCTCAAAGCGTCACAAAACGATGCACCGCTCGAATCGCGCTATGGTGTATCCGCGATCGACTTCACCGGAGAAAGCTATCTCAAAGCAATCGCCGAAGCGAAATATCAGCACGATAGCGAACGCGCTGCCCGACAATTACTAACTGATTTTCGCAAAGGCAACCTGGGCGCGATCGCGCTTGAATTTCCACCCCACTAAAAAACGTTTGAACAAACCCTTAACTGAACTCTAAGCGATTCCAGAATTATCAATCTTTTGCCAAGCAGAAGGTAGATCTTCTTCAATTCGATCAATGTATCCTTTAGCATCGATGATTAAAACTTTGAGAGTTGTTTGGTAAACATCATTCATAATTTGATGTCCGTAACCGATGACTTTGCCAAATTTTCCGCTTTTTAAGCTGCGGGCAGAATCTCCAATCGTAAGCATGGCAACCCTCCTGTTAAATCAGCGTTATCCTCATTAGCAACCATTCCCATCACGATCGCCTCTCTCCTAAAGTAGAAGTAGTTATTTAGCCACGAATTTTTTGTAACTCCGATTACGTATATACTTAACCCCGAAAAATAATCTAGTTTCGGGAACCTAAAACGCTTAAAATCGTCACGTCGCCAATGCGCGTTGGAAATTGAACATTTCGCAGATTTGTTTAGTGCAATACCGTTTTGAATTCGTAAACTATCCTAAGATTTCGAGGCGAGAATATCGCTTTCCAACGGTATAAACAAACTGAGTTAAGCACAGTCAAGTTATTTTGACGCGGTTTAGGTTCCCAACGTGCGGAGTTCGGAGTGGTCGAATTTATTTGATGTCTTGTGCGTGCTGGGGTGCTGCTATGCCACAAATTCGAGAAGTCGTTGAACAAGCGTTGACAACCGGATTATTAACCGTCGAAGCCGAAAACCAGCTTCGACAGTTGTTAACGATGAAGTACGATCGGGAAGATTTTCGGGCATTTATGACGCTACAAAGAGCGGCAATGTCGGGCTTTGTTAAGCAAGAATCTCGATTGCTGTTATCGTCTCAGTGAATTAATCTTTGCTAAATTCTGCAAAACCGCATAAATACCGTCTAATTGTCCGTTTATATGGCAATCTGATAGACAGAAACTTGATTTGATGAGTTTCTGTCTATTTTGCTATCGAGCCTTTAAATACAGCGTTATGCAAACTCTGCCCAATCCAATCGCTGCGCGTGAAACTTCTGCGGCAGCAACGCTTTCAACCGATACTACCATCCATCGACGAAAAACCAGATCCGTTCCAGTCGGTAGCATTACGATCGGCAGCGGCCATCCGGTCGCCGTTCAATCGATGATCAACGAAGATACGCTTGACATTGAAGGATCGGTTGCCGCGATTCGCCGACTGCACGAAATCGGCTGTGAAATTGTGCGCGTGACGGTTCCCAGCATGGCCCACGCCAAAGCAATGGAGGAAATTCGCGATCGACTCTACAAAACCTATCAGCCCGTGCCGCTTGTCGCAGATGTGCATCACAACGGCATGAAAATCGCGATCGAAGTAGCGAAGTACGTGGATAACGTGCGCATTAATCCTGGCTTGTACGTGTTTGAGAAGCCGAAAAGTAACGGAGCGGAATACACGCAAGCAGAATTTGACGAAATCGGTCAAAAAATCCGTGAAACTTTAGAGCCGTTAGTCAAATCGCTGCGTGATCAAAACAAATCGATGCGAATCGGCGTCAATCACGGATCGCTTGCCGAACGAATGCTGTTTACCCACGGCGATACGCCTGAAGGAATGGTTGAGTCTGCACTTGAATTTATTCACATCTGCGAATCGCTTAACTTCTACAACATCGAACTGTCGCTCAAAGCCTCGAAAGTTCCCGTAATGATCGCGGCAAACCGCTTGATGGTGCGCAAAATGGACGAGTTAGGAATGAATTATCCGATTCATTTAGGCGTCACCGAAGCCGGAGACGGCGAATACGGACGCATCAAATCCACAGCAGGAATTGGAACGCTTTTAGCCGAAGGCATCGGCGACACGATTCGCGTCTCGCTCACCGAAGCACCGGAAAAAGAAATTCCCGTTTGCTACGGCATTTTGCAAGCGCTCGGACTGCGCCGCACAATGGTAGAATACGTCGCGTGTCCGTCTTGTGGTCGGACGCTGTTTAATCTCGAAGAAGTTTTGCAAAAAGTTCGAGAAGCCACTCAGCATTTAACGGGCTTGAACATCGCGGTAATGGGCTGCATCGTGAACGGGCCAGGTGAAATGGCAGATGCGGACTATGGCTACGTCGGCAAGCAAGCAGGCTATATTTCGCTGTATCGAGGACGCGAAGAAATCAAAAAAGTCCCCGAAGCTCAGGGTGTCGAAGAGTTGATTAACTTGATTAAATCAGACGGAAAATGGCTTGATCCTTAATTTCTATCGGCTTTGAGGATTAAGGCCGCTCGCTTCGATGCAAAACTTAATCCTCAAAACTGACCCATAAATACGGATCGCCCTCGATCGCCTGTGTTAAATTGAGCATAATCTTTTTGTCACTTCTCCAAGATTTGAGCAGGTATGACTATGACGAAGCGAGCGCTTGTTCTCGGTGCAACAGCAGCAGCCGTTACCGCCGTAACGATTACCGGAGCTGGTCTTCATCTCAATAAAGGGCAAGCGTTTTTTCGTGACAACCCGAAAGAAGTCGTGGACGAAGTATGGCAGGTTGTCGATCGCAACTACGTCGATGGCACGTTCAATAAAACGGATTGGAAGTCTATTCGCACTCAGTATCTAAACCGCAACTACGCCAGCAAGCAAGACGCTTATAAAGCAATCCGCGAAATGCTAAAGCGTTTGGGGGATCCGTATACGCGCTTTATGGACCCCGAAGAATTTAAGAACATGCAGATTGATACGTCCGGTGAATTAACAGGCGTAGGAATTCAGCTTGCTGCCGACGAGAAAACGAAAAAACTTACGGTAATTTCGCCGATCGATGGCAGTCCGGCATCGACCGCAGGCGTTGCCGCAAAAGACATCATCACAAAGATCGACGATAAAAGCACCGACGGCATGGACGTGAACAAAGCGGTCACGTTGATTCGCGGTCCGGTGAATACACCCGTGAAACTTACGGTTCTACGCGGTACGCAGCAGCTAGAATTCAACCTCAAACGCGCCAAAATTGAAATTCATCCGGTTCGTTCCGCCACGCAGCAATCGCCGACTGGAAAAATTGGCTACATTCGCTTGGCGCAGTTTAGCCAGAACGCGGCTCCAGAAATGCGTGACGCAATTCAGAAGCTTGAAAAAGACGGTGTGACTGGCTACGTGCTAGATTTGCGATCGAATCCTGGTGGATTGCTGTACGCCAGCGTTGACATCGCTCGCATGTGGATTCAAAACGGCGGCATTGTTTCAACGGTCGATCGTCAAGGCGTTTCCGAGAAAGAAGCCGCCAACAATCGTGCTCTCACAGATAAGCCGCTCGTTGTTCTCGTCGATGGCGGTTCGGCAAGCGCCAGCGAGATTCTATCCGGTGCGCTGCAAGACAACAAGCGAGCCACGATCGTCGGCACCAAAACCTTTGGTAAAGGACTGGTGCAGTCGGTGCGCGGCTTAGGCGATGGATCGGGCATGGCAGTGACGATCGCCAAGTACCTCACGCCAAACGGACGCGATATCAACAAGCACGGTATTGATCCCGATGTTGTAATTGAACTAAGCAAAGAGCAGCGCGAAGCCTTAGTGCGCGATCGCGACAAAATCGGGACGACTCAAGACCCGCAATATCTCAAGGCAACGCAGGTTTTGACCCAAGCGATCAGCGCTAAACAAGGCAACCAGGCGCAAACCAAGTAAATTAGCTCGGTTTACATTTTCCCGATCGAATTAATCCCACGCGCCGAGCGATCGCTTCTCCTTCTGACGTAAACGGGCCCCAATGCTCGACCACTTCAGAAGGAGAAGCTTTTGCTTGATTCGACTCAAATTCCTCGACCGTCAAAATCTGACAAGCTCCGCTCGTTTGCTTGACTACGTACCACGTCTGCGAATCTCGCATACCTCACTCCGAATTTGATACTTCCTGTTGTATTCAGGGAAAACTTTATTCATGTTAGGGGTCTGCTCTTAAAGTTAAAAGGTCAAAACCCTAAAGATTTTGCCTGGATCGATCGCCCCCACCTCAACCACGCCGTTTAGTGTTGGCGAGGGTTCTCGATCAGTCAAAATTCGATCAGCAGAATCTTAATCAAGGCAGCGTCCCCGCCTTTGCTCGACTCCACACGGTTATTCACCACTCAGGAATCAACATCAGGATATGACACCAGAAACACCGCGTCCGTCGATGCCGCCTACTCGCGTTCCACCAGCACCGCCACCTTTGCGGACGGCTCCTAGTCATTTAATCACTGAAGTTGATGCATGTCCGCCGCCGAGTAGCACCGCGACGCAAACGTTAGCGATGCCTATATCGACTGGGATTGCTCAAAGTGTCCCCACCAGTGCAATGTCGTCAGCAAGCGGAATTCCTACTGCGCCACCGACCGGACATCGCCCCACAACGCCGCCTACCGCCCCAACACGGCAAGCAGCACCGGGAGCGCCAACCTTAGAGCAGATTATTCGGGTCGCTTACGACAAAGGCTTTTCGGACGTTCATTTAGGCGTAGGAGAAGTGCCGCGTTTCCGAAACCGAGGCGAAATCGAAACAACAGATTGGGCCGAAACCGATCACGCCACGTTTATGAGTTGGCTGAGAGAGGTTTTAACCGAGGAAGAAATTAGCCAGTTTGAAGAAACGCTCGATTTTGACGGTGCGACGCAGTACGAGTTCGCACGGGTTCGGATCAACATTTTTGACTCGCTACACGGGCCGGCAATGGTGCTGCGCCTGATTCCACTCAAAATTCTGACAATAGAGCAGCTTAATCTGCCTCCGGTGTTTAGAGATGTCTGTCACTACCACAAAGGCTTGATTTTGATCACCGGCCCGACCGGATCAGGAAAATCAACCACGATGGCGGCGATGATCGACTACATCAACAAAGAAATGCCGAAAAACATCATTACGATCGAAGACCCGATCGAGTTTATTCACAAAAGCCGCAAGTCGTTGATCAAACACCGCGAAGTCGGAATGCACACCCGCAAGTTCGATAACGCCCTCAAAGCCGCCCTTCGTGAAGATCCAGATATTATTCTCGTTGGTGAAATGCGCGACAAAGAAACGGTAAACACCGCTCTTAAAGCCGCCCAAACTGGGCACTTGGTTATGGGAACGCTGCACACCAATAGCGCGGTGAAAACGATCGAGCGGGTTCTTAGCCTTTACCAACCTAACGAGCAACCGACAATGCGCGTTGCTTTAGCCGAGTCGCTAGTTGCCGTCATTGCTCAAGGCTTGTGTCGCACCACAGACGGCAAACGAGCCGCATTCCACGACATCTTGATCAACACCGACGCAATCCGGGATTATATTCGCAAAGGAGAACTCGACGAAATCGAAGCGATTATTCCGCGATGTGGCTTTGATGGAATGTGTACGATGAATCAATCGCTGTACAAACTGTACGAAGAAGGCCGCATCACCGAGGAAGTTGCACTAGAAATGTCACCGAAGCAAAACGAAATGGCTCAAATGCTGCGTGGTCGGGTGTAAATCCAAATTTCACAGATAACAAAGGGAGGATCAATCTGATCCTCCCTTTAATGTTGAGACTTTAATTTTAGATTGATCCGCCTGCCGCTTGAAGTCGCGCCCGTGCTCGCTTCAGCGCTTGAGCCGCTTGAATTTGGTCTTGCTTAGAGCCGCTTTGATCCGCTTGCGCGAATTTTGCTTCCGCTTCGGTGTACGCCGATCGAGCCGCATCGCGATCAATCGAATCTCCACGCTCAGCCCCGTTCACCAAAACGGTGACTTCGTTGCGCTCAACTTCTGCAAAACCGCCCATTACGGCGATCGGCGTCCAGTTGCGATCGGAACGAACCCGCATCACCCCGGTTTCAAGCGCAGTTAATAACGGGGCGTGTCCTGCTAAAATTCCGAGTTGTCCGGTCGTGCTTGGCAGAATTACTTCTTCAGCCGCAGAATCCCAGACCGTTTTATCTGGCGCAATCACACGAACAGTTAAAGGCATAGTATCTAACCCGAAAATACAGAGAATTTTTTAGACATCAAAGGCTAGAACGCTCTAGCCTTTGATGCTTTACTTCGCTTCTGCCTTCATTTTTTCAGCTTTGGCGATCGCTTCGTCGATGTCACCGACTAAGTAAAAGGCTTGCTCAGGCAGATCATCGAGTTCGCCTGCCAGGATGCGCTTAAAGCCTTGAATCGTTTTCTCAAGGGTCACATACTTACCCGGAGATCCAGTGAAGACTTCTGCTACAAAGAACGGCTGCGACAAGAAGCGCTCAATCTTACGAGCACGTGCCACGGTCAAACGATCGTCTTCCGACAATTCATCCAAACCGAGAATTGCAATAATGTCTTGCAGTTCTTTGTAGCGCTGAAGCGTTGCTTGAACAGAGCGAGCCGTATCGTAGTGATCGTTACCAACAATTGCAGGCTGCAACATGGTTGAGGTTGAATCAAGCGGATCTACTGCCGGATAAATTCCTTTTGAAGCAAGACCACGAGATAACACCGTCGTACCATCCAAGTGAGCAAAGGTCGTTGCCGGAGCGGGGTCGGTCAAGTCGTCCGCAGGCACGTAGACCGCTTGAATCGAGGTAATCGAGCCTTCAGTCGTCGAGGTAATCCGCTCTTGCAAATCCCCGACGTCCGTTCCCAACGTCGGCTGATATCCTACCGCAGAAGGCATCCGTCCGAGCAGTGCTGATACTTCAGAACCCGCTTGCACAAATCGGAAGATATTATCCACGAACAGCAACACGTCTTGCTTGTTCACATCGCGGAAGTATTCTGCCATTGTCAAGCCCGACAAGCCAACGCGCATTCTTGCTCCGGGCGGCTCATTCATCTGACCGTACACCAGTGCGATTTTTGAGTCGTTCAGGTTGTCATTTTTGATGACGCCTGACTCGATCATTTCGTTGTAAAGGTCGTTTCCTTCACGAGTCCGCTCACCTACACCTGCAAACACCGATACCCCACCGTGCTTGGTTGCAATGTTGTTGATGAGTTCCATCATGATGACGGTTTTACCTACACCCGCACCGCCAAACAAGCCAATTTTTCCACCACGGCGGTAGGGCGTCAGCAAGTCGATCACTTTGATGCCCGTCTCAAACACCGACGGCTTCGTTTCGAGTTCGGTGAGCTTTGGAGCGGCACGGTGAATCGGAGACGTTTCGGTATTATTTACGGGGCCTCGATTGTCAACGGGTTCACCGAGAACATTAAAAATTCGTCCGAGGGTTGCCGTTCCGACGGGCACGCTAATCGGCGCACCAGTATCCATTGCTTCCATGCCGCGCACCAGACCATCAGTGGTGCTCATTGCGACGGCGCGAACCTGGTTGTCACCCAAAAGTTGTTGAACTTCGCAGGTCACAGAAACGTCTTGACCTGCTTCGTTTTTGCCTGTGATTTTCAAGGCATTGTAAATCTGGGGCATTTTGCCGGTTGGAAATCGAACGTCCAGTACCGGCCCGATAATTTGCGTAATGAAACCGATATTACCTTTTTCTGTGGTGGTGACCATGATCAACGCCCTATCTGTGGTTCAGCTTAAATACACTAACTGCGCTATTTCGCCACTCCTCAGCTTATCACCGAAGGGTTACGGTTGATTAAGCAATTTTTCCTAGTGCAGCAGTTTCGATGTTTTGCGGTACAGGCACCGATTTTAATGTAGTGGCTGCCTGTGACTCGCTTTCTAAAAGCGCAAATTCTGTAGCGCCTGAGTGTTGCTTCTCGTCGATCGCTGGGCAACCTTAAAGAAAAAGCAGCCTTACCATCAATGGAGAACCGAGGCGAAGTACTCGTTGCAGTCTTGAATAATGCGCGAGATCTAGAAATTGCACGAGAGCAGCATTGGTATCGCATTCCGGTTGAAAGCGCTGAAAAATTTCTAAAAAGTAAAAACTGCTGGTCGCCCCAATGGATTGCGTTTTATCAAACAAAGGTTTTCAACGATGAAGCCTACGCAATTCGTTACTACGCCAAAGTGCTCAGAATTGTAGAAGTTTCACGGCTCGACCTGTTTTCCGACGAATCAGATAAAAAGCGGGATCAGCGTTACTACAAGCTGGAACTGTCGCCGCTTAAGCAATTACCGAGCGCGATCGTCAGCTCAAAATTCCGCCGCGTTACCTTTATTGCGACCACTTGGGCAAAGTTTCAGCAAGCGAGTGAGATTCGTGATTTGTAGGCCATACTTATAATTAGAACGAACGCGACAAGCTGTAAGGACAACCGAGATGGCAATTACCCTTGTCCTCAGTCCAGAAACCGAAGCCCAGTTAATTGCTCAAGCGGCTGCAAAAGGGATGCCTGTAGAACAGTACCTTCGGGCATGGATTGAAACAAATTTACCAACTGAGCTAGAGCATCGGCTTCCCCAAACAGCAACAACTCCTACTGAGGACTGGGCTGAATTGCTAGAAACCTTTTGCACTAATCCGGCTTTAGCAAATGTACCCCCTTTATCAGACGAAGCGATTAGTCGCAAAAGTATCTATCAAGAGCGGGAAGATAGCCAGCTATGAGCTATCTAATCGATACAAACTTCCTGCTCCGTTTAATTCAACCTACCAGTTCCTTACAGCCGTATGCTCGTAATGCCTACTCGCAGCTACGATCGCAAGGCAAAGCACTGATTATTGTGCCTCAGAACGTAATTGAGTTTTGGGCGGTTGCGACAAGACCTGTGAATGTCAACGGGTTGGGATTATCTGTTGCTCTGGCACATCAAGAACTGTCTCAAATGAAGCGACTTTTTACACTTCAGCCCGATCGACCAGAAATTCTAACAATATGGGAGCAGCTTGTTGTTAGATATCAAGTGATGGGAAAACAAGCGCACGATACGCGATTGGTAGCTGCTATGACGGTTCATCAAATCACTCATTTGCTCACTTTTAATACCGAGGACTTCAAACGATTTACTGAAATTGCAGCGATCGATCCCGTGAGATTTTCAGGCAAGGTACTTAAATTAAGACTGACGCGATCGTCAGCTCAAGATTCCGCCGCATTACCTTTATTGCGACTACTTGGGCAAGGTTTCAGCAAGCGAGTAAGATTCGTGATTTGTAGGCGATCGTAATGCTCAGGGCGTGTCACAACCCCTGATTTAGAATCAAACGCCTTGAAGGATTATAAGAATGACCATTACGCTTGAACTTTCTCCAGATATTGAAGCCCGACTCATTGCCCAAGCTACCGCCCGTGGCATTTCAGTAGAAGAACTCTTAAAATCGACCATTGATACCTTGCTTGCTGCTTCAGACGCATCCTCAGCCGTTCTCTCTCCTCAAGAGCGGGCAGAAAAGTTTGTGAGTTGGGCAAGGAGTCATGCAATCAAAACACCGCCACTCTCCGACGAAGCAATTAGCCGCGAAAGCACTTACCGCGATCGGGAAGATAACCAGCGATGAAGTACTTGGTTACACCAACGTATACATTGCCCAGGAATAGAATCAAGCGATTTCACGACTGGCAGATGCCCAAGCTAAGACCGCTAAAACACAAGCAGAAAGCATATTTTGTTTGATTTTGATGCTTGAGCGGCAGCTTCTTAAATGCGAAAGCTCCCCCGACTTAGGAGGAGCTTTACTTAGCAAACAAGACTGAGAATTTTAGTAAGCGTCAGCCAGTTCGTAAAAATCGTGCGAGATGTAGTCTTTACGAAGCGGATGTCCTACCCAATCTTCAGGCATCAGCAAGCGCTTTAGGTTTGGATGGCCTTCGTAGATGATGCCAAACATATCGAACGACTCGCGCTCTTGCCAGTCTGCCGCTTTCCAAATCCAAAACACCGAAGGCACTCTGGGATTATCGCGGGGCAGAAAGACTTTAAGGCGAACTTCGTCGGGCTGTCTAGCATTATCGGTGAGTTTGATCAAATGGTAAAAGCTGACCAAATCGCCACCAGGGCCAGAATCATAACCGCCTTGACACTGAAGATAGTTAAACCCGTTTGCATAAAGCGCAGTGCAAAACGGAATCAATAGCTCAGCATCAACTTTGATGGTTTCAACGCCGCTTGCATCATTGGCGAGAAATTCATGCTCAAAGCCGTTTTCGGTGAGCCACTTTGAGGTTTTGCCCGCTTCGACGATCGGAGCCGCTTGCGCGGTTTGTTCTTCAGGCACGATCGACCTCCTCTTTCTTCGCTTCTAACACCGCAGGCATCGACAATCCATAAGCTTCTGCGAGTTCACGAGGTGGCGCAACACGGGTTTCCGCTTGCAGATATTTACCATCGTGGATCATCTGCGCCGCCTTCATGTTGTGCGTGGTGCTGTAGTAGCGATGCGTTTGCAGATTTTGACCGCGCTCTTGAATTGACTCGTTCGCGATCTTTTTGCGCAGCTTGATAATCGCGTCGATGATCGCTTCCGGGCGGGGCGGGCATCCAGGAAGATAGACATCCACCGGGATTAATTTGTCCACACCGCGAACAGCAGTCGGAGAATCCACGCTAAACATTCCGCCTGTGATCGTGCAAGCGCCCATTGCGATGACATACTTCGGTTCGGGCATTTGCTCGTAAAGACGCACTAATGCAGGTGCCATCTTCATCGTGATCGTGCCTGCGGTGATGATTAAATCCGCCTGACGAGGCGACGATCGCGGCACTAAACCGAATCGATCAAAGTCAAAGCGCGATCCAATCAACGCAGCAAATTCGATAAAACAACACGCAGTTCCAAATAGCAAAGGCCAAAGGCTTGAAAGCTTTGCCCAGTTGTAAAGGTCATCTACGGTTGTGAGAATAACGTTTTCCGAAAGTTCTTGCGTCACAGCCGGACGCTCGATCGGATTAATTAGAGACCCTCCATTCACAGAGGTCGTTGCTTGAGAATTCATGACCATTCCAATGCTCCTTTCCGCCAAGCGTAGACGAGACCGACAACTAAAATTGCGATAAATACTAAGGCTTCGATGAAGGCAAGCAGTCCCAATCGGCTAAAGGCAACCGCCCAGGGATAAAGGAAAACCGTTTCTACGTCAAAGATCACAAAGACCAATGCGAACATATAGTAGCGGATGTTGAACTGAATCCATGCCCCGCCGATCGGCTCCATGCCGGATTCGTAGGTGGTGCGTCGTTCGGGCCCACGACGACTCGGGCGCACCAGCTTCGACGCCAACAGCGCCAAAACCGGAACCGCGCCGCAGATTAGCAGGAAGCCTAATAAATACTCATAGCCACTTAGGACAAACACAGTAGGAGCCGCCTCTCGTTCTACAGATGGACTTGCGTAACGTAGCTTCACACTCAATATTATAGTGTGGTGCCAGAAACCATAGTGCTGTGAAACACTTGCCAAATCAAGAAAATCAGTCGATCTATTCCAAATGACAGACATAAGGAAAATTCTATAAGGATTCTGACTCAATTTGGTTAAAAAGAATGCTCGTGCTGTACGTCCCTCATAATGTCATAATATTTAACGAACCTTTTAAGGTTGGCAGAATACCTAGTATCAGCCATGAACACCGAAACCCTCGATCCAAAAGAGCTTGACCGTCACGAGTGCGCTGCTTGTGGATACGTTTATGAACCCGCGAAGGGCGACGATCGACGCGGCATATTAGCCGGAACTCCGTTCGAGGAGCTACCCATTACTTGGAAGTGCCCAGTCTGCGGTGCGCCTACGTCTCGATTTCAAAATGTTGGCCCGATCGGGTCGCCGTCTGGATTCAAAGCAAACCTGGGCTATGGACTGGGCGTAAACACGTTGACGCCCGGACAAAAGAACCTTCTCATTTTTGGTGGATTGGTCTTAGCGTTTTTACTTTTCCTGAGTCTCTACGGATTGCAGTAGAGCAGATTACTTATTCATAAACCCGAATCACTGAGATCAAAGAGCGATGCATCGGATTTTGAAAGCCTGGAAACAGTTTGTTATTTTATTGGCGATCGTTGTTCTGACAACAGGTTGCAAAAATGGGTTTCTCCCTGCAATCAGCGAGAATCCGTGGCGGGTGGTTGAACTGCCTGTCGAAGAAAATATGTTGGACGTGAGCTTTACGGGCAATCCGCAGCACGGTTGGATGGTGGGCACGAATTCCGCACTGCTTGAAACTAATAACGGCGGTCGGTCTTGGCAGCAGCGCATTTTAGATCTCGGTGAGCAAAAATACCGCTTGACGTCGGTGAATTTCTCAGGGGATGAGGGCTGGATTGCAGGACAGCCCTCGCTTTTAATGCATACCAGCGATGGCGGTCAGTCTTGGGCGCGAGTTCCACTGAGTACAAAGCTTCCCGGAGCACCTGAGAAGATTGTGGCAATCGGCAAAGACGCAGCAGAAATGACCACCGATGTCGGGGCAATCTATAAAACCTCTGATGGCGGACGGAATTGGAAAGCGCTTGTGGCTGAAGCGTTCGGAGTGATGCGGAGTATCGATCGTACCCCCGATGGTAAATATGTTGCTGTGTCTTCAACCGGAAACTTTTACTCTACGTGGGCACCGGGCGAAGAAAGCTGGCATCCTTACAACCGCAACAGTTCGCGCAAATTGCAAAATATGGGATTCGCGCAGGATGGGCGGTTGTGGATGTTGGCGCGGGGCGGACAAATTCAATTTACGGCGTCTCCTGATCCGGAAGATTGGCAAGAAATCCAAAATCCAGAATTTGCGACGAGTTGGGGACTGCTTGATTTGGATTACCGCACGCCGAATGAGCTTTGGGTTGTGGGGGGCAGTGGTAACTTGATTTGTAGCTTTGATGGCGGAAAAACCTGGCAGAAAGATCGCGACGTGGAAGACGTTCCTGCTAACTTGTACAAAGTTGTTTTCTTGGATTCTAAGACAGGATTCATTATGGGTCAGCGTGGAACCCTATTGAAGTACGAACCGAGTGCCCAAAGCGCTTAACTTCTTGATCGATCGAGAAAATACGGGCAATCTTTCACAAATTAAATCATCTACCTTGTGACGGCTTCTATTGTCCCGTATGATACTAATTAAGATGTTTGATTGGTGCCTTTGGAGGAACCTAAATGGCTGGTACAACTGGTGAGCGCCCGTTTGGGGACATTATTACGAGCATTCGCTACTGGGTGATTCATAGCATCACCATTCCAGCATTATTTATTGCTGGTTGGTTATTTGTCAGCACAGGTTTGGCATACGACACGTTTGGCACTCCACGTCCGAACGAGTACTATCCCACGGCTCGACAAGAACAGCTTCCGATCGTCAGCAATCGGACGAACGCGAAGCAGCAGGTAGATAAATACACATCGCAGATTGAGAAGTAGTTTTTAACATTCAGGCTGACACACTATGACAAGCAACACGCCGAATCAACCGATTTCTTATCCGATTTTTACGGTGAGATGGTTAGCCGTTCACACGCTGGCGGTTCCGACGATTTTCTTTTTGGGCGCGATCGCATCGATGCAGTTCATTCAGCGATAGGAGCAGATCATGGCAGGCATTAAGGGCAGTCCAAACCCTAACAAGCAGCCGGTTGAACTAAACCGAACTTCGCTTTATCTGGGTTTGCTGTTGATTTTCACGCTGGGAATTTTATTTTCTAGCTACTTCTTCAACTAAAATTTTTCAGTTTTTTGCTGTTAGGAGGAAACACAATGACGAGCGGCGGAAGAATCCCTTTATGGCTTGTAGCAACTGTTGCAGGCTTGGGTGTCATCGGGATTTTGGCACTTTTCTTTTACGGCTCGTACACGAGCGTTGGCTCTTCGATGTGAGCTTCTGATTTAATCTAAATCGATTAATAACCGCCTAAAAAAACCGCCTAACTGAATTAGGCGGTTTTGCGTTAATTAAGCTTAGATTCCACCCGGATCTTCGCGTTCGATGTACACAAAAAGAAGTCCCATCACAACGGCAGGCACAAGCCAGGTCGTTAGCGGAATGAGAATCCAGGGCAGAAATGACGCTGCATATGAACCTGTCATAAGAAAATTTCCTATTGGTTACTAGATGACTCCAATTGTGAATTTACCTGGCAAGTGTGACGCAGTTTGATTGTTCTTAGAATTCTTAACAATCCTAAGAGCGTTCAGCCGTTATCGACGGGAGATCGACTGAATGGCCAGGTCTGCGATCGCATATAGTCCTGCTCCTAAGCCAGGAACTAAAAAGAGTATCATCAGCCCAAAAAGCGCCATTCGCTGATTGTCTAGAAGGTTGAACACCGGAAAGACTTTCTTAAAAACGTGAAAGCCATCAAGCGGTGGAATCGGTAAAAGATTAAACAGAAATAGCGCTAAATTTGTTTGAGCTGCTAAGTAGAAAAATTTTGCACTCAGAAATGGAACATAAGGAGCAGCAACCAGTAAGAGAATTGATAAAATTCCTAATCCCAAATTTGCGAGCGGGCCGGCGGCTGATACAACAACGTCTCCCCATTTGGCAGAGCGAAAATTTGCTGGATTAACGGGCATTTGTCCCCAAGCAATGCCGCCAACGCACAATAAGATAATCGACTCCCACCCCATATGAACGATCGGATTCGGCGTCATATGTCCTGTTAAACGTGGCGTGTCATCGCCTTGACTTAACGCTGCAACACCGTGCGCCAGTTCGTGGAGCGTAACAGAAATAATGACGATCGCAACAATGCGGAAATAACTAATCGGATCTTCGGTTAGCGTTTGAAAGAACATAGATTTTGATTTTTTGCAGAACTAATGTGCAGCGCAGTAGCGTTATTCGCATTCTTAAAACAGAAACTTTTCGTCGATTCTGCTTTTGAAGTGAGCGGAATAACGGGTAATCAGGGGGCTGTAGCGAAGCTGATTAACTGTGCCAAAAATATATGACGACAGCAGCAGGAACCGCGATTGAGGCTGTAATCTGCGATTCTCGATTCAGAGGTTGCCAAATCTTTCGAGAGTGTTTAGCAGAAATTCTAGGCATCGGGCGTTTTCAATGCTGCTAGAGTTCCCAATTTTGTCACCGACTCGACGAGAAGCTCTGATCGACAATTATCAGAACCTGATTTGCTGATCTACTGCGCGATTCTGTGCCAAGTTTTGGTGATGGGCGGCGATTAACTTGAAAACTTACCAACCTGTAATGCACTCTTACTGCTATCAGAATCTCTACGATCGCAATGATGCTGTTATCGGGGAAGGGCAGCGTCAAGCAGCAAGGCTTCTAACTTCTCAAAGTGGCTTTGAACGTTAAACTGATCTTCGACCCGATGCCGACCCTTCACGCCCATTGCTCGTCTTAAGTCAGGACGATCGATCAAATGCTGAATGCTCTGAGTCAGTGCTGATCGATCGCCTGGTTTCACCAAAAGTCCGGTTTCTCCGTCAATCACAATTTCGGGAATGGCGTTGATCGAGGTTGCGACGATCGGCAATCCTGCCGCCATTGCTTCGATAAAAACCCAGCCAAACGGCTCGGCATACGTTGGCATCACAAACAAATCTGCTTCTTGATAAAGCTTGAACCATTCCGGCGTGTAGGCGGTGATCGATCGATGAATGTGCACGTTTGGATGATCGCAGTCGATATCCGCTCCGGTCACTAAATGAAGGCGGGCGCAGGTTGAGAAGCGATTCAAAAACACGTCTAAAACGTCGTGTCCCCCTTTGCGCTCAAAATCGCCGCCGATGAACAGAATGTTGGGCAGAAGTCGATCGACCTGTACGGCGGCGGGCGTAATCGTATTTGGATCGACTCCTGGATAAACGACCGTTACTTTGTTTGGGTCGATGCCGTAGTCGGTGATCACGGACTGACGCGCTGCTTCAGAAAAGCTCACGATTCGTTTCGCTGCCTTAAAAACTTTCTTTTCGAGGTAAATGTTGGGCGCATACGTCCAGCGAAACTGAGGATCGGTGCTGTCTGTAGCCGCTTGGGCCGTAGTGCGATCGATACTAATCACCGTTGGGTACTGCTGCATAATGTCTACGCCTGTAAGCGCAAGCGTTTGGGTGTGCACATGCAGGGCGCTGTACTTCGCGTTGGCTAATTTTCGCTGAATCAGCCGCCGTCCCATATAAGCGAATCCGAGTTGAAACCGGATTAAATGTAAATCGATGTTTTGGCGCTGAATCCAGGGATTTTTTGAGTAGTAGCTGAGAAGTCGATTGAAAATGCGAGTGTGTAGCTCTCGATCCTCGTTGTGCCAATGCAAATCGAGTTTGCAAGACTCGATTTGGCTGAAATAGTCAAGCATCAACATGCCATACGTTCGATGCCCGATATAGTGTTCGAGCACAGAAAGAATTCGAGGACAATTGCTCATAGCATTACTTTAAGGTTGTCAACTTCTGCCGAAACGCGGGTACCTGCCATAGTCTATGATGCTTCGACACAGTGATTCAGCCTACCTTCAACATTGGCTTAAACTGAAGTGCAACCCGCTCGATTCCGTTGATCATACTTTCGTAGCTAAAGGACTTGACGATGTGCTGACGGCACTGAGCACCAAGCTGAGGATCGGTATCGCGCCAGGTCATTGTTTGCGCTAACCGTTTCGCCAAATCTACTTCGTCTCCGGGGGTCGCAAGCTGCTGAGCAAAGCTGCCTGTTAGAATTTCGGGAATGCCCCCAATTCGGCTGGCAACGACTGGCGTTCCACACGCCATTGATTCGATAATGCTCCGACCAAAAGGCTCTTTCCAAACGCTCGGTAAAACACTGACGTCGCTGGCTTGATAAAGCGATCGCGGATCGGGAACGTGTCCTAAAAACGTCACGCGATCGCCAACATCGAGCGAATCAGCTAAATCGATCAGCGATCGCTGATACAGCATTCCTTCGTCTTCACATTCTTGCCCTTTTTCCGCGTTAAAGTGCACGACTGGCTTTCCGGCCAGTCGAACTTGGACATCAGCACCTTGACCGACAAGAATTGCGGCAGCTTTGATTAGCGTTTCTAACCCTTTTTCCGTATCAATGCGACCGATGTAAGAAATCAGCGTTGCCTCGTGAGAAACATTCCACTGCGATCGTAATTGCTGCCAGTTTTCCGCAGGCTTGAATTTCTCAACATCGGTGCCGTTGTGCACGACCTCGATTTTGTCTTCTGGGTAGCCGTAATCCGCCCATTCCTGCTTGGTTTGATGAGAAACCGCAACAAATCGATCGACGCGGCTTAAGCCAAAGCGCCGTTGACGATTGAACTCGCAGGGGGGAATTTGGCAATAGCAGACATAGGGCAAATTTCTAAAGTACGACAGCGCATAGCCAAACAGCGCAAAGTGATAATCATTGATGAATACAAGGCTGTCCTCGGTGACGGGAACTTGCCACAGTTGCGCCATGCTGGGAATGAACTTGAGCGTGCTGCTGAGGCTGCGGCGATCGAACCCGTAGGACGAGATATTGATCACGTCAGCGCAAAATTCGCGGTATCGATCGAGCAAATTTCCGGGTCGTTCGTAAAGCAAGGTAATGCGATGACCTCGCTGCGCTAAACTGCGGCAAATTTCAAATAAGTTTAGCTCTTGACCACCGCGTGTAGACGTAACTTCTCGTTCTAGAACAATTAGATGCATAAGATTAAAGAATCGAGTTAGATTTGAGCGTGTAGTTTGCGTAGAATTCAGTCGTCGGCAGCAACGCGAATTTCATTCTGGATTTGGTGATAATGCCATAGCTTGCCTTTTAGCTTGAGCATTTCTTGATACGTTCCTTGTTCAACAATTTGTCCTTGCTCTAAAACAACGACTTTATCGGCTTTGGCGATCGTCGAAAGTCGGTGCGCAATCGCAATCACCGTGCGTCCGCTTGAGAGTTTTTCGAGCGATTTTTGAATCAGCCGCTCAGAAACCGAATCCAGCGCACTGGTTGCTTCATCGAGAATTAGAATTTCAGGATTTCTGAGCAAGGCGCGGGCGATCGCGAGGCGTTGGCGTTGTCCCCCCGATAATCGAACGCCGCGATCGCCGAGCACCGTATCAAACTGTTCGGGCAGTTCGAGAATAAATTCTAAAGCGTTGGCTTGACGCGCAGCTTGCCAAACGGCTTCATCGCTAATCGCGTCGAGACCGTAGGCGATGTTGTCCCGGACTGAGGCATTAAAAATAAAGGTGTCTTGACTGACGATCGCCATTTTGTGACGCAGCGATTCAATCGTAAAAGAACGCGCATCTTGTCCGTCAAAGCACACTTGACCGGATGTGGGATCATGAAACCGAGGAATCAAATCGACGAGCGTTGATTTTCCAGCACCAGAGCCGCCCACTAAAGCGGTCATTTTTCCTTTGGGGATCGTGAGCGTAATGTCTTTGAGCACCGATTGGTCGGGATCGTAGCCAAAATCGACCGTGATAAACTCGATCGCTCGATTCAGTCCTTCAAACGGTTGCGTTCCGTCGATTAAGTAAGGCTTATCGTCGGTTCTCAAAAGATTTTGGACATTGACGATCGCGCCGCTAAAACTAATAAGTTGAGCTACATTTCCATTAATTTCATGAATGGCGGGAACCAAGCGAAACAGCAGAAACAAAAACGTCAGCAGCGAAGCGGTTTGCAGCGTGCCATTTGCCACAAAGACGGTGATCGCTAAAATGATCATGCTAATCAAAACCGTCGCTGCCAGTCCTTCGGCTAAAGGACGCACCAGCGCCCAGCGATAAGCCGACTGCATGTTGACCGTGACCAGATGGGAACTCGCATCATAAAATCGTTTGCGCTCAAAGTTATGCGTAGCGAACGCTTGAACAGTCCGAATTCCGTTGATTAGCTCTAAAGCCCGTGAGGTAAATTTTCCATTGGCTTCTGAAACGGCAAAACTGCTTTCACGCACTCGACGATTGAGATTGCTAAGCCCGATCGCTAACAGCGTAAACAACGCCACCGAAACCAGCGTCAACTGCCACGAAATCGTTAGCAGCAGGACAACATAAACCGCCAGCGTTAATGCCTTTGTGACGACATACGACAAGAGCATAAACGAAAACTGCAATTTCGCAATTTCGCTGGTTAGCGTGTTAAGCAGTTCGCCAGAGTTGGTTTTGCTGAAGTAGCTTAAGCTCACAGCTTGAAGCTGCTCGAAAAACCGTTTTCGTAGGCGATCGACTAACGTTTGCTGAGTGAGTTCGGTGTAAACCTGCGTGAGATAGTTAAAGACAGCACGAATCCAGGTTGCCAGCAAAATCAACGCAGAGACGCGATATAAGCGTTCGGTTGCCGATCGATCAGCGCCCAGCACCCAAACATCGAGCCAATGTATACCTGTTTGAAATGGCTGCGTTGGGTTAACAAGGCTTTGCAGAAATGCGAGCAGAAAGCCAAAGCCAAAGCCCTCGAAGGCGGCCGCCGCGATCGCGAACACGAGCGCGGCGATCGCGATCCAGGGAAAATGCTTAAATTCCCTTAAAATCAGAGAATTTTCTTGCCAAAAGTTCGAGGCTTTTAGCCAACTCCTTAACAAACTCGTCACCTTGAGCGCCATAAACAGATAGAACCTCTTGAATTCGGGGCTAGAGGGACGGCGACTTGCTATCACCGTTGGTTCGTTTCTAACTTCAGATATCGCCTAAAAAGAAATGAGCAAGATTGCTAAATCTGCTGCTAATTATAAGTAGATGCTGGTTTGTCTAGCGTCGAGTATCTTTAAGCTGCAAAGCAGCCGTGTAAAGATGAAGGAATAATTGCTCCTGTCGCTTCGACGTTAGAAACTAAGCAAGAAAACCCTCACCCAAAATTGCCTGTGAGATTTGAAGACTGAAATTAAAACAATGTTTCAAATATCCGAGTAAAAAATCGCCACTTGCAGTTTAGTGCACTCGTTGATAATAAAATCCTCTCTAAGGTAGAACTATTAAGAATCTTATATTTATGTAGATTTACATGTACTCTGTTTCAGTGGCTTCGTCATCGCGTAGTTTGTAAAGGTGGCACCCCGACAAATGACTTGCTGTTCGGCTAAAACAAAAAATCCCATTTGCTCGAAGAAAGGTTTTGCAGTAATGCTGGCTTCAACGAATAAACGCTCGATTCCTAACTCCCGCGCTTGATGTTCGATCGCGCTATAAATTCGTCGTCCAACGCCGCATCTCTGGCAGTCTCTGTGAACATAAAAGCAATCAATGTGACCGTTTAACTCTAATTCTCCAAAGCCAATAATCGAACCGGAGCGATCAGCCACAAGCGTGAATCGACTTGAGCATTTTTCGATCCAATTTCTAAAGTAAAGATCATCCGGTGCCCAAGCTTTAATTTGATCGATCGCATAATCCCGAACGTTGATCGATCGCACCGTATCTTGAAACAACTGCGCAACTTGATCAGCGTCTTGGGGGCGAAATAAGCGAATATCAAGATCCAACATCAAGGTAGAAATTACAAGCGCGATCGTTGCACTGCGGCTCCGGAGGAGTATTTAGCATCAGCGTAAAAGGATTTATAGTCATTTCAACTTCAATGAAATCGGTAAAACTGTTTTTAAGTCTTATTTTGGCTCTATCCGGTTGCCAAAGCGTTACTAATTATGAATCGGTTCCTCAAATTGAAAATAAGAGTTTGAGCAATAATCAAAAGTTCAATCAAGCGATCGAAGAATACACCGATCAATATCTAAGTGAAATCATTCGGGTTAAAATCTATGATCGCGATCGAGTTCAAAAGGTTTTTTGTATTCACCATACCGCTTACGTTGAAACTGCGATTACGGCACCCAACGCGATCACGGCTTATGTCAGATTATTTTGCGTCGAGGGAACACCCGCCATTGTGACAACTGGCTCGATGACCAATATGACCTTGACATTCATCGAGTCAAAACTGTCGGTTGATCGATTAAATTCAACTTCTCAAGAAGAACGATTTCGGGTTCAAACCGATTCTACGCCGCGAGGTCTTCCTTTTTATTCTGAAGACTATAGGCAAATCTTTCGAGCCGATGTCAGTAAGCGATTAGTGACGGCTCGATTTAATATCAATAATGATTATTCGGTGATTCGCCAAAAGGCAGCTAAATATTACCAAAAGAAAGCTAAGTGTTCTTAGGATTCCAAATCGTCAAGCCAGAAATCAGGAAGTTCGTCAGGAATCACAGATCGATCGAGGCTTGCTTTGTGGCTTTCGCGGTTGGTCATGACTTCGATCGCGATCGCTTCGATTTGAATTTCAGCGCTGCCCGACGGCACGGGAAGTTTTACGATCGCTTCGAGGCTTCCGAGTCCGTTCGGGATAAACTCGACAATCGATCGGGGTGGCTCTAGAACAGTGCGATTTTGGCGATCGTTGATCCAAACTTTCGCGTAAAGCTTTGGCACAATATTGGGGAGTTTGACATAGACGGTAATTGGCTTTCCTGCAATTAGTTCTTCCTCGATAATCTGGAGAACCGGAACTGGAACTGGCTGATTTTCAGGAAGAATTAACGGACTCGCGACAAGCTGAGTTGAGGTTTGAGGCTGTTTTCGGCGGGAAATCATCAACTCAGCAAGCGGCAAAATTGGTTCATCGTCTACAACAAACTCGCTGGCAATCGGATCAGGACTGGGGGCAATGTCGATCGTCATAAACGACGCTTCTTGATCGGCTACACCGTAAACATCATCGGCGTGAGCTTTAAGCTGAGCAGCAAGATCGCCGTCGCTTCGCGGTTCTCCTAAAGGGGAATCGGGCGAACTAAGGCGATTCAGGAACGCATTTTCTGAAATCGGAGCCGCAAGGCTTCCTTCGGAGCGGTGCTGCGATGCTGTTTCCGCTTCAGCGTGATCAGCAGCGTCGATCGCAGATTCGGCAACCGTTTGGTCAGGTTGATCGACAAGCGATGATTCTAAAGGAATCTCAAGCTGCACCTCGATTGACGCTTCGGGAGTTGAATTTGAAACAGGCGCTTCGCCGGAAAACGGTAAATCGATCGGTTTTCGAGAAGCCTTTTGTGAATTAGGCGTCGTAATTTTGGGCGGGAGCGGCTGATCAAGAATCGGGGCAAAATTTGCCGCTTGAGGATTTTTAGGAGCTTCGACGAAATTTAGAAACGTCAGATTGAGCGGCGTTCTTGGGGTATCTGCTGAAGTCGATGCGTTTGGCATACGGGGACGTGCTTGCTCAACCGAAGGCGGTGCGCTTTCAAGTCGTTCTGCTGACTGGCGATCGAGAGCAGTTCCGTCTGAATCCTGTAGCGCATTTACCGCATTTAACAATTCATCCACGTCGGCCATTAACGTAAACGCTTGACTTGCTAAGATTGGTTCTGCCTCAACGCTCAAATCGTGTAGCGTTACTTCCCCTAAAATTAACTGCGTTTTTAGCTCTGCGGGCAGCGTCACGCAGTACGTTAGCTCAAACGGTAGGGATTGATGCTCGATCGTTTCACAGGTTTCAAGCAGCGTTGCCGCCGTTTGGGGATCTTGTAAACAAACGCGCAGTTGAGCACGCTCTAAGATTGCTGCATTCGCATCAACTGAGCGAATAACTCCGAATAGCGTGAGCGGTTGCCCGCGTCGAGCAACGTAAGTTTCTTGCTCTAGCACAAGCGCAATATCGCTCGTGTAGGCGATCGCAGGCGAGGCAGGTTCTAACGGTGCTTCTGGCTCAGCATCGGGCACTAAACCGTATTCATGCAGCACTTCATCTGCTAGTTGCTCAGACAGTTGCTCGGCATGATGCAGAAATGCTTCAACGGATGCAGAATCAAGCGAAGGTTGATCCAGGACTGCTTCTGGTGATGCAGACGGTTCAATCAAAGTCGAATCTGGCGTGTGTTGCCAATCCCAATCCTCAACAATGTCAGACTCGATCGACAATACTTGCAGTCCGAGCGAATGCTTTAAAGCGTTGACCGCGCAATCAAACTTCCAGCGTCCGGGCTGCAATCGAGTGTAGGGAATCACAACCATCAAGCCTTTTGCGTTGGTTTGATGGGTGCGGGTCTGCGTGCGCCGCTTCGGGGGAGATTCTTCGATTGCATCGTGCATGATTCGCACGTCAACTGAGGCATTTTTAAGGCTCGATCGCGCAGCAATGCGGTAGCGACCTTCGAGAATTTCTACGTGCGGCGCATCGATCGGGAGCCAAGAACGATCGCCCTCTTGCTGAATCAGGAATTCCCAGGATTGAGTCTGCGGCATAGAAAAGCTTCTACCGGAATTGAAGGTCTACGATTGGTGGCATTTTACACGGTTACGACGCAAAAAATAAAAAGAAGCTTGAATTGAGTGAATTTCACAAATTTAAGTGCTCGAATGGAATTGACAAAGCACAACTCATTTTAAAAAGAAGCTTGATTCTACCTTCCGCTTAGCGATTAAATGATTCGCGATCGCCTTGAAACCAGGGTGATATCTGTGAAGCAATGTTTCGATTATTTTTGCTCGAACAAATCCAAAGGCAAATGCCCGAAAGTTTCGTTAATTCGATCGTCATACGGTGATTGACACGAGATCAGCACGCCGCGATGATCGCCCACATATGGGGACACTACCGCATAGCCTTTCTGCGGATTGTATTTGACATAAACAAGTCTATTCTGCACGCCTTGAATGTTTGAAACTGCGTCGTAGTTCAGCGCCAATAAATAGGACTGTAGCGCTGCGATCGCGGCTTCGGTCGTGTCTGCACAAATGCCAAAAATGTGAGAATCCGATAGTTCAACCACACACCGAAGCGCCGATCGGATCGTTTCATAATCCAATCCAGCCGGAACGGCATCGGTCGTAACAAAGTGACGCAGAATTTCTTCAGCTTGCGATCGAGTCATAGCGAAATGGCGACAAGATACGATCAGGATAAAACGAATGCTTGGATTGCGTCACTTGATTGTCGCACTTACAATAATGAACTACTAAATACCGCTTATCAACACACCTCTCTACATTGCCATAAGCCACAATCTAAAAAATTTGGGCACGTCGTCTGCATTTTCTTCTTTAGAGATAACTTGAGTGCGAGCAGTAACGGTTCCTACAATGTTAAATATCAAATTCATAACGTAAAACATTTAATGTAGATATATTGACTGCAAAACGTTAAAAATTGTCTGTGGATTTATTTCTTGTAGTCCTTAGTATTGTCGATTGACGAAAGAAAGCAATATAGATATCAACTACCGTTTTGGTAAAGCAGTTAGACGGCGGCGTCGTGAGCTTGACTTGTCGCAAGAGCAGCTTGCCGAACGTGCTGATCTTCATCGGACATACATTTCTAGTATTGAGCGAGGACACATGAATCCCTCTCTTGAGAATGTAGAGAAGATCGCTAAAGCCCTGGAGATACCTTTATCTGCTCTCTTTGCGAACTACGGCATTGAGGCATCAGAACAGAGTGAGTGATTATTCAACTTGGTTTAAAGATAGAAAGAATCGCAAAGGCGAAGTAGTAGGACAAATTAGAAAGCAGATGATCTATGAATCTCTATCGTCTGAGATAGTACAGAAGATAGAAGAGAATTTGCCTGCAAATAGAATTGTAGATTGGATTAAGGAGCAAACAAAAATTGCTCATTACCAAAAGTATGGCATAGAGTTAAAAACTGGCGCTCTGAATAATGCGGCAGGAGACTGGAATGAATTTATGGTCACTAGCGCCTTCTCAGAAATTGCTATTGAAATGAATAGTAAATGTAGCGGCTTGACTGTTGCTGTATTTCCACTTCCAAACATGGAATCTAGCGCGATAGTGTCTAGTCAAACATCTTCAAGATTTTTAGCTTTATTTAAGCAAAGTGCTTTTGAAGTGGGCGGAGAACTAAATGAAATTAACAGTTATAAAGATAGGATATTTTTTTCGAGTCCAGATTACATCGTTGTTTTGCTTGAGAGAAATCGTTTAAGTGAGATTCAACCGCTTCTGGAACGACAGGCACGAAGACCAAACGTCAATGTAATTTATCGCTACTTAAGGGGAACACTAGACCCTCATGAACTAAAAGCCGCAATTTCTGTTAAAACAGAGTACCGCCCTGATCGCCGTTATCAACCATTGTTTGAAGCGACCTTAGTTAAACAGCTAGGGTATGTAGGAAAACAGAACTGGAAGTTTTATATGGTTTCTAGTAAAGAAACGGGAGCAGACACTTCTCTATTCGACAGAGTAACGACGCCTGATGCCTATGCACATGATTATAAACTTGTTGATGGGTCGTTCTTGTTTCTAAGAAAAGCAGATTTAATTCGGATTATTGAAAGCGCTATAAGTTAGCTGCAAGCTGCACACGTAGGTAGGAATCGAACAATTCTCATATTAAAAATACATTGTTCAGAATGAATATGCGCTAAGAACTAGAAATGTAATTTTTGTTTTCTTTGT
This sequence comes from uncultured bacterium, assembly GCA_964250455.1. Lineage (GTDB taxonomy): Bacteria > Cyanobacteriota > Cyanobacteriia > Leptolyngbyales > Leptolyngbyaceae > CAXUFL01. Next base: position 53,272 of record CAXUFL010000016.1, read on the forward strand.
TATGCAAACGAGTAGAGACTAGTTAAGAATAGCTTTTCTATCTTTATAACTGCTTTAGAGATAGAGATTCAGGTATTATATGGCGGTTGGTGTGGATTGTAGCAAAGATAGACTCTGAATAGCCTGATGAGCTTCCATGCTAGATATCTGCCAACACTTTTATGCAGACGCTTAGAGCAGAGATTTTGGAATGAGTACGAGCGGCATTACGCACCTCCTTGATACAGTGCAGTGTTCAGAAGCACTAGCGTTCTTGAAGACGCTGCCAGATGAGAGCATTAATTCAATGATTACATCGCCTCCTTACTTCGCACAGCGCGATTATGGAGCAGAGGGACAAATCGGATTAGAAGACACTGCGCAAGAGTATGTTAACGCGCTAGTAGCTGTGTTTCGTGAGGCAAATCGTGTTCTGAAGAAAGACGGCACTTTTTGGCTAAATATTGGCGATAGCTATGTTGGCGCGACCAGTCAGCATCGAGAAGGGGGATCGCAAGGAAAGAACTCTCGCTACAGCCGCAAACATATGAATGGCGTTCCAACAACAGGACGCACTAAGCGAAATAAAGCTTTCTATGCAATGGGACTACCAATGAAGAGCTTAGTAGGTATGCCGTGGCGGATTGCCTTTGCACTCCAGAACGATGGGTGGCTTCTAAGATGTGATATTGTGTGGCATCGTCCTTCATCTAGTGAAAGCGTTAAAGATCGCCCAACTCATGCACATGAGTATATTTTCATGTTTTCTAAAACTCAGTATTACTATTACGATCGCTCAGTAATGCTCACCGATACAGGTGCCAATATTCAATCGGTTTGGCGTGTGACGGGTAGCGCATTTACAGGTAGCCATTGTGCAACCTTTCCGCCAGAATTAATTGAGCCTATTGTCATAGCTTCATGTCCAGAGGGCGGCGTAATTTTTGATCCATTCGCTGGCTCAGGAACAGTAGGTGTCGTTTGCCGTGAACACAAACGGCACTTTTTACTGTGCGACATTAGTCAAGAAAACGTTGAATTAGCACAGAGACGGGTAACAGAAGGAATCACAAAGAATGACAAAAAACGGCTAAAGAACTCCTCATTAGAACAACAGATCCTGCCAATTTTTCAAGACATAAACTCTTCTCCTGCATAATTCTGTTAAGTAAAATTGAAGACAATTTTTCTTGGTTCTTCAGACATCGCTTATTCATCTAAAACTTCCGTGATTTAGTGAGGCAAAAGGGCAATTAGGCGTGGTCTAGCGCTTAGTCCAGAGTTTTACACTGATGCGCGAATGTTTACTTCTAAGTGAGCAAAACTCGGCTAAAGTATTAGTGCAATTGATCTATTGGCTGTATTATGACCGTTGATCCTGTTGTAAATCCGATTTTATCTGATGCGCGTGAACCGCTTTTGCACGCATTGCGGCAGCGATTGCGACCAGGACAGCGTGAAATTGCAGATTGGCAAGGCGGACGATTAGCGGTGTCGGCGGTTCCGGGGGCGGGAAAATCAACCGGAATGGCCGTTGCAGCCGCGATCGCGATTGCTCGATATCAGCTTCATGCGCGACGGCAACTCGTGATGGTCACGTTTACACGATCGGCGGCAGCAAATATTAAATCAAAAATTCGCGGGCATCTCAAAGAACTCGCGTTACCGCAAGGCGGCTTTGTGGTGCAAACGCTGCATGGATTAGCGTGGTCGATCGCTCGCAGCTACCCGGAACTATCCGGCTTAAGTGCTGATGCGGTTTTGATCACGCCCAATCAAGGGCATCGCTTGATTCGGACAAGCGTTGAGCAGTGGATTATGTCGAATCCGAATTTGTATCAGCGATTGCTAGAAGGGCGGCAGTTTGACGGCGAAGAAACCGAGCGATTGCGCCGTCAAACGGTTTTGCGAACCGAAGTGCTGCCTGCGTTAGCCAATACGGTGATTGGGGAAGCGAAGAGTTCGGGATTATCGCCGCTTGAGCTACGCGATCGGGCTGATGCCATTAGCGATGAATATCCGATTTTGTCGATCGCTGCCGGACTCTACGAACAGTATCAACTTCAGCTTCAAAACCGCAATTTTATCGATTACGACGAAATGATTTTAGGAGCGTTGCGCGTGTTGGCGCACGATTCGGTTAAAGCACGCTGGCAATCTCAAGTGTTTGCTGTGTTTGAAGACGAAGCTCAAGATTCAAGCCCGCTTCAAACAAAATTGCTGGAGCTATTAGCAACGAATCCAACCGATCCTACTCAACAGCATCTGGTGCGGGTAGGCGATCCGAATCAAGCGATTAACTCCACGTTTACGCCTGCCGATCCGGTTTATTTTCGAGATTTTTGTCAAACCTGCGCGATCGAGAATCGACTTGCTGAAATGAATCAAGCGGGTCGCAGCAGTCAACGCATTATCGATGCCGCAAATTTTGTTTTGCGATGGGTCAATTATACCTACGGCAATGCCAGCGATGACGAGAAAACGCCACCGTTTCGAGTGCAAGCGATTCATCCGGTCGAAATAAATGATCCACAATGTGACGCGAATCCAAAACCCGAAGGATTAGGACTCGAAATTCATACGCCACCAACCGTACATCAAACCGTAGAATGGATCGGGAAACGCACGATCGATTTATTCACACAACATCCCGAACATACGGCGGCGGTTTTAGTGCGCACCAACGAGCAAGGACGCTTTGTCGTGCGAGAACTTGCAAAATCGTTTGCCGATTTGGATGTGTTTGAAGTCGGTGCTCGCGATCGACAGTCGCACATTCCCGGTGAAATTTTGTCGCTGTTGCAGTTTCTCGATCGACCTCATTCGCCGGATTATCTCAAAGCAGCGTTATCGGTTTTAGTCGGACGCCGAAAAATCCCGACGCAAGACCTTAATGCGCTCGTAACATTTCCTGAACAGTTTTTGTATCCTGCCCCGCTTGATCCGCCACAGTCGCCACCTGTGCAGCAAGCCAGCCGATATTGTGCAAGCTTGCTCAAAGCGCGATTAGAGCTTCCGTTGTATCAACTCATTTCGTTTTTAGCTTATACGCTTGATTACGAACAAACCGAATTAGCAACGGCCGATAAACTAGCAGAACGAATCATGCAGCAAACGCAAGAAAACTCACTTGCGGCAATGCTAGAAGTACTGAGCGAGATTGTCAATTCAGAACGGTTTGAACCAGTCGAAGCCGAAGACGACGATCGATACAGTCGCTCCGGTCAGCTCACCGTGATCACCATGCACAAAGCAAAAGGGCTGGACTGGGATTATGTTTTTATGCCGTTTCTGCACGAAAACACGATTCCAGGATCGCTGTTTGTGCCGCCGCAGGCACAGTTTTTAGGCGATTTCACGCTGTCAGAAGTGGCACGAGCGCAAATTAGAGCGATCGTGCATCATCAACAAATTCCTGATACGTCGATCGCTTGGGAACGCGCCAACTATCTCAAAACGGCTGAGGAATTTCGCCTTTTATACGTTGCCATGACGCGAGCAAAACGATTGTTGTGGATGTCGGCTGCACTTCAAGCCCCGTTTAGCTGGAGCAAACCCGAAAATCTAGACGATCGTAAACCTTGCCCCGTTATTCCTGCCCTGAAAAAACAGTTTGCATTTTCCGCGATCGAGCAATCCGATGAAGAGGATGTCGAGTTTTAGATCAACTACGGGTTTGTGCAGAATCGTGAATGATTTGTAAAACGCGCTTCAATTAGCAGCAAGTTGAGGATGAATCGGAAGTACAACCGGAGCGTTAATGCTGCGATCGACTAGCGTTGTGGGTAATTCCTGATGATAAACCCCAGACGGAATCAAGCCACAGCCGCCATATTTCGCCATTACGCGCTGTTGAGCCAGTACATCTTCGCCGCAGTGATTGTCCGGCAGATCTTCCCAAAAGCTAAATCCGCCCACGCTGCGAAGTTTCTCCGTATCGTACATCACACATCCACCCACCCAAGCCACACGATATTTACGAGTTCGATCGGGTGTGAGCTTCAAACTGGTTTGAACGTGGTATAAGTTTGCTGCATTGTGCAAGCGCCAGCGCTCCCATTCCGGCATTCCGGGGCGGAGCATTTCAGGCTGTACAGGCGTATCCCAGAACTCGATCGCTTGCTGATGAGGACGTACATCGTTGATAAAACTCAGTCCGGTTAGCGCAGAACCCACAAACCCACAGGATTCGTCTCTGATCGCCTGAGTCATTTGCTCAAGCACATACGATTCGAGAATTACATCGTCATCGATGAATAAAACGTAAGGGGCAGTTGCTTGATCGAGCAAGAATTGGCGCTGTTCTGCCATGCCGCGACGCGGTAAATGGCGATGCGTTTGAATGGAGTGACGGTGCGATCGTAAAACTCGCAGTACCGTTTGCACTTCTCCCGATGCGGTTGCATCATACGCTTCAGTTTGATCAGAAATGATGATGTCAAAATCTTTATACGTTTGAGCGATTAAACTCGTTAATGTTACCGCTAACGCTGCGGAACGATTGTAAGTTGGAATGAGAATATCAACGTTAGCCATAAAGATAGTTTTAGATACAGATTGAGGAATGAAATCAAGACGCCAGGGACTGCTTTAAAGCTGCTTTGTCAGTGTTGCTGACCGCCCGCAAATGAATTACGGGCTAGTGGTAGGTAGAGTCTGCTGAAGCAGACTCACCGCAGGGCTAACCTGTTTTAACAGGTTTGATCGATTAGCCCGCAATTTATTCGCGGGCGGACTAGACCCGCAGCAAAGCGTCTTAAAACACGCCCTAAGTTCATTCCTCGCTGCTAACCTTAGAGCGAAGTCAGCACTTGAGTTAGCTCTTTGGTGACGTCGGTTTGGGCGAGATGTTGTTTCTTAAACAGCACCCCAGCCAGCAAGTAGATGTTTTGCGAGAAAAACGCTTTACCCGCTTTGCGAAGCTCATCGATCGTGTTTCTGACTTTCGGTTCTGAACTGTAGTAGCCAAACTGAAGCGGCGTTACCATAAAATCCGTCACGTAGTAGCCGTTCTCAAACGCGAGTTGCAGCGTTTCGATCGGGTTTGAGTAGCTCGATATCAGCACCATCACGCTCGGATAATCCAACGTCAGCAGCGTATTGCTAATCTTGGCACCGTCACAGCCACCGTGCAAAAGCGGCATACAAATTTGATTATCCGGTGCAGGCAAGTACGGCGGATTTGCAATCAGATAATGCGCATCGGGACGATCGGCCTCGTAAAACGATTCGTTGTGCACCACATACTTCTGATGCAGTTCATATTCCTCAACTCTCGATCGAGCCACTTCAACCGCAGACGGATTTAATTCGTAGCCGTGTACCACGCTGTCAAATCGCGTCCGCATCAGTGCATTGATGATCGGACTGCCATCGCCAGAGCCAAATTCGATGACGGTTTCGTTCTCGCTACAGGTTGAGAACACTAAACGCTCTAAGCAATGCGAATAGAAGTGAGATTCTTCAGGACAAAAAAATACTTCGGTTTCCGAAAAGGTTTTAGGAGCCGAATGAGGAGTGGCGTGCGTGGCACGACGAATCAATGTTCCAGTCAAGGTTGTGTCCTCTCATGAGTAAATCAACATAACAGTAAGGGCGGGCACCACACCCACCCTCACCAACAAACTTTGAAACTCTAAGCAATGATCGGCAGCGTGTCCGTGCTGATGCCTTGACGAATCGCCTGCACGATCGACGCACCCGCACGATCGCCCATTAGTTTTTCTTGGTCGTATCCGAGCAGCATTTGCCATGCTTCGTTCGGATACATCTCGACTAACGGTAGCGTCACGTTTTCAATCATCCAGCGTCCGTGACGTTCATCTTCTTTGATGTGCAAATCCCAATAGCCCGACGATTCTTTCGATAATTGCAGGCGTTGGGCAGCCGCAAGGTAGTTGCGGTAGGCAGAAGGGCCAGCCACTTCAAAGTAAGCTAAACCGCCGTTGTAGCGGAGAAAGTGGCGCTTGCATTCAGTGAGCAAGAAGTTATGGTTGGTGGTTGCTAAAGCTTGCCAGGGCACCAAGTCAAAATACGCTTCGGGCCGCGTGCTCAGACTCAGTTCGGTCATCATCTGCGCAAAAAAGGTAGAATGCTTGCGAGCTAGACGACCGTTGCCGTATTCTTCAAGCAACACTTTGGTCAGGGTGGCTTGAACTTCGTTTGCCGCACCGCCTAGAATGCGCGATAAGCGACTAGCTTCGACTAAGCCATCAAACGAGGTAATCGCTAACAAATAGCGATAGCCTTCGTAGGGCATTTGTTCGCGCAGGTAAATCGCATCGTCAGAAAGCGGCGGTTCGACATCGGCTTCGTAGCGATCGATCAACGCCTGCTTAAGGTCGATTGATTTGTACGCTTCGACATCGATTTTGCTTAATTCCCACGCTTGCCATGACGTTTCGATTTGATGGCGGATCTTGTGCAGATACGGCGATCGCTCGTTGGCATAATGCTGAAGATCATCGTACCAAAAGAGATTGAGGCGATTGATGCGGTAAAGAACGCGCTGAATAAATAAATGCGCTGCGTCCGATCCTTCGGGCTGATCGTAAGCTTCTTTGAGTGCGAGATTCAGTGCGGTTTCAAAATAGCGAATTTGCGCTTCAAACAAATGCAAACGGCTATCTAGCTCTTCGATTTCAATCAGATTACTAAAAGTTTGTTCGGCTTCGTAGTACGGATTGCCTGTGATTTGGGCCTCAAGCAAATCTGGGATGAGATGTTGCGTTTGGGGAGGCGTGACTAAACTGCCCTGCATGTATCTTACGAGTCATTATTAATTTCACTCATATGCTCGTAGATTTAGCATTTGCAGTGCAACTACCAAAGACAGACGTTTATTAGTCCTTTGGGCATAGTTTTACTTAACGGTAGCATTTACGTGCGTATGTTCAGGAAATCCTAACTTTGTCAATAACTCGTTCCAGCGATTGATTTCTAAACTTCCACCGGATGCTTGATCGTGCCCGTGTCCGTAGGTTCCGATGCCGTCTGAGATCGTTTGAGCACGTAAAAATTCTAGCACATTAGCGCTATTCGATCGAGCCGCAAAATTGATTCGTCCCGGCATGTATCCCTCATTCGCCGCAATCACAATATGCTTGGGTAATCGCCCCCGCCAACTTTGCGCGATCAACGGATGAATTTGACACGGAGAATTCATGCGTAGCAATGCAACATTTCCAGCAAAAATAGGCGCAGCTTTCCGCGCTTCATCGAGGGCAATTTTCACTTCTTCACGAGCGTCTCGTAGCTGCTGCACATCCGAACTCGTTGAATTCACCAATGCTTTCGGATTGGGATGATTTAGCAACGCGCGGGCTGCAACTTCTGGATCGTAATGAGCAGCACGACGCGAAGCATTGATTAGCGCTGTGGCTTCTTTGAGATATTTTGCGGTATATTTGCGCTTTGCTTCGGCTAAAAGTTCAAACGGCGCACGATCGCCTAAATCGCTCAATGTGCCGATCGCCGCAATCCAATCCAAATCAGAAAGATCCGCCATCGATCGCGTTAATTCCCACACGATCAGCGACGTGTTTGGAATCGGCTCCCACGAGTAAGCACTAATCAACGTATCGCCATCGGGAACGCCTTCGGGATGGTGATGATCGATAAAACACGTTGGAATGCCTTCGATTACAGGTTCCGATCGACTTCCCAAATCCATCACAAACAAGTAAGCCGGATTAGTGGATTGAATGATCGCACGATTGGCAGGCGTCCAGGCGTTGCGTTCGCGATCGGGAATCACGCGGTGCACGCTGGCAAATCCCGCTCGCTCGAAGGCACGCTGCCACAAAACGCCAGCCGTTACGCCATCGGCATCGGAATCGTGAATCGCGACCATTCGAGCCGTGTGGGGAATGGTCGCGATGAATTGATCGAAGGCTTGGCGCGCGGCTTCGAGCGTGGGCGTTTGGTTAATCGAATCAAGGGCGAGTGTCATAAGATCGTTTAGGATGATGAATCAGCTAATCGACGAACCGTTTCAAGCGTGTCAATTTCTTCGACAGGTTTATCGTCACGGATGCGCAGAATTCGGGGGAATCTCAGCGCATAGCCGCCTTTGTGACGTTTAGAAGGCTGCACACGATCGAACGTTATTTCTAAAACGATCTTCGGTTCAACCGTGCAAACGCGACCGTGGGCGAATTCTTGAATCGTGTGTTCGCGAAACCAGTTTGAAAGCTGGGTTACTTCGTCGTCGGTGAGTCCTGAATACGCTTTTCCCACGTTAAGCAGCGTTGGATCGGTTTCACTCGCACGCACGGCAAACGTGAAATCAGATAGAAATCGGCTGCGTCGTCCGGTTCCGACTTCGGCAGCCGTGACGACGACATCGAGCGTGGCGATCGCTCGCTTCACTTTCAGCCATTCTTTGCCGCGTCGTCCGGGTTTGTAGGTTGAATTGAGGTCTTTCACCATCAAGCCTTCGTTGCCGCGATCGCGGGCAGCTTGAAATTCTGCATCGATCAAAGTGGTATCGCTAAACTGTTGTGCAACGGCGCGACGCACGCTCGGAGAATCTAAATTAAGACTTTCAAGAACGGCATGTCGCGTGGTGTACGGTTCATCGATTAAGATTCGACCGTTGTAATACAAAATATCGTAAGCAATAAAGGCAACCGGAACTTCTTTTAACAGCGTTTCGGGGAGTGTTTTTCGTCCTAATCGCTTTTGTAATTCCTGAAACGGTAAGATTTTACCCTCGCGAATCGGGACAATTTCGCCATCGAGAATGATTCCGCTTGTTTCATTCTGCGTGAGTGGGGGCGCGATCGCGTTTACGATCGGATCAACTAAATCAGGAAACGTTTTTGTAATCTCATCGAGCGTGCGTGAAAAGAACGCAGTACGAATGGTGTTGTGAACCGTTCCGTGTAAAAGATTGTCATCATCGTAAACGATCGAGTTCGGTGCTAAATGAATCTGAGCGCGAATGCCATCGTATTTATCTTCGACTGCAAAGCCATGAGGCAGTTGGCGAGCAATATCATCGAGCGTTTCAGCCGGACTTGCCAACATGAATTTAATCGGATGAAAAAGCTGCATTCGGGCGCGATCGAGCTGATCGTGTCGCGCTAACAACGCCGTTTCTCCAATGTCTCCGACCAGCATGTTTGTCCATTGGATTTTTCCAACGGGCTTTTTGGCAAGACGAGCGATCGCGTCTTCGACCGCGCCTTCTTTGAGTCCGATGCGCAAATCTCCCGTAATCAATTTGATAATGTATTTCGCTTCGAGCGGAGTCGCTTGGCGCAACAGTTCAATTATGCCAATCTGCTTTTGTTTTGCGCCTTTGGTTTTGGATAGGGTTTCGAGGGCGATCGCAATTTGTTCAAGCTGCAAAACAGGTGGATTGGTTTGCGACATCACCACGGCTGCGACATCGCCGAGATCACCGAGCTTAACTAATCGTTCTTGTAGCGTGGTTGGCTCTAATTCAGTTACGGTAATCAAAGCATTCATCAACGCAGACCCGCCGATGTTTGTCGTTCTTTGATCGCGCAGTGGAAAAATGTATCCTGCAAAGTATCGAGCCGCATGAAGCAGATCGGTATCGCTTAAGCTGCTCAAATAGTCACCTAACAGCGCTGCTTTTTCTAATCGCTTTGGGGTTGCACCAATTTTCTCGGCGGTTTCAACAAAGCGAACGAATGCGCTTGTTAAGGGTTGAATTATTGAGCTTGTACTTTGCATTTCCAAAGTCATTTTATGCCACCGCAGGTTGATCGACTAGTTCTGTACTTTCATCGTTTAGAACGGTTGGCGTGACGGCTTCTCCATCTATCTCAGCAGGCGGCTGCTCGGATTCGGTGATCACCGGAGGTAACACATTCACGTCCGAATGCAGCCATTCTTCCTGAAGCTTTTTGATTGCAAACTCTTTTTGCTTCGCTTCGATTTCAATCCAGGGCGCGTTGCGGTAGCAGCTTGGCATCACGGTAATGTAGTCGCTGTGCTTTTGATCGCCAAACGATTCTGCACCGTTGGAAATGTGAACCACTTGCCAATCTGGATTAATCCAGGTTTGACGCGCCGCTTCAAATCCAGCCGTTACGCTTGGATCTTCATAAGATTCAACGTGTTCGTGAATCACATGATGATGAGCATCAAACAGCAACGGCACGCCTGCCGCTTCACAAATCGGGATCAGTTGATCAACGCCATACGTATATTCATCGTTTTCGAGCGTTAAACGCGATCGAATGTTATCCGGCAAACTCCGAATCGTTTCCACTAACCGATCGCCCCGATCGCCCTTTCCGCCGTGAATGTTCATCAGCGCCCACGCCGATCGCGGCAATCCCAATAAATCAAACGTTCGAGCATGAGCTGTTAAAATCTTGATGCTGTTTTCGATCACGTCGGGTCGATCGGAGTTCAAAACCACAAACTGATCCGGATGCAGCACCAGCCGCACGCCAAACTGATTTGCTTGCTCACCGACTAAACTCAACGCTTCGGCAAATTCGTCTAAAACGCCTGCTCCCATTGGATCGTCAGAAAACGGAAACGTCCCAGAACCGAGGCGATACAGCCGAATACCGTTAGCTGCGCAAAACTCGATCGCAACGCCTAACCGTCGCAAGTTTTCAGCGTATAGCTCCCGCAGCAAGCGCTCTTGCTCGGTCAAATCAAACTGTAATAATCGCTTGCGCGTAATCGTTTTATATCGAACGGTTTTCGATGCCGAAATGCAAACGAGTCCGAGTTCTGGAATCATAATTTTTTAAAAATAAGCGAACCACGAAAAGGAATTTCAGCCTTTATCTTTAACGGGGTCATGTCCCCAATTTTTGAGCGAATATCGCCAGCGTGTATGCTCAATATCCCCCTCTGGTTTCTGCGCTAAATGGCGATGAATATAGCTCACCACGCGGCGCATGTGATGATAATCCGCTTCGGTGTAGTCCGCCGATTTCTTGTGCAACAGCTCGATCGTGTCGTGGGCAGCCTTGTGCCCGATCGATTCGTCGCCTTCGTGCTCTTTAAACCCAACCGCTTGAGACTCTTCGGTTTTTAGCCAAGCTTCGAGTTCTTTGGCAGACATATTCACAGCATCATGAAACGCAGAAAGCGCCTGCTGATTCTCAGTTGCAGTGTGCTGCGACATTATTTTTCCTCGATTTTTCTAAGCTCTTCGGGTTTATGAATCGCATCTTTACCGCTTTTGCTGCTTTCAACGCGATACTCTGGATTTTCCTTCGAGGCTTCAAAATGATGATGTTTAAAGTCGGTCGGCTCGGTAATTTTTTCTTTGATCACGCCTTCCGTGCTGCCTTGCGGCGTGTCCCACTCAACCTGATCGCCCTTTTTAAGCTTGTCTGTCATGATTGCTACGTCCAATACCATCAGTTCCAAGTGTATGAATGCACTGATTAGGCAACCTCTATCTTTTGAGCAATCCACGATCGTGGCTCAAACAGGCATTGAAGAAATCGCTAATTTTTTCATTCGTAGATTGAATTTGAGGCTACAAGGAAAACATTCCACATGCACTGAAAATATTAGCTGTATGAGGACTGACCTTTTTCTTTGTGGCAATGAACAGGCAATCTCAGGGGTATCTCGAAGCCGCCACGGGCACCTTCTTAGGTGCGATCGTCGGGGCTTATGTTTTCTGCTTTGTGGCGGCTCTCTACGCTAGTCAACAAAGCGACTGGCTTAAAGTTCTTTGGGGAACGCTGGCGCTGATTGGCGGCGGCTGGAGCATCAGCGTGTGTGGGGCATGGCTGGCGCTAAAAGCCGCTCGATGTCAATATGCAGGCGAAACCGCACGATCGATTGCTCAACTGATGGCATGGGCGATTTTCGGGTTTTTCTGGCTGGTTCCTCAACCGAGGAATCCAAATGAATTAGGCGGTTGGATTGCTTTAATTCTGGTGGTGATCGGGTTAAGCGCTCGTTTTCTAACGCTGCACGATCGACAAAAGCGCACGCAATCTAAGCCGCGTCGAAAACAAAAAGCAACCGCAAAGCAATTGTCCTCAATCTGGTTACGCCGACCGATTCGCCATCGCAAAGCGCGATCGTTCGCATTAGCATCGCTTTCTTCGGGCGATCGCAAAGCGCGATCGGTGACGTTGGCATCTCCTTCTCGCGGCGGTGGACTCTCCAAACGTGATTTTTTAGACTTGTGACAGTTTTTATCACGCAGTCATGAGCTACGACTACGATTTGTTTGTCATCGGTGGCGGATCGGGTGGACTAGCGGCAGCAAAACGCGCTGCAAAGTACGGAGCTAAAGTCGCGATCGCGGAGTCGCATCATCTCGGCGGTACCTGTGCGAATCTTGGCTGCATCCCAAAAAAATTAATGGTGTTTGCGGCAGATTTTGCGCATTGGGCCGAGGCATCTGTGGGCTACGGTTGGACACCGCAAACGCCTCAGTTTAGCTGGCAGCGCTTTATCGAGAATCGCGATCGCTATCTTGAATCGTTAAGGCAGTCGCAACGGCAAACCCTAGAAAAGCTGAACGTTGAAATTATTTGCGGATCGGCAAAGTTAATTGATTTGCACGGAGTCGAGGTTAACGATCGCAAAGTAACAGCCGACAAAATTCTAATTGCCGTCGGCGGTAAACCGATGAAACCAGATTTACCGGGAATCGAGTACACGATTACATCTGATCAGATGTTTCATTTAAAGCAGTTGCCAAAGCGTCTTGCAATTATGGGCGGCGGCTACATTGGCGTTGAGTTTGCCAGCGTCATGCGCGGATTAGGGGTCGAAGTTTGTTTGATTAATCGAGAAGATCACATCTTAAGCGGCTTTGATCGTGTGATTGTGACTGCGATCGAGTCTGCTTATGTCGATCGCGGAATTCACATTTACAGCAATACCTCGATCGAGAAAATAGAATCGCACGATCGCACGCTTGCAGTAACGCTAACCGGAAATTCTTCAGACGTCCTTACCGTTGATACGATTTTATGCGCGATCGGGCGTGCTCCGAATCTAGAGAATTTAGGGTTAGAGCAAGTCGGCGTTGAAATGGACAAAAAATCGATTTTTGTCGATCAATTCAGCCGCACCAATCAACCGAATATCTACGCCGTCGGTGACTGTACCAACCGCAAGCAATTAACGCCCGTTGCGCGAGCAGAAGGAAAAGCCTTCGCGCAAACCGTATTCGGAGAAAAACCCTGCTCGATCGATTACGATAGTGTTCCGGCGGCGGTGTGTGCCCGTCCTGAAGGGGCAATGGTCGGATTAACCGAAGCCGAGGCGCGAGAGCAGTTTGGAGACATCGAATGCGCTGAAACTACATTCAAACCGCTTTTTCATGGCTTAAGCGGTCAAGACCTCAAAACAACGATCAAATACGTGATTGATCGATCGAGCGATCGTATTCTTGGAATTCACATGGTCGGCATCGATGCCGCAGAGATTCTACAAGGATTTGCGTTAGCGTTTAAAAAAGGCATCACTAAGCATGAATTGGATGCGGCGATCGGCATTCATCCGTCTTCGGCTGAAGAGTTTTTCACAATGGATTGAGAAGACACAATTGGATTGTCATCGGTATCTAAAGAACGTTTGTTCCGGTTAAACCTGACGACTGCTATTAGCTGCGCACATTGCCTGCGGCAACGCGGCTACACAGACAAAACCACCCACGGGTTAAGAGCGAATGGTCAAGACTAGTCCCCGAAGGGGGACTTCGTTTGTGTAGCCGCGCCTTCAGTCGCCAGGCGGGTTGAGTCTCTTATTTAGAACTTCTAATAAAATTTTGAAGGCTGAAACCAATAAGCACTAAAGCTTTTGTTTCTTTCGCCCTTCCCGCAAGTGCGCCTTTGTTGGAGACTCACCTTAAAGAAGTATTCGCGCTTCGATTCACTTGAATTTTGAAGTGAACACAGCGTCGATCGCCAGAAATCTGATTTACAAACCAACAAGCAAGCTGGCTATAGAATCAACCCTGCAAGCTAGTTAAACTATACCGGAACTAAAAACATTGCTTGTGGCTGCGATCGACAAAGCAGATGGTTCTAAAGAGATCGTAAAAATTTAGCCTTTGGATACAGTAACGCTCACAACAAATTAGGTTAATCTTTGAACCATAAAACGCTTGATAACAATAAGTCTGGTTTAGGTTTGCTGGATTGAACAATTTACTTTAGACGCATTTCTGATTTCTTTATGTTAACAAACCAAACTTCAACACGCGGACAGCTCGAACGCGCTTTAAGTCAGCGAATTCAGGCTCTTTATCGTGAACAACTCGGTCAAAACCCCGACAGAGTAACCTGTCAATTCTTTGATGAAAAATTAGCGATCGTCGTTGAGAATGTTTTAACTGCTTCTGAGCAAGTTTTAATTTCTACAGATCAGCAAGAATCGGCAGAGCAATTGCGTTTGCGGTTAGATGCGTTGATCAAGCCTCAGATTATTAACACGATCCAGGAAGTTGCCGGAGTTCAAGTGAATACGCTGCTAATCGATCGCGATAGCGCTTGGAATGTTTGCGGCATGATTGCGCTACTGCAAGAGTCGCCCCATGTACGCGATCCGCAATCGATTCCAAAACTCAAGAGAAAGGACTAGCAAAGTCGGATGGCAAGCGTTTAGGGCGGGTTGCCTAAAACGCAGGTGCGATCTAAATCGCCTGGCGCTTGAGGTAAGCAACCGAGCAATTCTAATGTTGCATCCGCACTTAAAGCAACAACCCGCCAATTCGATTCTGCGTCTTTCTTACCGCACTTTCTGAGAATAAAACGAGGCCGACTCTACCCCTTTGGTGCATTCTTGCGTAAATTGAATCAAGTGATGTGCTACCAATCCGATGTGAATCACCTGCTCGATTTTGGCTTGTTTGAGCGCAGGTTTTGCCATTGCCCAAAACGTATCGCGGTAGTTGCTCAAAACGCCCACTTGCAGCAAAATTCGAGCCAGCATCGACAGACCCCGACGAATCATCGCAGGTGAAGTGCGGGCAGGACTATTCGGAACTTCGATCCGATTTGGATAGGTGTGCTCGCATTGATAAAGAAAGCGCTCATACAGGAAATTCGGCTCGTATGCTTGCGCGATCGTACGCTGCCACATGTTCACAACGTCCTCATACGGCATGAGAAAATCAACGTTTGATTCGCGCCCCGGATCGTCAACAATGCGATTTTCAGCCGCAAGCCGAGTCCATAGCGGCGTTTTGGGCAAGGCATACAGCAAATTAATCGTGAGCATCGGGATTTGCGATCGCCGGATAAATTCAAGAATGCGATCGCCTGTTTCGGGGGTATCGGTATCAAATCCAAGAATAATTCCAGATACCACTTCCATTCCGTACTCGTTTAATCGCTTGATTGCATCGAGAATCGGCATACTGAGATTGTGATCTTTTGAAATCGCGTGAAGCGCATCGGGGTCAGGTGTTTCAATCCCACAGAACACAGTACAAAAATACGCTTCGCGCATCATCTCAAGCAGTTTTGGACTTTGCGCTAAGTTAAGAGTTGCTTCACAAGCGAATTGAATCGGATAACCATTCGCTTTTTGCCAATCGATCAGGTGTGGCAACAGTTCTGCAACCGCTTTACGATTGCCAACAAAGTTATCATCAACAAAATAAACCGCCCCCGGATTTCCGGTTTGAAGCATCGCATCAAGCTCGTTTAAAACCTGCTGCGGCGTTTTCATGCGCGGGTTGCGTCCGTATAGCGTGGGAATATCGCAAAACTCACACTGGTAGGGACATCCACTTGAATATTGAATGTTCGCCAGAAAATATCGATTCAAATCAAGCTTGTGATAAGCAGGTGTAGGAAACTCGGTGAGCGGCAATCGATCGAGCGTTTCAAACCGTAATTGCGTTTCGGGTCGCGCTTCTAATCGATCGAGCGTTTCGATCATCCGATCGGTTGCATCTCCGAGTTCACCGATGTGCAAAATATCAAAATCTGGATAATATTCTGGACAGCCCGACACTGACGGGCCGCCGACAACGGTAATTTTTCCGAGGCGATGGGCGCGATCGTTGATTTCATTAATTTGCGGACGCTGAATGTGCATTCCGCTCACAATCACGATATCTGCCCATTTGTAATCTGCACGAGTTGCCGCACGAATATTTTCATCGACAAATCGCACATCCCATTGATCCGGCAGATAAGACGCAACGACTAGTAATCCTTGCGGCGGCATAAACGCCTGAACGCCCTTTAGCCCAAAGGCATGATGAAACGTTCCAAACGATCGACTGTACTTTGGAAAAATGCATAGAATTCGTCGATGGCGCGTTGGCACATAGCGCGATCGTTGCGGTGCAAGATCGAGTTGGTTGGGCGCTTGAGCGGAAGTCAATATACCAGTCATCGGCACTCTCTTATCAACAGAAATATGACTCGAATCAGGAAAACGGGTTTCTTGGATGATATCAGGTTGATTCTGTTGCCGCTATGAATTAAGCACAAAAGTAAAACTGGATACAATCAAGGCAACAAATTCTTAGAAGATAGAGTTGCATCGAGTTTTC
This sequence comes from uncultured bacterium, assembly GCA_964250455.1. Classification (GTDB taxonomy): domain Bacteria; phylum Cyanobacteriota; class Cyanobacteriia; order Leptolyngbyales; family Leptolyngbyaceae; genus CAXUFL01. Next base: position 69,734 of record CAXUFL010000016.1, read on the forward strand.
TCAATCTGTGCTAAAGGCACTTCTAGAGATAGAAGTCTAATAGAACTGTGATTAGTAAGGTTACAATACTGTAAATACTACATCAATCATTATGAAAACTGCTTACATCGTGCTGGGTGCACAGCGAAGCGGAACATCGGCAACAAGCCATATGCTGTCGCAGTTTGGGGTAGATTTTGGGCGATACGAGCATTTTTTGCAAGACGATCACAACCCGATTTTTTTTGAGCTGAAATGGGTTAATGATTGCAACAATGAAATCATTGATGCGTTGAATTATCAGTATACAGATTTCTTTTTGCCGATCGAGTCCGATTTTGAGTCAGCCGACACGACCGATATTGAATCGGAAATCGAAACGCTGATGCATCAAGAATGGAACGGCAAAGACACGATCGGAATCAAAGATCCACGAATTTCCCTGACGTTTCCGATTTGGAACAAGCTATTAACGCAGCAAAACTATATCGTAAAAGTTATTTTGGTGTTTCGTCGTCCTACGAATTTTCTAAAATCAAATCAGCGCCTATTTCATAACTGGATCGGTTGGACAAAAGAACGGCATCTAAACTTTTGGCTACAGCTTAATTTAGCGGCAGTTTATCTTTGTCGATCGCATCCTATTTATTTTCTCAATTATGATCAACTGATTGCAAATCCAATTCAAGAAGCCACTGATTTAGCAAATTGTCTTGAATTCGATTCAAGCAAAATCATTGAAGCGGCTTCAGTAATTCAACCTGCACAAACGCATCATCAAAGCGAGAGCGAAACTGGCGTTGAATTTGTCGATCGATGTTATCAATTGCTGTGTGATTATGCCTTGTCTCCGGCTGAATATTTGCAGCTACGATCGGCGTCTTACGCTGGTGTCATTTAGCTTAACAGTCTGGTAGCGGTGGCAACAAAGCCGTTAGTTGGTCGAGCAAGCGTGGAAGTTTCATGATTACGATCGACCAAATTTCTCCTTCGTTAAGGCGATCATATTGATGCGCGACCACATTTCGCAGACCGATCAGTCCGCTCCAATCAATTTCTGAATGCAGTGCTCTAAATTCTTCTGTTAGTCTTCCCCGTGCTGCTTCACCAATGATTTCTAAATTTCGCTCTACAGCCCTACGAACTAACCGATTATCTAGAAAAGCTTCATAAGAAGACAGACTCGAAACGTCTTCATAAATTTCTTCAATCGCTTGCACCATATCTAAAAGTGCAGCATTATTTCTGATATTATCTTGCATTTTGGGGTTCGCGATCGCAATCGTAATCGGCTCAGCGTTCTCAAACGGATAAATAATTCGACTCGTTTTAAGAATTTCTGTTCGACTAAAGGGATTTTTCAATAAGTTCTTTTGCGTTAAATCAACTTCGCGCCCGAACAATGCTTCGATTTCTGCTTGCATATCGCTTTGTTGAAGCCAATCCCAGTTGCGCAACGGTGCGAATACGATTAAAACATCAATATCGCTATCTGAACGAAAATCATCGCGCAAAACTGAACCAAACAGCGCAAATTCATCGATCTGCCATTTTTGACAAAATTGAGCGATCGCATCAAGATTAACTCCTAAGCGATCGCGCAAAACTGGCGGAAAATCAATCGTTTGATCTAGACTCATAGGCTTTATTTCTCGCTAAACGTCCAGGCATCATTCCAATGTTCAGGAATGCCATGATTCATTAAATGAGACACGCGATCGAGATAAAGCTGCGCCGTTAAATCCTGAGCGTTTACGCTTAAAACTTGTTCAAACTGCGTTTTAGCTTGATCAAGTTCGCACTTACGGTAGTGTTCGATTCCTTGTTCAAAAATCGATTGCGTTTTTAGTTTTAAGTCGCGCTTTTCTGCGGGTTCAGCGTCTAAGACTTCGTAAATCGCGATCGGCTCGTTGCGGCCTTTAACGATCGCGCGATCCAGAAAGCGAATTTGATAGCGATCGCGGTTGCTGAGATGATCGAGCGTTTGACCAGAAATCAACATCGAAACGCCATAAAACTTGGTTAGTCCTTCAAGCCGCGACGTGAGATTCACCGTATCCGAAAATGCATCGCCTTGAATGCGATTTTCTTCACCGACCATTCCTAACATCATGTGACCCACATGAATTCCGATGCCCACCTGAAGCGGCGGATGTCCTTTTGTTTTGCGCTGTTCGTTGTATTCCTGCACGCGAAGCTGTTTCGCTACACCTGCCGCCACCGCATCGTCTGCACCTTCGGGAAACACTGCCATCATGCCGTCACCGAGAAATTTCACAATAATGCCGTAGTAATTGCGAATTTCTGGACTGACGCGCTTGAGGTAAGCGTTGACAAACGCAAAATTCTCCTGCGGCGTCATCGTTTCTGAAATCGTCGTAAACGATCGAATATCGCTAAACATCACCGCCATTGTTTTGCTGACATAATCGCCAAGCTGTACTTCGGTTACGGTGTCTTTGCGCAAAAATCGCAGATATTCCGCCGGAAAAAATCGCGCAAACGATTGATTCAGCCGCTTGAGTTCCTGTTCACGAGTGTTAACCGTTTTCACCATTTGCACAAACACTCGCGCAAGCTGTCCGAGTTCATCGGATCGATCGCTGACTCCCTCTAAGTCTTTTGGCTCAAACGAATTGTCTTCAACTGCAACCGCCGCTTTTGTCAGCTTATCAACTTGCTGAATGTACGACGCCTGCCGCTCATTTTCGTCGCGCAGCAAGGCTTCCGCTTCTTGACGCTTGAGCAAGTTGTTATACGCTCTAGAGTGATAGCGAATCCGGGCGATTAATTCAACGCGATCGGGCAATTTTACAAGATAATCGTTTGCACCCAGTTCAAACGCTTGAGCTTTGATCAAAGGTTCTTCTTTGCTTGAAAGCACAATCAACGGCACATCAAACGTTGGAGCATCTTTCGATCGCAAAAACCGCACCAACATCAGTCCATCGATTTGCGGCATGACTAAATCTTGCAAAATCACCGTTGGTTTGCATTGTTTGGCAACGGTGATCGCTTGAAGCGGATTGCTGCAATAGTGAAACACAATATCATCTTCTGAAGCCAGCATTCGCTGCACAGCTTCACTAATAATTGCTTGATCGTCGATTAACAAAACCGTGATCGGATCATTCATCGCTAACATTAATAAGCAGGAGAACGATGGAGAAGTGTCGTAGCGATCGCGTCCGGCGTCAGCACGTCAACCGCCGCATTAAGCTCGATCGCCGCTTTGGGCATTCCGTAGACCGCGCAGCTTTCTTTATTTTGAGCGATCGTATACCATCCGAGTTGTCGCAACGCATTCAATCCTTCAGCCCCGTCGCGCCCCATGCCCGTCAGCAGAATTGCCGTTCCTTTTGAAGCCCAGTACTGCGCCACGCTTTTGAAAAACACGTCGATCGACGGACGATACGGATAATCGATCGGATGTTTGGTATACGATAGCGTACGGTTTGGCTGCAAACACAAATGATCGTTAGTACAAGCAAGGAAAATCACGCCTTTTTCGGGTCGATCGCCGATCGAAGCTTTCTTGACTTGAAGCGGCGTTTGATTATTCAGCCAGTCGATCATGCCCAACGCAAACTGCTGATCCACATGCTGCACAATCACGATCGGAATCGGAAAACTCACAGGCAAGCGCGATACGATCGTCGAAAGCGCTTTTGGCCCGCCCGTTGATGACCCAATCACAATCAGCGAAGATGACGACGATCGCGCTAACTTCGATCGGCTCATTGTGGTCGCGTCAGACGTCCGAATCAATCGCTTGATTGTGGCAATTTTGTTTATTAACGCTTTGGCAGATTTCTCATCGTCTTGAGTGCTTAAAATCGGCGTGTTCACCGCATCTAGCGCTCCGTGTCCCATCGCCTCGAACACTTTCGCTGAGTTTTGCTGCACGCTTGCCGTCACAATCAAAATTGCACACGGAGTCGATTGCATAATTTGACGAGTTGCTTCAATGCCGTCCATCACGGGCATAATCAGATCCATCAAAATCAAGTCCGGGCAATCTTTTGCGCAATGGGTCACTGCTTCAGCCCCGTTTTTTGCAATCCACGCGATTTGATGCTCTGGCGTAGTTAATAGCACTCGCCGAAGCGCTGCGATCGCAATCTCCACATCATTAACAATAGCAATTCTCATAGTCTGTATTAACCGATCAAATCGATGACCGCTTGGATTAGCGTATCGTCGTGAAAGCTACTCTTCGTTAAATAGTAGTCGGCTCCCGCTTCTAATCCTTGCAGACGATCGTCTTCGCGATCGCGGTACGACACCACAATCACAGGCATCGATCGCAGTCGCGGATGAGACTTGATCTGCTTGATTAGCTCGATTCCGTTCATTCTAGGCATATCAATATCGCTGATTACTAAATCATAAGAATTGTTGCGCACGGCGTTCCAACCCTCCATGCCATCGACCGCAACATCGACTTCGTAGCCGCGATTTTGCAGCAGTTTGCGTTCGACTTCTCGCACGGTAATCGAATCATCGACCACTAAAACGCGCTTGCAAATCGTGCTTGTCGGGTCGGTTTCACGCGGTTTGGTTAATCGTCCTGCATCGAGTAGCGTATTGGTCGATCGTACCAAATCTGAGACATCCAAAATTAACACCAGCGATCCGTCGCCCATTAACGCCGTTGCGCTGATGTCTTGCACTTTTCCCAAACGCGGATCAAGCGGACGCACCACAAGTTCGCGTTCTCCGAGACAGCGATCGACAATCAAGCCATAAGTCGCAGATTGATAGCTAATAATCACCACCCATAGCCTCTGACTCGTTGAAGGTGAAGGCGGTCGCTCTAGCACTTGATCTAAAGCAATCAATCCGATGTTTTTATCGTTCAGCGTGAAATACGGACGATTTTCGGCAACGGCGATCGTCGATCGATCCACGGATACAATTTGATCAATCCGGGATAGCGGAAACGCATACGGCTCACCTGCCACTTCAACGAGCAGCGTTCGCACTACAGAAAGCGTCAACGGCAGTTGAAAATGAAAGCTTGTGCCTTTTCCAGGCGTTGAAAGGGCGCGAACGGTTCCGCCGACTTCTTGCGCCATTGTTTTTGCAATATCCAAGCCGACGCCGCGACCGGATAGCTCAGTTACTTGTTTCGAGAGCGAAAATCCAGGCAGAAACAAAAATTCCATCAGTTCTGCTTCGCTCATTTGTCGAGCCACATCTGCCGTTGCTAAGCCGCGCCGGATAATCTGCTGACGCATTTGCTTTGGCGCGATGCCTCTTCCATCATCAGACACCACGATCGCTAACATGCCGCCCCGATGAAACGCTTGCAGATTAACCGTTCCTTCGAGCGGTTTTCCGGCTTGGGCGCGATCGTCGGGCGATTCAATGCCGTGATCGACTGTGTTGCGCAAAATGTGCGTGAGCGGTGCTTCTAAGCGTTTGAGAATATCGCGATCGACGACCGTTGATTCGCCCTGAATCTCTAGCTTGACTTGTTTTCCTAACTGCCGCGCCAAATCTCGCACCATGCGCGGAAAACTCTGCACGCCGTCCGCAAACGGGCGCATCTGCGACCGGATCACTTCGCGGTACAAGCGATCCGACAAACTATCGGTGCGGCGAATATAGTCTTCGAGTTCACCGATGCGATCGCCGAGCAGTTCGCGACATTCCTGCTCTTGCAACCGCAATCGATGCACCATGCCCTCGATCGAATCGGTCTCGATCGAGGCGTCTCCGGTCAAGGTTTGCTCTAGCGCTTCAAGGGTTTTTGCAAGTTCAAGCTGACGCGACTTGAGCAGCATCAGCGAATTGGCAAACGGCTGAAGCCAGTTTGCTTCGATCATCGATTCGCCTGCAAGTCCGATAATCCGATTTAAGTTATCTGCGCTGACTCGTACAACGCGATCGGGACTTTGTGCAACGCCCGTTGAATCATGCGGCGGCGGTTCGGGCGCGGATGGTTGAGAGGGCTGAATGATTTGGGGCGGTTCGGGCGGTTGCGCTTTGATTGGGGCTTGAGGCTCGACGATCGTGAGCGATGCTTCAGGTTTGGATCTTACAGCGTTGTCGGAGTTGGGCGACATTGATTGCTGCACCGCTTCAAACTCCGATCGATGTTGATCGAGCCAGTGTGAAAGCTTTGATGCGGGAATTTGGCTGAGCGACTGAAGCAAATCTACCCCGCGAAACAGCGCATCAATTTGTTTAGCGTTTAGCGTGTTGTCGTGATGCTGCGCGGCAACAAAGCGATCTTCCATCACGTGCGCTAAATTCACCGCGACATCTAATCCCACAATACGAGCCGCACCTTTGATCGAATGCGCTGCCCGCATTAACGCTTCAAGCTCTTGCGCCGAGTCTGGATTGGTTTCAAGGGCAATTAACCCGTTGTTGAGCTGCGTGGCTTGCGCTTCAACTTCTTGACGAAACAAATCCATCAAAGACGGATCGTTCAGAACAATGTTTTGAACGGCTGACGGAGCTTTAACCGGGGTTTTGAGTTCGATCTGAGGGGCAGGCGGTGAAGTTGCGTCGTTGTGAGGCGCAACTTCAGGCGGCGGTCCGATCGCAGTTGGAGCAGGCTGAGGTTTAACCGTTGGAGCAGGCTGAGGTTTAACCCTTGATGGCGTCGGTTGAGGCATTTCAGAAAACAACTGCAAATCGCTGATCATGCTTTGCACGCGCACGAATTCTTCAGTGTGTTTGAAAAGCCATTGCGTTAGTTCAGCATCCTCGATTTGCGTCGATTCAATTAAAAGCGTGCAGCCGTACAGCAGTTGATCAAGCTTTGCTGAAGTTAGCGCAGCTTGCTGATTTTGAGCGGCAACAAAACACGACTGCATCGCTTCAGCCAAACGAGCCGGAGCATCAAGATCAACTAAACGCGCCACACCCTCGATCGTTTGCAGCGCCCGAATCGCCGATTCAAGTTCGCTGGTCGTGGTCGGCTGGTCTTTTAGCACCGCAATGCTTTGTCTCAGACTTTCAACCTGAGTGTTTGTTTCTTGCCGAAACAAATCGCGCATCGAATACTCACTCATTACAGCAGCCTCCGATCGAGCGTGTCGAACAAGCGATCGGCGTCGAGGTAGCTTACTTTTTCAGCGTTCCAATCGAGAATGCCTTGCGTGTAGGCGGTGCTGGCTTTTGCTACGACAACTGGCGATTCTTTAATTTCGCTCAAGCCAAAGCGATAAATGCCGTGCACTTCATCAACCGAAAACACCCATTTACGATTTGTGCTTTGTGCAGCTTCAAAGGAACCGCGCTGTAAGCCTGCCATGTCATCGGCTGCCACGACTAGCATTCGCTGCGATCGCGCGCGATCGTCCGAAGCTGGCTCGATGCCCAAAAATTGATGCAGCGAGGCACACAGCAAAATTTCACCGCGAATACTGACAAGCCCTAAAAATAAATGATTGCTTCGGTGCGGAACTGCATGAATAACTCCGGGCTGCGTGACTTCTTGCAGCGATCGTACCGAAATCGCAAATCGTTCTGCTCCAAGCCGAAACACAATCAGCGACAAAATTTCTTCGCTTGATCGATGCGATTTTGTCCCAAATGCCGATCCGCGTTCGGCAATTTCCGTGGTCAATTCTTGCAGGTAATCGATCGGAACGGCGCGATCGAGCAGTTGATGTTCGATCGAGGATCGATCGTCTTTAATGTCGATGTGATCCGAATTGACTTCATCTGAAAAATCGTCGATCGTGATCATAACGCTACACCTTGAACTGAGAGATTTCACGCTGCAATCCTTGTGCGGCAT
>CAXUFL010000017.1:0-72771 GCA_964250455.1 uncultured bacterium
GATTTCCCAAAACTCTATCGCTATGGCTAATCTTACTCATTCAGGATTGCTATAGATTGTTGATCGTGAGTTCTGATTCCCAGTGTTGCAGGAGAGCTTCGCGGTCTACATCTTTCACCTTATTCTTACGAGTCTTCAAGGTTGCTGCTTTTCGTTGGGCTGGAGTTACTGGCTCTCCCTGAGCTTGCTTCTTCAGGTGGGCTTGGATTGTTTGAGCGCGATTAGAGTAGATATCGAGAACTTTCTGGCTGTATCCCTTTAGCTCAAATTGACCATGCAGACGAGCTTCAATCTCGTAGCCACATTGTCGAAGCTGAAATGCCAATTCATTCTGGTAGATCTGCCCTAAAAGTTTTTGGTGAGCGATCGCAGCTTCATTGCTCATACTCCGCCAAGATCCATCGGGTAGTTTCGTGGCATTAATTACGACACAATGGCTGTGTAGTTGTGGATCTTGTTCCCGACTCGTTTCATGACGGAACACAGCAGCAACTAGGTTGCCCGTTTTGAGCTTTTTCCTCCCTTCATTAGTGCTAACCCGTGTTTGAGTGTAGCGAACTTCCATAACCTCCAGCGCAACTTCAACCGCACGATCGTGTGCCTTCACAGCGCGGCTGTCTTGTTGAATTAAAGCTGCGATCGACACACTCTTTGGGGCGCTGAAGGTGTAGTCTGTCGCCGCACGATGATTCTTTGGATCAATTCGTTTCCCATGGAGCGGATTACCCTGTAAATCTTGACCATATAGTAATGCTCTAAATTCCTGGGATTGGAACGAGTCAGACAGACCTAATGACGTTGCTCCCTTTCCAAGCCATCTCGCTTGTGCTTCAGAAGAGCGGTCATGACTGTAGTAATCATCTTTCTCGTAATAGTTCTCAGCTTGATGGGCTGAAACATTGCTTAGGGACAGCATAAATGCTCCTTAAAAAAGCTCTCCGATTTGTGGTGTGTGGAGAGAAGTAGAATCGATATAACCCTTGTACCGCAACGTGTTGCTGCTTTATTTGAGGTTTTTACCGCCACAAGCTGGCGTAATGTCTGAAGTCGCGCAGCCACACACGTTAATGAGGTGTGAACTGAAAATCAATCGATGTGTGGCGTAGCACTCCGAGACTGCTCGAAGTAGCTCTAGCTTATACAATAATTCACGGTTCACCTGAAGCAAAAAACAATCCAAGTGAATTTGTCAGGAAACTTTGAAATAGTTGTTTCCAAACTGAATCAACAAGACCCAAAAAGATCGAAAAAGACCCAAAGTACAGAATACTTAATCTTTTGAGCATCGCGGTTTCACATCGAAAAAGCAGGAGTTCCATTTCATACTGAGAACAGTTCTGTGAATGGAGCAGTTCTTCAATGGCGACACAGGAATACTCATCCGAGCAAATTGAACGATGGCGACAGCAGCTTGAAGTGTTAGCCCAACAACCGAGGACTATTTTCAGTAAAAAGCAAGCTGTCGAAGCGTTAATCGAGCAAATCGAGCAAGCTCTGAGTGTGCATTCCTATGAAGAAGTGGCGCGACAGTTAAAGAACTGGGGATTAGAAATTACGGCTGGTAGCTTGAAGCAGTACGTGACACGCTATCGTCGAGAACAGTCTCCAGCAAAGACTGCCAATAAAGCAAAGCGTAAACGTTCTAATTCTGCTATGCCAGAAGTAGTTCAAGCCAGTGAACAAGAGGGTGAATCTGGTTTATCAGGTGGTGTGAATTCAACAGCTACTACCGAAGAGACAATGCAGCCACAATTTGAGATCCTCACAGAACTATCTAATTCCGAAGATCAAAACTCTCTGCCTGATGCCACTTGGGCAGAGCCAACTTTCAATCGTAATCGAGTTCGTCCTCAGAGGATATCATGACTCAAAACTTCAAGCGAATTGTACTCATCCTGGGTGGTAAAGGTGGAACAGGTAAAACACTATTCTGTCGCCTGCTCTACTACTATCTAGTGAATGCAAAGGTGAATTGTCTCGCTTACGATGCCGATGTCGAGAATCCGGAATTTGAGGAATACCATGTGACATCAAAACACTTGGTTCAAGTTCTGAATTTTCTCGATGTGGGTGAAGCCAAGCAGTTCTTTACAGCGTTAGAGCAACAGAAACCCGAAGTGGCATTGTTAGATATGCCAGGTGCAAGTGGAAAACAAACTCGTGAACAGATTCAGAAGTTCGGACTGTTTCAAATTGCCAAACAACTTGGATATCGAACGACGATCGCGACAGTCCTGAACAATGCTTACAACACGGTGAATAGTCTAGATATCATGTTGGACTTCTGCGGGGAGAACGCAGATTATGTCGTGGTCAAAAGTCAACTCTGGAATCAAGGTAGTTTGACCTTTGATCGCTGGCAGCAGTCCCAAACTCGAACTAAGTTTCGACAACTCAGAGGAATCGAGATTGATATGCCTGTGTTGGAACTCACAAGTTTCGATGCTTTGCACGAAGAATCGCTGTCCTTCTTTGAACGAGAGCAATTGAGTTTTGGCGATCGCATTCTCGTCGATAGTTTTCTGGATCTGAGCCAACCGCAGCTTGAAGCAGCATCGACCTATTTTGGTCTTACTGCAATACCTGAGAAGAAACCAACCCCACCAGTTAAAGCAGAAACGAAAGCATGAATACGCAACATGGAACGATAGCGATCGCAGAACTCAAAGAAGTGATCGGCAGATTGTGGAAGTCTGTCGATAGCTTCAAAGTTTTATCTGCACAAGAAGACCAACGCATCAAGGATCAACTCGGAGAATGGACACAAACAAATCTCGAATTGCTCAAACTCCTCGCTGCCAAGACTGGAGAAACCGAGCGGTTAGCCCAGAACTACAGCAGGCTTACGACCTCCTTGAACAAATTCGATCAGGAGTGGCAGCAATTGCATCAGCAAATCGAACAATTGAATGCCATCTTGATGACCTCGAAGCACGGCACCCTGATTGGACTCAGTTCCAACGAGGCGAGCGCGTTGCAGCTAGAGATGTCGACGCTCAACGCACAAGGTCGCAATGCGATCGCAGCGTATCCACTCACAGTCATCACTCCAGGTCAAAAGACCTCGAATTGGGGTGACTGGGCGAAGTGTGGAATCGCAACTTTTCTAGTAGTGGCGATGACAACGATTGGTGTGGTTGGTAAGCAACAACTTGATCACATTCAGCAACGAGTGGAATGGTCTTTAATCAAGCTTCAGAGGGTAGAGCGACGATAAATACTGAATCGTGGAATCAAGCGATACAACGCGGATTTAATCCGTCTGAGTACAAACGGAGACCACTCCCAGAAGGTGAATGGACTGGCAGGTTAGATGCCAAAATTTGGGACAAATCCAAGAATCTGACTTGCTACTTTTTGGCTGCATCTGGGCAAAAATATGCTTTGTCAGCATTTAGAGTAAAACAAGGGATTGGAGCGAATAAGTGGTACACAGCTTAGGATGGTCAAATCGATGTCCGAGACGAGCAGACTGCGATCGGTCAAAAATTTCTGCTCGTAACGAGCGTAAATTCAAGAGGTAATCCTGCTTGGAGGAGTATTCAGCAGTTACATCGCTAGTCTATAGTCCACGTCAGAAAAGACGCTTGGTTCGCTGGAAGTGTATAAAATAAGGCAATGCATAAGCTACTCTTCTGTTCCTCAACCTCTCTTTTCCTATGGCTCGACTTGAAGACTTAGCAGTTGGCGCAACAATTCGTGGAATTTTGCCAGGGCAACAGGTCACGATTATTGCGATCGAGAAATATGACGGCTCTGACATCCTGAGCGTGACTTATCAGGATGCAAGTGGAAAAACTGGGCAGGAACTCATCTATCGAGATCGCGAGTCAACGCTTGAGATTGTTACAGATACCTGTCCTTGGAGCTTTAGTGGAGATGGGGCGACCCTTCGGTTAGTTTCAGAAGCACATCGGATTCATTTAGCGCACTTGTTTGATCCGCTTCTTGCCGTTCACACTTCGCTGGTTGAACCGTTGCCCCATCAGATTACAGCCGTTTACAGTGAAATGTTACCTCGTCAGCCTTTACGGTTTCTGCTCGCGGACGATCCAGGGGCTGGGAAGACGATCATGGCAGGATTGCTGATGCGAGAACTGCGAATTCGAGGGGATCTTAATCGTTGCTTAGTCGTTTGCCCAGGGAGCTTGGCAGCACAGTGGCAGGATGAATTGGATGCCAAGTTTCAGTTGCCGTTTGAAATTTTGACGAATAATCGCATTGAGGCAGCAAGAACAGGAAATGCGCTGTCCGAGATGCCTCTGGTGATAGCGCGGTTAGATAAGTTGAGTCGAGATGAGGATTTGCAACTTAAGCTGGAGCAAACGGATTGGGATTTGATTATTTGTGATGAAGCTCACAAGATGTCAGCTTCGTTTTTTGGAGGAGAGATTAAGCCGACAAAACGCTACAAGTTAGGGAAACTGCTAGCTACGGTGACGCGCCATTTCTTGCTCATGACGGCAACCCCACACAATGGGAAAGAAGAGGATTTTCAGCTGTTCATGGCGTTGTTGGATAGCGATCGCTTTGAAGGAAGATTTCGAGATGGGGTTCATGCAGGCGATACCTCAGATTTGATGCGCCGAATGATTAAGGAGGATTTGCTCAAGTTTGATGGAACTCCTCTATTCCCGGAGCGTAGAGCTTATACGGTTGGGTATCGCCTCTCAGAGCTAGAGGAAAAATTGTATCGGGATGTCACTGAGTATGTTCGGGAAGAGTTCAATCGAGCAGATCAGTTGGGCAATGAAGGACGCAAGGGGACAGTTGGGTTTGCATTAACGATTTTGCAACGTCGGCTTGCTTCGTCGCCAGAAGCAATCTATCAGTCGTTACATCGACGGCGGGAACGGTTAGAAAAGCGATTGCAGGAGGAACAGTCTAGCCGTTGGACGCAAGAGCAGGACTGGAGAACTCCTTTTCTTGATGATGAAGGCGACGAAGATGACATCCCGATGGATGAACGAGAAACCACAGAAGAAACAGTCGTTGATCAAGCAACAGCGGCGCGAAATGCTGCGGAACTGCAAACCGAGATTTCTCGCTTACAGGAACTAGAGCAATTGGCTCAGAGAGTTAGACGAAGCGGGTTAGATCGAAAATGGGAGGAGCTTTCTAAGCTGCTTCAAAATGAGGCAGAACTTTTCGATACACAGGGGCATCGGCGTAAGTTGGTAATCTTTACGGAGCATCGGGATACGCTGAACTATTTGGCAAACAAGATTCAAAACTTGCTCGGAAATCCAGAGTCGGTGGTTGCCATTTACGGAAATATGGGGCGTGAGGCACGTAAAAAAGCTGAAGAACTATTTAAGCAGGATGCCAATGTGCAAGTGTTGTTAGCGACTGATGCTGCTGGAGAGGGCATTAACCTACAACGCGCTCATCTAATGGTGAATTATGATTTGCCGTGGAATCCGAATCGCTTGGAACAACGATTTGGACGGATTCACCGAATTGGACAAACGGAAGTTTGTCATTTATGGAATTTAGTTGCAGAGGAGACACGCGAAGGAGAAGTTTATCTCACATTGCTTAAAAAGCTGACGATCGAGCAAAATGCATTAGGTGGAAAGGTCTTTGATGTTTTGGGGAGCGCGATCGCGGGCAAAGAACTCCGGGAATTGTTGATTGAAGCAATTCGGTATGGAGATCAGCCAGATGTTCGTGCCAAACTGACTCAGGTTGTAGAGGATAAGCTCGATCGCAAGCGACTTGAAGAGCTACTGGAAAGAGAAGCCCTCGCACGAGACGCGATGGATAACTCCAAAGTGCGTCAAATCAAAGAGGAAATGGATCGGTTGTTAGCACGCAGGTTGCAGCCCCATTTTGTGGAATCGTTTTTTCTGGAAGCCTTTCGTCGATTGGGTGGGACGATGCGACCCAGAGAGCAGGGACGATACGAGATTAGTCATGTTTCAGCCGCAATTCGGAATCGGGCTTGCCTTGTGGCGCGACGTGATCCGGTGCTGACGCGGTATGAGCGGATTTGTTTTGAGAAAGACAAGATTAATGTGCCGGGGAAACCGCCTGCTGCCTTTGTTTGTCCAGGGCATCCTTTGCTGGATGCGGTGATCGATTTATTGCTGGAGCGGCATCGGGATTTGTTGAAGCAGGGTGCCGTCTTGGTCGATGAGACGGATTTGGGTGAACAGATGCGTGTGTTGGTGTACTTAGAACACGCGATTCAAGATGCTCGATCGAGTGGAGAAGGGCGACGAATTGTGTCTCGACGAATGCAGTATGTCGAACTAAATGAAGCGGGGCAAGGGCATCCTGTCGGTTATGCGCCTTATTTGAACTACCGTCCGTTGCGCGAGGATGAATTAACCTGGGTTGAGCCACTGTTAAAACAGTCTTGGTTACAGCAAGATTTAGAGGCGCAAGCTAAGCGATATGCGGTGACTCGATTGGTGCCGGAGCATCGGCAGGAAATTCAACAACAAAAGGAGCCGCTAATTGACAAGACAATGAAGGCGGTCAGGGAGCGGTTAACGAAGGAGATTCATTATTGGGATCAGCGGGCTGAGGAACTGCGGGAGCAAGAGCGGGCTGGAAAACCAAATGCCAAGATTAATTCTGGCAAGGCGCAGCAACGGGCGGACGAGTTGCAAGCTCGGTTAGAGAAACGGATGGAAGAACTGCAACAGGAACGGCAGTTGTCTCCGGCAGTGCCGATCGTAGTCGGTGGCGCGTTGGTAATTCCGATCGGACTGTTGCAGCGACTTCAGGGGAAACGACAATCTGCACCCAGTATGTTTGCGAAGGAGCGATCGCGGGTGGAACAGTTAGCGATGCAAGCGGTGATGGAGGCGGAACGGCGATTGGGGTTTGAACCGCGAGACATCAGTGGAGAGAAGCGTGGGTATGATGTGGAGTCTCGAAATCCGAGAGAAGGCAAGCTCCGGTTTATTGAGGTAAAAGGGCGCATTCAAGGGGCGGAAACGTTGACGGTGACAAAGAACGAAATTCTGACTGCATTAAACAAGCCAGAGAATTTTATTTTGGCGTTGGTGCAAGTGCCTCAGACAGAGGAATTTCAAGAGGGAGATGTGTTTAAGGTTGCCAGTTCTCAGGGGGCTTATCGGGTCGCGGGGGAAGGTTGTCTGGTGCGGTATGTCCGAAATCCGTTTAAGAAGGAGCCGGATTTTGGTGTGACGAGCGTGAATTATGACTGGCAGGAGTTGTGGGCGCGTGGGGAGGAGCCAGGATAAGCCCTAGGTGCATTTTTTCAGGTGCAAAGCTGTAATGTTCTAAAAATTTTGAACCGATTACATCAGTTTGCGTCATCATAAACGTTGGTCTTTAAGTGTGTCGATCGTAACGCGATGTCGTACCGGAAGAAACTGATTGAAGTTGCGCTTCCCTTGGAAGCGATTAATAAGGAATCGGCGCGGGAAAAGTCGATTCGGCATGGGCATCCGAGTACGTTGCATTTGTGGTGGGCGCGGCGACCGTTGGCAGCTTGTCGGGCGGTGCTGTTTGCGTCATTGGTGGATGATCCGTCTTCTAGACCGGAAGAGTTTCCGACCGAGGAGGCGCAGGAACGAGAGCGCGATCGCTTGTTTCGCATTATCGAAGACTTAGTGAAATGGGAGAACATCAATAACGCAGAAGTGCTGGGAGCAGCGCGGAGGGAGATTCTTAAGAGTACGGATGGGAATCCGCCGCCTGTGTATGATCCGTTTTGTGGGGGTGGGTCGATTCCATTGGAGGCGCAGCGATTGGGATTGGAGGCGCATGGAAGTGATCTGAATCCGGTAGCTGTGTTGATTACGAAGGCGTTGATTGAGATTCCGCCGAAGTTTAAGGATTTGCCGCCTGTGAATCCGGAGAGTCGATCGCAGTTGAAGGTCAATCAGTGGCGCGGGGCACAAGGGCTGGCGGAAGATGTGCGCTACTACGGAAAGTGGATGCGCGATCGTGCGTTTGAAAAGATTGGGCATTTGTATCCGAAGGTGAAAATCGCAGAGGGGCAAGAAGCAACGGTGATTGCTTGGATTTGGGCGAGAACGGTGAAATGTCCAAATCCGACTTGTGGATGTCAGATGCCATTGGTGCGAGCGTTTGCCCTTTCAACGAAAAAAGGCAAGGAAACTTGGGTAGAACCGATCGTCGATCGCTCCATTACGCCACCGAAGATTCAATTTGAAGTGAAACGAAAAGATCAACAGGAAGCGAAACGCAAACAAGCACAGACTGATGATGAGAAAGAGCAAATTTCGTTAACGCCTCCGGATGGAACAGTGAGCCGAAAAGGTGCGGTTTGTGTTGCTTGTGGGACTCCAGTGGCTTTGGAGTATGTGAGATCGCAAGGCAAAGCTGGACACATGGAAGCGCAGATGATGGCGATCGTGGCTGAAGGCACTCGACAACGAGTTTATCTATCACCAGTGGAAGCCCACGAAAAAATAGTTACTCTCATAGAACCTGAGTGGAGATCAGAAGCAACTTTATCGACTCATTCTCAGTATATGGCTGCTCCACGGTATGGAATGACGCAGCATGGAGATTTATTTACAGCACGGCAGACAGTATCTTTAACGGTGTTGTGTGATTTGATAGATGAGATACATCGAGAAATAAAAACATCTCTAGAAACTCCACTTGGAGAAACGAATAGTATTAATATTGGGGAATATGCTGATGCAGTTGCTACTTATCTAGCTCTTGCCATAGGTCGCTCATCAGATTTTTGGTCTTCTTTAGCAACCTGGAGCGCACAGCCTAAAAACGAGCTTGTAGCTCACACTTTCACGCGACAAGCTCTACCGATAACTTGGGATTTTGCTGAAGCTAATCCATTTAGTGTATCTGGTGGTAATTTTGAGGGTAATTTGTCTTTTATCATTAAGGTCATACAGGGAAGCATTTCCAGTCCTAATATTGGTAGGGCAATACAAATTGATGCCACCCACTTTGAGACTGAAGTCATCTCAAATCGTCCCTTGCTGATCTCCACTGACCCTCCTTACTATGATGCTGTACCTTACGCTGATCTATCAGACTTCTTTTATGTATGGTTACGACGTTCGTTAAGTAATATCTATCCAGAGTTGTTCAGTACAGTGCTTGTTCCAAAAGACCAAGAGTTAGTAGCAGATCAAGAACGATGTGGTAGCCGCATGAAGGCACAGCAATTCTTTGAAGATGGACTCAGCAGGGTATTTAGTAGAGCTAGAGCATCTGTTGATTCTAATTATCCATTTACTGTCTACTATGCTTTCAAACAAGTTGAGGTTGATGAAGAGACAGAACAGAATGAAAATTTAACAGCGTCAACTGGTTGGGAGACGATGCTGGAAGGTTTAATTAATTCTGGTTTTGTTATCACTGGCACTTTGCCTGTTAGAACAGAGCGTAGTGCAAGAACTCGTAGCATTGGCTCTAATGCTCTCGCCTCCTCCATTGTCCTCGTCTGCCGCCCCCGCCCCACCGACGCTAAACCCACCACCCGTCGCGACTTCCTCAACGCCCTCAAACGCGAACTCCCCGACGCACTCAAAAAACTCCAACAAGGCAACATCGCCCCCGTAGACCTTGCCCAAGCCAGCATCGGACCCGGCATGGCAATCTACTCCCGCTATGCCAAAGTCCTCGAATCCGACGGCACCCCCCTGAAAGTCCGTACCGCCCTGCAACTGATCAACCAAACCCTCGACGAATTCCTCACCGAACAAGAAGGCGAATTCGACCCCGACACCCGATGGGCACTCGCCTGGTTCGAGCAACACCAACACACCGACGGACGCTTTGGCGATGCCGAAACCCTCTCCAAAGCCAAAAACACCAGCATCAAAGGCTTAGAAACCGCCGGAATCCTTAGCGCCAAATCCGGCAAAGTCCGTCTTCTCACTCGTGACGAACTCCCCCAATCCTGGAACCCCACTCGCGACGAGCGCTCCCCCGACTGGGAAGCCACCCAACACCTGATCCGCACCCTCCTCAACCAAGGCGAAACCGCCGCCGCCAACCTCCTCGCCCAACTCGGCAACCGAGGCGACATCGCCCGCGACCTTGCCTACCGCTTGTATAGCATCTGCGATCGCAAAGGCTGGACAACCGAAGCGATCGCCTACAACAGCCTCGTGATCGCCTGGAGCGAAATTAGTAGACTAGCAGCAGAGGTCAAACAATCCACACCCGTACAAGGCAGTCTCGAATTTTAGAAACCCTTTGAACGGAAGAGTACATAAAACATTTTTAAGGAAGTTCCATGCTGACGCATTTACAGGCAAAAAACTTTAAATCCTGGGCAGATACGGGGGATATTCGTATTGCTCCACTGACAGGATTCTTCGGCACGAATAGTTCCGGTAAGACTGCTATTTTACAACTGCTGCTGATGTTAAAACAGACGGTTGAATCCCCCGATCGACAACGCATTCTACATTTAGGTGATGATAAAACCTATGTTGATCTTGGTACTTCATACAATATCGTGCATCAACACCAATTGCCTGGACAGATTGCTCTTTCTCTTCAATGGACTCTTTCCAGAAGGTTTGGATTGCCAAGACAAATCAATTCAATGCCAACAACAATTAGCGATCGCAGGTTTGCTTCTAGCATAAAATTTACTACTTCAGTTGATCTAGGTATTGATGAAATTTCTGTAGCAGAATTCAGGTACGAAATTCAGACCGAGGATGACTCATCAATTCAAGTTGGAATGCACCGTCAAAAGGCAGATGGTCAAAACTCTCGTTACAGCTTGTTTGCTGAAGGCTTTGAACTCAGAAATCGATTTATTAGAGACGAAATTGAACGAACACCTAGTCCAACTAAAACTCTACCGTTACCAATAAAATGTTACGGATTTCCTAATCAAACAATGGCACGATATATGGACTATCCATTTATGTCGAATGTTGTTGTTTCATTTGAAAAACTCTTCCAAGATATTTATTACCTTGGACCACTACGAGAATATCCCCGCCAATTCTACCCTTGGTCAGGAGAGCGTCCTCAAGATGTAGGAAGGCGCGGAGAGTTTGCGATTCCTGCGCTGCTAGCCTCTCGTGTAAGAGATCCAGATATCGAAACTAAGGTTGCAAGTTGGCTACGTAGATTAGGGTTGATTTATGATTTTCGACTCCGCCCCATTGCAGAAAATCGTAAGGAATACGAAGTAAGAGTTCGATGTTCTCCAAACGCATCAGAAGTACTCGTTACTGATGTGGGATTTGGAGTTTCTCAGATTTTGCCTGTCCTAGTGTTATGCTATTACGCACCAGAAGGGGCTACACTCATTCTTGAACAGCCTGAAATTCACCTACATCCTGCTGTTCAATCTGGTCTTGCAGACCTTTTCATAGAAGTTATCAAGACTCGTAGACTTCAAATCATTGTTGAAAGTCACAGCGAACATTTACTTCGTCGCTTGCAACGACGGATCGCTGAAGAAAAAGACCACTTTACCAATGAAGATACTGCTCTTTACTTCTGTAAATTGACTTCAGATTGCACTTCAGAACTGATTCCTTTAGAAATTGATCCATTTGGCAATATCATCAACTATCCAGAAGGCTTCTTTGGTGACGAAATGGGTGATTTGGTTGCCATGACAGAAGCCGCGATGAAACGTCAAATAGTTGATTGAATATAAGCATGTACCGAGTAGTAGATACAAATGTGCTGATAGTTGCAAATAACGATTCTCCCCAAGCTTCACCCGAATGTGTAATTTCTTGTACTAATCTGCTTCAGAAACTGCGAACTTCGGGCATCCTAGTGCTAGACAATCGCTGGCTTATCATCAGTGAATACCGGAATAAAGTCTCTCCCACGGGGCAACCTGGTGTCGGTGATGCTTTTCTCAAATGGGTGCTGGTCAATCAGGCAAACCCGAAACACTGCGATCGCGTCTCCATCACGCCGACAGGCGAAAACGAGTTTGCAGAATTTCCAAACTCAGTCTCCTTAGCGGGCTTCGATCCCTGCGATCGAAAGTTTGTTGCTGTTGCGCTGACCCATTCCAAAAAACCAGCGATCGTCAATGCCGTTGACTCAGACTGGCGAAATTACGAAAATGCATTAGCAGAACACGGTATCAAAATAGACTTTATTTGTCCTGAACTACTGCCCAAACCTTGAAGGTCATAATAGCCCCCTATCCTGCTTCTACCTATGGCGATCAGCAATCACGAACGAGTCGGACGCGCCCTCACCCTGCTTAGAGAAGGACTCTATCCCTACATCGAGCGAGAAATGCGATCGGTGTATCGCGATAAGTGGCTCGTAGCTGCTACGCCCTATGTTGATGAAGATCGCACCCTTAGACGCACCGTTGAGCAAATCCTTCGCGATGACGTTGCTGCCCAACTCAAGGTAGTTTGGGGCAAATGGGACGACGTATTCAAGAAAACCCTGGGACGATCAGAGCGATCGCTCGTCAGCGAACTCAGAACCATTCGGGACACTTGGGCGCACGTTGGCGGGACGGTCTCTACCGATGACGCTTACCGCGCCCTCGACAGCACTGCTCGATTGCTCACCGCAATCAGCGCTCCAGAAGCCGAAATCGTCGAAAAACAACGGTACGAACTCCTACGAACTCGCTTTGAAGACCAAGCCCGCCGCGAAACCCGTCGTGCAACTATCACCCCAGTCGAAGGTACACCCACAGGCGGACTCAAACCTTGGCGCGAAATCGTGACTCCACACCAAGATGTTGCCTCCGGTCGTTACCAACAGGCTGAATTCGCTGCTGACCTATGGCAAGTCTATTTAGATGAAGGCTCAGACGAGTATCGCCTTCCGACTGAATTCTTCCGTCGTACCTTTCTAACCGAAGGACTCAAGCAACTGCTCACCGGAGCCTTACTGCGACTTAGCGGCAAAGGCGGCGATCCGGTCATCGAACTCCAAACCAACTTTGGGGGCGGTAAAACTCACGCGATGCTTGCCCTGTATCATCTTTGTTTCGGAGTCGCTGCCAAGGATCTTCCTGGACTAGAACCCGTCTTCCAATCTGCTGAGCTTGATAATCCCCCTGATAATGTCAAAACGGTTGTTATCGTCGGCAATAAAATTTCTCCTGGACAAACCCATCCTAAAAAAGACGGCACCGTAGTTCGGACTCTTTGGGGCGAAATTGCTTGGCAGCTTGGCGGCAAAGAAGGCTATGAAATGCTCCGCCAAGCTGACGAAACCGGAACTAATCCAGGCGACACCCTCAAGGATCTGTTCAACCGATATGCACCCTGTCTCATTCTGATTGATGAATGGGTGTCCTATGCCCGCCAGCTTCACGCAGAAAACGATCTTCCGGCTGGCAGTTTTGACACCCATTTCACCTTCGCTCAAACCTTAAGCGAGTCTGCTAAAAATGCCGATCGCACCCTGCTTGTTGCCAGCATTCCAGCCTCCGATATTGAAATTGGCGGCGATCGTGGCAAAGATGCTCTCGATCGCTTAAAAAATGCGATCGGTCGAGTCGAATCTCCGTGGCGACCTGCCAGTGCTGAAGAAAGCTTCGAGATTGTGCGCCGTCGCCTGTTCCAGCCCATTGAATCGGATTCCTATGTCGCCCGTGATGCAGTCATTCGCGCCTTTGTCGAAATGTATCAGAATCAGGCACAGGAATTTCCCTCAGAGTGCCGCGAAGCCAACTATAAGCGCCGCCTAGAGGAAGCCTATCCGATTCATCCTGAACTTTTTGATCGACTCTATTCTGATTGGTCAACGCTCGATAAATTCCAGCGCACTCGTGGCGTTCTGAGATTAATGGCAAAAGTCATTCATTCTCTATGGGATCGGGGAGATAAGAACTTACTGATCATGCCTGCTAGTGTGTCGATCGACGATACGCAAGTACAATCTGAACTGACTCGCTACCTAGAAGACTCTTGGGTGCCAGTGATTGCCAAAGATGTCGATGGCTCGAATTCCCTACCCGTCTTCCTTGACAACCAAAATCCAAACTTAGGACGTTATTCCGCTTGCCGTCGAGTCACCCGCACAATCTATCTCGGCTCAGCCCCAACCCTACAGGCAGCGAACCGTGGCATTGAAGATCGTCGTATCAGATTAGGATGTGCTCAACCCGGAGAAACCGTTGCCACGTTTGGAGACGCGCTTCGTCGCTTAACCGACCAAGCGACCTATCTTTACGTCGATAGCAATAACCGTTACTGGATTTCAACTCAACCGAATGTCACCCGCACTGCTCAAGATCGGGCTACGCAACTTCAGGGCGATGTAGATCGAATCTGGAATGAAATCATCAAACGTCTCAAAACCGATAAACAGTGGGGAGAATTTGCTAGGGTTCACATTGCGCCAGAATCCACAGCCGATATTCCTGACGAGGAATCAATGGGAGTGCGATTAGTTGTTCTTAGCCCGCAGTATCCCCATGTTGGAAAAACAGCAGACAGTGCTGCCCGTCAGCGCGTAGCAGAAATATTGAATCAGCGAGGAGGCAGTCCCCGATATTGCAAGAATATGTTGCTATTTCTAGTACCAGACAAGGCGAAAGTGACAGTGCTGGAGCAAAATGTTTGTCAGTATCTCGCCTGGAACTCTATTGTTGAAGACAAGGAAGGGTTGAACTTAGATGTGTTTCAGAGCAATCAAGCGATCGCGAAACGCAAGCAAGCCGATGATACCGTTGATCATCTCCTGAAAGATGCCTATCAATGGCTTCTAGTGCCTGCACAACCCGATCCTCAAAAACCGATTGAGTGGATTGAAGTCCGACTCCAAGGGCAAGACTCCCCGATTCTTCGCGCCAGCCGCAAACTAATCTACGAGAACCATTTTCTCCCCACCTATGCTGCAAGCTTACTCAAACTAGAAGCGCTCGATCCTTACCTATGGCGAGACAGCAACCATCTCAGTATTAAACAGCTATGGACTTATCTAGCGAACTATCTCTACTTGCCACGTCTAAAAGATGAGCAAGTTCTTCTTCAAGCGATTCAAGAAGGTGTATCAGGATTGCTTTGGAATGAGAGTTTTGCTTATGCGGTAGGTTGGGATGAAGCAAAGCAGAGGTACATCGGGCTTCAAGCAGGACCGAGAGAAGCGATCACAATAACAATGAGTCCTCAAAGCCTCATCGTGAAACCTGAAGTGGCTCAACATCAGTTCGATGCTGATGAAGCTGCTCAAAAATCGGCTGAAATGTCTAAATCTGCTTCTCAGACCGTAGTTCGTGAACTGACAGGGACAACCGCAGAGCCATACGTTGCAGGAACTCAGGATGATACTTCCAACACTCAATCTAAACCACACCTCAATAGATTTTATGCTTCAGTGAAACTAGATCCACTTCGGCTTCGACGTGATGCTGGACAGATTACCGATGAAATACTTCAGCACTTCACTAGCCTCGTTGATGCAGAAGTTGAAGTCACGCTAGATATTCAGGTGCGCTTACCCGATTCAGCTTCTGATAGTCTCATTCGGACTATCACAGAAAACTGTCGAGTTTTAAAGTTTGACAGTCACGATTTCGAGAGCGAATAAATTAGCCCAGCGACAAAACCGCTTCTAACAGCATTGCTCCCTGAGTCTTACATATAATAGCTGTAGCTGATTTGGGGTTCATCATCTTCAGAACGAAGATATTTCATGATCTGCCCAACCTTACGAGCGCAAGCCAAAGTAATTGGATATTTTCCATCAAACTGGGTATTGTTCCAATTCATCTTGGTTAGACCTAAAATTTCTTTGCAAATCACTTCAGCAGACTCATCAGCCCTACCAATCCGAATCTCAAGAGGCTGCGGAATGTATTTGCCTGGGTAGGTTTTGTAATATTCGACAGAGCCGCGCGTATATAGTAGATGATTTTCCTCATCGAATTCGATATGCATTCCTCGATACGCAGGATACTCGTTACCCCGTAGCAGGCGTAGATCGCTGTCCAGGATCGTCACGAAATCAATGGTACGGACTCCCAATTCACTAGCAGCAGCCTCAAAACCTGCCATCTCGTCTTCCCTATATTTTGAAGACTTGTGCAGAACTAGGCGACTGGGAGAACTACTCATTGCAATGTCATATTCGTTCAGTGCCTGTTTGAGAAGATTATAGGCTTGTTCCTCCTTTAAGTAAGGGCGACGATCGCTCTTATCCAAGTCAACAGGAGTACCACGCAGAATAACATTCTGTCCTAATTCATCAAAGATTTGAGCCAAACTGGTATTCAAAACCTTACCGTCCCGACTTTTATAGAAACTAATGCCCACAAAGCAGACTTGAGGGCGGTTTAGGCTAGTAACGAGTTTCCAAGGAACAGTCTGATTGGCTTTGTAATACAAGGCTGTGCAGAAGTTCCAGGCTTTGGTTGCATCATCTTGCTGCCCTTTAGCACTCGGTTCAAGTGAAACCTCACGAACAATTTGAATCGGTTTCCCAAGATGCATTGCTCTTGCTTTCAACGCTCGACGAAAATTAACTTCTAGTTCGTCTTCTTTTTGTTCTTCTTCAGTTTCTTCAATTGTTTCCTTCGATTCAGGTAGTTCTGGTGAAGCAATTTTGTCGTGTAATATCGTTGGGATGGTGCAAACAATGACATCAACCGTTCGATTCTGCGCTAAAAACTTGGCATGGCGATAATATAATTCAACTGCCGCTTCAACCCGTTTGTCCCAATTAGGAATCTTTAAAATTTCTTTCACTTCAGAGTTGGTGAGCGATCGTGTAATCTCTTCATCAATCACTAACTTTGCTTTGAATCCATAGTTTGGGTTAAAACCACAGAAAGGGACTTTTAGTTTGGGTTGACGGCTTTCTGGAGGGGCATCAATGCGATTAGCACAACGTTCAATCCACGTATGAAGTTTAGAGAGCGTATCACTAGTTCCAATTGCTCCAATGAAAAGTCTGTCTCGTCTAATCCTGAGCCTAGTGTCGTAAACGTCATACTCGGTGATTCCAGCTCTTGGGCAAATGTGAGGACCTTGCCCAAAATCGAGAAATGGTTCTTGAATTTGCTTCAGTTTCATAGCTCTAAAATCAACTCCATTTGTTGTTCTAGATCGTCGTTGCTCAATTTATTCACGGATTTGTCTGGTAGCCAATCCTTGTCATTTAAGGGTGGTGCATTGTCGAAAGTAATGAGATTACCAAACGACAGAAAAGAATACTGTTGACGTTGAGTAAATAGATCGGAAGGTCTTTCCTGCTTTAAGAAAGCTGCAATAAAGCGTAAATGGTTACAGACGCTTTTATCGTTCTCATGCCGTTTCAGCCAATCAAGGTTGTCTTTTGCAAAGTAGGATTTCCGGTAGCCATCAAAACTAAAGAACCAGTCCGGTGTGATACTGACATACCACTTGTTACCGAAGCGTACATACTTTGTCCGAAAACCGAAATGCTTGCAATGAAGAATTTCATCAGGCTTATTGTTCTTCATGACTCGTTCATAAACAGCCCTGTTATCAGTACGCTTATCCTTCCATCCCTCACTCCGCTTAGGATTACCATCGACTTCAGAAAATATGAATAAACGTTCTTGATGTTGCCATTGAACATTTAGATGGTAAAGCTTTTGCTGTAGGCATCTACCTAGAAGGGACTTGAAGATGTTTTCGTAGTCATCGTCTATCTCGTAGAACTCTTGAGAGTCGAGAGGTGTCACTGTACCCAAGTCAATTAAGGCTACCAATGGAAGATCTCGATCGCGCAAATCATGAAAGGTGATAACTTTTCCTTCATGGCAAACCCAATCTACACCAAATCTTAAGCCATGCTGTTTTAGAGCAGCAGCAGCAACGTCTCGTGTAGACGAATCTCGCTTGAGAGGACGATTAGTGTTTCGTGAACTTTGGATAACTTGGTTGCGATCGATAGCTAGATCTGCAAGATAGACTCGCTCAGGAAAATATAGTTCTAGCAGATTGAGATAAACTTTTTGAGGTTTTTGCGAAGCAGGTTCTGCTAACAAAAAGGTATTATCTTTCTTGGAAGAAGAAACAATATTACTATCTCCAAAATTGGCTTCCAAGATATTACAAATTCGCTCAAGCTGCTCGACCTGAAACGTTGCAATTTGTTCAAGCAGATCCTGGTAATCTAAAATGTCACGCTTTGGATCGAATTGAACTTTATCCTTAGTAATTGCCTGAAGACTTCTGACAGAATAGGTTTTCTGCTTCTCCGTTAGAATGTAGACTTGAACTCGATCAAATGTTTTGTGAAGTTCATGCTCGATAAAGCCTTGCAGGGTGTGCTTAACCTTGTCAATAGTTGAAGTAGCTGTAACTTGAATGGCAATTCTTGCAGTTTCATCTCCTAGATCAATGGCGGGATAGTTAGCGCCTCTGGAATCATTTAGATTCTTGAGATCTTGATATCCATACACTTCCCTAAGAATTGGGACCAGAACAGTTTCAGCAACTCGATTGATATCAGTTCTACCCATTGCTGTATGTCCTTTAACCTGAGTCACAAATAATGACAGCAGATTAACGATACGATTTTGGAGTTCTAGCGATCGCATAGATTGAGATGCATCCGGGGAGATATAAAGGTTATGCTTTGCCTTATGAGCGCGTAGCCCAATCGAGTCTCAGTTTGAGGTCATTGCAATGATTTTGAGCAAGCTTTTTGTCATGTTGAAGTCTGCCAACGACGATACCAGGTGCAATACCTAGTTCAGCCGCGAACTGCTTGATTAAAACTGAAGAAGAACGGTTATCCTTGAAAGTCGCTAGGAACTGACTCAATTGCAGAGGCGGAATCAAAAAATCGCCAGCAAATTGGTTAGCCTCAATTTCCAGAGGATGGTTAGGGTCATATTCAGCCTGACCCTCTAAAAATATCTCATCTTTTCTTTCCTGAAGTACGTGCCCCGCTTCATGAAAAAAAGTGAACCACAGGTGATCATCGCTCTTATACCGCAAACTAACTTGAATCAAAACCTTCTGAGCATTGAGCCAACGAGTTACCCCCGATACTCTAATCCTGGGTAATTCAGGAACGAAAACTAATGCTACTCCTGCACTTGCACAAAGCTCGATTATCTTGGGTTGAAAAATCTCAGGAGGCTGAATTGTCAGGCTACGAATTTCAGCTAAGACTTTCTTAAATCTTGAAGTATTGTAAGGCTGGCATTCAATGCGCTCTGCTCCCAACTCTCCCTTTCGGAGCCAAGCAGTAATGGCAGCCCCGTTACTAACAAAAGCAACAGATTTACGATATGCGACTTGTCGGTTTTCCCAGTAGGCTTGCCATTGATCGGGAGAAGCAACGGCAAAATAGTTGAGAAGAATCTGAAGCTGTACTACTTTATCTCTACTATGTTCGATCCAGCCTAGCCTAACCATTTCTCTAATAGGAAAGCGATTAAGCCATTCGATCTGTTTCTCTAAACGTTCTACCTCTCTTTGCCTAGCCAAAAAATCTTGATAATTCTGCTCTAGTTGGCTCCAGAAACGAGTCGGAACTCCAAAAACTCGCTCTAGCTGAATTGCAGTATCGGGAGTAATCGCAGCTTTCCCATTGATGATTTCATTAATTGTTTTTCTAGGTCTTCCCATACGCTCTGCTAATTCAGCCTGAGTCATATTCCGCTCCTCCAGCATTTCTAATAGAGTCTCACCAGGGGGAGCAACATAATCTGGTGTGTATTGATTTTGTGCTTTATTCATGGGTATTTCTTATTCCGACGATTTTTACTTGAGTAATTTGCGTCCAGTCAAGCCCACCATCTCCTTTTCGGGGAATTGGATCATGAGCGGGGATAAACAGCAGTCGGTAAGGATGATCTAAATCGAGTGATAGATGGTTAGCAAGGTTCTTACGTAGTTCATGGCAACGCCCTGGTAAATTTCGCATATCTTCTAGCGTCAAAGCTGCCTTCAGACGATCCAAGTGAAGTTGAATTTTTCTAGCTCGATTTGGACCTTGTGCCCTGACAAGCTTTGATTTGTCATTGCATTGTTTTGCAAATCCCTGGTCTTCAAATACAATAATCATTATACCGGGCGCTAGCTGAATTATTAACCCTAAAGGTTAATCTTTATACTTAACTCTTGTCAAGCAATCTTACTCTGCATATAGCGTTCTCTGCGAATTTTTGCAATTACACCGCTATATACACAAAACAACATAATGTTTGATGGCATTTTGGAGCTAAAAACCTTCACCCTAAACCCCGCAATCTTTCTCTACATTACTTTCTGGTTTAAGGGTTTTATGAATGTCGAGCAGTGGCGCGTCTACAGAATTGTCCATTTGCTCCTCGAATTAGCTGAATTATCTGCTTCGTAACACTTCTACATTACGTCCGAGGTGCCGAGGAATACATCCTTCCAAATTAGTAAGCATCGTTTGAGGAGTACGGGGAAGACGAGGAGGAGCGGGCTTTTAATCCTCACTCTAATGATTTTGATCAGTGGGAATCGTGGGCATGCAGAGTGTGAGAGGGCAACGAGGAATTACTTGAGCGCTTTTTCTGGAACCGCGACCGGATGACGAACACAGGCACTCCACAACTTTTGAATGGTATCGAAGCGGATATAGCTGAACTGGCGAATTTAGAGAACTATTTCACGATTCACTTGCCTAAAATAACTGCTGAAGAGGCGATCGTAGCGCTAAACAAGATCAGAAATTGGGAAAAACAATCGCGAAAAAAGATAGAACACCCTGATTTGGTAGATGACTGACTTAGAACACTTGCTAGTAGAAACTACAAGATTGGGACTTGAACCTGATCAACAGGTCGTGCATAAACACGATCAATCATCTCAGCCGAATTTCCAACCCATTTTGCAATCTGAATACTCGCAATTCCCTCTTCGCGACATAGGCTGCAAAATGTATGTCTAGTCTGATAGGGCTTGCGATACTCAATCTCAGGCAAGGACTCTAGAACAGCCTTCCAGCCTCGATTCGTGAAGTTGTGCCAGTCGATAAATTTTCCAGTAGGACTTGGAAATACTAATGAATTCGGAGAACAACGAGCAGGTTTTATTGACTGCAAGATTTTTGCGACTTGACCATTGATTGGAAATTTACGACGTTCTTGTGTCTTCAAGCCTTTCTTCAAGACCAATTTTCGCTGACGACCATTCACCAAAGCTTGTTCAAACTGAATTACAGATGATGCAATATGTCGCCATTCCAAGGCTAGCGCTTCAGAAGGTCGGCAACCTGTGAAGAACAAAAACTCAATTAATGGAACATAGCGGCTGTAGTAGCGATTTGCCTTGAATGCTTCGATTAGCTGATTTCGCTCCTCTCTGGTGAAAGGATTCACGTCCTCATCTTCCTCAGTAGCAGGTTCTTTGACCTCTGCTGCCATGCCGACAAAAGGGTTGGAGATCGATCAAGCCCGCTTTTTTCGCCCATCGACAGCAAGCACAAAACTGAGTCAGTAATCGCTTGACCGTGCCAGGAACAATGTTCACTGACAACCAATCGAAAATGGCTTGTGCCTCACTAGGTAGTTTGTGTGGGCATCGATCGATATGTCCTTCAACCCAGTCATACATCCGCAGCGTTGACGGAGACTTTCCAACCTGCCGAATCTCCACATACCTTGTCCACAATTCCGCCATCGTCGGAACTGGAGGAGCGATTGTATCCACAGATTCAATGGTTGTCAAAGTTAATTGAGGCTTGTACTTTTCTAGTGTCGAATCAAACTCACCATATTCGATGTCGCGTTGGATCTGAAATGCTTTGTCTTGAGCAAGTTTTCGGTTGAGTGGGGAATTAGTCAAACCTGTCGAGAAGTAATGACGCTTGCCTCCATGACTAAAGACTAATTGCAATCGATCATTGGAATTTTTGACTTGAACGGAACCCGGCTTTGCCTTGCGGCGGGAATTTCTCGCGTACATAAGACTGAACACCTCCATGTAGCTAGTTCAGGTGTATTCAGATATTACTCGCATTGAAATTTCTACGCAGGCATCTTTACCCCAATCTTTACCCCAATCCCTACTCCAAACTGACCGAAAAAGACCCAACGCAAAAATCCAGGACTGGCTGAAGCCGAATCCTGGAAGGATTGTCCCGTAAGAGAAAGGGTTGATTTTATTGAAAGCTGGTGACAAGACTCGAACTTGCGACCGGCTGATTACAAATCAGCTGCTCTACCAACTGAGCTACACCAGCATACGCATTGGGCATTCTAGCAGACTTATTCACGCTTGCGCTACTTTTTTACACGCTTTTGCTAACGGTGCGCTGACTCCAAATCAGAACAGGAATGCCAAGCGCCATGACAATCAAACCCACGATCGCATGAACCCCCGTATACGCCAAACTTGCATACAGCAGATAGCCACAAGCAAAACAAAAAAATAACGGCACGATCGGATACAACGGCACGCGAAACGGATGATCAACATCGGGCAATTGTCGTCTCAGCACAAACAGCGAAATGCCCACGAGCAAAAAGAACAGCCAAAAAACTGGAGCGGTGTACTCCACGATCGATTTGAACTCTGATCGCGGCGTCAAGGTTGCAAATCCGACTAGAACTAAGGCGATCGCGCCTTGCACTAAAAATCCAATTTGCGGAGTGCTGGCGTCTTGCTGCCACTGAGCCAAACCGCGAAACAGCTTAAAATCTTGACCGAGCGCAAAATTGGTTCGTGCTCCGGTAAAAATGGTTGCATTCAGCGAACCGAGCGCCGAAACTGCAATCAGCAGGCTAACGAAAGTAGAGCCAGTAGAACCGAGCGATCGAGTCATTAAGCTTGCAGCAACGGCATCGGCTTTTGCCATGCCTGCAATGCCCAAACCCCGTAGATAAGCGCCATTAATCAGGATGTAAAACACGGCGATAATGCCGATACTATAAAGCAGCGATCGCACCATATTACGACGAGGATTTTGAATTTCAGCAGAGATATAAGCAGCTTCGTTCCAGCCTCCGTAAGACAGCAACACAAATAGCATCGCTAAACCCCAGACGTTTTGAGCAGAAGGAGCAGGGGATGCAGAAGCTAGTGGGGACGCAAAGCCAACCACAATGATCAATCCTAAACCGAGAATTTTGGCGGCGGTTAGGAGATTTTGCGTCCATTTGCCTTCTTGTAAGCCGAGAATGTTTAAACCAGACAGAATCACGATTGCAACAGCCGCATAAATCGGCGAAGAATACGTTCCAAACGATGCAACCTGAGACAGGTAATCACCAAAAATAAACGCTAATAACGCGATCGATCCGGTTTGAATCACTGTCATGCGTGACCAAGCAAATAAAAATGCAACGCTTGAACCCAACGATCGCTTTAAGAAATAGTAAGCTCCACCCACGTTGGGAAAACTCGTTGCGAGTTCTGCATAACACAAAGCGCCTGCTACAGAAACAACGCCGCCCCCGATCCAAGCCATGAACAGTGAAATAGAACTATCAACATTTGCGGCAACTAACGCAGGCGTTTCAAAAATGCCAGAGCCAATCACAATGCCCACAATTAACGCGATCGCATCGAGTAAGGAAAGGGCGCGTTTTGGTGCCGATTCAACTGGTTTCACAGGCATTCCTTTGAGGGTTTGCGTTTGCACAGTAGAGAATTAACGACACGATCGCTTCAATCAACAGGGAGATTTAAAAAAATGCAAGCCCGCATAAGACCCTTCTTTCAGTAGATCTTTAATTTCAACACAACGCCTCTCTTGGTAGAGAAGAAACATTATTAAATTTCGTAACATCATGATCAATTAGCAGCATTAATTTGATATTGGGTCGGAGCAACATTATGGTAGCTAACGCGGTACAAACAAGCAGACTCGGCAATTTAACCACCGAAGAACTCAAAGCAGAGATTTTACTGCTGGTTCAGAATCGTGACTCAGACCCACTTAATCAGAAAGTTTCGTTTTCTAAAAACGAGTTAGCTCCGTATTTCGTCGAGCTACAGCGTCGCAATCCGTACCCAGTGGTTGAAGACCAAATTCCCGTGGTGCTTGGCGTTTGGACGCCAGTTTGGTCAACGATTCCGTTTCACGATATTCTGCCCGGACGTCTGCACGATTGCTCGTACCAAATCTTCTTTGAGAACGGCTATTACGCCAATATTGCACGCTACGCGCCGGGAAGCCGCTTCAGATTCATGGATAAGTTTCTTGCGGCTTACGATTTCATGGTGATGCAAAAGTTTGAGATTCGCGATGGTGAATGGTTTATTCAGAACGTCACGATCGAGCAAGCGCTTAGATGGCGAGCATTGCCGTTGACAATTGATCGAGCTGAGGCTTGGTTTCATGAAGTGCTAGATACAAAGCTCGATCAGTTCAATCAAAAAACCGCGCTTCCTCAAGAACTCAAGCTTGAGAATGTCGATAAGCAAACGCTAAAGAAGATTGAGAAAACGTATTTGGCCACGCCAAAGTTTGATCATCTTTATGTGGATGAAACGTTCCGATTAGTGAAAACGCAACGCGAAGCAAAACAGCGTCCGTCGTATACGATCGCCGTTCGGCGAAAGTAGCGTATTTACGCTTAACATCGGACGCGGAACGGAGCTTGCGTTCGATGTTGATCGTGCGCCTTTTGTGGAAAATTTACGAATTGCTTTGAGGTAGATGCGTTTCGGTTGCGCCTTCTGTTTGCAATTCAACCGCAGGCGTTAGCGGATCAGGTGCGTCGCGATCGACCACTGCGGGGTCAGGCGGAATTGGCGTTGGATTGTGCTCAACTCGGTCAGGTTCGATCGCGCTTTGTTCGGGGCTTGCAGTTCCAAACCGAAGCGCCCCTGCTCCGACGATTAGGACTAAAATTGGTAAACCCACCGAAGTCAAGCTTTTAATCGCACTGTTGCCCATGAGTAGATACTGTGCGCTACTCGACAAGCCAAACGCTAAGCTCGTTAGCGCTAACAGTCGCGCTTGTGGAACGAGTGCCGCAAACGTTAAAGGAATCGTGCAGTACCACGGCATCAACCAGGGCGTTGCAAAAAGCATTAACAAGATCGTTGTCCAGCCCATTCCTTCGATTAATTGCTCTGGCGTATTGTTCCAGCGTTTCCAGCCCTGCCACAGTTGCCAACCATAAAACGCAAAAAAGCTGATCGTCAGCTTACTTGCGATCGCGTTGAGTCCGTCACGCTGTTGAGCCAGCGTTAACCGATCAGGATGATAAATTCGCAGCGTATCGAATCCGAAGCGAGCGATCGACATCAACGAAGACTGATACTGTCCTTCGACGCCTGGATTTAGCAAACTTCGCCACGCCTCAACGCTGGGCAAAACCGTAACGGTTAAAGCAGCGACGATCGCGCCCGATGCCCAAATCATGGACAGCAGCAATCCCCATCGACGCTGCCGCAGAAAATACAGCGCGACCCAGGGTGCCCAAATAATCGGCAGGGTTTTCGACAAAAGACCGCCCCACAGCATCACAAACCCGCCCCAATAGCGCTGTTTTGCAAGACAAAAGGCAAAAAAAACCAAGCTTGTAGACACTAAAACATCAACGTGGGCAGAACCAACCTGCTCGACAAGCAAAACCGGATTGACTAAATACGCGATCGTGGCGATCGCTCGATACCGCCCTGGCAGCCAGCACCACAAACCATATCCGTTTAGTAAGTGCAGCGCCAAACAAAACAGCTTAAATACGTAAACGGCTACGATCGGATTTGCTGGAACAAACGCCGCAGAAATCGTAAACAACAGTTGTGAAACGGGCCCATACGTGGAGGTTTGCCCCCAATCTACGTATAAAGATAATTCAGTTGTATAAGCCGCCGCCCGAATAAGATAAGGGTTAGCTTGGCTCAAATTCATCAAGCCAGCGTGCAAATAAATATAAATGTCATTTCCAAGCGGATAGGAAATAAAGGCTAATAACAAAAAAATAGCCGTCCCTGATAAAACGTCGCGAAATCGCCATTTCTCGTAAAAAGTTGCAGCTTTGTAGGCGATTCCAAACCAAATCAGGTAAACGATCGACAGCAAAACGTAGCTTCCGCCGATTCCGAGTTGCCAAGTTAGATTCGGAAACGTGGCAAACTTCCTGCCGCCCGCTAACACATAGTAAAACTTATCTATTCCCAAGTAAGTTAGGGTAACACTCAAATAAGTCGCTAGAAGCAGTGCGATCGAGGTTAGTGCTCTAGTTATACTCACTTATGTTGAATGGGGTAAATTTTTCTTAATATAGCATCGACTGTTTTCGCTATACTCTCACTTCTGGAAAAAGGATTTTTGCTGTCGTGACGTTAAATCAATCAGGTTGGGGATGAAACGATCGTGAATCGAAACCGCCTACGCTGGATGATCGGCATTGTCGCAAGCACGATCGCGGTGCTGATTGTAGGACTGTTATTTTTAAGAACGTCCCTTTCTGCACGCACCGTTCCGTCGGTTTGCTTGCCAGTTGGACGCACCGATACGGTTTGCTATCGAGAAGCCCAAGTGTTAGATTCTCACAAACCCACAGCGATAACGGTGAGTCCATCCGGGTCGATTTTGGCGGTTGGCAGCGACACGACGATCGAGCTTTGGGATCTTGAAACGAAGCGAAAAATTCAAGAACTCGACGGACATCAAGACCTCATTAGCGCGATCGCCATTAGTCCAAATAATCAGATTCTTGCCAGCAGTAGCTTAGACAATACAATTCGCTTGTGGAACTTGGCAACCGGACGGTTAATGGCAACGATCAGCGATCAACGCGCTTCGACTCTGGCCTTTAGCCCGAACAGCCAAGTGCTCGCAAGCGGCAGTCGACTGCGCCATTGGCCAGACGGCGAAAACAGTCCGATCGGCGTTCAGTTTTGGGCGGTTTCAACGCGCCAGCGTTTGTATAGCTTGGGCGATGAAGCGATTCGAGCGATCGCGTTTAGTCCCGAAGGACGCTTTCTCGCGGCAGGCGGAGCTAGAACCGTTGTGTGGCAACTTCAAGACGGCGACCCGCTTTATACCCTCAACTCTGGCGAACTCACGGGACTCAGCTTTTCTCAAGACGGACAATCGCTGTTAACGGGCAGCAGCAAAATTAAGCTGTGGGATTTGACGACCGGGAAGCTTGTTCGATCGTTCGATGCAGGCGCGTTAGACATTGCCATCAGCCCGGATGGACAAGCGTTAGCGATGACGACGGGCGGCACGGTGCAGCTTTGGGAACTGCAAACCGAGCAGATCATCGGAGCGTTGCGAGGATCGCTTTATAGTGGATTGTTTGTCGAGTTCGCGCTGGGGGGAACGGCGATCGTGACTGGCAGCACCGATGGCATCCGGCTTTGGCAAGGCAAGCAAGTTGTGCAAAACGAACTGTCTCAGTAGCTCTCTTGCATGAATGATTCAAGCCCCTCCGACTGAAGTCGGGGGCTACACAGACAAAGTGTGCCTTTGCACACTAACAGCCCTGCTATTCGCTGCTCAACTCACGAGTGGCGCGGGTTGAGCAGCGAATAGCAGTCGTTAGGCTGAACCGGAACTCACATTGCGGCGAGTCCAATGGTTTAAAGGCGTTGCAGAGGAATCCTCAACCTGTATTCATTTCAAAGAAACGGATTATGTTTGACGATTTCTTCAACAGCCTTAAAAACGCAATGCTCGCCAAAGCAAAAGAAGCCGTAGACGAATTGGGAAAACGATTGGCAGTTCCCGAACCCGCAGGATCGTTTACGCTCGTGCGACGATTCACGCTGGATGATGGCACGATTACAAAAGGCGGCATTGCGCTGATCGATGGCTGGTGGCAAATTGAAGCTTATGACGACGATCGACGCGATCAATTCGTCAGCATGAGCGAACCCTTACGATCGGTCATTTTATTCGAGGTGCCAGAACCCGATGTGTCTGAATGCGTGTTCGCGTGTCGATTTTTGGCAAAGTCACGCAGCGAAAAGCCGATCAAAGTGAGTCTAGGATTGCGTCATGTGCGATCGTGGGGAACCGATACGCGATCGTGGTCGCGAGAAGTTCCAACTAGCGCAGAATTCGCGGCTTACGAAGTGCGGGCACATTACAAGAAAGAAAGCGATCCTACTTGGGTGCAAATTAGCGTTCAGTTCGAGAGCAGTGGCATTTTGCAACTTCGAGACGTTGAACTTTTACAAGCCCCGGTCAAAGCGTAACGGTTGACCTCTGACTTCGGTGTTGAGTTTTCCGTGATCGTAGACGATCTGGCCGCCGACGATCGTCACTTGCGCCCATCCGGTCAGATTCCAGCCTTCAAAGGGACTCCAGCCGCATTTTGATACTACTTCTTCGCGCCGAACAGGATGATAATTTTCCAAATCCACCAGCACTAAATCGGCATCGTATCCGGGCGCGATCGCGCCCTTGTTGGGAATGCGATACGCTTTCGCGACCGCCGTTGACATCCAGTTTGCAACCTGTGGAACCGTGCAGCGTCCTTGTTTTGCTTGAGTCAGCATGATCGCCAGCGACGTTTCAACTCCGGGCATTCCCGATGGTGTATTCGGATAGCCTTGTGCTTTTTCTTGAAGTGTGTGCGGAGCGTGATCAGTCGCGATAAAGTCAATCACTCCGTCGCAAAGCGCTTGCCAAAGAACCTCGTTATCGCGCGGCGATCGCAATGGCGGATTCATTTGCGCCATTGTGCCAATTTTTTCGTAAGCGCTGGTGTTTAGAACCAAATGCTGCGGCGTGACTTCGGCAGTGACCCAAGCGGGCTTATCGTGGCGTAAAAGTTCCGCTTCTTCGCCTGTAGACAGATGCAGAATGTGCAGGCGTCGGTGATACTTTTTCGAGAGTTTGAGGGCAAGCTGAGTGGCGTTGAGCGCGGCTTGATTGTCTTGAATCGTAGAGTGAATCGCCGGATCGGTGATGCCTGCGAACTGAGCGCGGCGATCGCGAATGCGGTCTTGGTCTTCAGCGTGGACGGCAATCAGTCGATCGCCGTTAGAAAAAATTGCGTCGAGTGCAGTTTCTTCATCGACTAGTAAATCACCGTGCATTGATCCCATAAAAATTTTGATGCCCGGAGTCGGATTTGCGGTGATCAAATCCGGTAGATTTGCTGCCGTTGCGCCGATAAAAAAGCCATAATTCACCAGGCATTTCTCTGACGCTCGGTTGAGCTTATCGTTGAGCATTTCCTGCGTGGTAGTAAGCGGGCGCGTGTTGGGCATTTCGAGAAACGAAGTTACGCCGCCGCGAGCGCAGGCACAGCTTGCCGTAAACAAATCTTCTTTGTACTCTAAACCCGGTTCGCGAAAATGCACTTGCGGATCAATTACGCCAGGCAACAAAGTCAATCCGGTTGCGTCGATGATTTGTGTTGTCTCGATCGGCTCAAACGCATTTCCAACTTCAACAATTTGATTATCCTCAATCCAAACCGCTCCGTGCTGAAATTCACCGCTCGGTAACAAAATCTGCGCATTTTGAATCAGAAGCGTGCTGGCTGCCATAACTCTCGATGGGTTGAACTATCCCGATTGTGGCGTTAAATAAGAGCGCCTGCGGGAAAATCTCGAAACTTTAATAGAAAAAGTTCGGTACAGTTGTTACCGTACTGAAAGAACAGTTTAGACGATGTAGATTACACTGGAAACCAGGTTCCTTACAAAACCAAAACGTTGGGCATTTCTTATTGATATGAATCGTGCAGACAAACCGCTCCCGACCGACAAACCTCGGCAAAAGGATGAAAATCCCTGGCTTGAGGGACTCAAGACTATTGGATTAAGCGCAGTACTAGCGATCGGGATTCGTCAATTCGTGGCGGAAGCTCGCTACATTCCATCCGGATCGATGTTACCGACGTTGCAAATCAACGATCGATTAATCGTAGACAAGCTGAGCTATCGATTCAACAATCCCCAGCGCGGCGATATTGTGGTGTTTTCTCCAACGGCAACACTTGAGAAGCAGAATTTCCACGATGCGTTTATCAAGCGCGTGATTGGTTTACCTGGCGAGAAAGTACAAGTCAAAGGCGGTCGAGTTTACATTAACGATCAGCCGCTCCGGGAAAACTATATCGGCAAAGAAGAAGTGCCTCAGTATGAATGGGGCCCGCAAGTAGTGCCGCCGGATTCGTATTTGGTGTTAGGCGACAATCGCAACAACAGTTACGACAGTCATTATTGGGGGTATGTCCCTCGCGATAAGATTATTGGTCGGGCTGTCGTGCGGTTTTGGCCGCCAAATCGCACCGGAGAGATTACGCCAAAGCCGAGTTATTAAGATGTAGGAGCAGAACGTTTAAAGCGCTGCGTTTCGGGTTCGCCCATGAATCAATTGCGGGCTAATCGATTCAACTTGTTAAAACAGGTTGACAGTGCGGTCAGTCTGCTTCTAGCAAACTTTACTCACTAGCTTGCAATCAACCCATTTCCACAACTCGTCCAACGATTTGCTTTCCAAACCAAGCGGTATTGATCGATTTAGAACGCAGCGTCGATCGCTCCACCGTCCATTCGAGATTCGGATCAAATAGCACCCACCGAGCACCAGATTCTAACTCGCACAACGATTGACCCAGACACGCCGCCGATCGCACGCTCATTGATCGCCACAGTTCCAGTGCGCTCCATTGTTTGGTTTTAACCAACGCTTGCCACAGCAACGGCAACGCCAACTCAAGCCCGATCGCGCCAGGTGGCGCTTCGCCGAACGCAACGGTTTTTTCTTCGTAGGTGTAAGGCGTGTGATCGATCGCGATCGCGTCAATTACACCTTCTGCCACGGCTTCGATTAATGCTTGTCGATCGCGTTCGTTTCCCAACGGCGGATCAAGCCGCAAATTCGGATCATAGCTTTCGATCGATCGACTATCAAGCAACAAATGCAGCCACGTTGTACTAGCTGTGATTGGAACGCCGCGTGCTTTTGCCGATCGAATCAACTCAACGCTGCGAGCCGTAGAAATTCGCATCAGATGAACAGGCGTTCCGATTTCTGCAACACATTCGAGCAGCGCGGATAACGGCGCGGTTTCAGCGATCGCCGGGATTCCCGGCAAGCCAAATCGAATCGAATTTGCTCCTTCACGCATGGCACCGCTCAAACTCAAATCGCACGCCCACAGCGCGATCGGCTTTTGCAACGGTTGAAGATACTCTAAAAGCCGCCGCAACAAAGCGAGATTTGAAATCGGGTGTCCGTCTGCAAAGCCAACAATGCCTGATTCTGCAAGGTCTGCAAGTTCGCTCATTTGTTGCCCATTCGCGTCGATCGTCAACGCACCCCAGCAGTTAATTTCAACAGGAGCATGATTCTTGATCC
Source organism: uncultured bacterium (assembly GCA_964250455.1). Classification (GTDB taxonomy): domain Bacteria; phylum Cyanobacteriota; class Cyanobacteriia; order Leptolyngbyales; family Leptolyngbyaceae; genus CAXUFL01. The sequence goes on from CAXUFL010000017.1 coordinate 31,126, forward strand.
AAGCAACGGTTGTGGGATTGTCGATCGCGGGCGTTGTGTCCGGCAAAATGTTTAACTGTGCAAATCCGCCTGCGATCGCTGAGTCACAAAGCGATCGCAACGTTTCGCGCTCCTCGAATCCAGGTTCTCCGCTATGACTGTACAAATCGATCAAGCCCGGAGCTAAAATGCAGCCTTCGAGCGATCGAACTTCAGCATCAGGCGGCAGGTCGGTGACGTCGATCGATTGAATCACGCCGTCTTTGAGCAAAACGTTGGTGACGCGATCGACGTTCGCAACCGGATCGAGCAAACGAACAGATTCAAACAAAACGAACATGATCCTAAAGCGCTCCGGCAGCAGTTTTATCCAGCACGCCACCGAGATGCGTGGTGATATTCATTGCCATTAGAGTTGGCGCGGCGTCAGCGCCGTTCTGATAATCGATCACGCTAACGGCTCCGTTTCCTTGCTTGAAGTTCCAGAACGCGCTTTCGGTTAAACCTGCAACGTGACAGAGAATCGCTTTGTTAATGGCATCATGGGCAACGACCAAAATCGTTTGATGCGGTTGAGCATCTGCCACGATCGCGCTCCAACCCGCGATCGCTCGATCCCAAACTTGCTGTAAATTTTCGCCTTCGGGCATTTGCACCGTTTCCGGGTGCGATTGCCATTGATGCAGCAAGCCTGGATACGACGCTTCGATTTCGGATTCAAACTTGCCTTCCCACAGTCCGTGACTGATTTCGCGCAAATCATCGCGCAGTTGCAGCGTTAAATCAGGATGATATTTCAAAATGATTTCTGCGGTTTCTTTTGGGCGCAGCATCGAACTGCTGATCGCCGCGTCGATTTTAACGGATTTGAGAAACGCGGCGGCTTGGGAAGCTTGGCGTCGTCCATGCTCGTTGAGCGGCACATCGATTTGACCTTGAAAGCGTCCTTGTCGATTCCATTCGGTTTCACCGTGTCGCACCAGCAGTAAGCGAGCGCCTTTATGATTCGGTCTTGGTTTCGGAATTGGTTCGCCTAAATGCGAAGTGATATTCAGCGACTCGATTTGAACAGAGTCGCCGAATTGATTCGCGAAATTCAGCACGCTAATGCCGCAGTTTGAAACTTGAAAACGTTGATAATCCGCAGGCGTTAAGCCGATCGCGGCGTTGATTAGCGATCGATTAATGCCACTGTGCGCCACTACTAAAATTGTTTGTCCAGCGTGAACGGGGAGAATCGATCGCCAAAATCGCTCTGCCTGCTGATAAATGTCCGCAACCGGAAAAAAATCGCTACCATCTTCGAGCGTCATTCGGAGTTGATGCGGTTGATTTAGCCAGTTTTGATAATCATCCGGATACTTTTCTTGAATTTCAGTAAAAAGCACGCCTTCCCACAACGGCAAACTAATTTCTTTGAGATCGTCGCTGGTTTGCAAAGAGGGTAGATTTTTGAATCCAGACATTACAATTTCAGCCGTTCGTTTCGCACGCTGTAGCGGACTACTGTAAACAGCATCGAAGTTTAAATCTTTGAGGGCATCGGCAACTTGAGCCGCCATTGTTTCGCCCTTTTCCGTGAGCAGCGACAAATCACAATGTCCTTGAACTCGTCGTTCAACGTTGTAGCTACTTTCACCGTGGCGCACGAGAATTACGCGAGTGCTCAAGCCAACCTCCCAAACGATTGAGGCAAAAAGTCAGCATAATCTTATCAAAGTTTTGGATCTAAAACCCCGACGTTTTAGAACGGCTTAGAACCTTGTTTCAAGACTGCGCGCGATCGCCCTGAGCCACAAAACAGCCGCATTTCGACTGCGCTCAACGCTCAAAACTGCTCTCTTCGCGGGTTTGCAGTCGAAACCCACGATCAATTTAACCTTCACCGACTGATTAGAAATGTTTTTTAGACTATCACTCAAGTTGCGACTTTGCGCAGCAACCCCCGCAGCAAAGCCATCATCACGCTCAGCGTTTTGTATCCAACATTGTCAAACAAAATCACAATTTTATCGCCTTCGTAGCGCATTACCGTACCTTCGCCCCAGGATTTGTGAGCAACGCGACTATTGAGCGCATACGGCTTGAGGCTGTCGTCGTCTTGAGCGCTGATGCCTGCTTTGCAGTTGTCACAATGTCCACAAGGTTTCTCAAGCTGTTCACCAAAGTAATTCAGCAAGTATTTACGGCGGCAATCTCGAACTTCTGCATAACCGCGCATCATTTCGATTCGCGATCGCTCCACCTTAATTTTTCGCTCTTGCGCTTGCAATACCTCATGAGTTGCTTCATTCAATACAGGTGGATTGTCACAAGCAATCACTTCACCTGTTGGCAACGTTTCCACGACGCCTGCCATTTCTAACTGATTTAGCGTTGTTTTCAGCTTTGTTTGAGATACATCCGTCAAATCTTTTAGCGCTTTTAGATTAATAGACCCAGACTGACTTTGAATGAGTTCGGCAACCTGTGTGATTTGGTCTGCATCAAGCTTTCCGCCGCCTGCTAGAAATCGACGCACGTTAAGGTCGTTCGGCGTGTACAGCAAAATTGCTTTAGCAGGTTCGCCATCGCGTCCGGCGCGTCCGATTTCTTGATAATAAGAATCGATCGAGTCACTAATGTTGTAATGCACCACAAACCGCACATTCGGTTTATCAACACCCATTCCAAACGCCGTTGTCGCGATAATGACTTCAACTTCGTCGCTCATAAAGGCGGTTTGAACGTGTTCGCGCTCTTTTGACTTCATGCCTGCGTGATAAGCCACCGCTTTAAGGTCAACTTCGGTTAGGGCTTGGCTTAGTTCTTCGGTTGTTTTGCGCGTTGCCGCGTAAACAATTCCCGGTTTAGGCAGATGTTGAATGAGTTTAACAAAAGCATCGCGTTTTTCATCGTTGTCGGATTCATGGCGTTCAACGCAAAGCCATAAATTTGGTCGATCGAATCCCCGCACGATAATTCGCGGGTTTTCCATGCCTAAACGCTGCACAATTTCTTCACGCACTGGCGGAGAAGCGGTTGCGGTGAGCGCCAAAACAGTCGGACGATCTAAGGCATCGATTACGGTTCCGATCCGCAGGTAATCCGGGCGAAAATCGTGTCCCCATTCGCTAATGCAGTGTGCTTCGTCGATGACAAACAGCGAAGGTTTAGCGGCTTGCAGGTGTTCGATCGTATCTGGATTGTTAAACTGCTCGGGTGCGAGAAACAAAAATTCAATGTCACCGCGTTCCCAACCTTTGAGGATTTCAACCCGCTTCGAGTGGCAAATTGTTGAATTGATCACAGCAGCATAACCGACATCTACATCGTCTTTATCGATCGATTCCACCTGATCTTGCTGCAACGCGAGCAACGGAGAAATCACAACGGTTGATCCAGGAATCTGCGCTGCGGCAAGTTGATAAATTGCAGACTTACCTGATCCGGTCGGCATCACGGCTAAGGTATCGTGACCGTCTAGCACCGATCGAATCGCGGCTTCTTGTCCGGGGCGTAAATCGTCGTAGCCTAAATGCGTTTGAGCGAGTTGCTGAATCGAAATTGATCGTTTTCTTGCCATCTTGATTGCATCTAAAAAGAAAATGCAGGACAGACAAAACGCCTGTCCCACACATCGAGTTGAGGTTAGGTCGAAAAATTTAGCTACGGCTTCCAAAGCCGCCGAGCAGCGCTAAACTACCCAGCGCGGCAACGGCAATCGCGCCGATCGTAAAAAACGGATTTTTATCAATGTGATCTAAAACGCTCGGAATTTCCAGGTTTTTGAAGTCGCCATCGATGCGATCGTACCCTTGAACTGGCTCATACAGGTTGTTTGGATCGTCTTCGCTTTTGGGTTCGTCGGTGCGCTGCAACGGAAACGCCAGCGCTAACAATCCAGCATCAACAAGAGCCGGAGAAACGCGCTGAGCCACATCTAAAAGCTTGCCAACATCGCTTACAACGTAATCGCGCACCGGATGTTCTGCGGCGTACAAGATTGCATCGGTGACCAGGCTTGCGTTGTAGTAGGGCGGAACTCCAGTCGGTTTAACCCCTAGCTTGGTTTTGTTTTTGTTATAAAACGGCGTGTTGATTACTCCCGGCATAATGTTGGCAACGTTTATCGGATAGCCTTGATGCTTTAGTTCGATTCGCATTGCATCGATCATGCCCATCACACCGTGCTTTGCCGCAGAATAAGCGCTTTGGTAGGGAAGCGATCGACGCGCTTCTTCAGACGTAATATGAATCAGCGATCCGCCGCCTGCTTGACGCAGATACGGTAATGCAACCATTGCACCGTACACCTGACCCATCATCGTCACATCAACCACGCGCTTGAATTCTTCAGGAGTGACGCGATCGAACGTGGCAAACACGCTAATCGCCGCTAAATGAACCCAAGTATCAATGCGTCCAAAGCGATCGACCGCTTTATCGGCGAGATCTTTAACTTGGTTGTAATCAGCAACATCGCAAGGAATCGCGATCGCTTCACCGCCTTGTTGATAAATTTCTTCGACGAGCGTTGCTAAACCTTCTTTGCTGCGTGCAGAAACAACAACTTTTGCGCCTCTTTTCGCGAATTGCAGAGCAGCATCGCGACCAATACCGCTTGATGCTCCTACCAGAACAACAACTTGTTGATTAATCGGTTTTAAATTCATGTTCGGTTTTGTGTTTTTGAGATTGATTAAATATCGATGTCGTCGTAATGCTTGCGTTCTTCGTAGTCTTCTGACGAGCTTGGCTCCATTTCCCAGCGTCGATCGTCGCGCCCTTCTAGAATTTCGTTGGTGTGCAGATAGTTGAAATCACTCATTTCTAAACCGACTGCTTTACCTAGATCATCGACGATATCCATATCTGGCGTCGAAACCGTTCCGCCGACCGATTCATCTCCCACAGCGTCTGCTTGCTCGTAATCGGCGTCGATGTCGCCACCTGTGAGTTCTGGCGTTGCTTCGTGGTGCTCACGCTGACGATCGATCATTGTGCGACCGCCGATGTTATACCCTGGCATTTCCTGAACGCCCGTACCATACGATTCGGTATATTCTTGCGGAACATCGCCAAAATCTTCCTCATCACCGAGATCGTCAAGATCTTCATCAACGACATCGCCGCCAAGTCCGATATCGTGCAGCGTAGATTCGAGATCCGCTTCATCGGTCGGATTTTGATAGCCTGAATTGTTTTTGCTGTAGGTCATCGTCAGTCTCCGTCTCGAACGGCTAAACGGCATTTAATGGCAAGGTAACGAATTTTCACAAAGTTCTAAATCTCCAAATAGACAGATCAAACGCGCTTTCGCTTGGGATCTTCCTCTGGAGTGACTTCGGCTTCTGCCATCCGAACGAGGAGCGTCAACAGTTGCCCACATAGGCTAGATAGTGCTGCAAATAAGAACGATCGCTTTTTGTGCGGAAGCGGCTTTAAAAAGCGTTTTTGATTAAATAGCTCGACTACAAGGAGACATGGGAATGCAGGCAAGCGGAGACAATAAAAAACGGGTCGCCATCTTAATCGAGCAAGGCGTTGAAGACGCAGAATTTCAGGTTCCCTACACCGCATTAAAGCGGGCTGGAGCTGAAGTGGTTGTACTCGGTTCGCGAGTCAACGAAGACTACAAAGGCAAGCAAAACAAGCTGACAATGAAAGCGGACGCGACAACCACCGAAGCGATCGCGGCTGACTTCGACGCGGTGATTATTCCGGGCGGTCAAGCTCCCGATAAAATGCGCACCAATCACAAAACCGTTCAGTTTGTAAAAGATGCAATGGACGCTGGAATTTTGGTTGCGGCAGTGTGCCACGGGCCGCAAGTGCTAATCGAAGGCGAAATGCTCGATGGCGTTCGGGCGACCGGATTTCATTCGATTCGTAAAGACATGCAAAACGCAGGCGCTGAGTTTGTCGATGAAGCGCTAGTGATTGACGATAACTTGATCACGTCGCGCCGTCCGGGAGATTTGCCGATTTTTACAACGGCAATTTTGCAACAGCTTGAACTCAGCGTTCCTGATACCACGCTTCCGAGCATTAGCGAAGCCGATGCAGGCTGGTGGAAGCTCGGTGAAGCGTGGGGCGGTTCGAGCAAAAGCGAAATCGTTCAAGCAATCAACACTGCGTTAGCGGGTGAGCGTTACGCTTTAGAAGCGTTTCAGCATTATCTCAACAACGCCTCGGATGATGCGATGCGTGAACTGTTTCAAGAGATTTGCAATCACAAACAGCAGCACATTCAAGCTTTAGAAAATCGCTTGAACGTACTTGATGAAAAGCCTTCGATGACGGCTTCGGTAAGCAATCTTTATGCGGACGTTAAAGCGTTCTTTCAAACCAATCAGAGCGATGTTGATGTTCTGCGTCGGGCGTTAGGCGATTTGCAAAACGGCGTTGTCGACACCTACAATTTGCGCAACAAAGTAACCGATCCAGCAACGGTGGCAATTTTTGACGAAATGGAAATCACGATCGCTCGTGATGAAGCTCGCTTGGCGAATCTGTACAAAGATCGCTTGGGAGAGCGTATTCCTCAACCGCCGATGCCAACGAGCCGTCCGGCAGTAACAGGCGGCTAAACTCCAGGATGAAGCGTGAGGAATTCCTCATTCTTCATCTAATTTTGTATTCAATTTCTTTCTCTAAACACTATGGAAACCGAATCGAATAAATCTAATCCAAGCGAGCAGCAAAGCCTGACCGACACCGAGAAATGGGCGTCGATCGTAGGCGGCGGCGCAATGGTGCTTTACGGACTGCAAAAGCGATCGCTGCGCGGCATTTTAACGGCGATCGCGGGCGGTGGTTTGGCGTATCACGGCGCAACCGCAGAGAAAAGCTTGGGAGATAAAGTTGCAGACGCAACAGGCGTGAATCAGCCGATCAAAGTTGAAAAAACGGTCACGATCGATAAGCCTGCTGAGGAGCTGTACCGCTACTGGCGCAACTTAGCAAACTTGCCGACGTTTATGAAGCACGTTCAAGCGATTAACGTGATCGACGACACGCGATCGCACTGGGTTGCCAACGCGCCAGCAGGTCAAACGGTCGAATGGGATGCCGAAATTATCAAAGACGAGCCGAATCGCTTGATCGCGTGGGCATCGGCGGAAAATGCAGACGTGGATAATTCTGGCTTTGTGCGCTTTACTCCGGCTCCGGGCGATCGCGGTACCGAAGTTAAAGTCGTGATGGAATACGACGTTCCGGGCGGCATGGTGACCGCAGCAGTGGCAAAGCTTTTTGGTGAAGAACCTGAACAGCAAATCGGCGATGAACTCCGCCGCTTCAAAATGCTGATGGAAGCAGGTGAGATTGCCACCACCGCAGGTCAGCCCAAAGGTCACGGATAAGCGAGGAATCTTATGAAAGCTGTTTGCTGGCACGGTGCAACTGATGTTCGGGTTGAAACCGTTCCCGACCCTACGATTTTGAATCCGCGTGATGCGATTCTCAAAATCACGGCAACGACGATTTGCGGATCAGATTTGCACATTTACGATGGCTACATTCCCTCGATGCAGCCCGGAGACATTATCGGCCACGAATTTGTGGGCGAAATTGTCGAAACCGGACGCGAAGTGAAAAAGCTCAAAAAGGGCGATCGTGTTGTCGTTTCTTCGATTATTGGCTGCGGTCAATGTCACTATTGCAAAGGTCATCAATGGTCGCTGTGCGATAACTCGAATCCAAACGGCGGGCTGCAAGAGCCGATTTTTGGATTTGGAACGGCGGCGATTTTTGGTTATTCACACTTGTTTGGCGGTTATGCAGGCGCACAAGCGGAATACGTGAGAATTCCCTTTGCAGATTACGGCTGTGCCAAAATTCCCGATGGCATTTCCGACAAGCAGGCGTTACCGATTTCTGACGCTTTCCCGACCGGATACATGGGCGCGGATATGTGCGACATCAAGCCTGGCGATGTCGTCGCCGTTTGGGGCTGCGGGCCAGTGGGAATGTTTGCGATTCGGAGCGCTTACCTGTTGGGTGCGGCAAAAGTGATCGGCATCGATCGATTCCCCGAACGTCTCGCAATGGCGAAAACTCAGTGTCGTGCTGAAATTATCAACTACGAAGAAGTAGACGCGGGAGAAGCGCTAAAAGAAATGACGGGCGGACGCGGGCCCGATGCCTGCATCGATGCGGTTGGACTCGAAGCGCACGGAACGGGCCCGATGGATATTTACGATCGCGCCAAGCAAGCCGTCAGACTGGAAACCGATCGACCGCACGTTTTACGCCAAATGATCGTGGCGTGTCGTAAAGGCGGCGTGCTGTCGGTGATGGGCGTGTATGCAGGCTTTGTTGACAAACTGCCGATGGGCGCTGCGTTTAACAAAGGTTTGACGATCAAAATGGGGCAAATGCACGGACAGCGCTATATGCCTAGACTGCTCGATCACGTGCTCAAAGGCGATATCGATCCGGCGTTTGTGTTTTCCCATCATTTGCCGCTTACCGAAGCGAAGCAAGGCTACGAAATGTTCAAAAACAAAACCGATAACTGTATCAAAGTTCTATTACAACCTTAACTAACTATGATTCAACTCCGTAAGATTTTCTCAACTCTCATTCTTAGCGTTGTTTTATTTGTTGGCGTTCTTGTTGCCGCTCCGGTTGTCTCCAGCGTTGCTGCAATTTTGCCTAATGAAGCACAAGACATTATCAATCAGTCGGGCAGCGTGCAGGAAGCGGGCGATCGATTGAAACTGGCTGATTCTTCTGAGAAAGTACGCAACCGCGAAACGTTGAACACGGCTAAAGAAATCACCGATCGGATCAACCAGCAGGGCGAACAGCGTGACACTCGCGATCGTTTGATTAGCACCACCGAAAACAAGCTTAAAGATGCCGTTGAGAACGTCAAAGAAAAGCTTAATTTAGACGAACCGCTTGCGCCTTCAACTAAGGAATTCCTCGGCAAGCGTCAAGAAGAAATCGAATCGAACGGCGATGTAGTCGTGCGCGAAGAACCCGGATATTACCAACGCAATCGTCAATCGCGTGAATTTGTCGAAGAAGGCGCAGCAGAAAACTACGAGCAGGAGATTCACCAATAATGAAGGCGCTTTGCTGGCACGGTGCGCTAGACGTTCGCGTAGATAACGTTCCCGATCCAAAGATTCTCAATCCGCGTGATGCCATTGTCAAAATTACGTCAACGGCAATCTGCGGATCGGATTTACACATCTACGATGGCTTTATTCCTTCGATGCAGGCGGGTGACATTCTCGGTCACGAATTTATGGGCGAAGTAGTCGAAGTGGGTTCGGCCGTTAAAAACGTGAACATTGGCGATCGTGTAGTCGTTCCGTTCACGATTTCGTGTGGGAACTGCTATTTTTGCCAAAAGGATCTCTGGTCGCTGTGCGATAACTCAAACCCCAACGCTTCGTTAATCGAACCGTTGTACGGTCATTCTCCGGCGGGCTTGTTTGGCTATTCACATTTCTTTGGCGGCTATGCGGGCGGACAAGCTGAATACGCTCGCGTCCCGTTTGCCGATACCGGATTATTCAAAATTCCGCCCGAACTAACCGATGAGCAGGTTTTATTCCTCACCGATGTTTTCCCGACCGGATACATGGCGGCTGAGCACTGCGATATTAAACCCGGTCACGTGGTCGCCGTTTGGGGATGCGGGCCGGTAGGTCAGTTTGCGATCAAGAGCGCCTTTTTGCTCGGTGCAGAACGAGTAATCGCGATCGATCGCGTTCCCGAACGGCTGCAAATGGCAAAAGACTGTGGTGCTGAGGTGCTGAACTACGAAGAAATTGACGTTGGTGAAGCGCTCAAAGAAATGACCGGAGGACGCGGACCCAATTCGGTGATTGACGCCGTTGGGCTTGAATCTCACGGAACGAACGCAGATTTCTGGCTCGATCGTGCCAAACAAGCCGTCAGGCTTGAAACCGATCGACCTACTGCCCTCAGACAAGTCATTGTTGCGTGCAGCAAAGGCGGAACCGTTTCCGTTCCGGGCGTGTACGGTGGCTTTCTTGACAAAATCCCGATGGGGGCTGCGTTTAATAAAGGCTTGACCTTTAAGATGGGACAAACTCACGTGCATCGCTATTTGCAGCCGTTGATCGAGCGCATTCAGCGTGGCGAAATTGATCCGTCATTTATCATCACGCACACGATGCCGCTCGACCAAGCGCCCTACGGTTACGAAATCTTCAAGCACAAGCGGGACAACTGTATCAAAATTGTGCTGAAGCCGTAGCGAATCGACAAATAGCGATCGTCAAATCTAGAACCTCTGATTTTTCAAACAAATCAGAGGTTTTCGGTTGATTCAAACCCCAAATTGGCAACAAAACCCTTGATCGACTAAGTTCCTATGCCATAATTATTCGATTGTGTACGAGCGATCGTTTAATTAAAAAAAGCTTCAGAACCTTTGGTAACAGCAGAATTACATAGTAAAAGAGTTTTGTACAGCCCGTTTGGGAAAAGCAACACGATCGACACTCTTTGCGAGTTTTTTCGGTCAATCATTCCCGTATTTGGTGTGATTCGGATACGGCTATCCAGACTTAATTGATGCGTCAAACTTCATCTTGGGATGTCTTTCAGCAGGTCGGAAGCCTACTTCAGCAAATGGTTGAGTCGGAAGCGTTTATTCTGACCGATGCACAAGTTTGGAAGACCCTAGAACCGCAAGTGAAAAGCCCATCCCAGACAGAACGGTTTGTGGTGGTAGCTTCACCGGATTTTAGCGCTTTGCTAACGGGCACGCAGATCAAAACGAATTCGACTTTGTGCCAGCTTGATTTGACCTTTGAACCCGACGCGATCGCGGCATTTCTCACGCGCCTTGAATCGGTTTTTCCAGCGTCGAAGCTGAATTATTTCAAGTCGATGCTGCAACCGAATCGCGTTGAGCGACAAAATCAATTCACGCTCAAGCTGATTGAGATTTTGTCAACGACCGCGATCGCTTCAACGCAGCAAATCGAACAAGAGCGATTGCTCAACGAAGTCACCGCCCTGATTCGTCAAACCCTTGAACTCCCCGTGATTCTCGAAACGGCAGTCGAGCAGGTGCGGCAGTTTCTTCAAGTCGATCGCTTAATCATTTATCAATTCAAAGTTCCCGCGCCGTCTTGTTTGCTTGATCCAAGCTTAGATGAATCTCTCGGTGCAGCCATTCCTAATCTCGATGGCATTACCTACGAATCGCGCAGCAGCGATTCGATTCCGTCGGTGCTGCATTGGATGGAAAGTGATAGCAATGTGACGTTACGGCACTTTGAACAACGCCATCGCGACGGATTGACGTGGGCGACCAGCGCACCGCACAACCTAGACAAAAATCAAAGCAACTCGACGATCGCGGCGTTGCTCAAGCTTGCCCAAGATGCCCCGATTCGCGCCGAACTTGCAACGTCGATCGTCGTACAAAACCAGCTTTGGGGCTTATTGATTGCTCATCAATGCTGGCAGCCGCGCCAATGGCAAGAGCGAGAAAAAACCCTGCTGCGCCGCATTGCCGAGCATTTAGAAATTGCCATTTATCAAGCTAAAATTTACGCTGAACTGCAACAGCAAAAAGACACGCTCGAACAGCAAATCGTCGATCGCACGGCTGAACTTCGCGATACGATGATCGCCGCTCAAGCCGCAAACCGCGCTAAATCCGAATTTTTGGCCACGATGAGCCATGAATTACGCTCTCCGTTGACGACCATTATCGGCATGTCTACTACGCTGCTGCGCTATCACACTCAGCAGCAAGGCGTAACGCAAACGCTCACGCGACAAAAGCAAAATGAGTATTTACAAACGATTCACGATCGCGGCGAGCAGTTGCTAACGCTGATCAACGACATTCTAGATTTAGCTAACGTTGAATCCGGGAAACTTGTTTTGCAAGTGCGATCGTTTTCCTTGTTGCAGGTGGCTGATCACACGATCAACTCGTTGCAAGAAAAAGCCGACGCAAAGCAAGTAGAGCTTTGTTTAGAACCGAATCCAATCGATGATGATTTGCAATTTCAGGCAGACCCCGATCGCGTTGGGCAAATTCTCACCAACCTCATGAGCAATGCTATCAAGTTTACGCCGTCAGGCGGGCGAGTGACGCTGCGAATCTGCGTCAATGCAACCAGTGCGATGTTGCAGGTTGAGGATACCGGAATTGGCATTGCGGCAGAACATCGATCGCTGTTGTTTCAAAAATTCCAGCAGCTTGACGGGTCTTATCATCGTCGTTACGAAGGCACCGGATTAGGGCTTGCCTTGACCAAGCAGCTTGTTGAACTGCACGGAGGCTCGATCGACGTTGAATCAATCGTAGGCGTAGGGTCAAAATTCACGGTTTTCCTAACGGCGCAGGCTTAATTTCCCGCGCCACTGCAAGCTGTTTTGATTTAATTGCTGAAGGTAGTCATCGGGTCGATCGATGATTTGTTCGGCAAGCTCGATCGCTTGAATGAGTTGCGATTCATTTAGCTGTTTATAAGCAGGCTGGCGGCGATTCAGCACGGTGTACCAACACTGCCCAAACACGTTATCCAAAATAATGCGCTGAAAACAATGATTAAATCGAACCGGGAATTTCCGTTGATTCGCTAGATCGGGTAGCGTTTGATTGGTGAGTTCGAGATAGCGGCGGCGTAGCAGGTTTAGCGTGTCCATTGGTCGAGGGCAGAGCGTATTCGGTGTGATTTTTTTGGGCGTGCCACTGTGCGGCTTTCTGGCGCATTGTTTCGATGTCTTCGTCGGAAATCCGCTCAAGGTTGCGCATAATTTGCGTCATGCGGGGATTGCGCTTTAACGTGTCGCGATGTCGATCGAGGAAGTTCCAGAAAAAGAAATTAAACGGGCAAGCGTTGTCGGAGAGCCGATCGCGAGGATTGTAAACACAATGCTTGCAGTAATCGCTCATGTTATTAATATAATTTGCCGATGCTGCATACGGTTTCGAGGCGACCATACCTCCATCAGCGTATTGACCCATGCCAATTACATTCGCTTGCATCACCCAATCGTATCCATCAATAAACGCAGTGTGAAACCAATCTTGCAATTCTTGAGGAGATACTCCGGCGATCAGTGCGAAGTTATTCAAAATCATTAAACGCTGAATGTGATGCGCATAGCCAATCTCCTTAACTTGTGAAATAACATGATGTAAACAATTCATGTCAGTTTCACCCGTGAAGTAGAATCCTGGCAGCGATGCTTGATGATCAAAAAAGTTACGCTGCGGATAATCTTCACCCATGTAAATGTAAATACCGTGCATATACTCGCGCCAACCGAGAATTTGCCGCACAAATCCTTCGATGCTGTTGAGTTCCCATTCGCCCTGATGCTCGTAATACGCTTTTTGCGCGGCTTCTACAGCTTCTCGCGGGTGAATCAATCCGATGTTGAGATACGGAGATAACATCGCGTGCCACATCGTTTGCTCGCCTGTTACCATTGCATCTTGGTACGGGCCAAAATTCGATAACCGAGTTTGAATGAAAAACTCTAAGACTTGCAGCGCTTGTTGTCGCGTTACCCCCCAGCGAAACGGTTCAACTTGCCAGTAATATTGACTGTCTTTAAACTGCGGAGACTCCTTGATCCAATCAATCACGCTTTGAGTGATTTCGTCTGGCTCAAACCAAAGCGCTTCGGGCAGCGTGAGTTTTCCTTTGGGGGGCTTGCGGTTGTCTCGATCGAAGTTCCATCGCCCGCCAACAGGCTGATCTTCGACCATCAACACGTTAAACCGATGCCGTCCTTCGCGGTAGAAATCTTCCATCAGCAAGCGCTTACGACTCCGCGCCCATTCACCAAACGCTTCTTCGCTCCAAATAAAGCGATTATCCGGCGTTAAAACCACTTTGCACGGCAAATCCAGACTGCGAATTAAATGAGCAAAGGGTCGATCGACCGGAGACATGACGCGCAGTTCAGTAATTCCGTTATCTTGAATCCAGCGCACAAGCGGCGTTTGAAAATCCGGTGAAACTTTGTACGTCACCGTCCAACCGTTTTGTCTAAGTTCTTCGGCAAAATGGCGCATCGCTGACCACACCAGCACCAACTTTTGCAAATGGTACGGTAACTCTTGCGAATGGCGCAGAGATTCGATAAAGATGACAGGCGTGTGAGGTCGATCGCCACAGCTTGAAAGCGCCGATTGTTCTGCCCCTAGCTGATCGCCTAACACCCAAACTCCAACGGTCATACGTGCCCTCGATGTTTGCTTTTATCCGTTTACGGTACGATTCTACAAAAATAATCTCGTCACTCTTTCGACGCAGTTGCAGCAAAAAGCCGATGCGGATCAATCTCCACATCGGCTTTAGCAACGGCTTAAGTTAAACGTTTAATCACGTTGACCTAGCGCAATCAGCACATATTGTGCAAGCTGCAACACAGCATAGAGCGCAGTGGCAACATAGGTAAATGCGGCTGCATTTAAGACTTTACGAGCGCCCCGATTTTCTTCACCCTGCAAAATTCCAAGTTCGTCGATCAAGCGCAAGGCTCGATTCGAGGCGTCAAGCTCAACCGGAAGCGTGACAATGTGAAACAGAATTACCCCGGCAAATAAAACGATTCCTACCGGAATTAAAAACTTAAACGCGCTGATAAACAGTCCCGCCATGATCAGCATTGGGCCAAAATTCGCGCCTAAATTCACCGCAGGCACCAACGCCGCCCGCACGTTCATCGGCTTATAGCCTTTCACATCTTGCAGCACATGACCGCATTCGTGAGCCGCAACCGCCGCCGCCGCCAGCGAAGTCGAACCGTACACCCCTTCCGACAATCGAACCACTTTTGCACCAGGATCGTAATGATCGGTTAATTCTCCAGCAACGGGTTCAACGGTAACGTTTCTGATGCCCATGCGATCGAGAATCGTTTTCGCCACTTGTGCGCCTGTCAAGCCTAATGTCGAGGGAATTTCAGAATATTTTCGATAAGTGCTTTGAACGCGGCTCTGCGCCCAAAACACCAAAATCATCCCTGGAATGAGTAAAAGATACGACCAGTGAAAGAACATAAGCCCGGGTTAAAGTTAATTGACTCATTTCGATTCCGATGCTAACACTTTCGATTTAGCGTGCCGAGGGCGAAAACCGAAATTATTCGATCAGTCTTTGTTCGGTCATACGGAGGCTGTGATTTAAAGAGTTGCGCTAAAATAGCAGCATACCCAGAACGTAAGTGTGCCTTTGTACCCTACTTCTCACCCTTCTACCGTCCGCCAAACCGATCGAAAGGATCGCGTCCTCGTGTGGCTGAAGCGAAACGTTCCTGAAACTCGAATCCGCCACATTCTGCGCGTCGAACAAATGGCGATCGAGCTTGCCCAAATTCACAATCTCGACGTTGAAAAAGCCGCGATCGCGGGACTCATGCACGATCTTGCCAAGTTCTTTAAGCCTGCTCGATTGTTGAGCATGGCAAAAGCCGAAAATCTTGTGCTTGATCCGCTTGATGAACTCAATCCGCATTTGCTTCATGCCGAAGTCGGTGCAATTGTGGCTCGCGATGAATTTGATATCCACGACGAAGCGATTCTCGAAGCGATTCGCAATCACACGCTTGGCAAACCGGGAATGAGCCTGCTGAGCTGCGTCGTGTATCTTGCCGATGGATTAGAACCTGGGCGCGGCAAAACGCCGGAGTTAGAAGTCCTGCGCAATGCGAGTCGGCAAGATTTGATCAAAGCAACGTGGCAAGCGGCAGATTATTCGCTAAAGCATTTAATCGAGGCGCATCACTTAATTCATCCGCGTACCGTCGCCACGCGCAATTGGTTTCTGCAACGTGACAAAGCATCCCAGGGGGAGCGATGACAGTTCTGTTTGTTTATCGTACACTTGTTCTATCACAAAAGGAATTGGCTTATTAATGACAGACCTTTCTAACCAACAAACGCTTTCCGTGATCCAAACCGCTAACTCATACGACTCAAGCTACGAGTTAGCCCGCACGATCGCCGAGGCAGCCGATGAACGGAAAGGAAACGAAATTGTGCTGCTAAAAGTCGGAGATGTAACCGTAATAGCAGATTATTTCGTGCTGGTAACGGGATACTCGAAAGTACAGGTTCGCGCCATTGCTCGATCGATCGAAGATGCGGTCGAAGAAAAGCTCGGTCGTCGTCCGTTGCGATCGGAAGGCTTTTCGGAAAGCACGTGGGTTCTTGAAGATTATGGCGATGTGATTGTGCATGTGCTAATGCCTCAAGAGCGTGGGTACTATGACTTGGAAGCATTTTGGGGACATGCCGAACGTGTTGAGTTTTCCTCAAGCCAAGCTTAATTAATCCTCAAAGGTTTACCCGGAACGGTGGAAGCTATCTCCCACCGTTTTTCTTTTTAAAGCTTATAGAGTGATTAACTCAGTCATCATTTGAAGCAGCATAGATAAATCTCGATATCTCAACAAGGTTAGGAATTGCAGAAAATTATTCGACGAAGGGCACTCTAATCCCAGCAGACTAGTCAACAAGTCCGCAATTAATGTTGTTGGGAGAATGAGCCGTGTTACGAGTTGCCGTTGGACAGAGTTGTGATCCAGAAGCTGACGCTGCGATCGTAGAAGTTCTCGCTCAATGCGCTGAAACCCTAGCAGGCGAAATCCCAAAAGCAGGCGTTGTGTTTGCCGCAATCGATTTTGATCACGCCCAAATTTTGCAAGCGCTTGATCGAGCTTATCCAGGAATTCAAATCATTGGGGGCACAACCGACGGTGAAATGTCTTCGGTGAGCGGGTTTCAAGAAGATTCGCTCACGGTGATGCTATTTAGTTCAGAAACGATTGACATCAAAGCTGGGGTCGGGCGAGCCGTGAGCGCAAATCCGACGATCGCGGTTCAAGCTGCTGTGAGTCAAGCCACCGCCACGCTCACAAGTGCTGCGAAACTCTGCCTAGCCTTTCCTGAAAGTTTAACGACAAGCGGCGTTGAGATTCTGACGCAGCTAAAACAGACGTTAGGAGCACCGATTCCAATTGTCGGAGGCACAACGGCCGATCAAAACCGCTTCAAGCAAACTTATCAATTCTTTCAAACCGAAGTATTGAGCGATGCGGTGCCGATTTTGCTCTTCAGTGGGGACTTGCTCGTTTCCTGTGGCGTTGCAAGCGGCTGGACGCCGATCGGCAAAGCGGGCACTGTCACGAAAGTTGAAAAGAACGTGGTGCATGAAATCGACGATCGACCCGCACAAGAATTTTTTCATCACTATGTTGGAGACTCTTTCTCAGCCGCACATGGTTTAGCCGTATTTGAAGCAAACGCCTCAAACTTTTATATTCGGATGCCGAATCGCAATCAAGATTCGCAGTCTGGAAGCGTGTCATTTTTAGCAGACGTCCCTGAACAAGCCACCGTGCAAATTATCGAAACGAATCGCGCTAATCTTTTAGCCGCTTCAAAAACCTCGATGCTGCAAGCGCTGGAAACGTATCCGGGCATCGAGCCGATCGCCGCGATTTTTGTGTCGTGCTGTGGGCGACGCTTGCTTTTGGGATTGCAGGTTTGTGATGAATTCGCTGCGATTCAAGCGTGCTCACCGTCGCTGACGAGCTGTGGATTTTACTCTAATGGGGAGATTTCGCCGTTTGAAATTTCCAGCGAGTCGCGATTTCACAATCAAACGCTGGTGACGCTTTTGCTGGGAACGAGGTAACGATGACAGTTGAGGATTCCGCAGCGATTCAAGCATTAGAGAAAGAAAATCGTATTCTGCAAAAAAAGCTGGCGCGATCGCAACGGCATACTGTGGAGTTAGATGCCGTTAATCAACAGCAAGAATCGATTCTGCGGCGAGCGTTTCAAGAAGTCGAAGCATCAAAGCAGCAGTTAACCCAACTCAACGAACAGCTAGAACAGCGCGTTGAGCAACGCACCGCAGAACTAATGCAAGCGATGAGCCAGCTACAGCACATCCAGCTTCAAGTCGTTCAGCACGAGAAAATGTCGGCTTTGGGAAACTTGATCGCGGGTGTCGCACACGAAATTAATAATCCGATCGGATTTATTTCCGGCAATCTTGATCAAGCAGACCAAAGCATTCAAGCGCTAATCGAGCATTTAAATCGATATCGTGAACAGTTCCCCGATGCGGGCAGCGCAATCAACGACCACGCTGAAGAAATCGATTTAGCGTATCTGCTCGAAGATTTACCCGATATGCTGCGATCGATGCGCGTCGGCTGCGATCGCATTAAACACCTCAGTACGTCTCTGCGGATTTTTTCTCGCGCTGATACTGATCGCAAAGTCGAAGCCGATTTGCACGAAGGCATCGAGAGTACGCTGACCATTCTGCAACACCGCCTCAAAGCAACAGAAACTCGCCCCGCGATCCAGGTTGTGCGCCAATACGGTGATTTGCCAAAAGTGAAATGCTTTTTAGGGCAACTGAATCAAGTCTTCATGAATCTATTGGCAAACGCGATCGATGCGTTAGAAGAATTCAATCAAAACCGCACCTACCAAGCGATCAAAGCAAATCCCAATCACATTACAATTCAAACAACCCTCGATGATCATGCGGTGAAGATTTCGATCGCCGATAATGGCGGCGGCATCAGCGAAACAATTAAAGCAAGAATTTTTGATCATTTGTTTACGACAAAAGCGATCGGTCAAGGAACCGGATTAGGACTCTCGATCGCGCATCAAATTGTAGTGGAAAAACATGAAGGCACGATCGAGGTGATTTCTGAACCTGGTAAAGGCACAGAATTTGTGATTACCTTGCCAATTTAGTGGTGCTTACAGAAACTTTGCGTTATTAAGATTCACGCCGCATCGGAAACTCTTTTATACTGACAAATATCATTGTTTATTCTCTGGCTTGAATCATGAGTTCAGTCATCTGCCCAGTTCCGCTAGAGCAGCGACCGATTAACGAGTACCAAGATCTAAAAGACTCTTGGTTTTTTCGTTGGGCAACGCTAGACGGTTGGCAATACTTTAAGCCAGTCTTGATTTTGTGGTGTTTAAGCTGGTTGGTGTCGGCTCCGGTTGTAGCAGCGAGTTTTCCCCCGGCAAAGTATCCAGTGCAGTTTGCTTTACTCGGTGCCGCAGGCGCATCGGTGATTCCAGGCTTAGCGCTGCTGCGACTTTACTTAGGCTGGGTGTACGTGAAAACGCGACTGCTCAACACAAAAGTTTTTTACGAAGAATCCGGCTGGTATGACGGACAAACCTGGGAAAAGCCGCCGGAAGTCTTGACGCAAGACCGCTTAGTGGTCGCGTATCAAGTGCAGCCGATTTTAGATCGAATGCAAAAAACATTTGTGATCAAAGGCGTGGCGATCGCGATCGGCGTTTTTCTATGGTGGATGCTCTAATTCTGCAAATGTTCATGACGAACCGCGTTCAACGTTGCGTCTAGGTGGTAGAGTCCTAACTATGACAAGGGGAAGAAAAACTCAAACCACCGCAGAACTCGAAGTTCGACTTTTGCGCGAAGGCATTCCAGAATCGATTCACCACGCCCAAGCTGTCATTTGTGACGATCGAGGGCGAATTTTGCTGTGTGCGGGCAATCCTGAAACCGCGACGTTTGCGCGATCGGTGCTGAAGCCGTTTCAAGCGTTAGCCGTGACCACGACCGGAACGCTAGAGCGGTTTAATTTGACCGATCGGGATTTAGCGATTATGTGCAGTTCGCACAAAGGCCAAATCGAGCAGGTGCGACAGGTGTTTAATATTTTGTGGCGTGCCGATGTTGATCCGGGTGCGTTGCAGTGTCCGATTCCCGACGGCAAGCAAAGCCCGTTGCAGTACAACTGCTCAGGCAAACACGCCGGAATGCTGGCGGTTTGTCAACAGCGCACGTTTCCGCTAAACAATTATCTTCAGTACAATCATCCGGTACAGCAGTTGATTTTGACCAAAATCGCTGATTTGCTCAAAATCCCGTCTGAAGAATTCATTCCCGCCCGTGATGACTGTGGTGCTCCCACGTATTTTATGCAGCTTCGACAGCTTGCTTGGCTGTTTGGTCAGCTTGCATCGGGCAACAGCTTAGACATGGAGCGGATTTTGAGAGCAATGACGCATCATCCGAACATGGTTGCAGGCGAAGGCGAGTTTGATACCGAAATTATGCGGCTGACCGAAGGCGAACTAGTCAGCAAATCCGGTGCAGAAGGCGTGCAGTGCATCGGGCGCGTGGGTGAAGGCATGGGACTCGCGATCAAAGTTATGGACGGCGCGAAACGAGCAAAATACGCGATCGCCATTCACGTCTTAAAACAAATGGGCTGGATTTCGCCGTCGGTCGCAGAAACGCTGTCTGAAACGTACATTACGATCGGGCGCTACAAGCGGCTTGATGTCGCAGGCGACTTATCAATGTTATAACCATCTCACGGGGAACATTTCAGCTTCCGCAGCGTTGTTAAAATTCACAGATATCTGCCTGCAAAATCGCATCCATGAATGACACTATCCTAGACGTTCGGAATCTTCAGGTACAGTTCAAAACTGACGAAAGATTGATCAAAGCTGTTGACGGCATTTCGTTTCAGGTTAAACGCGGACAAACGCTCGGAATTGTCGGAGAGTCGGGGTCAGGAAAATCGGTGACGTCGCTGGCGGTGATGCGGCTGGTGCCCAATCCACCGGGGCGCATTACTGGCGGCGGCATTTGGTTTCGCGAATCGAGCGATCGAGAGCCGATCGATTTGCTATCGGTGTCGGAAAAGCAAATGCAGGCGTATCGGGGCGAACGCATTTCGATGATTTTTCAAGAACCGATGAGTTCGCTCAATCCGGTTTATACCTGCGGCTTTCAGCTTGTAGAAGCGATTCGGCAGCACGAAGATATTTCGCAGGCTGAAGCTCGACGACGAGCCGTTGGACTGCTGCAAGAAGTGAGAGTTTTGCCGTCTGACGAAGAACTTAAGCGCAGAACAATCGAAGAATCGCGTCAAGGCAATTCAATGAGCGACGCGCAGCTTGATCAAGAAATTAATCGCCAAAAAACGGCAATGCTCGATCGCTATCCGCACGAATTATCGGGCGGTCAGCTTCAGCGCATTATGATCGCGATGGCGATTTCTTGCAATCCGACGCTATTAATTGCTGACGAACCCACAACCGCGCTCGATGTCACCGTACAAGCGACGATTCTCGATTTGCTGCGGGAACTGCGCGATCGACGCGGTATGGGCATGATGTTTATCACGCACGATTTAGGCTTGGTGGCAGAGATTGCTGATGAAGTTGCCGTTATGTACGAAGGCAAAATCGTTGAGTCTGGATCGGTGCTAGAAATCTTCTCGAATCCAAAACATCCCTACACCAAAGGATTGCTCACCTGTCGCCCGCAGCCGAATCGTCGCTTAAAGTTTCTGCCAACCGTTTCGGACTTTATGGACGTTTCAATCCTGCCGACCGGAGAAAAGCTGATTCAAGCAAAACGTCAAGATGTCGGAACGGCGCTGGCTCAAGCCGAAGAAGTGAGCGATGCGGACTTCGATCGACGCCTGCAAGGATTACAGCAGCAAACGCCGCTAGTCTCGGTGCGTAACCTGCAAGTTGCGTTTCCGATTCGCGGCGTGTTTGGGCAAACCAAGCGCTACACAATGGCCGTTAATGACGTTTCGTTTGATGTGTATCCGGGCGAAACGTTGGGCTTGGTCGGTGAATCCGGCTGTGGCAAGTCAACGCTGGCGAGAACGTTGATCCGCCTGATTGAGCCAAAGCAAGGACAAATTCTGTTTGAAGGAACAGATATCTTAACGCTCAAAAGCGAACGGGTGCGGCAACTGCGACGCGAAGCGCAGATTATTTTCCAAAATCCTTATAGTTCGCTTGATCCGCGCATGAGCGTTGGTGAAGCGATCATGGAGCCGTTGCAGATTTACGGGCGCGGCAATCGCAAGCAGCATGAAGAACGCGCCGCTTATTTGTTGCAGCGTGTGGGACTTGACGCTAATGCAATGAGACGCTACCCGCATGAGTTCTCAGGCGGTCAACGACAGAGAATTTGTATTGCGCGATCGCTTGCCCTGAATCCAAAATTCATTATTTGCGATGAGTCGGTTTCGGCGCTTGATGTGTCGGTGCAGGCGCAAGTTTTAAACTTGCTGAAAGAACTGCAATCGGAATTCGGCTTAACGTATGTGTTCATTTCCCACGATTTAAGCGTTGTGAAATTTATGAGCGATCGCATTATCGTGATGAATCGCGGCAAAATCGAGGAAGTCGGAACCGCCGACAGCATTTATCGCGCTCCGCAAAAACCTTACACTCGACAGCTTATTTCGGCGATTCCGATCGGGTCGCTCGATCGCATTCGTGAACGTCAACTGCAACGCGGTGTTTCTGCTTAAAACAGCTTTGCATCCGGAGGATAGCGCGATCGTGACAGCTACTTTACCTCAGACGGCAATTGAACAAACGCAGCGAGTTGTTCTTCAAGGCATTAGTTGGGAAACGTATCAAACCTTACTTAGAGAAGCAGGCGATCGGCGTGCCACACGATTTGCCTACGATCAAGGAGTGTTAGAAATTCTCATGCCTTCAAATTTTCATGAATTTCTGAATCGATTACTGGCGTTAATCATTACAGGATTGGTTGAGGAATTGGGCATGAGAATTAGAAATTACGGTTTAACAACGCTCGATCGCGAAGATTTAGCGCGAGGTGTTGAGCCTGATGCTTGCTTTTACATTCAGCACGTCGATCAAGTCCTTGACTGGCGGCGTAAGCTGGATTTACAAACCGATCCACCGCCGGATTTAGCGCTTGAAGTTGACATCACAAGTTCTTCACGTCGTCGCTTTGGGATTTATTCACAACTGCAAATTCTAGAAGTATGGCGGTACACCGAAGCGAAAGGCTTGATTATTTACAAACTTCAGAACAATGAATACGTTGAGTGCGAGTTCAGTCCAACGTTTCCGATGATTTCTGGTGCAATGCTTGTGCAGTTTCTTGATTTGAGCGAAACCGAGGATGATATTAGTGTCCTTCGCGCTTTGCGGAAATGGCTAAAACAAGCGCGTTAATTCAGTTCGTTTGCTGTTACGCTCGGTTTCTCAGTTGGAAGGACTTCTGCATCAGCGATCAACGCATCTTCGATCGCTCTTGGCAACTGCACGTCAACGCCGTTAATCACCGCACCGAGCAATCGAAGCCGATCGTCGCTTAACTGGTCGATCGCTTCTTCAAGCAAACTTTGCTGGGTCACGCCCGGACGAGCGATTAGCACCATACCATCGGTGTACGGCTCAAGCAGCAACGCATCGTTACACTTACTGAGCGAAGGCGTATCTAAAATCACGAGGTCAAACCGTCCGCGTGCGTCTTCGAGCAAACGGCGCATTTCACTTGATTCAAGCAGCGACGCCGCCGAGAATTGCACACCGGGACTGGAAACCACATAAAGATTTTCGATATCTGGCGCAAGTCGAATGCAGTCGCTAATCTGCGCGTAATAGCGTAATGGTTCAAGCTGGCTATCGGAATCGGGCGGAAGATTAACATAGTGTGCAGCAGAAGAGGAGCGTAAATCTGCCTCGATTAGCAGCGTTCGCTTTCCGGCTCGTGCTGACGCGATCGCCAAATTATAAGCCGTTACCGTTTTGCCTTCGTTTTCGATCGTGCTGACCATCATCACGACGCGCAACGTTTTCGTTTCTGCTAGTCGTAAACTGCTGCGAAATCGCTCATAGTATTCGGCATACGGTGAATAAGCATCCAGCAAAATCGGAGAATCACCCGGACGATAGAATTTCACGATCGGCAACGTTCCCAATATCGATACGTCGCGTTGTCGAATCGCTTCGCGTAACTCTTCAACCGTGTAAATCGTGCCTTCGAGCATGTCGAGCAGAAAGACAAGACCCGCGCCCACGACTAAGCCGACTAAGCCGCCAATTATTAAAGTAATGGGAAGGCTTTTTGGAGCTATGGCGGTTGCCGGGGCGACGCTCAGGGACTTACTCAAGCCTAAGCTGCTCACGATTTCGGCTTCTGCGGCTTTGGCATCGACTAGCTTTTGCTGCATTTGATCGTAAAGCTTTCTCTTTAGCTTGACTTGATCATCAAGGCGCGTGCGTTCAAGCTGCTTGTTGGGCAATGTGGTAAAACTTTGGCGCAGTTCTTGTTCCGATCGTCCTGCCGAAGCAAGCTGCTGCTGTAGGGCTTCTTGCTGCGTTTTCAGCGTTACAAGCGTGTTAGCGAGCTGCTGACGGGCTGGATCAAGGCTGCTTTCTTGCCGCACGTTTGCAACAAACGGAGCCGTTGCACCATTGCCGCGAATGACTTCTGCTGCCCGCTTTTGAAGTTCTTCTTCGTATGCCTGCTGTTGCTTTCTCAGCGTTACCACCTGCGGATGCTCAGCGCGTAGATCTTTTAGCAATACAGCCATTTGCGCTTCGATTTGCTGCAACTGAGCACGCAGGCTGGCAATAATTGGATCAGCACTCAACGCAGATGAAACGTAAGCTTCATTCGGACTCAGACCGAGCTTTTGTTCTAAGCTGCTGATTTGAGCATTCAGGCCATCAAGCTGCATTCGGAGCTGACGCTGTTGGTCTTGCGTTGCGGTAATTGCTTTGATCGTGCTGCCATCTTGAGCCGCAAACAGTTGAGGGCCTTCAAGGCGATCGTATTGCTCTAGCGTTTGTTCGGCTTGTCGTAGCTCTTGCTGCACACCCGGAAGACGCTGCTCGATCGATTGCATGATTGCTCTCAAACGAGCAGAATTATTAGTTCGGCTTTGATCGACGATGCGGCGCGACAGTTGACTAATCACATCTCCCGCTCGTTTTTGATCGCGATCAGTGTACCTGATATCGATTTCGGCTTTGTCGGACGCACTTTTTGCACCTTTACCGCCCCCGCCCGCATCAACTTTAACGGTTACATTTTTTGCTAATCGATTTGGATCAATGCCTACGTCTTTTGCAACAGCTTCGATAATGTCTTTGGTTAAAAGCGTTTCTGCGGTGAAGGTTTCTAATGGCTGACGGACTTCAGCGCTGATCGTTGAAAACGCGATCGGCGGTGCGTTTGAGCTAAGCGTTGCTTCGGCAATATAGCTCGGTGCGGGGTCAGGTTGTACCGCAACAACGCCTGCTGCTCCAAACCCTAAAGCAGCACTTGTTGGAATAATCCATTTATAACGATTAACAGCTAAGAGATAGCGTTTAACGATCGGCGGTACCATACACAAAATCCCAAAGCATTAGTTACCGTTGCGCCCAGTTGGGCCAAACAGATTTGTGGCGCTGTTCTGCAATTCTTTAAAAAAGAGCAAAAATCCTAAAACGTCTCGAAACGGTTGGGTAACCGTGTTGAGCGCGTATGTAATTTTGCCGACCAAATTACGACCGACTACGATCACGTCGTTGTCTTCGAGCATGATGTTTTGAGACATATCGCCGGAAAGAATTTTGCGGGCGTCAATGTCACGACTAACCGCTTTTTTCTGAACCGGATCAAATCGAATTAAGGCAATGCGGCGCAGGTTAGCGCTGTCTGGATTGGGTTTTGCGGCCGTCAGGGCGTCGAGAAACGTGCTGCCGTTGGGAAGCGTAACGTTGCCGAGTCCGTTACTGGCATAGCTCAGAAATCGCACGGTAATTTGAGGTTTTACAAGCGTCGATCGCGCCACCAAGCTTGGGTCATAGTCCCCGATCGTTTCCAGCTTTGGAACCACAAGCACATCGCCATCTTGAAGCCGCAAATCCGGTAATGCACTACCGTTTTTAAGCGGCGTGACTAAATCAAGCTTTTCTTCTAAAACGGTTCCGTCTCGTAGAGACCGTTTCACTTGAATTGATCGCAAATCCGCCATTGCTGTTGCACCACCTGCTAACAACAAAGCCGCCGAAGTCCGAGGTGTTTGAAGCGGATACAAACCTGGACGGGCAATTTCACCCGTGATCGTAACCAACACTGGACGCTGATTGGTGAGCGCTAAGAACACGATCGGATCAATTACAAATCGATTTACGCCTTGTCGAACGCGCTCTTGGGCTTGATTGATCGTTAATCCTTGCAGCGAAATTTTGCCAAGCAGTGGAGCGGTGATGCTGCCTTCTTGATCGATCGTGGCTTGAAAATTCAAATCTGGAAAACGCTGCACGACAATCGAAACGGTATCGCCTGCTCCCAATCGATACAAATCAAACGGCGGTTGCACGATTGGATTAGAAATCGGAGCGGTTTGAGGGTTTGACGTTTCGCGTAATCGCTGTTTGGCTTGTTCAATTAATTCAAGCGGCGTTGGGCGATCGCTTGATTGGACTGTGGGAAGCGGAAGCGAAGTTTGTGACAAAGCAGGCTGAGGTTTGATGAGCACGATCGCACTTGTTGGCGCAACAGAATAAACGCCCGTAAGTAAAGCGGCGGCGGCTCGCGGAAAATACGTAGATATTTGCGAACGAATGTTAATAATTCGCATAGCAGAACTGGTAGTTCACTGACGTTCAGGAAGTGTGCCCGTCCAGTATGCCCTCAATTTATACATTCGACCGCAAAACTTGCTGCATCAGCGACGATTGCACAACTTGGGCGATCGATTGAATCGAGGTGCGATATTTCTCGATGTCGTCGAGCGGTTCGATCGGCAGCAGCACAGCTACCGCAACCCAAGCAGCGCGGCGATTTTGCCATTGAGCGAGTCGATCGGCAATAAACCAGCGACTCGGTGCGGAATGTCCGCCACTTGACCAGGCATACCAGCGCATCACTGCATAAGTTTGAGTCGGCGTCCAAGCGCGAAGAAACTCAACGGTAACAGGCACTTCTGACGCCGTGAAGGTTACTTCCCGATTAGAATCGGTTTTCCAAGCTTGAGCACCATCAAGATTTGTCCATTCGACTTGTGGCTGATCGATTGATCGCGCTTGCGGAAAAAGCAGAACAGTGGCTTTTATTTGTGTAGGATTCGTAATCGTTTGCTGAACCCAGCGATGATCGCCGATTACCGGGGTTTGGAGGTCGATTGTTTGCCAATCGATCACTTGAAGCCCGTCTTTTTTGAGCGTTTTGAGATTTGATAGAACCGCTACCGCAGGCGGAGCCGTCCAGCGCCATTTTCCGCCTGTTAAATATCCCGGCAACGCACCCAAGCAAACAAGTCCAGCCAGCATTAAAATCAGCACTGTTTTTGAAAGCGGTAAACGAAGCGACTTTGTTAAAGGAATTCGCATAAACGGTTATAAATCAGAAGAGGCAAAGAATTTTTCGAGTTGGTTTGAGAGCACCACGAGTAAACCCAGCATTGCTGCCGAATACACATCGCCGCCCCAGCCTTCGTGCAGCCATTTGAACGCTTGCTCTTGTCCGGTGCCGTGAAAGAACGTCAACATCGTATTGCGAATCACGTTTGCGGTGACGCTGATCAAAACCGTGCTGATAAGAAACACCGTGCAAAATGAGCGCGATCGCAGATTTCCCGTCCACCACAGCAGCATCAAGCTGACATACAAACTCGTAAACAGCATTTTGAGTCCGGCACAATACGGCGCAACTTCGACTAGACGATCGCCAACAAACAAATAAATATGCTGAACGGTGACATTCATCCCGAACTGGTTCAAAATAAATCCTGCGGTTCCGGCAATAAAGCTTTGCAACGGCATTGTGTACGGCGCGAGCAAATAAGGAATCTCATTCGGAGTTGCAAAGAACACGAGCAGCAAGGCAAATCGGTGCAGCTTAAAACCCGCAAAGCCTTTGAGCCAAAGGCAAATTCCAACGAGTAAAAGCGGAAACGATAAATTCACCGGATCAGGCAATCCGGTTAGATAAAACACACCAGCTACCAGCAGAAGCACCGCACTCAAAATCTTTGCACGTCCTACTGCATCGGGCAATCGCTGCCAGCGATGGCGATTTGTCCAGCCGACGTAAGCAGCAAACGGTAAGCCGATCAATCCGTGGCTGAAGTATTCGTGTTCGATGCTGATTGTTTTTTTAATCCAGCCCGTGTACCAATGCAGCAAAAGCGGCACATACATCAGCGCCAACAATCCCAGTAGCACAAGATCGCTCCAATAACGATCGAGCACCGACCCCCGTCGAAGTTGTATCATGCCGAGATCCTCATCTGGGGAGTTAAAGCAGACTCGATCGCGCTTACGATTTGAACAATCTGCGCTTTTCGCAGTCCTGGATATAAAGGCAGCGACAAAATTTCTTCGCAAAGCCGCTCTGCAACTGGGAAATCTCCGGCGCGATAGCCTAGATTCTCAAAGGCAGGCTGCAAATGGCACGGCAACGGATAATGAATTCCCGTTTGAATTCCTTGAGCATCAAGCATTGTAGAAAGCATTTCTCGCGTTATGGCGCTTTGTTCAGGTGAAACCCGAATCACATACAGGTGATACACATGCCCTTTGACGCTGTGATTTTGAATCGGGGTTATTCCTTTTGCTAAAAGCGGTTTGAGCAGGGCGTTATACTGTTCGGCGATTTGAGCACGATCGCGATTCCACTGAGCTAAATGCGGGAGTTTCACATTGAGAATCGCCGCTTGAATCGAATCGAGTCGGCTATTGGTGCCGTATTCGGTGTGAAAGTATTTTTTTGGAGCACCGTAATTGCGCAGCGATTGTAGCTTTTGAGCAACGGTTTGATCGCGCGTTACAACCATTCCGGCGTCACCAAACGCCCCCAAGTTTTTGCTCGGATAAAAACTAAACGCTGCTGCAAGCCCGATCGATCCGGCTCGAAAGCCTTCGCGATCGGCTAAATGAGCTTGGGCAGCATCTTCAAAAATCATTAAATCATACGTATTGGCTAAATTTTGCAGCAGCGACGGTGACACCATTTGACCGTAAAGATGTACGGGAACAATGGCGCGAGTTTTCGGCGTAATTGCTTTTTCTGCCGCCGTTAAATCAATTAGCGCGGTTCTCGGATCGCAATCCACGAGTACCGGAGTTGCCCCCGATCGCAGCACTCCGATCAGCGTTGCTACAAACGTATTTGCAGGCAATAAGACTTCATCGCCGGACTTAATGCCACAGGCTTGCAGTCCGAGCGCGATCGCGTCAGTTCCGCAGGCGACGCCAACGCCATGAGAAACGCCGCACGCTTGAGCAAAAGCTTGCTCAAACTCAACCACCGACTGCCCTAAAACATAATCGCCACGCTGAATAACGCTTTGAATTGCTTGTTCGAGTTGGGTTTGAATGACTTGATGTTGTGGAGTGAGATCGACAAATGGAATCGATGTAGAAGTGCTCTGCATAATGAAGCCGCCACAGTAAAAGTGCCAAGCAAGAAACGCCCCGGATTTGTTGCGTAGGCTTGATGCTTCAAGCGGTTACACGGGAAATCCTGAGCTAGAGTACCCAACTGAGGCAAGCGGCTATAGCTTAAAGAAGCGCAATCAGCAGCAAACTTTTATGAAGCTCTGACAGATTTAGTGGCTTCAAGATTCGGGCAAATTGTCGATTCAGCAAAAGGTGGGTCTTCCTGCCACTGCATTAAAACCGCTTGCAAATCGTGGCGAAGGGCTTCGAGATGTTTGATTTGCTCACTGATGCGCTCAACTTTGTCTTGAATCTGCTGCTTCACAGTGCCGCAAGGAAGCAACCCTTGATCGTGCACCGCTAAAATTTCTTTAACTTCAGCCAGACTCAAACCCAGCGTTTGCGCGTGTCGGATAAAGGCTAATCGATCGAGCACGTCGGGCTTAAACAAACGGTAGCCTGCATCCGATCGTTCCACCATCGGAGCCAACAAGCCGATTTCGTCGTAATATCGAATCGTTTTAATCGGTAAACCACTCCGTTGCGCAATTTCACCGATTTTAAGGAATTGAACTGAGCCGGAAATCATAATCAACGTCGAGGTTGCGACAAATCGGGTAGAGATCGATCTTCAGACTGAGGTGGCAAAGCGCGAACAGGAACGCGCTTCGGCGAAACAGGACGCGACGGTTGACGCTGAAACTGCTGCCACACTCTTAACGCCAAAGCAATGCTTACCGTTGCCAAGCCGAAAAACACCAGCGACGAACTTTGATCCATTCCCCCGATCGCCACGTTAACCGCACCTGCGACGATCGCAAAAGCGGTAATTGGCTCTTTTCGGTAGATTGACTTCAATCCACGAAACCATAAGGTAGTCAGCATAATTCGTTCGATACCGATATCTTTTATTTTAAGTCGTTCACTCAAAACGCTGGCGCTCAAGCAGGTGGAGATTTCCGCCTGCTTGAAACGGTGCTATCGCAAACCAAGCCAAGCCAGCAATCCTTGACCCGTCGTGTATTCAATAATCAAAACGGCAGCAAATCCAATCATGGCGGCGCGTCCATTCAGACGCTCGGCGTAATCATTGAAGCCAAACTTGGGATTAACAAGCTTTGGCGTTGTTGTGGGTTGAATCGTGGTCATGATAAACAAACCTTTGGGAAATGAACAACTGCGATCAGTCCTAGCGTAGTCACTGCTACAAGTCAGTTTAGAGAATGTTCTACACTGCTTTTACAAATCTTAATTTAAATTTTGGCTTTAACCGCAGTTCGGTCAAGCGCGGGAATCTGCATGACGGTTGACACGCAAGCGTCAATTCCTTAACTAAGCTAGAAGTAGAAACGAGTTGTGTCGCGGCAAGCGAGGTTCGTATGGAAATCGGTGTTCCCAAAGAAACGAAAGATCAAGAGTTTCGTGTGGGTTTGAGTCCGAGCAGTGTTCGAGCGTTGATTGAACACGGGCATTCGGTATTTGTCGAATCAAATGCAGGAAGCGGATCGGGATTTGCCGATGCAGATTACACCCAGGCGGGAGCTTCGATCGTATCTGACCCGAAAGACGCTTGGAATCGCGAACTTGTCGTTAAAGTCAAAGAACCGTTAGCGCCAGAATATTCCTACCTTCAAAAAGGACAAGTTTTATTTACTTATTTGCATTTAGCCGCCGATCGACGGTTAACCGAACATCTGCTTGATTGTGGCGTCAGCGCGATCGCTTACGAAACCGTTGAGCTTCCAAACAAACATTTGCCGCTCTTGACGCCGATGAGCATTATTGCGGGTCGATTGTCGGTTCAGTTTGGCGCTCGATTTTTAGAACGACAGCAAGGCGGGCGAGGTGTCTTGCTGGGCGGGGTTCCGGGCGTTCAACCAGGGCGCGTCACGATTTTAGGCGGTGGCGTCGTTGGAACTGAAGCGGCGCGAATGGCGATCGGCATGGGCGCACAAGTCACGATATTAGAGGTGAGCGTCGATCGATTGTCGTATCTCGAAACGATTTTTGGATCGCGGGTTGAACTGTTGTACAGCAATTCTAGCCACATCGAAGATCTCATTCCAAAAACCGATTTGCTAATCGGTGCCGTTTTAATTTTGGCCCGCAAAGCGCCGACGCTTGTTTCGCGAGATTTGGTTAAACAAATGCGTCCGGGTTCGGTGATTGTGGATGTTGCCGTAGATCAAGGCGGCTGCATCGAAACAGGTCATCCGACCTCACACACCAATCCTACTTATGTTGAAGAAGGCGTGGTGCATTATGGCGTGCCTAACATGCCTGGAGCGGTTCCCTGGACAGCGACACAAGCGCTTAATAACAGCACATTGCCGTATGTGATGAAATTAGCAAACGATGGATTGGCAGCGCTCGATCGAGATTCTGCTCTAGCCAAAGGTTTGAATGTGCAAAATCATCATTTGATTCATCCGGCTGTACAAGAAGTTTTTCCTGATCTAGTCAGCTAATCGGACTTCTAGCTTCGGGTACTACACTCCGAACAGGGGTAAAAAAAGGAGTGTAGCTATTCCTACAAGTGCACAGGTTCTACAATGCTTTGTTTTAAGCTGTCGGTTGCCTAATTTATACGTATCCATCAGTTTAGTCCGCGTAGATGAGCGAACAGGATACGTTGTTCTCCTAGCAAGAGAAGAAATTGAGTTTGTAATCGACCAGAATGAAGAGCTAGTGTAATGAATGCAAAACCAGATTTTACAGCAATGAACAAAGCTGAACTGCGAGCTTATGTTCTTGCCCACCGCGACGATACAGAAGCGTTTTACGCGTTTGCAGACAAAATTAATGCTCAAGAAGGGCGTAAAAAATATCCGCTCTTTCAGTCGATCGAAGACATGGACAATTACCCGGAACTGTTAGAGAAAATTCGCAACGATCCGGGACGAGCTACTTAGACTGCTCTTTACGGCTGATTCAGCGTTTGCACGGTTAGAATCTGCGGCGGCGTTGCATCGGGCGGGTAAATTAAACTCACTTGCACAAATCGCCGTTCTCCGGGTTGCATTTTGAGCGTGACTAACGGATCGCCAAGCTGCCCGCGACGCTGAACGAGGTGCAGGTATCGGGTTTGAGGTAGATTGGCGTCATCGTTGTAGCGCAATCGAACCGTACCGCGAAAAAAGGTTTGCGTTCCGGGTGGCTGCAAAAACCGTAAGCCTTTGTCGGTGTCGTCGCGCTTGAGCGGGGTTTCGATCGTCAATACAACCGTTTGCGCTTGATTGGTTGTATTCTGCAACGGTAACGTCAAATTGTATTGAATGCTGTAGTTTCCGTGCGCTTGGTAAGCCGTATCCGGATAGCGCTTGAGAATTTTAGCGCTTTGAGTTTGTCCAGTTCCAAGCGTGCCCCGGTTCAAGGTTGCAAGACCATAGGAATAGACTTGTCCGGGTTGCGGAATGCTCAGTGAACGGTTTGCCGAATCAACGATTTGACCGTTCCACTGCGATCCAACGGCAACACCTGCAACTCGCCCGTAGATAACCGCTCCGGTGGTTTGCTCGATTGGAGTCGGCGTTTTGTCGCGGGGCGTGACCAAAGCGCCGTTATCTAATAAATTTTGCCATTCTGCAATCGTGGGAGCGCGATCGCTGCCGTCGGGATTGGTTTTAGCGAACATGCCTAAACTTGCTAGATAAACCGCCCCGGTACTGCGCAATCTCATCAGCGTCGATCGACCGTTAAGCGGCGGCGTTAAGGTCTTCACCGGAATCGGTAAGTTGAGCAGCAGTTGACTTTGACCCGGTGCGATCACGATTTGAGCGGGAAATCCTGATTGTCGAACGCCGCGTAGCACGTCTGCAACGGCACGACTGCCAGGGCCTGAAAACACGCTGCCGTCTGCATTCTCGACAACGGGCGGCAACGGAATAAAGGGGGCGTCGGGTTGGCTTAGATAGCTCGCGGCTTGGAGAATGTCGATCGTAACGGGTACCGTTCCCGGATTGTGCGCCAAAACGCCAATATACATCGTGCGCAAATCTTGGGGCGTTAAGGCACTCGCGATGTGATGCGCAAACACATCAAATCGTCCTGAAAATGCTTGATTCAAATGCGCTTGAGGCACCCGTTTTCCGGCTGGGGGAAACGTTGAAAGCAAAATGCCTTCAGACTGCACGACTTCAGGACTGTTGCTGTTAAACACCAGCACCGAATCAAGCTGACCGGGAAGCACCCGCATTTCTTGAGGTCGAAGAATTTCGCGCGGGGTCGGTGCGGGTGTTGCTTGAGCCAACGTCAAAACAGAAAGAAACGACAGCATCTTCAGGATCAAATCACGAGCGCGTTTGATCATACCGCTTATCGTCGCTCAGAATTCGATCGACTACTGTTAGAAAGTCTTGAGTCACAACATCAAGATTATTGAACGTTAAAACGGGAACATGAACAAATAAACAAGCACAGGTCGATTGCTCTAAATGTTTCAGAATCGAATAATAAAGATGGTTGCAAACAAAATCACCCGCATCATGACTAATTTCAGTTGAAACGGTGCCCATCAGTAACCGTTCTAAATTAAAAGGAGTTTTCAGAATTTCGCTTTCGCACTTGCCGTTTGATTCGAGCGATAAGCGCGATCGCGCTTCTGCCATTCCGCAGCAAATCATTCGATCGGGCTGTAGCTGCTCGATTTTTGCGATCACTTGCTGAGGTGCGATCGCAAAATCAACGGGAATCTGCCTTAAAAAATAATGCTCGGTTAGTAATCCTCGATCAATCAAAACTTGCAGCAAATCATCAGAAGAATTTGACTTTTGGTACGATCGCCACGTTTGGAACGAAGTAAAAAGAAGTTTCATCGCAGGGGTCAATTAGAATCTAACTATAGACTGCTTTGAGGATTGAAATCATGCCCGTCATTGCCGTGATTGATTACGACATGGGGAATTTGCACTCGGCTTGTAAAGGATTACAAAATGCAGGTGCAACCACGATCGTGACCGATTCTCC
Source organism: uncultured bacterium (assembly GCA_964250455.1). GTDB lineage: Bacteria > Cyanobacteriota > Cyanobacteriia > Leptolyngbyales > Leptolyngbyaceae > CAXUFL01. The sequence continues at coordinate 65,267 of CAXUFL010000017.1, forward strand.
GAAGGAAATTGAACAAGCCGATGCGGTCGTGCTTCCCGGTGTTGGCGCATTTGATCCGGCAGTTCGACATCTTCGATCGCGCAGTTTAGCCGCTCCGATCAAAGACGCCATTGAAAGCGGTAAACCGTTTCTCGGAATTTGTCTCGGCCTACAAATTCTATTCGACTCTAGCGAAGAAGGCACCGAACCTGGATTAGGCATTGTTCCGGGTGTGGTGCGCCGATTTCGTCCTGAACCCAACATCACGATTCCGCATATGGGTTGGAATCAGCTTGAATTAACGCAGCCTAATTGCCCGTTGTGGCAGCAGCTTTCACCGAATCCGTGGGTGTACTTCGTGCATTCTTACTATGTTGATCCGGCTGATCCCAATATCCAAGCAGCGACCATCACGCACGGAACGCAAACCATTACCGCCGCAATTGCTCAGCATAATCTGATGGCGGTTCAGTTTCACCCAGAGAAATCTTCAACGGCTGGATTACAGTTGCTTTCAAACTTTGTGCAGCTTGTAAACCAACGCTCAACCGCACTCGTTTAACATGAGCCTGAGAATCTACGGCAATCGATCGATTAAAACTCTGCCCGGACAAGACACGCGCCCCACGCTTTCACGAGTGCGAGAAGCGCTGTTTAACATCTGGCAAGGCACGATCGCGGGTTGTCGCTGGCTGGATTTGTGTGCGGGCAGTGGCTCAATGGGCGCAGAAGCTTTGTGTCGAGGCGCATTGATCGTGGTTGGCATCGAGCAATCTGCTCGCGCTTGTGCGATCGTCGAGCAAAATTGGCGGCAGTTGGCAAAGCCTGATCAGCAAATCCAGCTTCTTCGGGGGGACGTGCTCAAGCGACTACCCACGCTTGAGGGGCAAGTGTTCGATCGTATTTATTTTGACCCGCCTTATCAAAGCGATCTATATGGACCTACGATGAAGACGATCGCGCAGCTCAATCTGCTTGCTCCAAACGGTGAGCTTGCAGTCGAACACGCGCCGAGCGGATTGCTTCCATTAATTCCCAAACTCGAAATCATTCGTGAAAAACGCTATGGAAATACAGCGCTCACGTTTTATCAAGGGACAGCACAATGAAAAAAGCGATTTGCCTCTTTACGTCTGCTTTGATTTTGGCTCCTTCGTCGGTTTTGGCACTGCCACCGCCAAACGATCCGCCTGAAGAAATCTTGCGCACCGAAATCATTACCGAAGCTCGATCGCCGCTTGACGGTAAACCGCTCACGGCTGCCCAATACGTGCAGCTTCAAGCCGCACTTCAGCAAGGACAGCCTGTGAATCCTCGCGAGCAAGTATCCCCCGATGTTCGACGCTTACTCGGCTTACTGCGACTGCGAAAATTCATTAAAACGATCTTGCCGTTTGCGCCGCTTCCATAATTTAGCGCACCAGAAAAAGCTGCAACAAACCGCCAACCACGTTAATCAATGTTTGACCAAATCCACCGTTAGAACGGGGTTTCTCAGGTGTTTTAAGCGTGGTGACAAGTGCTTGAGTGGTTTTCGCGCTCTCCGAATCACCTTGACGAGTGAACAGCGCTGACGCTTGCTCAGAATCTTGAATCGCCCCTTTTTGATCGCCTATTTCTAAGCGTGCCATTGCTCGACCTAAAAGCGACGGCGCGTGATCGGGTTTGCGCAATAATGCTTGATTAAAATTCTCGATCGCTGCCTCATACTGCCGTTTTTGTCCGGCTTCCATTGCCCAACGATAGAACGTTTCCGCATCTCCGATTTTAGAATCAAGCCCGATCGCGCCGAGCAAAACCGCGTTGTCGGTTTGAGCTTGGGTTAAATCCGCGCCAACCAGGTACGATCGCCGCAAATCCGAAAGCTGCAAGTTCGCGCCCGTTAGTTTAGCTCCGGTCAAATTTGCGCCGTTGAGAATTGCCCCCGACAAATTCGCACCCGTTAGATTCGCCCCCGACAAATTCGCTTGACTCAGATTTGCGCCTGCTAGATTTGCGCCTGCTAAATTTGCACCAGATAGCTGAGCAAACACTAATCCAGCATTGCTTAAGTCGCAGTTTTGGCAGCGCTTTGTAGAAAGAAGCTGGCGGACGTGTTCGAGATTTTCGGCGGCGGCGGGCAAGGCAACGCCGATCGTCAAAACAACCGACGCAACGCTTGTGATCGATAACCGAAATCGCTGAACGGGAAAACACTTCATACTCATAGTTGTGAGGAGTTTGTGGCACGATCGAGAGATTAATCCCGTTGCGAGTATTCCCGGTTTTCGCTAATTATGCCCAAAAAACAAAAATTTCCGCATCTCGTCGGCTCAAAGTGGACAGCCCAACAAGAAACTTGGGGCTGGCGACATTTCCAAGTCACAAACCGCAAAAATGAAGGACAGTGGGTGTTTGCTGAAATGGTGGCAGCGTGCGACCCAACCGTTCGATTTTGGATGAACGCAAAGCTACTAAAGAATCGAGATCAATGGCAGGCAGGATGGCAAACGCTCGAAGAAATTCGCGATGCTGAGACGCAAACCGAGCAAATTCTCTAGCGCGGCTCAACATTTCAGGTTCGCTGCGTGCCGTTGAAATACAGAGGCAACCCTTCGGCTTAAAGGTCAAACCCAGAACGACCTCTGCGCGGACGGTGTGACGCCCTGCCGTCTGAGCTATCAATTTGCAATGGAGCCTACACCGTTACAGACGAAGGTCGCTTAGTCACCCAGGGTAACAGAATCCTGCTCAACGAAGTCGGAACCTGGCAACGGCGAGCCTAACGGTGTGAGAACGGCGGAGTTCTTTAATGCGGTCAAAATTCCGCCGCGATTTGTTGGCTTTGCCAAAGCCCTCAGAGTGAATCGTTTTCTAGAATCGATCGACTCCTTCAATCTCGATTTTCTGTCCTTGATACGCTTTCGCTGCTTCGCCACAGGTGCGCGGCGTTGGAAACAGCTTTGTCGGATTGGCGATGCCCTTAGGATCAAACGCTTGCCGAACCCAAAGCATCGTTTCAATGTCGGCAGGCGTAAACATTTCCGGCATGTAGCAGCGCTTGTCTGCTCCGATGCCATGTTCACCAGAAATGCTGCCGCCGACTCGCACACAAAGCTTGAGAATTTCGCCCCCTAGTTCTTCGACTTTTTCGAGCGCTCCAGGAACAGCATTATCGTACAAAATCAACGGATGCAGATTCCCATCGCCTGCATGAAATACGTTAGCGACGTTGTAGCCGTGCTTTGCTCCGAGCGCTTCAATTTCGCTCAAAACGTACTCTAGCTTTGTGCGAGGAATCACTCCGTCTTGCACATAGTAATCTGGACTCATTCGACCCATCGCGGCAAACGCTGCTTTACGTCCTTTCCACAGCGTTAAACGTTCTTCTGGTTCGGTTGCAACTCGAACGCTGCGAGCACCGTTTTTGCGACAAATTTCTGCAACTCGCTGGCTGTTCACGTCTGCTTCGACTTCTAAACCATCGACTTCGACAAGCAAAATCGCCGTTGCATCGCGCGGGTAACACTCGGTGCGAACAACATCTTCGACTGCATTAATGCTTAAGTTGTCCATCATTTCCATGCCACCGGGAATGATGCCTGCGCTGATAATATCTGAAACCGTTGCACCTGCCGCTTCAACGCTTTCAAAATCTGCCAGCAAAACCCGAATCGATTCGGGCGCTTTGAGAATCTTAAGCGTGATTTCCGTTGCAATGCCGATCGTGCCTTCTGATCCGACAAAGACTCCGGTCAAATCATACCCAGGCATTTCAGGAATGTCACCGCCGATATCGACGATCGACCCATCGGGCGTCACAACCTTCAATCCCAAGACGTGATTAGTCGTCACGCCGTACTTGAGACAATGCACGCCGCCGGAATTTTCCGCCACGTTTCCGCCGATCGAGCAAATAATCTGACTAGACGGATCAGGCGCGTAATAAAATCCAGCCCCGCTTACCGCTTGCGTCACCCAGCTATTAATTACCCCAGGTTGCACCGTCACACGCTGATTGTCCAAATCCACGTCGAGAATTTTGCGCATCATCGACGTGACGATCAGCACGCAGTTTTTGATTGGCAGCGCCCCCCCAGATAAACCTGTTCCTGATCCCCGCGCGACAAACGGAACTGAAGCGCGATCGCAAACGCGCACTATGGCGGCGACTTCTTCGGTCGTGCGCGGCAAAACGACGATCGCGGGACGTTCGCGGTAGCTGGTCAATCCATCGCATTCGTACACGAGCAATTCTTCGCGCCGCCGCACGACGCCGTTTTTTCCAACGATTGCTTCAAAATCACGGGCGATCAGTTGCCAGTCGGGTTGAGCTAATAGCGTAGTCATCGTTGAATCATTCGCAAGGCTATTCCTAACCTAGCGCAGAATCAAAGCAGGATAGAGATCGCACTGTGAATTGTTTTTACGCTAAGCGCTGATGGCGATCGAGCGCGTTTGAAGTTCTGGCACTTTCGCCACGATCGCCCGCCCGATTTCCAGCGATGAGGTTGCCGCCGGAGACGGAGCATTGCAAACATGCAGCGCGTTTTCAGATTCGATAAACAAAAAGTCATCGACAAGCTTTCCATCGGGCATTAGCGCTTGCGCTCGCACTCCGGCATGAGTCGGCACCAAATCTTCGGATCGAACTTCAGGAATTAATCGCTGCAAACTGCGCACAAATTCAGCTTTGAACACCGATCGAATCATTTCTTGAATGCCTTGATCGGCATGTTTTGCCGCAAGTTTCCAAAATCCTGGATACGTCATCACTTCGGCAAAATCGCGCAAATCGAAATCGGTTTTACGATAGCCTTCGCGCTTCAAACTTAAAACGGCATTCGGGCCAGCATGAACGCTGCCATCGATCATGCGCGTAAAGTGAACGCCTAAAAACGGAAAGCTTGGGTTCGGAACCGGATAAATCAAGCCTTTGACTAAGTAACGTTTTTCTGGCGTAAGTTCGTAGTATTCGCCTCGGAACGGAACGATTTTTGCGGGCGAATCGGCGGTCGCAAGTTTTGCAACCCGATCGCAGTGCAACCCCGCACAGTTAATCAAAAATCGAGCGCTAAACGTGCCGTTATTCGTGTCGATCGCGTACCCGTCTGCGGTTTTTTGAAACGCTTCAACACGAGTATTCAGGCGGAGATCTGCGCCTTGAGCTTGTGCGAGTTCTGCGTACTTCTGACAAACCTGCTTGTAATTCACAATTCCGGTTGAGTAAACGCGAATTGCGGCGATACAAGCGACGTGCGGCTCAATTTCTTTGACTTGTTCAGGCGTGATTTTCTCAACTCGAATTCCGTTTTGTAATCCCCGTTGATAAAGATCTTCGAGGAGCGGCAGTTCTTCGGGTTCAGTCGCAACGATTACTTTTCCGCAAACGTCGTGATCGATGTTGTGTTCTTGGCAGAATTGCACCATCGATTCGCAACCGTCGCGGCAGAATTTTGCCTTAAAGCTTCCAGGCTTGTAGTAAACCCCGGAGTGAATCACACCGCTATTGTTTCCAGTTTGGTGAAACGCCCATTGGCTTTCTTTTTCAAGCAGCAAAATTTGAGCATTCGGGTAAGACTGCCCGATCGACATTGCCGTTGACAAGCCCACAATGCCGCCGCCCACGATCACGAAATCGTACATGAAAATTTACTCCACAAAATCAAGATTAAGTCAGCGATTTGGTTTATCAGATCGCCAAGAGGGTTAGATAGCAACCACTTTGGTTTTCACACTCATTTTCTCAAGCATGTCTTGAATTTCTGTGCAGTAGATAGCGTTCATCATAATAACTTCATCGGGTTGATAAGTTTTGAGAGATTGAGGTGAACGAATTTCTTGACCCCCGCCCGGAATAAAGCGTCTATGACGATACGGATTAATATCAACTACTCAATCTACTAAATCTTTAGCGCCAAGCGTCGTTAAAAAAGCCACACACTTCGAGCCAGATCCCCAGATGGCAACGTGCTTGCCTTTTGAGCGCATGGTCAAAGTCAGCGTTATCAGGTTCAAGCGTAACGGCTTGCTGGTAGGCAGCGATCGCCGCTTGAAAATTGCCGTGCTGCGCTTGAATAAAACCGATACCTGAGGAAATTCGAGCATTCTGAGGATCAAGCGGCGCGGCTTGTTGAAATCGATCGAGTGCAGCCGTCCAATTTCTAGCCTCAACAAATTCGCGGCCCTGCTCTAATACGGTATCGAGTTCTGTGCCGCCCGAGTTTAACAGTTGTGCACGTCCAAGCTGCGGCGTTGCCGTTATCGACAGAATTACAGCTAGAGAAAAAACCTTCAAAAAACTCGCTGCATCATCACTCTTCTAAATTGAGGCATAGAAAAACTGGCTTCGCAAATCAAAGAGCCATCCCCTAGAAAAATGGCAGAAGTTTAAACTGGCAAAATTCTACAGTTACAAACTCGCCGTTTGTGCTGCACAAATTTTCTCGTGCAGATAAATTCTTGTACGCACGAAAGCAAATACAAACTATGCGGTGAAGCCGTTTCGTCGCTTTTCAATTAAAATTCACTCAACATTTCGTGGAGTCGCGTAATCGCTGAAAGTGCGATCCCCATAGGAATTCACTCTAAGGGGAGACCTGAACCCTCACTCTGTCGGTAGAGTTATTTAGCGATAACAAATTTTACAGTGAATCCAGTGTAAATCCTTTGGAAAAGCATATCAACTTCTGGGAGTTTAATGGACATGGCTTATACTAATCGACCTATGAGTGAGGCAGTTGTAGCACCTGTTGTCGCTGATTATCACGATCGAGTTCGTTGGGGTCCGATTATTGCAGGTTTGGTGGTGGCCCTGGTTTCTCAGCTCATTCTTGCGGCTTTGGGTGCCGCGATCGGCGCAACCGGGATTGCCAACTCGGGCGCACCCCGTACAGATTTGGGTGGAACGGGTCAAGCAGTTGGCATTTGGTCGATTATTAGCTTGCTGATCTCGCTCTTTTTAGGAAGCTGGACAATGGCGCGGAGCTGCGGTCCGATGAATCGCAACACTGCGTTGCTGAACGCTTCGATTCTGTGGGCAACCACACTGGCATTGAGCGCTTACCTGTTGGCAAGCGGTGTAACTGGCGCGTTTGGTTTGGCAGCTTCAACGGCAGCTAACGTTGCGGGTGCAGCTTTACCGCAAACTGGCGTACCGAATGTGAATCCGAATGCAGCCGTACCGAACGTCACGGCTCAAGATACCCGCAACCTTGCAGGGGGAACGGCAACTGCACTGTGGTCGTTTGTGATCGGTTCATTGCTCGGTTGGGTAGCATCGTTGATTGGAGGTGCTCTGGGTGCTCGTAGCCCGCGCACAACAACGACCGCTTACGCTGATCCGAATCCGAATCGCTAATTCTTGATATTAGAACTGTTCTTACCCTGGCTCGATCTCGTAGAGATGTCTGCTTTCGCAGATCGAGCCAGGGCTTTTTAAGTTTAAAAAGAGTTAGGAGTGAGATACCTCACTCCTAATCAAGTAACGGGCTAGGAGGGATTCGAACCCCCGACACCGTGGTCCGTAGCCACGTGCTCTAGTCCAC
>CAXUFL010000018.1:0-72169 GCA_964250455.1 uncultured bacterium
AAGGCGCGGCTACACAGACGAAGTGCGCCGCCGCGCACTAACAGCCAATGCGATCAAGCAACCCGCCTAATCGCGGGTTTTGTCTGTCTAGCCGCGTAGCCGCTCGTCTCTTGCCAAGCTAATATTATTCGCCAGGCGGGTTGAGATTCTAATCTAGAACTTGGGGTAGTTAAGTTTCTTCTATCTTCTTGATCTGCCGATCGTGGTTGTCGAATCGAGCATTCAAAATAACAGGACGAGAATGCAGATATTGAACCCGTGCTAATGGTTGAATCGGTAGGGGGTTGTGAATGTTAGGTGATTAACCGGAACTCACGCAAAATAGACGATCCGCTTTATGCTGGCGTGCAGTAGTCTCAGAGTTGCGATGAGCGTTAATCGAACGATGACTGATGCTAAAAATTCACAGGTTGAAGTTGCGATCGCGATTTTATTTCGAGGTCAAGATTTTTTGATGCAGCTTCGCGATGACATTCCAAATATTGTTTATCCGGGGCATTGGGGGCTGTTTGGGGGACATCTTGAACCTGGAGAAACGCCGGAAATCGCTGTTGTGCGCGAGGTGATTGAGGAAATCGGCTATCAGATAAGCGATCCGGTTAAGTTTGGCGTTTACGAAGACAAACGCGCGATTCGTCATGTGTTTGTTGCGCCGATCAACGTTAATCTTCGCGATCTAACCCTGATGGAAGGCTGGGATATGGATTTTCTCACTCAAAGCGATATCGAGCGCGGACAGCATTTCTCGGCCCGATCGCATTCATTTCAGCCGCTTGTGAGCACAGCCCAACGAATTTTGTTAGACTTCATCGAATCTAAGCAAAATAGAGATAGTACAGAGTAACTGATCAAATGGATTTGCTACGGCTGCAAAAGGCGCTTTCGGTTGAGGCTGAGCGGGGTTTTAATGACCTAGAGGGCAATCAATACCGCTTCAGCGAATTTCTGCATCTGATGCTCAGCCAACCGCCCGCCGCGCTACCTGTCGTAGATCGTCAACGCTGTCAAGCGATCGCAACTCAATATGAGCGCTATCCAGAGCTAGATTTTATTGAGCGTCAGCACTTAGTGGCCGAAACCCGCCGATTTTTGCATCAAGTAAAAAAAGCCGAAGCAGAACCAGAGCAGAAATCTGAGCCGATCAAAGCTGCTGCGGTAAAGACTCCGAAAACAACGCCTGTTGTGGAAGCAAACCGCACGGTTTCTCTGGATCAAGCCATCACTTATCTACCGGGAATCGGCCCGAAAAGTGCAGAAAAGCTTGCCAAACTTGGATTAATCCAAGTGCGCGACGTGTTGTATTACTATCCTCGCGATCATATTGATTATGCGCGTCAGGTGTCGATTCGTGAACTCGAAGCAGGCGAAACGGTGACGCTGATTGCCACGATTAAAAGCTGTAACTGCTTCACAAGTCCGCGTAATAGTAAGCTAACGATTCTCGAACTGGTGATTCGCGATTCGTCGGGCACGATGAAGATCAGCCGATTTTATGCCGGAAGTCGGTTTGCGAGTCGGGGATGGCAAGAGCAACAAAAACGCTTGTATCCTGCCGGAGCCGCGATCGCCGCTTCGGGATTGGTGAAACAAACAAAATTCGGAATGACGCTCGAAGATCCGGATATCGAAGTGTTGGATCATTCCGGAGATGCGATCGATTCGCTCACCGTTGGGCGGATTGTTCCGGTCTATCCGTTAACCGAAGGCGTTGGGGCGGATTTGGTGCGCAAAGCGGTTTTGGCGTCGATGCCTGCGGTGGGAAATTTGAATGAGCCGTTACCGAATGGATTGCGAAATGAATACGGCTTGATCGGCGTGCAGGATGCGATCGCAAACATTCACTTTCCATCGGATCGCGATGCGCTTGATGCCGCTCGGCGTCGATTGGTGTTCGATGAATTCTTTTATTTGCAGCTTGGCTTACTCAAGCGGCGTCGCGATCAGCAGCAAACGCAGTCTAGTGCCGTGCTTGCTCCAACGGGAAAGCTGATCGACGATTTTCACAAAATTCTGCCGTTCAAACTGACCCATGCTCAGCAGCGAGTTGTAAACGATATTTTGAGCGATTTGCAAAAGCCTGTTCCAATGAATCGCTTAGTGCAAGGTGATGTGGGATCAGGTAAAACGGTCGTAGCAGTCCTCTCGATTTTGGCAGCGATTCAATCAGGGTATCAAGCTGCATTTATGGCACCAACCGAAGTGCTGTCTGAGCAGCATTATCGAAAATTAGTGAGTTGGTTTAATCAGCTTAGTTTGCCGGTTGAATTGCTAACCGGATCGACCAAAGCCGCAAAACGACGCGAAATTCACGCCAAGCTTGAAACCGGAGAACTGCCGCTTTTAGTCGGAACGCACGCTTTGATTCAGGATACGGTGAACTTCGATCGATTAGGCTTAGTCGTCATCGATGAGCAACATCGCTTTGGTGTGCAGCAGCGTGCGCGTTTACAGCAAAAAGGTGAACATCCCCACGTGTTAACGATGACGGCAACACCGATTCCGCGCACGTTGGCGTTAACGTTGCACGGCGATTTAGAAGTGAGTCAAATCGATGAGTTACCCCCGGGGCGAAAACCGATTCAAACCACGGCTTTAACAGGGCGCGATCGACAACATGCCTACGATTTAATCAAGCGCGAAATTGCTCAAGGGCGACAGGTTTACGTCGTGTTGCCCTTAGTTGAAGAATCCGAGAAATTAGATCTGAAATCGGCGATCGACGAACATCAACATTTACAAGCAAACATTTTCCCAGAATTCAAAGTTGGTTTGCTGCACGGGCGGATGACTTCAAGCGAGAAAGATGACTCGATCGAGGCGTTTCGCAACAACCAAACGCAAATTCTCGTTTCCACAACGGTTGTCGAAGTGGGTGTAGACGTTCCCAATGCAACGGTAATGATGATTGAACACGCCGAACGGTTTGGATTATCTCAAATTCACCAGCTTCGAGGGCGGGTTGGACGGGGTGCCGCGCAATCGTTTTGTTTGCTGATGAGCAGTTCCAAAAGTGAAACCGCTCGCCAACGGCTCAAAGTGCTAGAGCAATCGCAAGACGGATTCTTTATTTCGGAAATGGATATGCGATTTCGCGGACCTGGTGAAGTGTTAGGAACGCGGCAATCTGGCTTACCGGATTTTGCGTTAGCGAGCTTAGTCGAAGATCAAGACGTGTTAGAACTAGCACGAGAAGCCGCAGAGCGAACAATGGAAAAAGATCCAACCCTAAACAAATGGTCAGCGATGAAAGCAGAATTAACTTATCGCTATCAGCGTTTAATGGGTGGTGCAATTTTGACTTAATTAAACGCCTTTAAAGAAGATTCAATCATCCAAATTGGACTTCTTTCGAGCTTCTTGTACCTTCTGCTCAAGAATGGGTCTAAGTTCTTCTTCCTGCTGCTTCCATTCCTCAAGTGTTTTTGGAGGATGATACCAGGTTGCCTCAGAATCTGGACTGCGACGATCGAAAAAAGCTTCTAGGGCATCTAAATCATCCCGATGTTCTAGGCAATACGTTCTTAATTCTCGCCAAGACATTTTGCTGTAATCAGGTTTCATCGACAAATCTCCAAATGCCATCCGGGGTAATTACAACCTGTATTTCTTCACTACAGAAAACATAGATAACTCCTGACCGAGGATTGAACCGAAAAAGCTCGATACTACGGTACAAGTTGGAGATCATCTGACAAACATAAACGCTTGTAAAGTTTTGTTCAGCAGTCGGTAAAATCATTGATGCCTCAATTGTCGCATAGCAATTATGCCATGCGTGTAGATTGCAGCGATTTGGCGACGGTGCAATTTTGAAAACGGCAATCGATCGCGCAGAGATACCTGCTACAGCAAATCGAACACGGTAAACTTTGATTAAGTCTTCTCAGAGTTTGCCTTATGTTTCGTCGCAATTGGGTCAGTGTTTTCGTTGTTAATTTGTTCGCGTTGATGCTTAGCTTTACTCTTTCATCGCCTGCCTTTGCCCTCGGTGGCGTGCTTCCACCTGTTAATCAACCCGCTCCAGCATTTAGCCTTCCGTCGAATTTAGATCAAGGTCAGGTGTCGCTTTCGGATTATCAAGGGAAATGGGTTGTTGCGTATTTTTATCCCGCAGACTTTACGCCTGGATGCACGATCGAAGCTCGAAAATTTCAGCAAGATTTGCCGCAGTATCGCGATCGCAACACGCAGATTTTAGGCATTAGCGCGGATGACGCCGCGTCTCACGGTGAGTTTTGCGATTCTGAAGGATTGAAGTTTCCTTTGCTTGCCGATACCAATGGCGCAGTGAGTAAAGCTTACGGCTCTTGGATGGGAATTCGATCGGCGCGTCACACGTTTATCATTGATCCGAACGGTGTTTTACGAGCAACCTTTACGGGCGTTAATCCGATCGTGCATAGCCGCGAAGTGTTAGCCAAACTGAGTGAGCTTCAAAAACAAGGCTGATTGCCTACAATAATCTCAGGTGAGCGTTGATTAACAGAACCTTATGAAGCCTGAGCCGATCGATACCGAGTTTGCAGAACCTGTTGAGCGCAAGCCGTTAGAGATTTTCTACGATGCGGAACGATCGATGCGCACCAGAACCGTTAGCGCGATCGTTCCAATGTTGCCGCCCGACTTGGCAACAAATTTAGAAACCGTGTCTCAAAAGGCGGATCGCTCGATCGGAGTCATTTCAAAGATTGATTTTGCAACGATTACCGATGCCGAACTCAAAACACCGAGAATTTTAGTCGGTCTCACCTTTGTCGGCTTTAGCAGCTTGATGATGATGTTTCTGTCGCTGTTTCTGTCTACGATTCACCCCGAACTCAGCCCCGCAAACCAAATTTACGAATACTGGCATCAGTTCGCGTGGTTGGTTTGCTTGGGCGTTGCGGGGTTGACGGTATTGGGGCGAGAAGCAATGCGCTCAGCGCGAGCGGCATCGCAAAAAGAGCAAGAATAGCGCTCTACGATTCGCTTACGAGTAAAGCAACCGGGAAATGAGCTAAAGCATCCGCGATCAGGATTTGATGACTTGATTGAACGGTTTGATTCGTAATGGCATTTCGCCACTGAAACGAACCATCAAACGGCAATTTCACCGCAGTATCTAACCAGATTGATTCACCTAATGGATTTTGATCAAGCGTAATTAAACTCGTGAGAAAGCGGGGTGCGATCGTGACGATCGTGGTTTCTCCTGCTTTTCGAGCAAACGCAATAATGTGATTTTTAAGTTGTCCAGTGACTTCAAGCGGAATGTAGCTTCCTTGCTCAAAAACCGATGCGTATTGATTGCGCAGATTTAGAGCTTGCTTGACAAGAAATAGTTTAATTCTTCCGTCTTGCTTGTGATTCAATAACTCTTGAATCAAGCGCAAAACATCGGTTTTTGTGTCTTGCTCGATCGTGCTTAAATACGCTTGTCGCTGCTCAAAATTCACAGGACGACGATTATCTGGATCAACCATACTGAGATCCCAGAGTTCACTTCCTTGATAAAAGTCAGGAATGCCCGGAGACGTGATCTTAATCAGCGTTTGCGATAAGGAATTAAAGATTCCGTAGTAAGACACGCGCTTTTGAAACGGCAGGAATTCATCAAAAAATGCATTCGCTTTAGACGTATCAAGCAGCGATCGAACAAAGCTTGCACACGCTTCTTCGTAAGCGCTATTGGGACGCAGCCAAGCGGTATAAACCTTTGCTTCACGGATCGATTTGACGGCGCAGGCTTCGAGTCGATCGACAAACTCCGAAAACTCATGATCCTCAAACGGAAATGCACCCACTAGCAATTGATAAAATGCATATTCATCGTTTGCATCAGGCATGATTGCTTTTTTGTTTTGCGTTTTGTGACCCTGATTTAATTCACGCCATCTTCTCACATGCTGCTGCCATTCATCGGGAATTTCTGACAATACATTCAGGCGTGCTCTTAAGTCTTCTCCGCGTTTGGTATCGTGCGTTGAACTCGCGCTCATGGCTGCATTCCAGTCTTGTTGCCGCACTCGATTAAATTCGTGAAATTCATCGAGATCGATTCCAAATCGCTCAGGATTGCCGCCAACCTCGTTAAGCGAAATCAAACGGTTGTAAACATAAAACGCAGTGTCTTCGACGCCTTTTGCCATCAGTGGCCCTGAATATTGCTGCACGCGCATTACAAAATAAAGCCACTGATCTTTCTCGGTTTGAGTCAGCGATTCATCGTATTCCAGTAGCAGCAGTTTTTCGATGAAGTCAATCTCTTTTTGCGAGAACGGCGCGTTTTCCCGAGCGACCTGAATAATCGATTGAATATATTGCCGATCTTGCTCTGAAATTCCGGCTTCGGTGGTGTAAGTGCGGTAAATTGGGTAGCGCGTTAAAACTTCAGCGATCGCCCGCTTTAATCCGTTAATAGTAAAGTCATTTCCATAACGATACTTACGAGAAACGTTCTTCAACAAATGCGCCAAGTTATCGATATCACCCGCAAGGTTTTTATCAATAATCAAATGCTTTTTGTCTAAAACGATTTGATCAAACTCAACGCGATTGCCGCAAACTTCCTGATAAATCTGATCAAATTTCTGTTCATTTTCAGTTTGACAGAAAATGCCGTTTAGATAATTCAGGTAGTCATAACCAGAGGTTCCTTGAATATCCCAGTCATTGGGCAAATCTTCGCCAGGTTGAAGAATTTTTTCAGCAATAATGTAAGTATCGTCGGTTTTTTCGCGGAGTCGATCGAGATACTGCTTTGGATGATAAAGCCCGTCAATGTGATCGATTCTCAATCCGGTAAACTTGCCGGATTGAACTAACTCAGCAATAAAATGATGGGTATCATTAAAAACCTTCAATTCTTCGATTTTGACTGAAATCAATTCATTAACGGTAAAAAATCGCCGATAGTTGATTTCTTCTGCGCCAACTTTCCAATACGCCAATCTAAAGAACTGTTCTGAAAGAATGCGATCAAGCAAGTGGAACCGATCAGATTCTCCAGATTCGCCATTAAAAAACTTGATATTGTCATCAATAAACGCTTTAACTTCTGAATCGCCTGTGTAGAGTTCCCACAGCAATCCCTTAACGAATTCAGTTTGATCGCGTCGCTGTTTACCGCCCGATTCTGAAGGCAAGCTCTTTAACATGTAAAGAACGGCTAATAGCTTCACAAAATCAGGATGTCGTCTGCCGATCGTTCTACCCAATCTACCCAAATGCGTGGTCAAAAAGATCGCATAAGATTCTAATCGAAGCGGAACCGTAAACCCGTAATAATTAGCAGTTAAACCTGTTTGATCGTACTTTAGCTGAATTTCACCGTTCTCAAGACAAGCGCCATAAAAATCACCCAGCAACGGCGCTAAAATCGGCTCGTGAGTGTTAGCAAACGGAGAATTCCACGCAATATCAAAATATTGAACGTAATCGGAATCTAAGCCGTTCTCTAACACATCCATTAGATAGGCATTTTCGCTACTGTAAGCCATGTGATTTGGCACAATATCTTGCAGCCATCCCATTTGATGCTGCTGCAATTTCTCGATTAATCGATCGAACGATTCCTGCGTACCTACTTCAGGATTAAACTGATTCGGATCGACTACATCGTAACCGTGAGAACTGCCCGATCGCGCCTTAAAAATCGGCGAAGCGTATAGCTCAGAAATTCCTAATTGCGCTAGATAATCAACAATCTTGGCGGCATCATCAAACTTATACTGGGCGTTAAATTGGATTCGGTACGTCGATCGTGGAATTCTCATAAAACCTCGTTAATTTGTTCATATAATGCAAAACTATTCGATCGAATCGTTCCGGTTTGTTTCGGTGCTGCTTTTTCTGGCATTTTTGATCCTGAACTCTGCCACTCTGAATCCGCCGAATCCAAAATTTTGCGCCAATGCTGATCCGGAAACTCAAACGATTGATCGATTTGGTCAAAATTCATCACACCCAGCAGCGTTTGATCGCTACTACAGCGCTGCCACCAAACCAGCTTTTTACAATCATCAGCACTAGCTTTTAGTGACGCTCGATCGAAGTTTCTTAAAGCAGGCATCGATCGACGCAGTTGAATCAAACGCTGATAAAACAGCCATAATGTTTGATGCTTTTCTTGTTTGTGCGCCTTCCAGTTCAGCACGCACATTTCAAACGTTTTTGGCGCTTCAGGATCAGGCGGAGACCCTTCAAAGTGAAACGCTGCAAACTCTTGTTTACGACCGTTGCGAACCGCTTGAATGAGATCTAAATCGGAATGACTGACAAAATAAGTAAACGGTGCTTCTTCAGCGTATTCTTCACCCATGAATAAGAGCGGAATATACGGAGAGAGAATAACTGAACCTGCTGCAAGTTTAAGCGAATCAAATGAAATTAACTGCGGCAATCGTTCACCTAACATCTGATTGCCGATTTGGTCATGATTTTGAATGCATACCACAAACTGTTGGAACGGTCGATCGAGCGTCGGAGCACCGTGAAAGCGCGATCGATGCGGGGCATATTTCCAGTCATAAACAAACGTTTCTTCAAACGCTTTGGCTAAATCGCTGGCTTTACCAAAATCTTGATAGTATCCCAAATGCGCCCCGGTTAATAATGCGTGCAAAGCGTGGTGAAAATCATCGCTCCACTGCGCATCTAATCCGTATCCGCCCACACTCGGCGGACGAATTAATCGAGCGTTATTTAAATCACTTTCAGCAATTAGATAATATTTGCGTCCTTGCGCTTGAGAAAATGCTTCAACCCGCTCAGATAACTCTTCTAAAAAGTGCTTGCCGCCCAAATCATAAATTGCGTGAACGGCATCTAATCGCAAGCCATCGATATGAAATTCACGCAGCCAATACAGCGCATTTTCTAAAAAGAAACTGCGCACATGATGACTTCGAGCATCATCATAATTAATGGCACTGCCCCAGGGTGTTTTATACGTTTCGGTAAAGTAATCGCCAAACTGACTAAGGTAGTTTCCTTCAGGCCCAAAATGGTTGTAAACCACGTCTAGAATGACTGAAATTCCCGCTTGATGACACGCATCAACCAGCTTCTTTAAGCTTTCAGGCGTTCCATAAGAATTTTGCACGGCATACTGATAAACGCCATCGTAACCCCAGTTTCGATACGCTTTTGGATTATCGGTGGGCTTGTCTCCGGGAAACTGCCCGATCGGCATAATCTCGATCGCGGTAATTCCCAATTCTTTGAGCGTTTGCAATCGTGGAATCATTGCCTCAAACGTTCCTTCAGGCGTAAACGTTCCGACATGCAGTTCATACAAAATCATGTCTTCGAGCGCTACACCCGTCCATTGCTGATCGTGCCACTCAAACGTATGATCCACGACTTCTGAAGCTTCATGAACACCAAGCGGCTGAAAATGCGAAGCCGGATCAGGATGTGCAGCTTGATCATTGAGCTTGTAGCGATAGCGGGTACCCGGAGAAATGTCCGGCACGATCGCACGCCAGTATCCGCCGTCTTGCTGCTCTAAAGAAACTTGACGCGCAGGTGAAATGTCCACGCTAACCGATTGAGCGTGCGGTGCCCAAACCGTGAACTCACATCGATTGTCGCCCTGATACCATGCCCCTACTTTCATATCGCTTTTATTGGGTGAAGGTGAACAAACTATCCAAGCCGACGCAGCATCACGATCGATCTTGCCGTTACCAAAACGGTTTGATCCCCGGTGTAAATCTGCCCGGATTCAACAAAACGCGGTTCTTTCGTATCGATTTGCAGCATCCAGCGTTGAGCATTCATGCCATCGGGTAATGCAAACTCGATCGTGCGATCGTCGGTGTTAAACAACAGCAAAAAGCTTTCATCGATGATTCGTTCTCCTTTCGGGCCGACGGTGTTGATGCCTTCGCCGTTAAGAAAAAGCGCGATCGTGCGCGATGATCCGGTGCTCCAGTCTTGATCGCTGATTTCGATTCCGGCTGCATCAAACCAGCCGATGTCTCTAGCTTGAGCACCATGAATCGATCGCTCTTGAAACCAATTGCGACGATGAAATACCGGATGTTTGGCGCGAAAATAAAGCAGCTCGCGCGTGAAATCGAGCAAATCAGAATTTTCTTTTTGTAGCTGCCAATTCATCCAGGAAAGCTCGTTGTCTTGACAATAAGCGTTGTTATTGCCGTTTTGCGATCGCGCCATTTCATCGCCCATTACCATCATTGGCACGCCTTGCGATAACAGCAGGGTGGTGAGAAAGTTGCGTCGCTGTCGATCGCGCAGTTGTAAAATTTCAGAATCGTCGGTTTCACCTTCAACGCCGCAGTTCCACGATCGATTGTCGTTTGAACCGTCTTGACTGTTTTCGCCGTTCGCTTCGTTGTGTTTCTCGTTGTAGCTCACCAAATCATTCAGCGTAAATCCATCGTGGGCGGTAATGAAGTTAATGCTGGCATGAGGACGCCGCCCGTTTAACTGGTACAGATCCGGGCTTCCGGTAATGCGATTGGCGAATTCTTCGGGCGGAATCGATTCGCCGCGCCAATAGTCGCGCATTGTATCGCGGTAGCGCCCGTTCCATTCACACCAGCGCACCGGGAAATTTCCCACTTGATAGCCGCCGTCGCCCACATCCCAGGGTTCGGCAATCAGCTTGGCATCTGCCAAAATCGGATCTTGGTGAATGATTTCAAAAAATGCCGCTAAATGATTAACTTCGTACAGTTCACGCGCCAACGCCGACGCTAAATCAAACCGAAAGCCGTCAACGTGCATTTCTGTCACCCAGTAGCGCAAGCTGTCCATGATCAGCTTTAACACTTGCGGATTGCGCACGTTGAGCGAGTTGCCGCATCCGGTGAAATCCATGTAGTAGCGCGGATTATCAGCCACTAAGTGATAGTAAGACGGGTTATCAATGCCGCGCAGTGAAAGCGTTGAACCTAAATGATTGCCTTCTCCGGTGTGGTTGTAAACGACATCGAGAATGACTTCGATTCCCGCTCGGTGCAGCGCTTTTACCATTTGCTTGAATTCAGCAACCTGCTCGCCAAACGTTCCGCTTGAACTGTAAGCCGCATGAGGCGAAAAGAAATTAACCGAATCGTAGCCCCAATAATTGCTGAGATTGCGATCGAGCAAAAACCCCGGCCGCGAAAAGAAATGATGAATCGGCATCAACTCAACGGCGGTAACGCCCAATCGCTGCAAATGCGCGATCGCCGCCGGATGCCCTAATCCTGCATACGTGCCGCGAATCGCTTCAGGAATATCGGGATGCTGCTGCGTAAAGCCTTTGACGTGCATTTCATAAATAATCGTTTCGTGCCACGGGGTTCTGAGCAATTGATCGCCTTGCCAATCAAACGATTGATCAATGACCACCGACTTGGGAACCGAAGCGGCATCATCTACGTCAGAGAAAGACAAGTCCTCATCTGGGCTGTTTGGGTCGTAAGCCAGCAGATCGGGACTGCCAGTAAAATCACCTTCGATCGCTTTGGCATACGGATCAATTAAAAGCTTATTCGGGTTAAATCGGTAGCCTTTTTCCGGTGCCCATTGACCATGCACGCGATAGCCATAACGCTGTTTCGGTGCCACGCCAGGAACATAGCCATGCCAAACAAAGCTATTCACTTCAGTCAGGGGCAACCGGATTTCTTGATCTTGGTCATCGAACAAGCAAAGTTCGACCGCTTCCGCGTGTTCTGAAAAAACTGCAAAGTTAGTTCCTTTGCCATCCCAAGTTGAGCCTAACGGGTAGACTTCTCCGGGCCAGAGTGCAACATACATATTCCGACTGAATCCCAGCGATCGACGTATATTCCCGTACAGAGAACATTAAGAACAGTAACGTTTCTCGGGAGTTGCAACCATCTATCCGAAGTGAGAGGGCGGATTCAAGCGGTTGCAAGCGCTAGACGGGTAGCAACGATCAAGGTTGCTTGGTTGGGGAGCCGAAATGACGATCGAGTTTCTGGTTTAGAGCGGTAGCACGTTCGCCCGCAGATAAATCGCGGGCGAACGTGCAACGAGTGACTAGGAGCTTTGAAGCGCCTTTCATCGCTAAACCGCTACCTTGCCTGAGTCCGGGATCAATGACATAAACGCGTTTTGCTGATTAGATGATTGGGTTATTGCCCGAAACGCGGGCGCGTCTCCAGTAACTAACCCGAACTCACGTTAATCTCTGATAGACTCCTCAAGAATCGTGTGCAACTCTTTGAGTAGTTCCTGAGCAGCATAAGGCTTTGGCAAAAATAGATTAACGCCAACACTAGCAACGTCCGCCAGCGTTTGATTGAGCGATAAACCGCTTGTTGCAATCACTTTAATCTCAGCATTCATTCTCTTCAACGTGCGAATCGTCGTTAATCCATCCATTGCAGGCATCATCAAATCCATTAAAACGACCGCAATTTCTTGCTTGTGCTTGGCGTAAAGCGCGATCGCTTCAAACCCGTCACTTGCGGTTAGCACCCGATAATTCTGGTCTTCTAACGTCGCTTTAGTGATTTCTTGAATCGATGTTTCATCATCAACCACTAAAATCAGTTCGCCATGTCCCGGAAGTAGCTCTAAAGCCGCGATCGGATCAGTCAGCTTATCTCCGGTTGTTGGCAGGTAGATCTTAAAGCAAGTTCCTTCCCCAACCTGACTGGCTACCTCAACAAATCCTGCATGATTTTTGATAATTCCTAGCACCGTAGAAAGCCCTAAGCCCGTGCCTTTGCCGACTTCTTTTGTGGTGAAAAACGGATCAAAAATACGATCAACAATTTCAGGCGGAATACCAGTTCCGGTATCGGCGATCGTGACCATCACATACGTTCCTGCTTTTGCATCAAGCTGCGTTCGAGCATACGCTTCATCAATCAGCACATTGCTGGCAGAAATCGTCAGCGTGCCGCCGTTGAGCATAGCATCGCGAGCATTGACGCAAAGATTCATCAGAACCTGATGCAGTTGCGTGGCGTCGGCATACACTAAGCTGAGGTTTGACGCAGGTAGCTCAACGTGAATGACGATCGATTTTGGAAACGTGCGGTTAGCAATTTGCTCGATTTCTCCGAGCAAGTGAGAAACCTGTAGCGGTGTGCGTCTACCTTCTGCGCCGCGTGCAAACGATAAAACCTGCTTGACTAATTCGGCTCCGCGTTTGGCGTTTGCTTCTACAATTTTGAGAAGCTGCTGCGTGCGATCGTCGGCGTTGGGAAACTTTAACGGCAACAGTTGAGCCGATGCCAAAATCGGCGTCAGAATATTGTTAAGATCGTGCGCAACTCCACTGGCAAGCGTGCCGATACTTTCGAGGCGTTGGGCCCGTAAAAATTGAGCTTCGAGCTGTTTTTTCTCGGTGATATCTGTATCAACCGTAAGAATTGATTTTGGCAGTCCTGCCTCGTCGCGCACTAGCGTTAGTCGAGTCATGACCGTTACTTCGCTGCCGGATTTCGTGAACTTCTGCATTTCTCCTTGCCACGAGCCTTGCTCAAAAACTACTTTAAGCACGGTTTCAAACTCTTGAGGCTGGATTTTGCACAACAATTCTGTTGCATTCTTGCCCTGTACTTCGGTTTGCGACCAGCCGTAGAGCCGCTCGGCTGCTTGATTCCAGAACAAAATGCAGTTCGTCAAATCACGAGCATAAATGGCGTCTGACGCAACATTTAGCAAGGCAGCTTGCTCTCGAATCGTTTGTTCGGCGCGTTGACGCTCGATCAGCTCGTTTTGGGTGCGCTCATACAGTTCCGATTGTTGAATGGCAATGCCAACCTGAGTCGCTAATCGCTGAAGCAGCGTGGTTTCGATCGAATGCCACTCACGCGGGTTTGAGCAGTGATGTGCGATCAGCAATCCCCATAAATGATTGTTTTGCGAAATCGGTACTACTAAATTTGCTCGAACTTGCGCTTGCTCTAGTAGCTCGATGTGACAAGAACTTAACCCTGCACTGTAGATATCAGATTTAGCGCTGGTTTGACCGTTTTGATACGGAGTCACATAATGTTCACTAAAGCAAGCATCATAAAAATACGTTGAAAGCATCGATTTCCAGGCAGGATCAACCGATTCGGTGACAACACGTCCGCTCCAATTCGGCTCAAAGCGAAAGATCACAACGCGATCGGTCTTGAGAAACTGCCGCACGTGATCAACGGTTGCTTGCAGAATGTGATCGAGCTTGAGCGATCGGCGAATTCCTTGAGCAATTTCTCCGATTAAGCGTTCTTGTTCGATTTGAGCTTGAAGCTGTTTGGTGAGGTTTTGCAGTCGCAGTTGAATTTTCACACGAGCTAACACTTCTTCGCACTGCAACGGCTTGGTAATAAAATCAACTGCGCCTAACTCGAATCCTTGAACTTTATCAACCGCATCGCTTAGCGCGGTGAGGAAAATAATCGGAATCGCGCTGGTCGATTCGTTTGCTTTAAGGCGGCGGCAGGTTTCAAAGCCATCGATTCCGGGCATGAGAATATCCAGCAAAATCAAATCTGGATGGGCATAGTTCGCTTTGTCGATCGCGCTTTCGCCGTCTTCAGCGACTAGCACCCGAAAGCCAGAATTGCCCAGCAAGTTAAACAGCACTTCTAAGTTTGTGGGCGTATCGTCCACCACCAAAATAACGCTTTGCTCAGTCGTTTTAGACTCCATAAGGCTACCTCTGATAGTGTTTGATCAGTTCCAGAATTTGCCGTTCCTTAAATCCTTCTGCCAAGCGTCGAAGCGCAATCGCAAACGGTGCCCAGTCAGGATTTTGTTGCTCTAGATGCGTGGCTTGATCCAAAATTCCTTTGAGGTCGCCCATTTTTGCAAAGTTTAGCAGCGTGTTGAGTTCGGGATGCGGTGGCGCAATAATCGGCTTCGGAGGAGGCGCGATCGCGCCTGAACGCTCGGTTTCGTACTGCCACTCTAAATTCAGATGCGTTTGAAGCTGCTCGAGTAGCTCTGCTTCTCGAATCGGCTTAGCGATAAATCCGTTGCAGCCTGAAGCGTGACTAGCTTGCTGGTCATACCCAAAAACGCTGGCAGAGGTGGCAATCACGATCGTATCTCGCAGTTCTGGATCTTGCCGAATCTGCCGCACCGCTTCAAATCCATCCATTACGGGCATCACCAAATCGAGCAAAATCACATCAGGCTTGAGCTGGTGCGCTTTGTGCAGTCCTTCTTGACCGTTTTCGGCTTCGATCACTTCAAAGCCTAACGGCTTTAGAAGATGAGCAAGGATCGATCGATTTGCTGCTTGATCATCGACAATCAGCACGTTTCGAGCATTGCCCGCATAGCCGACAACGGCGCGACGATTGAAAGTCCGACGATTCGGAAATCGTTGTTCTACTTCTAGCAACGTTAAATCAAACCAAAACCTGCTGCCTTTCCCGATCGTGCTTTCAACCTGCATTTCTGAGTTCATGAGTTGCAGCAGTTGATAACTGATTGCAAGTCCTAATCCGGTGCCTTCGGTTTTACGATCGACGCTTCCCGCTTGCTGAAACGGTAAAAAGACTGCTTCTAATTGCTCTGGAGCAATCCCGATTCCCGTATCTCGTACCTCAAAGCGAATGTTAGAACCAACGAACGCCACCTGAAACGTCACGCCGCCCGTTTCGGTGAATTTGACGGCATTTCCTAAAAGGTTGAGCAACACTTGTCGTAATCGTTTTTCATCGGTGCGAACAAACTGAGGTAACGGTGATTGCGCTTGATACGTCAACGTGATTTTTTTCTCTTCAGCACGAATGCGACAGATATCCACAATTTCTTCGAGAAACGTCGGGAAATGAACCTCTTTTGGCACCAGCTCCATTTTCTGAGCTTCAATCTTAGAGAGATCCAACAAATCGTTGATCAGCGTTAGCAAATGCTCTCCGCACTGGCGAATAATGACTAATCCTTTTTTCTGAAAATCGGTGATCGATCGATCTTTTTCTAAAATCTGTGCATATCCCAAAATTCCGTTAAGCGGGGTGCGGATTTCGTGGCTGATATTTGCCAAAAACTCACTTTTAGCGCGGGTTGCAGACTCGGCTAGTTCACGCGCCTTTTGCGTAGCAAGCTCTGCCTGTTTGCGCTCGGTGATGTTGTCAAACACCCACAAGCGTCCCGGAACATCGCGCACCTCCGTAGGCGTACTCGAAAGGCTCAGCACAATCGACTGCGGTTGACTAAAAAACCAGTGCCAATCGCGAATTTCTGCGCCAGGTTGCGCAAACAGTTGAGCAGCTTGAGCAGTAATCTCCGCTTGGTTGTCTGCGCTCAAGCGCAGCGCGATCATCCCGCTCGCGATCGCGCTCGGTTCTACTGCGCCGGGCGCTAAGTGCAGATAGCTTGCCGCCGTTTGGTTAATCCAACCGTGTTCGCCGCTTTCATCCACAAACGCAATGCCTTGAGGAATCGTTTCTAACATCGCTTCAAATCGCGCTTGTAGCTTATCAAACCGCAGCGTTAAATCTTGAAACCTGAGTAAATTGCTCAATCCACCCAGCAATGATTCGAGAAATTGCTGCAACGATCGATCCGGATAAACGCGCCGATGCCACAGCAGCAAAATGGCTCCTTGTACATTTTCAAGCTGCTGCAACGGCAAAACCGCGATCGAGCAAACACCTTGAGCGAGTAGAGCAGGTGACGCTTGAGGAATTGCGGCATAATCCAGGTAATAAAGACAGCGATTTTGCGCGATCGCGTCTTGAAACAAGGCAGGCGTTGTGAATCGATCGGGTAGGGCTTGATCGGGAAGCGAAACGAGTGCTTCGGCTGTAACGTCATCGAGTTGACGCAGCGCGATTGCCCCGTTTGCCCCAGCAAACGCTTTGAGCGCGGTTAATGCACGAGTAATGGCTTGCTCTGGAGTGGTTGCCGTTTCATCTTGAATTAGCGATGCCAGCATTGCTTGAGATGCTTGTTGCCATTCTTGCTGTAAAAGGTACGATCGCACTCCGCTTCCCAAAAGACCGATGATTCCTAACGTCATGGCTGGCTGCATTGGAACGCTGCACCCTAAAACAGCAAAACTCAGCAAACTAACCCAAAGCGATCGCGGCACTAAAACGCAAAGCGCAAACAAAACTGGCGCAAAAAGTAAAAGAGTTGGCGCTTGCACAAGCCGTTCTAACCCCAACCCAGCCGCCATTAAACCCAGAATCAACGGCGCAAACGTTGGGAGACGATTCGGATGCCGAATCATTCCGTTTAAGCGGTAAAACATTCTGCAAGCGTTCTAATGACCACAGCAGGCGCACTTAAATGAGGAAGATGACCTTCAGCATCCACGTTGATGAGTTCTGCTTGAGGAATTTTCTCTGCTAGGTAGCTTCCAACCTGCGGCGGTACAGCAATATCGTTGTTTGCTTGAATAATCGTCGTAGGAACTTTAAGCTTGGGTAGCTCGGCGCGATGATCGGATTGAAAAATCATTCGGGCGACGGCTTGCGCGACATCCGGGCGAAGTGCTGCAAGGGTTTTGGCAAACTCGATCGCTAACTCTGGCCGCTCTGGATTTGCCATTGCTAACGGTGCAAAGCCGCTTGCCCAAGCGTGATAGTTTGCTGACATCGACGCATACAGCGCATCGAGATCCGACTGCTCAAATCCGCCAATGTAATTCGCTGCTGGATCGTTGAGGTATCGCGGTGAGGCACTAATGAGCACAAGCTGACGAAATCGAGTTGGATCAAGCAGTGCCGCCAGCACGCCGATTATGCCGCTTACCGAATGCCCGACCAAAATCACATCTTCTAGCCGCAGTTCTGCACAAAGCTCAAGCAGATCTTCGGCATAGCTGTACAAAGAGCGATAGCGACGAGGACTGTAAGCGCTGAGATCCGACCGACCCGCGCCGATATGATCAAACAAAACAATTCGGTAAAACGGTGCAAACGCCGCGACTTGATAGCGCCAAGCGTTTTGATCGGTGCCAAACCCGTGCGCAAAGATTAAGGTTTGATCGCCTTGACCGATCACCCGGACAAAATGGCGATCGAGAACTCGACTCAGCATCTGCGAATTGCCTCCCAAGATGGGATTTGTTCATTTCTATCATGACACTGAGCGCGAGTCGGCTTTGAGGTCTTAGCATTACTCAACATCGAAGATAAAACGGTTAGCTTTATCTGTGCGTAAACAAATGTGCCTGAGACGTCACCAAAACAAAGCAGCGATCAAAATAAAAGATAGCCATCTGCGGTGCTGTTCATTCTTCGCCTACATGAAAAGGATCGAAGCCGATGAAAATTCTTGCGATCGAAGATGATCAAATGGTGGCGGATGCGCTCACCACGATTCTTGCTCAGCAAAATTACGCCGTTGAAGTTGCCTCAAACGGACAAATCGGTTTAGCGCTAATCGAAGCGTTTGATTATGACTTGATCGTTCTGGATGTGATGTTACCTCAACTCGACGGCATCACGCTTTGTCGCAAAGTGCGATCGCTCGGCTACACAATGCCGATTCTTTTGCTCACCGCGCAAGATAATCATCACGATAAAGCGGTCGGCTTAGATGCTGGAGCCGATGATTATGTGGTTAAACCGTTTGATGCAGAAGAATTAGTTGCTCGCATTCGCGCCCTGCTGCGCCGAGCCAATGCAACCGGACAGCCGTTGCTACAATCGGGCAAATTACGCCTTGATCCCAGTACGTTTGAAGTGACGTATGACGATCGATCGCTGTCGTTAACGCCCAAAGAATGTGCGCTGCTCGAATTATTTTTGCGCAATCATCAGCGTGTGTTTAGCTGTAGCGCAATTCTAGAGCATCTTTGGGTGTATGAAGACGCGCCTGGCGAAGAAGCGGTGAGAACGCACATCAAAGGATTGCGCCAAAAGCTCAAAGCCGCAGGCGCTAACTCGGATTTGATCGAAACCGTTTACGGCATCGGATATCGGCTCAAAGCGATTAACGCCCAGCCTCGCGCGGCTGGACCGGAACCGTCCTTCAAATCAACGATCGCGCAGCAAACTTTAGCCCTGGTGAGCGGTGTATGGCACCGCTATCAAGACCGCATCGATCAACAAATCGCCATTCTAGAGCAAGCCGCCGAAGCTGAAAATAACGCGGCGATTCAGCAGCAAGCTAAACACGAAGCGCATACGTTAGCCGGGGCGCTGGGAACGTTTGGTTTAAGTGAAGGGTCGCGCCTCGCTCGTCAAATCGAACAAGTGCTGAGTGACGCATCGACCGTCCACGATCGTACCCAGCTAAAAGCTTGGATTTGCGCTTTGCGGACAGCAGTAAATCATGCAACGGTTAAAACAGAACAATCGTTTTCTCAAGACGATGCAGAAATACCCGCTTCAATCGATCGTCCGATGGTGCTGATTCTCGATCGTTCGCCGTTTGACCCCGGCATTCAAAAGCTGATCAACCAAAATCATTTGTTTCACGTCGAGCGTGTTTCTACAATCAATGCCGCACGACAAAAGCTAGATCATCAGATCGGTCCTGCCGTTGTTGTGCTGAATCTGGCAATTTCTAAGCTGAATGATTGCTTTAGTTTTTTAGACGAGCTAAAACGCCGACTCCCACCGATTCCTGCGATCGTACTAAGCGATCAAGCGCATTTAACGCACCGAATCGAAGTCGCTCGGCATGGCGGACGATTTTGTTTGCAGCAACCTACCACTGCGGAAGCAATCTTAGCCGCGATCGATCAGGTATTGGCTCGATCAACGCAAGCAAAAATTTTAGTTGTGGATGACGATCGCAGCGTTTTAACGGTTTTGAAATCGATTTTAGAACCGTGGAATCTAAAGGTTATTCCGCTCGTTGATCCGCAGCAGTTCTGGAACACCTTAGAAGCATCCGAGCCGGATTTGTTGATTCTAGATGTGGAAATGCCGGGATTAAGTGGAATCGAACTGTGTCAGGTCGTGCGCAACGATTTGCGCTGGAGTAATTTACCGATTTTGTTTCTCACGGCCCACATCGATGCTACAACCGTAACGCAAGGGTTTGCGGCGGGAGCCGATGACTTTGTAAGCAAACCGATCGTTGCGCCTGAATTAGTAACGCGCATTCTCAATCGGCTCGATCGCATTAAACTTCTAAAACACATTGCCGAAACCGATCCGTTGACTGGCTTGTTTAATCGACATAAAGCGAGCCAACTGCTTCAAGACTTTCTGATTCGCGCAAATCAACAGCATCAGCCTGTCGCGATCGCGCTACTGAGCTTAAAGCACTTAAACAAAATCAATCATCAATCTGGCTACGAGGCTGGAGATGCAATTTTGCGTCAGTTTGGACAGCAACTGCGGCAAGCGTTTCAAAGCGAAGATATCGTTTCGCGCTGGGGCGGCGTGGAATTTATGATCGCCATGTACGGCATAACGCAAACCGAAGGAATGCACCGCTTAAAGAGCGTCCTCGATCGCTTAAAAGAAACGCTGTTACCGTCCGAACAAGCTGCATCGATCGCGGTTTGTGCAGGGGTGGCGCAGTACCCGAAAGACGGATTAGCGGTGCGATCGCTTTATTTTGCGGCGGCCGCCGCGCTGCATCTTGCCCGATCGAGTCGCGATCGCATTTCAACTCATGATCAAATTTGAGCCTTTTCGCCATCAAAAGCAATGCCGCCTGAACATTGAAGATCGGTTATTTCGGTCTGATTGAGCAAAATCGTCAAAAGGAGCCAGCATGAAGAAGCGAATTCTCGTCGTCGATGATGAACCTTACATTCAAGAAGTCGCGCAGATTTGTTTAGAAATGCTGGCAGGGTGGACGGTGATTACGGCGAGTTCAGGTACGGAAGCGATCGCCAAAGCCGAGCTAGAGCAACCCGATGCGATTTTGCTCGATGTGCTCATGCCCGACATGGACGGCATGACGACGTTTAGCCATCTTCAAGCCAATCCCGCAACTCAAGCGATTCCAGTGCTGATGCTGAGCGCCAAAGCTCAGTCGAGCGATGCCTACCCCTACAAAGCTGTGGGAATCAAAGCGGCGATCGCGAAGCCGTTTGATCCGCTTACGTTAGCAAATCAAATTGCTCAGGTTCTAGGCTGGAGTATTCCTGCTGCCTGAATTGTCCTGAGACAAACTTCTTCGCCAACCGGACCGCGACATCCCGACTCTCTGATCGTAGCCATCTCCTTTGAGTCACCTTAATAAAAGTTATAAAATCTAAACAGTCGATCGCGAACCTTCTCTAGTTTTATGAGCACAATCCAGACCGAGAAAGATAAGCCACAATCAAGCCTCGATCCAGACAAGGCCGAAGCAGAAAAAATTTTGTGTCCACACTGTCGGCGCACTGCGACCAACGGCATTAAATGTCAAGGAATTTGTGTTAGCGACAACGATTATTAAGCGCTTAAAAACTCCCGCGCAATCCGGCTGAACTCAAGCGCATTGCTGTAGTTAATCGTATGCCCCGCACCTGGAATTATTGCTAAACGTCCGTTTGGTAGCAATCTTGTCACTTCTTCTGCCCAGTGCTGCGGCACGACTGGATCTTTTGCACCCCGAACCACGATCGTCGGACATTGCATCGCGGGAAGCTTGTCTTCGATACGATCGCTTAAGGCAATATCAATCGATCGTCGAATTCGCCCGATTCCTGCCAGCCAGTAATCATACGCCTGAATGGGGAGTTCAGTCGGATTTTCCAATCGAGCGTTGAGAAAAAATCGCCAGAGTTGCTGCTGTAGCGATCGAGCGTGACGATCAAACGTCGGTGCACCTAAAACAGCGCGATCGATGCGATTCGGATAGCGCACGGCGAATTCTGCGATGATTTGTGATCCAAAAGAAACACCCAGCATCGACGGGCGCTGTAAACCAAGTTTATCCATCCACGCCCGCAACATCTCTGCAAGCTCTGGCAAATTCAGCACATGCAACGGTTTATCGCTGTCGCCATACCCCGGAAAATCTGGCACAAAAACGCGAAACGGAGTAAGCCGTTCTGCAACAGGCATCATGTAGCGACTCGCAACTACTAATCCATGCACCACGACAATTTCTGGAAGCAACGTTCCCGAATGAATCGATGTGCGCGTGTGCATCGATAATCCGTGAACCTGAATCGACTGGTGCTGAAAGCTTGCGGTTCGAGCGTGAATTTGAGCCATACCCTTAGATTACGCGATCGGGAGTCCGAATCCTTGAGCGGTTTTCTTGATGGTTTTCATCACTTCGCGAAACACTTCTCCAGTTTGTCGCCAACCGCCACTGACTCGATTGTAAGCGGTCATCGGCTCAAACAAATTTCCAGTTGTGGGTGCGGCGTTTGTTCGTTCTAAGTGGTTTTCATCGACTTGGCCGGGAAACGTTGCTTCGAGTAAATCCGGTGCCAGCGTTGCTTCTGCTACAAGTGGAATTCCGGCTTGACCGACGATAATTTCTCGCTGAGGTCGCTGCGTTAAATCGACGATCGCTTCTGCTACGTCTTCTGCCGCATACACCGGATCCATTGCTTTAGCTTTGCGTCCTGAAAAATTCGCCCCGTGCTGAAAGATCGGGGTGTCGATCGTGGCCGGCAACACTGTGCAAACCTGAATGTCGTTGACGCCATCAAGCTTGAGTTCCATTCTGAGCGAACTTGATAATCCTCGAATGCCAAACTTCGACACGCAGTAAGCGCTCGTGTACGGTTGTGCGGCCACTCCTGCCACCGATGCGACGTTAATTAACACCCCGCTTCCTTGTTCTCGAAACAACGGTAAAGCGGCGCGTGCCCCGTGAATATAGCCGAACAAATTCGTTTCGATCACGCGGCGGTAAGCTTCTGAGGGTGCCTCCTCGAATCGCGCAAACATCGTTACAGCAGCGTTATTAACCCACACATCCAACCGTCCAAACGTTGCGATCGCGCCTTTTGCCAATGCTTGTACTTGATTTTCATCGGTGACATCGGTGGGAAACGCGATCGCCCTTCCTCCTAATCGATTGCATTCAAGGGCGAGTTCTTCGAGCACTTCGGCGCGTCGAGCCGCAAGGAATAGGCTTGCTCGACGCTTGGCGAATTCAAGCGCGGTGGCGCGTCCAATGCCGCTTGATGCACCCGTAATCACAATCACCGAGTCTTCGATTAATCGAGGCATAGCTTTCTCCTGTACGACTGTCACTGAGCTTAAATCTAGGCTTTTTATAAAAAGATTTTTGTTGTTTTGTCATATTCCGTAGGCACAACGTTCAATCGGCGGTCTCTAACTTTCGGTAGATTTATATCGGTAAGTCATCGCAGTTACACTTCAACTTAGTTAAAAAACTGTTGCTGAATCTGAAGCTTGTTAGCGGTTCTTTCGGATTTAATCGCGGCTTTCTCTGTTCAGGCAAGGATTTAAGCGCTGTCTCAGGAGCTTCATGTCAAATCAATTCGATCGATACGTCCGGTATTCTGACGATGTAGAAGTCAAGCAACCGGATGAAGATAAGCTGATTGCCGAAACGATCGAGTCGATCAATCGCATGGGGCACAAAGTGTTTGATAAACATCGTCACGCCATGCGCGGCGCACACGCAAAAGGGCACGGGGCGGTAAAAGGCGTGCTTACGGTTTACGAGAATTTGCCGATCCCGCTTGCGCAAGGACTGTTTCGCCAATCTCGGTCTTATCCGGTCATGATTCGGTTTTCGACGACGCCTGGCGATATTATGCCCGATGGGATAGCGTCGTTTCGCGGCATGGCGATCAAAGCGATCGGCGTAGAAGGCCGCAAACTGTTGCCTGATCAAGCCGATGCGGTGACTCAAGATTTTTTGCTGATCAATCATCCCGTTTTTCCATCGGGTAATGTTGCGCGTTATCTGCGAGAGCAGCAGCTTCAAGAAAAAGTTGTCGTGAGTGCGCCAGAAGAAGCGCAGCAGCTTTTAACGCAAACGCTCAGCGCTGTAAACACGCTCACCGAGAAAATCGGCGTTGAACTTTACCCGACCGCTTTGGGAATCACAAAGCCTGAAAGCCATATCTTAGGCGAAACGTACTACACAACGGCGGCTTTGCGATACGGCGACTACATTGGCAAAATTAGCGTTGTTCCCGTATCAGAAAGCTTAAAGCCACTGATTGGAAAGGTGGTCAAAACCGATAATCCTTCCGTGCTGCGGGATTTGGTGGTTGAGTTTTTCCGCGAAAACGCGGCTGAGTACGAAATGCGCGTTCAGCTTTGCACGAATTTAGAAACGATGCCGATCGAAGATGCGGCGGTGCGGTGGTCTGAAACCGAAAGTCCGTATCAAGCGATCGCCAAAATTACAATTCCGCCTCAAGAAGCGTTTAGTCCAGCGCGACGGGTGTATGTCGATGAAGTGCTTTCGTTTAATGCTTGGCACTGCATCGAGGAGCATCGACCGCTTGGATCAATTCAGCGTGTGCGAATGCAGGCGTATGATTTTTCGTCGCGGTTTCGCCATGAAATGAATCAGCAGCCACGAGTAGAGCCGCGCAGCATCGAGGAAATGCCGGATTGAAGAGAGTCGAGTAGGGGCATCACTCCAGCGATGCGATTTGCGGGGAACTTATACTAGAAGAAGACTCCGTAAAGGACGTAAGTATGAGCGCAACCCCGGCACCGAATCCTGCCTTTAGCACAGGACGCAGCAGCGAAGCGATCGCCCAAGCCGTTGAACGGCTCGATTATCGCGGTACTGTTGGCGATATTGCAGCGCAGGCAGGTTTAGATATTAATTTCGCCCAGCAAGGACTTTTAGTTCTAGCATCCCAAGCGGGCGGTCATTTGCAGGTCGCGGAGTCCGGCGACATCGTTTACGAGTTTCCGCGAAACTTTCAGCAGATTCTCCGCGACAAAGATTTTCGATCGCGCCTGAAGCATCAGTGGGAGAAAGTTTGGCGCGTTTTGTTTTATCTGATTCGGATTTCGTTTGGCGTTGTGCTGATTTTGCTAATCGTGGCGGCGATTTTGGCGATCATTGCGCTGACGATCGCGGCAAATTCAAATCGAAATGACAATCGCAGCAGTCATCACGGCGATTATGGTCTGCCGGGATTCGGGTTCAATCCTAACTTTTTCTGGATTTTCTACCCGGATTACGACAGTCGCCGCCTGCGCGAGCACCGCAAGCCGAACGACATGAATTTTCTCGAAGCGGTGTTTTCGTTTTTGTTTGGCGATGGCAACCCGAATCACGATTTAGAAGAGCAACGCTGGCAAACGATCGCTACTGTGATTCGCAACCATCGCGGAGCCGTAATCGCCGAGCAAATCGCTCCGTATCTTGATGATCTGGGAACGGGCTACGAGAAAGAATACGAGCAGTATATGCTTCCGGTTTTGACTCGCTTTGATGGACGCCCGGAAGTTAGCGCAGATGGACAGTTGGTGTATCACTTTCCATCGCTGCAAACAACGGTTGTTCAGAAACGATCGCAGCTAGTTCCCACGTTTTTACGAGAAGCGCTGTATCAATTCAGTAAAGCCAGCAGTGGACAAATTGTTTTGGCGGCTGGATTAGGCGGCGTGCTGTTGGTGTTGGCGATCGTGCTTAACTCGATGATTGCGGGCGGCGGTTTGGTTGCAGGCAGCGCGATCGTGCTCATTCGAGCAATTGCGGCGGTGTCGCTTGGCTACAGCGTGGCGTATCTCACCGTGCCGATTGTTCGCTATTTTGTAATCAAAAGGCGCAACCGCCGAATCGTCGATCGCAATCATCAGCGTGAAGCACGATCGGCTTATCTGACTCAACCCGATCCGGTTGTGCAGCAAAAACTGCTTTACGCGCAGCAGTTTGCTCAAGAAACTGTGATTCAGGATTCAGATTTGATTTACACCACAGAAACGGATTTAACCGAGCAGGAAAGCGCTCGATCAAAGCAAATCGATGCAGAATGGCAACGCCGATTAGAAGGTAAATAGCGTCAGTTGCGGTTAAGCGGGCGCGACTGAAGGCGCGGCTACACAGACAAAACCCGCCTGCGCGGGTTGATGTGCGACAAATTCTGGGTGCAGTCCGCCTGATCGCGGACTTGGTTAGATGAGCCGCGCCTTCAGTCGCCAGGCGGGTTAGGCTTCTAATCCAGCACTCAGGTTAAATAGCTACGGTGCGGGTGGCTCGTTGCCTCCGTAGGGTTTAGGCTGCGTGTGAAGCTGTTTCGCGATCGCATCGAAAATTTGATTCGACATCGCGCCGTTGGCATTATCGGTTAAGTGAATTACATCCTGAAAAGCTGTTCCTGAGTAGTTTGCATATGTATCTGTAAGATTTAGCGTGGATACCGACTGCGGAGAGTCGCGCTTGACTTGATCGATCGACGCTTGCAGTTGGTTGTATCCGGCTTCAATCTGCTTTGGGTAGTCGCTGCCGAGCTGATCGAGAATGGCGCGTTCGCGGGGAGAAATTTTATTCGGGCTGCGATTCGATACTTCGGGTTGCAGGGCAACGAGGAGCGGGATTTTTGAAGCACTGGTAAGACGGGCGATTTGTTGCAGATTTTGGCGATAGCGATCGACGCGCCGATTCAGTTCGGTTTTGTCGGTTGTTAGGCGATCGCGCACCGAAACATCCGAAGCGGTGAGCGGCGGGATCAGTTGCTTCAGCGTTGATTGAGGACGCATCACAAAATATTGAAAGCCTTTCACCAAGTAGAACTGATTAAAAAAGCGTTGCAGTTGATGCCCGATCGCAACTTTCATATGCTTTGGCGCACTTTCTAACAGTTCTTCTGCGCCTGGAACCGTTGTTCCTTCTTGATTGCTCGGCAACAACAAATCTGGGTAGCCGTCAATGAGCACAATAAAATCGGGCTTGTACGACAAAACCTCAAACGCAAGCTGCGATAGTTCGTTGCTCGATGCGTATCCCGGTACTGCTGCATTGATCACGCGATACCGCGATTCGCGAATTCGCGGCGGGAGTTTGAGCGCTTTTTCCAGTTCGTCTGCATAATACGGCAGCACGTCGGGACGATACTTGTTGGGCGCTGATTTTTGCGTTGTGACTTGTTGATTAAAGCGCGTTTCAAGCTGCTGCGCGATCGTCGCTTGATTGCTCGAACTGAGTTGACCAAACGCCGTTGATCCGCCCATGACAAAGATTCTCACTTCGTCTTTGGGCTTATCTTGCGCAATGGGCTGATCGGCTCTGAATCCTTGCTCGTTGATTTTCCAAACGTTGTTTTGCTGATTGCCGACTAATCGATAGCCCATGACCGAACTCGGTTTAACGGTGAGCTGTCCGCGATCAGGCAGTCCATCGTAGGGTTTGCCGTCTGCGTTGAGAAACTTCAATCGATAAGCGGTGAGATTAAGCGGCTCACCTTGAAAGGCGTTGAGTTCTGGGGTTGTTCCACTGACATTGACGATTAATCGCGCTAAAAGCTCTAAGCCGATCAAAATAAGCGGAATCGAAAGCAAAATCCAGCGTTTTGGAACAGATTTTTTCTTTTGATACGATCGGCTAGACCAAGTGGATCTTCGGCTAGACCTAAACATTGCACAATTTCCTCAAACGATCGCAGCAAAGCCTTTTAATTCTGGACTCAGACTTTGCTGGTGAATTAGATCGAACATTCAAAGCAGCATTGCACTCAGTGGGTTTAAGGTCAAGTCTGCTCACGGCACTCGTGTTTGACTGATTTGAATATTAGTTGCTCAAGAGTTCAGCCTGGTTTGCACACCTGGAGTTTGAAATAGTTCTTGATTCGGTTTCAAATCTTACTACATAATGTTCGGTAATGTTGCAACTCGGTTGAAATCTTGCAACATGGGTTATTCATTTTGCACATCAAAAATAACTTTAAATTCTACGTGTGGCATCAGTTGACGCAACGCTTTTAGATGTCCGTCCGCATCGGATCGATGATAAAACCGATGCACCACGATCCATTGCTGAGTCGGCAGTAGGCGCACGATCGCCCACCGCTTCAAACGGTCTTCGTATGTCATGATAGTTCTATCTCTGATGTGAATTAGAGCCACCAGCGCAGAGCCTTTGGTCGGGGGAAGCGCTGGTTTTTCAGTTTATTAATACTGTACAGTACTGCACTGCACGGCAAAATCTAAAACAGTTTTACAAAGTGTTATAAGTTAGGGCATGAATCGCCAACGCCCTACCGAGCAAGTTACTTTTTACGTCAGCCCAGAAGAAAAGGAAGCGATCCAAGCATGGGCTGAAGCGGAAGATCGATCGGTATCGTATTTGCTGCGATCGATTGTGCTCAAAGCATTGAAGGAACGAAGTCAACAAAAATAATGTTTTTTGATTGCTAAATTAGCTTGCGTTGCTAGACGCACAAGCTAATTTAGCTACTAATCACTATGTACGCTACTACTCATCAAGAGCATCTGAATCATTTTCACCAAGATACTCAGAGTCCTCTAACAAACTGTC
The DNA here is from genome assembly GCA_964250455.1 of uncultured bacterium. Classification (GTDB taxonomy): domain Bacteria; phylum Cyanobacteriota; class Cyanobacteriia; order Leptolyngbyales; family Leptolyngbyaceae; genus CAXUFL01. Next base: position 28,255 of record CAXUFL010000018.1, read on the forward strand.
ATCTGGCAGCGTTACTTCAAGTTCTCCAACTTCATCACTGAGACTTTCAGTGATATTTAAGAAGTTAAGAAGTGGAGCAGTTTGAATCTTTTCAGTCAAATAATTGCGAAGTTCATCCTCTCGAACACTCAAAATTTCGGCTCTATAATCTAGGCGCGATTCTAATCTCTTTGCGAGTTCTTGCGGCCAGAATTGCATACTCATTTGTACGATTTCGCTACCAGCCCTTTCTGCCGCCTCCAAAGTCTTTTTTGATTTCTCTGGTATCTTATCAACAATGATGAATGTCTGAGAGGTGTTCATTTTTCCGTATAATTCAACTTCACTAGCAAAGCGAGTTAACTTGTCTTTTGTAATTTCCGGATTGCCACTACCAATAAAGCCGATGTCGAAACGTGCTAATTTGCCTGCGCGTAATCTTACTGTTGCATCGCATTCACGAACATCAGAGCTATCAGATAACCAAAAAGCTCGATCAATAATATTACTTGATGCCGTTCCTGAATACTGGAATCCCAAAATGTGTAGTACTGAGCCAAGCACAAGTTTTTCAAAAAGCTTTCCGTAAATTGATTTTTCAGATCCGCGAATTGTAGTCGTTGCGCAACCAATTGCTGTCGTTAATCTCGTAATATCTTTCCAATCCAAATGTCTATAAATTTCTCCATGCTCGTCCTCAACAAAGCCTAGAGACATACGAATTGAGCCAAAATCTTCTTCGCACTTCCGTGATGCTTCCTCGACGGCAATTTCAAATTCTCGAATATATTGCTCTTCCCGACCCCCTCGCAACACATTCTGATTTGCTTTCCCAGTTAAACCAATTAGCCAATAAGCAGGCCACTTCAATGCTTTGTCTGAACGACGAGCATTAATGTGAGATAGTGCTATCTCAGAGATTTGATCTGTAAAGTCATCAATCTCTGCCCAACCTTTTGCAAAAAGAGTGACTAGTGCTCCCGTCGCAATCGAAAGTCGTCGTCGAGTTAATAGCTCTGTTCGGCTTCGGACGTTTTCACCACATAAAACGCTAAGCGTTACCTGTCTTACTGCTTCAATTCCTAGCTTATCGACGATTCCCCGACCGCCGCCAGTCAGGATTAATTTGCCTTTCTCAGGAAACAAATTATTTAGAGTTGTCATGTTCACGTTTCAGGTTGAGTTCGATTTGTTCTGAAGGCGATTGAGGTACTTCGCAATTAATCCAGAGCATAGACGCAAGTTTTATACTCTTCCATGTCAAAAGTGATTGTTTCATCGTTTCAATGTAAGCAAGGTTATTTTCAAATAAAACAAAACGTCGATCTAATTCTGCTGCTGCTGCTCCTACTGTGCCAGAACCTGCAAATGGATCTAAAACGACATCTCGCTTGAATGAGTAATAAGTAATAATTTTTTCTGCTAACTCTTTTGGAAAAGCCGCAGGATGTTTTGAGCCAGTAGCAGGATTAATTTTCCATACATTGGTTCGCTCATAGCCATCCGCTATTTTAGATTCTTCAACAAGCTCTCTATCTGGATGATTACGAATGTTCCAATCAATTAGTAAATCTGTGTGCTTTCGATAAATTAAAACGTATTCAGTTACCGGAACTGCTTTGTATTGCAAAGGATTTCGATCAGCAGCAAAACGTCTGCCGCGACTGGTTGCCCAACCTGCTCCCTCTGGCTTTAACCAGATAATATCATCGATGAAATCATACCCCTCTTCAATAAAAATTCGATGTAAATCAAAAGGGACAGCAATACGTTTAGAAGCTTCATTACGTGAAGCCCGACGTAGAAGAACTGGAGCTACATTAATTGCGAAAAAACGTCCCTCGCCTAAGACCCGATGGCATCGCTTAATGACCTGTCGCATCTTGAAAAGATAAGCTTCGTATTCCTCAAATTCTGAATACTCCGGTCGTGCATTAAAATAAGGTGGTGATGTAAAAATCAAATCTACACTTTCTGTTGGCATATCTGCTATAAGCTCAACACAGTCACCGAAGCCAATCGTATTTCTTAGGCTTGAAACCTTATATTGTTTTTTCTGTTTCTTCCTTTTTGTTACTTTCTCTTCATCCTGTTTTAGTAGCCGTGCAGTAATAATCTCTGGTTGTGTAGTTTTAGTGGGTGAAATTTCAGTCGTATAAGCATCGATGACAACTTCACCTACCTTACGCCCGTTCTCAGCGCATAAAGGAACTCGCCAGATGTGGTATCGATCGTCAACTTCAGGCAATCCAAGTTGAATGATGTTGTGGAGGTCTATTTCAATTAGCCAATTCGCTACGATTTCTTTTGCCTGTGCAACAGTTAAAACGAGATACCCACGCTTCTGTGATGTCAGTTGTCGTTCTTGTTCCATGAATTGTAGTCTATGTGCCTGCGAAGTTGCCGCGCTTAATGATAGCCGAAACAGGAAATCTGCTTCAATTATTTTTCATACGTATTTAAAGCAACCAATTTACCTACTTTAAGCCTTTGGTGGGAATCATTAAATCGCTCAATTTTCAGTGCAAAAATTACCTGCACGTTTTTTGCAAATTAACTGAATTTAAATCTGAAGAAATCAAAGCTGTGACTATGATATAAGGATCATCCGTTCTTAGAGTTACACGGTCATGGCAGAGTTATCCGGTTTAAGCGATCGCGACGTTGCCGCCCGAGTGCGCTCAGGCGAAACCAACGCGGTGACATTACCGACGAGTCGATCGTACGTGCGGATTTTGCGTGAGAATTTATTCACGTTTGTGAATGCTGTGTTCTTTACAATTAGCGGCGTTTTTATTTTGCTGCGGCGTCCAAGCGATGCTGTTTTTGTCGCAGTGATTATTTTTAGCGGCGTTGTGATTGGCATTGCGCAAGAAATTTGGGCAAAGCGGCAGCTTGATCAAATTGCGCTTCTAACTCGCCCTCATGCAACCGTGATTCGCAACGCTCAAGAAGTCAGCATCGACCCGAATGAGATTGTGTTAGGGGACATTTTAATGTTGCGTCCGGGGGATCAGATTTTAGTCGATGGTCGAATTGTCGGTGAGGGTCGTGTAGAGGTCGATGAATCGCTGCTGACCGGAGAATCCGATTTAATTCCAAAAGTCGCGGAAGAATTGGTTTATTCAGGAAGTTTCTGTGTGAGTGGAAGCGCTTACTATGAAGCGCAGAAAGTTGGAGCCGCTACGGTTGCGTATCAATTAGCCGTCGGTGCGCGGGAATTTCGGCAAGTTTACACCCCGTTGCAGCTTGAGATTAATTTACTGATTCGGATTCTATTGTTGTTTTCGTCGTTTTTGTGGTTGCTGATTGGAATTAGTTTTATTAGTCGATCGCAAACCTTAAACGAAGTGGTTCAGCGTGCTGCTGTGATTGCTGGATTGATTCCGGCTGGATTATTACTGGCAATCACGCTTGCGTATGCAATGGGCGCGGTTCGGATGTTAGGGCAAAACGTTTTGATTCAGCAAACAAACGCGGTTGAATCGCTGAGCAATGTAGACGTGTTGTGTTTAGATAAAACCGGAACGCTAACAACGAATCAAATCGAACTGCAAAGCGTTTATCCTCTGCACGGATCTGAAGCGAATTTACGATCGATTCTCGGTGATTTTGCGGCAAGTACTCGATCGGGCAATCGCACGAGTGAAGCGATTTTGCTCGCTTGTTCAGGATATCAAAAACCGATCGAGCATGAAATCCCGTTTTCATCAGCGCGGAAATGGAGCGCGATCCGGTTTGCTGACGGATCGGGAACGTATGTGTTAGGAGCACCCGAAGTTTTAATGAAGTCGCTGGTGCTTGATGATCAAATGCTAAAGGAAATCGATCGACAAACAAATCAAGGCTTGCGCGTGGTGCTATTTGCCCATACGCCCAAAGACATCGAAAATAATGTTTTACCTGCGCTCGACGCGATCGGGATTCTTTATTTTTCCGATCAGCTTCGTCCGTCTGCTCGTGAAACGCTACAAGGCTTTGCAAAAGCAGGCATCACGCTAAAAATCATTTCGGGCGATAATCCGCAAACGGTTGCAGCCCTAGCAAAGCAAGCAGGCTTTAGCGACGAAATTAAAGTTGTTTCAGGAGCGCAACTCGCGCAAATGGACGCGGCACAGTTTACGCAAGCGGCGTGTCATTACAACGTGTTTGGACGCATCACCCCGCAGCAGAAAGCGGATTTAGTCAAGAGTTTGCGCAAATCAGGATTTTATGTAGCCATGACCGGAGACGGCGTAAACGATGTGCTGTCGCTCAAGCAAGCAAATTTAGGAATCGCAATGGAAAGCGGCAGCAAAGCGACACGCGGAATTGCCGATATTGTATTGCTCAAAGATTCGTTTGAAGCCTTGCCGCACACCTTTCTTGAAGGGCAACGCATTCGGAACGGAATTCTAGATGCGATGAAGCTGTTTATGGTGCGATTGTGCTGCGTCGCGCTGTTGATTTTCGCGGTCGCGATCGTCACCGATAGCTTCCCATTACTCAATAAACACAGCGCGATCGTTACTTTAATCGGCGTTGGCATTCCAACCACGTTTATTCCCATTTGGGCACAACCCGGAGAACAACCGAAACGCAGCTTAGTGCGATCGATGCTGCATTTCGTTGTTCCTGCTACCTTAACAATCACGTTAGTTTCGCTTACCGTATATTTATTTTATCTGGTAAGTGCTGCCTTAGATTTACCGCCCAACGTTGGACTTACTAAAATCGATTACAATATTCCGCGAACCGCACTAGTGACGATTTTAGTGTTTTGCGAACTGTTGCTGATTCCGTTTCTCAAACCGCCTAAAACTGCTTGGGTCGGTGGTGAACCGCTTAGCGGAGATTGGCGATATACGATCGTCGCTTTTATTCTACTGATTGTTTATTTATTCATTTTATTTATTCCACCGTTGCGGAAATTCTTTGAGCTAAGCGAGATTGATTTTCACGACTGTGTGTTTTTAGGCTTAGTTGCGCTAGAGTGGTGCTTGATTGTCCGGTTGGCCTGGCGCACGCGGTTTCTCGATCGATTTTTGGGCGTGGATTTGGAATGAATGAAGCTTCGTCGAAAATTCCTCAATATCGCGTTTCAATTTGGGAAACGGTGGCGGTGATTTTGGGTGCGATCGCGCTCGGTGGTGTGGGGTTAACGGGCTTGGGCGTGAAGTTTCTCAACTACGCGGCACAGTCGCAAAGAGCCGAAGCGATCGCAAGTAACATTATGGGCTACACGCTTCCGGGCGGGTCGCAAGGTTTGATCGGGTTGAATATTGCCGGAGCGAAAGTTGCGCTAATCGCCAGCGAAGGCGGAGAACCGGACATTCAGCTTTTGGTGGCTCGCATTCCAACCGATCAAGAATCGGGCAGGCGACGCATCGATCGCATTCTAGACAGCATTGCGCTGGGTGCAGACGAACAAGAATTTCGCATCAAAACGGTGCGAGTGGAAACAAAAAATTTGTGTGGAGTGTCGGTTCCGGTCACGATTCGAGAAGGACAGCTTAAATATCCAGATTCACCGTCGAAGTATACCGTAACGTATCGCGCTAGTGTTTTTTTAAGCGATAGTCGGTATGTGGTTAATCTGCTTACCAACGGTCAAAATGCTCCACAAAAAGCGGAATCTGTGTTTAATTCGCTTCAGTGTCGGCAGTAGTTCGATTTGTTCTTTTACTCAGATTGATTATGATTCGCACAAATCGCTTATCGCGCAGAATTGCGCTTGCGCTTGGTGTTTTAACGTTTGTTATTTGTGTTACAAGCCACACGATCGTGGACTCGGTTGTTTCTGCTAAATCTACAGGTTGGATTACGAGAAGCAACGAAAACACGAATCTGCTGGTTAAAGCAGAGTCAAATTCAAACTGTACAAATCAAACAACATCAAGCGATGCACTGCTGCAACTCGATGCGAAATTTGTGCAATGCTACGATCAAACCATTAACAACACGATTAAAACGCTACAAACAAAGCTAGATCAGGAAACAGATTCGGCAGTCAAAATTGATTTAGAAATTTTGATTAATGCAGCAACGCAAGAACTCAAATCAGAAGAACTCGATCGACAATACCGCTTACCTTACGTGAATCTGCCAAAAGAAATCGCAGAATCAATCAATGATGCTTTTGAGAAATCAACGCAAACTGCGCTTGCGCAGCTAAAACGATACGCGGGCGTTGATTCAACCCCGATTGCAACCCTTGCAACCACGCAAATTCAAAATCGCCTCAAACAACCGAATCAGTTCTTTCCTGAAAAATCCGAACTTGAGAAAGATTTAGCGAATACAACGGTTCAAATTGAAAGAATCAAAACGTTATTCGATCAGCGTCGAGTCAACGGTTATCAAGACGCTTATGCGAAACTAAAAACGCAGCTCAATGATTATGCAGCGTTTGTTCGACAAACCGTTTTGCCGTCAGCGCGAACAAGCTTTCGTTTGCCGCCTGAACTGTATGCGGCTAAACTTGCCGAACGAGGCGTCGAAATCGGGGTCGATGAACTAGTGGGACAAGCTCGATCGGCGTTTCAAACCATTCAGCAGCAAATGGATCAACTTGCCCCGCAGGTTGCAAAACAAAAAGGATTTTCATCTACAGGCTATCGCGAAGTCATTCGAGCATTAAAGCAAGAGCAATTACCCGCAAACCAAATTTTAGACCATTATCAGCAACGCCAAAAGCAAATCGAAGCGATCGTTCGACGGGAAAAACTAGTGACGCTGCCCGATCGATCTCTCACGATTCGATTAACCAACGATCGCGAAAATTCCAGCTTTCCGGTTCCGCAATATTTTCCACCCAGACGATCGCAAAAAACCGCAGGCGTTTTTATTATTCCATTGCTCAAAGAACAAACAAAACCGAGCGCTAGAACCTACGATGACTTTACGTATCCCGCCGTTTCTTGGACGCTAACCGCTCACGAAGGCAGACCTGGACACGATTTGCAGTTTACAACGATTCAAGACAAAGGAACCTCTGAAGCGCGATCGCGCTTTGGCTACAATCCAGCCAATCACGAAGGTTGGGCGCTTTATGCCGAAACAATCACGCTGCCGTTTATGTCGATCGAGGGTCAGTTTATTTCGCTTCAGTTTCAGCTTCTTCGTGCCGCACGCGCCTTTCTCGAACCAGAACTTCATCTCGGTCGAATTTCACCCGATGAAGCTTTGCGGGTGCTCACCGAAGACGTTGGATTTTCTAAATTTTTCGCGCAACAAGAACTCAGACGTTACACAACATTTCTTCCAGGTCATGCGCCGTCCTATTTCTACGGTTATCAGCGTTTAATGCAACTGCGCACCGAAACCGAACAGAAGTTAGGCAAACAGTTTAATCAGCAGAAATTTCACGATTTCGTTTTGGCGCAAGGATTCATGCCGCAGCGATTTCTTAGACAGGCAGTTGTTGAGCAGTTTCTTGCAAAATGACTTTAAGCTTTTCGTCCCGGTTTACAGTCAGCAAAACCGAACACTACGTGGAGCGAAGCTACCGCGTGAGGATCAAGATATCCAGCGTTTAGCGCAAAGCGCAACTGCAAGGCAACGGCCATTTCGATCACTGCCTCAACTGGATAATTAATTTCAGCAGCACGCGCAACTACAGCGTTCTTAATTCGTTCTGGCAACTGCTCTAAAATTGCCTCAGCAGCAACAGGAGATAATTGCTCATTATTTTGGTTGGACGTTAATGATTGCATTCGTCTAGCTCTCCATTGGAATTCGAGCGTTGTAGGGTGGTTCCGTTGCTCTCAAAATAATTGCTTCTAACTCAGATAATAACGTTGGATTTGCCCAACGATCTAGGGGAAAGAAGACAATCCTAACCGTTGCTGAGGTTAGCGACGCCTGGCGACTAAAGGCGCGGCTAGACAGACAAAACCCGCCTTTATCGGGTTAACTCGATCGCATTGGCTGTTCGTGCGCGGCGGCGCACTTCGTCTGTGTAGCCGCGCCTTCGCCAGGGCACAATCAAGACATCGTTATCCCAATTTCACGTTGCCTTAGATCTTAATCTGCTGCTCAAACGTCGATCGAGCGGTTTTTCGCCATGTTGTGAACGTTTCACTAATCCCGCACACATCGAAAGCCCGCAAAAACTTCTCGAACCTGCGGATGGTACCAATTGCGAAACGTCGATCGCATCGCCCAGGGAAACGTGGCCCAACTGCCGCCCTTTAACACGCGATGAGCCTGATCAAAATAGGGCTGCGAGTATCCTGAATAAGGATAGCTTTCAAAACCGGGATATCCATCAAACCAAGTTGCGGTCCATTCCCAAACGTTTCCGATCAAGTCGCTACATCCAAACGGACTTAGACTTTGCAAATCAGTAGAACAATCAAGATCAAACTCATTGCCCCACGGGTATTTTAATTTCTCTTTGGTTGCTGCATTCCAACTCGCGGCTTTTTCCCATTCGGCTTCGGTCGGCAGCCGTTTTCCAAGCGATCGAGCATAAGCGTCAGCTTCATACCAACTCACGCCACAAACCGGATGATTTGCATCGATCGATTCATACAACGGATGTGCGACCGGATTCGCTTGTAGCCATTGCCAGCCTTCGGGCGTCCACCATTTTTCGGTTTGATAACCGCCCGCCTCGATAAACGATCGATACTGTCCCACAGTCACCAAAGTTTGATCGATCCAATAGCGATCTAAATAAACCAAATGCGCAGGACGTTCATTGTCTTGAGCGTCGATCGCATCGCTTCCTTGAATAAATGATCCGGCTGGAATTTCCACCATTTCGCTTTGAACCGATTGCGAGATCGATGATTGAATTGGCTTAACGTTGATCAGTTCAAGCACTAACGCGATCGTTTCTGCATGTTGACTTTCATGTTGTAAAAGCCATTGCCACAAGCGTTGCTGCTGATCAAGCGGGGCAATTTGCAAATAATGAAACGTTTTCGATCGCACCGTTTCTAAATAATGCAGCACATCAGCGATCGACGGCAAAAAAACGCGATCGCCTTTAGGCAATCCGTCTTGTGCAAACAGCCGATGATATTGAGGAAATAGCGGCGCATATCCAGCACAGCGCTGCAAAATCCAAACAGACTCGGTGTAGGCGATGTGTCCCAAATGCCACCCGATCGGGCTGAAATCCGGGTGAGCTTGGCGACAAAACGTTTCAGCGTCAACCGTTTTGAATAAAGAAAGCGTGCGCGATCGACACTCGCGCATCGCTTTATACATTAACGGTCTTGCTAAATCAAATTGAACGGACTTCGAGCTTAAGGTCATGGTCAACCGTCAACAAACTACGATCGTTCAGCGCTTTCCAATTTCCCTCAAATAGAGGTTCCGACGCAATCAGCACCGAGTCGGGAAACGTCGAATCGTTTTGCAAATAATACAGCGTGGGCACCTTGACGCCGTGGGCAAATCGCGAGGCCACAAGCTGACGCCCATCGCTGATAATCAAATTTCCAGAAAAGGTTGTTTGATGCTCGTCGGCTAGTTCCGTGACGATTTTAAGCGTGTGGTGTAAAGCATCGCTCAGCGTAGCGCTCGTTTGCTGCTCATCGATCAAAAGGGCAAAAATGTGTTCGGAATCGGTTAGTCCTTGAATCGCTTGGTAAGCTGTGTCGCTTAAGCGATCGCGAATCGGACGGTACAGCGTTTGCTTAAATTTGTCGATAAATCCGTTGTGCATTCCGAGCAAATCTGAATGTACAAACGGCTGGCAATTGCTCAAATCCGTCGCGAGTCCGGCGGTTGCACTGCGCACATTGGCTAACACGCATCCGGATTCAGCGTAGCGGCTCAGGCTTGGAAGATTCACATCGTTCCAAACCGGGATTGTATTGCGGTATGTGTACGGCGCATCGTGACGAGTCGGGTGATACCAACCCACTCCAAATCCATCGGCATTCATTGTGCCTGCGGTCATTTCACGCGGATCGTAGCTTTGCTCGATCAGCGAATGACTAGAATGATAAATTAACGGTTCTAACTGAACGGGTTGACCGAGATAGCCCAATAATCGACACATGCAAAAAAGTTACGAATTTTACTTGTCAAAGCGTTACCTGAACGATCACGAAATCAAAAAATCCGTGAATTCTCAGGCGCTTTTACTCTAACAAACCGCGTTCTAATCTGACTCGCGACCCATATCTTATTTGACGCTGGCTATGCTTTGTAGTTCCAAGCAGCGATCGCGACGCAAATCCATCCGGTCAAAAATGCAGCACCGCCGAGGGGCGCGATCGCGCCGAACCCTTTCACGCCCGTTAACGACAGCGCATACAAACTTCCCGAAAACAACGCAATCCCCATTAAAAAAGCGACGCCAGAAGCGTTTAGAAATGACTGACCGATTTGAGCGCGACTCAGTAAAAGGCTGATTAAAATCAATCCGAGGGCGTGATACATCTGATATCGAGCACCTGTTTCAAAGATTGATAACGCTCGCTCGTCGAGTTTTGCTTTGAGCGCATGAGAAGCAAACGCTCCTGCTGCTACCGCTAAACCCGCGAGAATTGCCCCTGACATTAAGTAAAAACGAACCATTGTTTTCTCCACAGCAACGTTTCTGAAGCGAATCGACCTGAGATTCGCATTTATTCATAAACATTTATTAAACAACTTGTGGATAGATTTTAGTAAATTGTTAGCTAATTTATTTCTCAATCATTCGCCTTAAAACCAGCATTCAACGTGAATTTTAAAGTATTATATAGTTTTATTTCAATTCATTCTATCAATTAATCCGAATGAGAAAATGCACCGAATAAGCATTCAAAATAAAAACTTATCGTTTGGATTGAAATTTTGTTTATTGTTTTTTTTCTAATGGGATTGGCAACGACATAAAAAACGATAAACTATCAATCAGCAGCAAATTCTGCCACAAAACCCTTGAAGTTTTTTCTATTAATTGAATTCTGAAACATAGATTCAGTCATGGGTTGATACGATCTTTTCTAATCAATCATGTCTTGAACGAGAAGAGTAGTATCACACGCCGTACTGTAATTCAGCACTTATAGAGCTACTTTATGTCTCAGTTTTCAGTTGAATGTTTTGATTCGCTTCTCGTTTTAGAAGCAGCAATTCAGGACACAGTTCCTGACGATTTTTCATGCTCAAAATTACGCGGTTAGGTTAGGAGAAAGGATCATGAGTCAGTTTTCGAGACGGCGATTTCTGTACACTGCAGGCGCAACGTCGATCGGCGCGATCGCGCTTAAAGGCTGTGTCGGTAATCCCCCGGCACGCGACACGGCAGCTTCGCAAGCTTCGCCGGGTGCGGTTCCCGCCGTTAATTCGAGCGCAGGCGGTGCTCCGGAAGTCACCACAGCGCGAATCGGCTACCTGCCGATTTTTGAATCAGCTCCGTTGATTGTCGCTTCCGCCAAAGGCATGTACGCCAAATACGGCATGACCGATGTGCAAGTGTTAAAGCAATCTTCGTGGGGTGCGCTGCGCGACAACATTGTGATCGGCTCGGCAGGTGGCGGCATCGATGGAGCACAGTTTCAAATGCCGATGCCGTATCTGATCGGACTCGGCACGATTACCGATAACAAAAAAATTCCGGTAAACGTGCTGATGCAAACCTCCACGCAAGGAAACGGGATCGCGATCGCCAACAAGCACTTAGGCAAAAACATCACTCTGGATTTATCCAAAGCCAAAGGCTATTTCGAGGAACTCAAATCTAAAGGCACCCCGTTTACCGCCGCTTACACTTTTCCTAGTGCTAACCAAGAACTTTGGATTCGCTACTGGCTGGCAGCAGGCGGCATCAACCCAGATACCGACGTCAAACTGATCACGGTTCCTCCGGCTCAAACCGTTGCCAACATGAAAACGGGAACAATGGACGGCTTTAGTACGGGCGATCCTTGGCCTTACCGCATTTTGGCTGACAATATCGGCTTTATGGGCGCTTTGACCGCGCAAATCTGGCCCGATCACCCCGAAGAATACTTTGGAATGCGAGCCGACTGGGTGGATAAAAATCCAAAGGCCACCAAAGCCATGATGAAAGCCATTATGGAAGCGCAGCAGTGGTGCGATAAGCCAGAAAACCGCAAAGAACTGGCTCAAATTCTAGGCGCACGCCAATACTTCAACTTAGCCACCGACATTCTGAATCCGCCGCTCGAAGGCAAATACAACATGGGCGACGGGCAAACCGCCATTAATGACTTCAAAATGGGTCCATTGTTCTGGAAAGACGGCAAAGGCAACGTATCTTACCCGTACAAGAGCCACGATACCTGGTTTCTCACCGAAAACATTCGTTGGGAAATGCTGCCCGCAGACACCAACGTTAAAGAACTCGTGGACAAAACCAACCGCGAAGATCTGTGGCGTGAAGCGGCAAAAGAAGCAGGCATCGCTGACGCTGACATTCCAAAAGATACGTCGCGTGGCGTTGAGAAATTCTTTGATGGCACCACGTTTGATCCGAGTAATCCCACCGATTACCTCAAAAACCTCAAAGTTAAGAAAGTGAAAATCTAGCTATCTCAGCAAGGTGGAGCAACCACGCTCTACCTTGTTAAGAACGTGAAAATTGAGCTATCTCAGGAGGTTGAAGCGTTGTTGCTCTACCTCCAACCCCCCCTTGGATTCGATCGTTGCCACCTTAAACAGGAGAATTCGGTATGAGTCGCATCAATGGATATCTGGGTCGTCGGAATTTAGTCAAACTAATGGGGTTGGCCGGAGTTAGCGCGGCGGCCGCGACCGCTTGCAAACAAGCTCCAAGCCAGCAAACTACAGCGCCCGAAGTGCAAACCGTTGCGGATACAACAAAAACCAAAGCGGTGAATGCACGACCGTTTACCGACGATATGACGCCAGATCAAGCGTTGCAGCTTTTGATGGATGGAAACAAGCGCTTTTTAGATCAAAAGCTCGTGCATCCGCGCCAAGATTTTGCGCGTTTGACCGAAACCAACGCCGATCAGTTTCCGTATGCCTCGTTTTTAAGCTGTGCCGATTCTCGCGTTCCGGTTGAGATTTTGTTTGATCAAGGCATTGGTGATTGCTTTGTGGTTCGCGTTGCAGGGAACATTGCCACAACCGAAGCGTTGGGTAGTTTAGAGTTTGGTTCAGCCGTTCTCGGATCGCGAGTGTTGATGGTGCTCGGTCACGAAAACTGCGGTGCTGTGAATGCTGTTTTGCGTCAACAAAAGCTCCCCGCCGAAAGTAAAATCGGATCGCTGGTGCCTTATATTGAACCCGGCGTTGACAAAGTAAAAGGACAGTCTGGAAACGATTTAGTCAACGCGGTAAAAGCATCGGTCGCCGTTCAGGTTGAGTCATTAAAAAAGTCGCCGATTCTAACCGGATTAATCAAGCAAAACAAGCTGAAGATTGTCGGTGCGTACTACGACTTAGACACCGGGAAGGTTGAACTGCTCGATACCAAAGCTTGATGATTCTCGGATGCGGCGATTTCAAAGAAAGCAAGTTCTATCGCTACAACCCCGATCGCATCCAACAAGGGTCCCAAGGGTTATGCAAGAGTGCGATCGTCACGACTGCAATTCTAATCAAGTTGCAGTCTAACTCAATCGTGCTCTTGTTTTCTTGCCTTTTAACGTCCTAATTGGTTAGGAATGCCTGCGCAACCGCCAGGAATCGTGCTGCGGGTTTTCGATCCGCCCCACGCACAGCAATAATAACGCTGGTCTTCGGATATATCTTGAGCCTGCGTAAAGTCTGCATTTTCGATTACCGCTCCGGTGTGCAGTCCGGTTTTGTAATCGGGCGGTTCGGTGCGACTGCGCGGCGAAGCGGTTTGAGCTTTGCCGTAAAACAAGCGAGTTCCGGTTAAATCAACTTTAGTCAAGTTGGCACCGCTTAAAATCGTTCGAGCGAAATTCGTTTTAACCAAATCGCACCCGCTTAAATTCGCTCGAATCAAATTGGCTTCGCTTAAATCTGTCCAGCGTAAATCGGTACCCGATAAATCTGCACCAGCCAGCATCACGCCCAAATCAATTACCCGCACGCCGTAAGCCCGATCTTCAGCATATCCACCAGAGCCATCCAGGATCGCACGTCCAAGACGCTGATCGCGCTTGAGCGGCGACACTAATTTAGCGCGAGACAAAAAGCGCAGAATTTTTGCTTTTCCTGCACCGTCAACGCTGCTGAGAATCGCGGCGGTGCGTCCTTCGGCGATCGCGCGTTCTTGCGGCCAATCTTCGAGCAAGCCGTCTTCATCGAGCACTAAATCCGATAAGCCTTGAAAATACGTGTCGATCGTTTGCTGCTGCGTGATCGTGTTTTGCTGAATGGTCAGATCTTTAGAAATCACGTATTGCCGCCACGCGATGTAAACCGCCAAAATCGCAATCAAAATTTGTCCGAGTGCGCCAAACACTTCACCTAATGCGCCGATCGCGTTCCAATCAACTTGCTGCGACCAGGCGTTTAACGTCCGCCCAAAGCCCACAACGTTGAGCAACCCAATTAACCCAACGCTTAAACCGATCGATCCGAGCACGATTAATCCATCTTGAGCGCTGACGAGTTCCAGCACGATCGGCTTGAGCGTAGGAAACAAAATTCCGATCGACAGCACAACGGCCACGATCGAGCCTGCCAAAATAATCCAACCCTGATTAATGAACAATCCAACGCCAACGATCGCCAGGGAAGTCAGGAGAACGAGCGATCGACGGGCGTTGGATGCCGATCGCGGATCGACAAAAACGCCGCTTTTTGCAGAGTCAATCCGCGTCGGCGGTATCGGAGTAGCTTGAGGCAGCGTTCCATTATTCGATTCAGGCTGAGACGACAAATTAGGATCAGCAGACATGCTTACACACGAAAAGTAGCAGCAGTTATGCTTTATCGTACTCGCTTGTGATCAAATGACGCTTACAAATGCTGCATTGAGGCGGGCGAATGAATTTGCGCCTACACAAACGAAACCTGCGCAGGCTAAGAGGTTCCTTTAGAATTGCGGCGCGATCAGTTGAGTAGTCCGCGAAGGCGGGCTTCGTTTGTGTAGCCGCGCCTTCAGTCGCCAGGCACCCCGTCGATCGCTTCTCACACCGCCTCTTATTTGTAAATCAACGATCGGATCGGATACTTAAACGGCTCCCACAAACTGTACTGCCCAGAAAGATTAATGCCGATCGCCGACTTGATTAAATAAAGCACATACAGCCCGAACACCAACAAAACAACCTGCAATTTCATCACCGATTAATTTGATTTTTGTTAAATATTATTGAATCGATGTGACCGATCGGTGAAAAAAATATTATTTCAATGTGATAAATTTTCGCTTTTATGCAATAAAATTCGTTCAATCTCAATAAATTACAGTATCAATGACCGTGAGGAAACGAAATTTCTGTGTGTGGAGTTTAGACTAATGGAAAATGCAATAGAGGATTCTCAGCCTTCAATTGCAACGCTTGCACAATCCGGCAATTTAGACGCGATCGCTCATTGGCTGAATCGGTTGCTGCTTCCGCACAATTTATTCACGCAAGTCAACGCCACGCCACAGCCGCACTGCATTCAGGTGCTCGTTGAGTTTTATCCCTCACCTCAAATCGACGCTACCACACCAGAGTTTCAAACATCGCTGGTTCGCTTTATTTGTCATCACGTTTGGCAACTTAACTCCGCCACGATCGAAGGCGTTCAAATCGTGGCGCGGTTTGTCGGACAGCCGCAAATTCTTTGGCGTCAAGCGGTGCGCGTGATTTCACCTGCCCGCCGCGCCCGACTAGAGCAAATTAACTCAGTTCAACACGACGAGCACATTCGGATTCGATCGCGCATTCAGCAAGTGACGCGCCAAAGAGTTCAGTTTCGCGCTTTGCGATCGCTGTTGCTAACCGGAACCACTGCCGCCGCTTTTATTATCGGATGCTGGCTCGGATATGCCGATGCACCCAGCGAGCAAACTGCCGCCGTCGCCAATTCGCCCCAGCGATCGAATACCGTTGCAGCCGCGCTCGAATCGGTTCCGGTTGAAACCGCAAAAAGCAATTCGACCGATGGAAGCGCTACGCTCGTGTTTACTGGCGATGTCGCGCTCACTAAAACATATTCAGATGTTGTGGGCAACGATCGCGCTTGGGCGTTTTCGGCACTCGATCAAGTTCGACAAGCCGATGTCTCGATTGTGTCTTTAGAAGCGCCGTTTACCACCGCTACTACGCCTCAATCCACGCAGTCTGACCCGCTTAAATCTGATCCCGCTAACGTGGAAGTGCTTAAAAATGGCGGCGTTGATTTGGTGAATTTAGCCAACGATCGCGTTATGGATTACCAAGCATCCGGACTCGAAGACACGCTGAAAACGCTTGAAAGCGCAGGAATCCATCATATTGGAGCCGGACGCAACGACAAAGAAGCCCGCCGCCCCGAAATTCTCGATGTGAATGGACAGCGCATCGCGTATCTAGGCTATTCCGATTCAGATTTGCAAGCCGCCAAAGACAACACGCCGGGAACCAACGCCAAGCAAAACGATCGCATCGCCGCCGATATCAAAGCGATTCGCGATCAGGTCGATTGGGTAGTGGTGAATTTCCACTGGGGCGCAGAGATTGCCAAGTATCCGGGCGATTGGCAGATTGGACTGGCACACTTCACGATCGATCAAGGGGCCGATCTGGTCGTGGGCTATCATTCCACAATGCTGCAAGGCGCAGAACTTTATAAAGGACGCCCGATCGTATATTCGCTGGGAAACTTTATCTTTGGGGGCAGTACGCAAAGCGATTATGATACGGCGATGCTCAGAGTCGCCCTCAAAGACAAGCAAATGAAAGTCGAAATGCTTCCGGTTGAAGTCAAAGGCTTTCAGCCAAGAGTTGTCAGCAGCGATCGCGGCAAAGAAATTTTGCAGCAGGTGGAATCGGTGTCAGACATCTTTCACACCCCGCTCCGATCGCCCGTTGTGATTGATGCGCGATCGAATACCGTTATGCCTCAACCCGATTCAAGTTCAACTAAACCTGCTGAAAGTTCTAGCCCTGAACCCCTCAGCGATCCAACTCCTTCACCTGCTACAACGCCGGAAGCAACGCCAACAACCCCACCGTCTGCATCGCCGGAAGCAACTCCGACAAGTTCGCCAACGTCCGCTCAGCCGTGGAACGACAATTCATTTATCTCAAATCCAACCCCCCAAGCTTCTCCGAGTCCTAGCGATGCGCCAAACTCAGGAGATGCTTCGCAACGTCAAGGTAACAGCACCATTGACCCCGCAACCCATTCAACGCCTGCTAACTCACTAGAACCGATCAAGCGGCGGTACGCGGTTTTACTGCCGCAGGAAACCGTTGCCGCACTTTATCCTTAACGTCACCCTTATTCATTAACCTGTGTTTTCAATCGAACGTCGTCGGCAGCAGTACGATACCTACGTTTTAATCGATCAAGCCACGCCCTCGAAGCTAGAAGTCGTGCCCGATCGAGGCGGCATTATCACGAGTTGGCAAGTTCAAGGCCGTGAAATTCTGTACATGGATACCGCTCGCTTTGCCGATCCAACGCGGTCGGTGCGCGGTGGAATTCCGATTTTATTTCCGATCTGCGGCAATTTGCCCAACAATACCTACACGCACAACGGCAACTCGTATACGCTGAAGCAACACGGCTTTGCCCGCGATATGCCGTGGGAAGTCATCGATCAAAACAGCGACGATCAGCTTAGTTTAACGATCGCCCTTCACAGCACCGAGCAAACCCGCGCCGTTTATCCGTTTGATTTTCAACTTGCGTTTACTTATACGCTTGTGGCTCAAACCCTGGTTTTAACGCAGCGCTTCACGAATCGTTCATCAGAGCGAATGCCGTTTTCGATCGGGCTGCATCCCTACTTTCTCGCGCTCGAAAAGCATCAACTGCGGTTTGAGATTCCTGCAACTGAAGCGATCGATCAGCGCACTTACGATCGACATCCGTTTTCTAATTCGTTTGATTTCGCCCAAGATGAAATCGACTGGGCGTTTCGGCAGTTGCATCAGCGAGTGTCGAGTGTGGCAGATCTCAGCCGTCACACCCGCATTACACTAAGCGCGAGTGACGAATTTTCAACACTGGTTTTTTGGACGCTGCAAGGCAAAGATTTCTATTGTCTAGAGCCGTGGAGTGCGCCGCGCAATGCCCTGAATACCGGAGAAAACTTACTGTTTGTTGATCCAGAGATCACGCTAGAAACACAGGTTAAAATCGCTGTGGAATTTAGCTAAAGCTGTGATTTTACTGCCAAATTTGGGTAATGCTACCGGAGGCAACGCGCAATCGGGAGGCGACGATTGGCGCGGTTCGAGTGAGCTACAGGGATTGAAACACTTAACTGACCGAAGCAGATTTACGACGACGAGCGGCAAGAACCGCACCAACGACCCCTAAACCCAGAACGGTTGTAGGTTCGGGAACGCTGACCGAACTCAGCGTAAAATCAGAGTTTGATGCACCCGATGGGCAAGTTTTCGTAGTACAAAGCGCTCCGGATTTGTCGTTTTTCGGCACTTGCAGCGCCGTTAAGCTAAAGCCTGTGATCACTTGATTGTCAAAAGGATTCACAACTTTGTAAGACCCGCCAAACCCTTTTTTCGATGGAGAAATCAGGGTGACAGCGCCCACTCGCTCAACCCCACCTAATCGCCATACAGCGCTTGTGGTACCTTGAACTTGCAGCGTTCCTGATTTCAGGTTTCCATCGGGCGTTACGAGCGCCATTTCATACACGACGTCGTTGAATTGTCCGGGCTGGTATAAGAAGCTGAGCTGCAACGAATCGAGATTGCGGGCTTTTTTGAACCCGACTTTTAGCGTTTCGTTAGAGTCAATTTCGCCGCTTGACGGATCGCTGGCACCCACCGACGATCGCACCCCCAGTCCAACAATGTTGCCGACGTCTTTTCCAGTCTTGCTAGAAATCACGGCACCCACGGTTTTTTTGCCGTTAAAGCTAAAAGCAGACAAATCAAAGAAGTTGTTCACGGTGCAGCTTTGCTGATTGACGCAGCCTTGAGCGATCGCGTCTTGAGCGGTAAACGAAGCGGCTTGAACGGGAGTTTGCATCGCTGCTAATGCACCCGCCATCAAACCAACAGAAATGGAACCAAATGCGTACTTTTTCATGAGTCTATGCTGAGTTTTATCGATAGAAGAATTGGCACTGGGCAGAGTGCACCGTGTTATCGCTGAAGAAGCAGTGCGCTTGCTGGGATATTTACAGGTTATTACGGATACACCGTATTTACTCTGTCAGCTAATTCTCTTAATTCGATCTTCAAAAATAAATCATCGATTACGAGCTTTCTGTAACGCGGTTGCCGTTGCTAAGCTTCGGTGTTAATAAGTATTTGTATAAAAAACGACTTGTGCTGAAGGATCAGTACAAGTCGTCTTCAAATCACGTTCGTTCGGTAGAAGGGGTTTAGTTCCTTTAACCTGGGTTTTGGATTAGAAGCCTAACCCGCCTGACGACTGCGATTAGCCTCGCACATTGCCTTCGGCTACGTGGCTAATTAAACCCAGTCCGCCTCACGCGGATTAAATCCAAAATTTGCCACGAGGAACCCGTGGGTGGTTTGGTCTGTGTAGCCGCGCCTTCACCAGGCTCACTGATGTTAATGATTCAAAAAGCACCAACCCACAAGTCAGCAAAGCGTCTATCAAACTGACGTTATTCGACTGCAAGCCGATTCAACTAAGCCTTTAGCGAAGCTTTCGCTTGAGTTGCAACTTGCTCAATTTGGTCGTGAGCCAGTTTTTCTAACGTCGATCGTGCCTCTGCATTATTAAAGCGGCTCAAAGCCTGCACAACCCGATACCGAATTTGCCAATCGTCATGAGACGCAAACGGTACTAGTAATTCTACGGCGCGATCGTCACCGAGTTCTCCAAGCGAACCGATGGCGGCTGTTTGCAGCAGTTCCGTATCGGATTGCAGCGCATCCACGAGTAAATCAAACGATCGCGGCTCTCCGAGTTCGCCTAACGCCGCAACAATGCTGAATTTAACGAGCCATTCCGGTGTTCTTTGATAAAGACGCTCTAAATCGTCGTAGGCATCGGTTAAATGAAGCGCCCCGATCGAATCGGCCGCCGCCGCTTGCACATCGGGTTCGGGATCAAACAACGCTGCTTTGAGCAATCGAAACGACACATCGGGATCTTGACCGCCGACTGATGCAAGATGACTCACCGCCGCGTAGCGCACCCGGACATTGCTATCATTCACTGGAATTTGAACTAGCTCGAACGCAGTCGCTCGATCGAGCTGACGCAATTGATTAACGCCGCGCAAGCGATCGCCAAAATTCTCTGAGTGTAAAAGTTCTTTGATCGAATCTGAAGAATTACTCATGCCGTAAAAGTTTTGTAAACAAACTGAATTAATCTTGGTCGGCAGCCATTGCTCGCACAATGTCTCCGCGTGTGAGAATTCCCACCACTTGACCTTCCCCATCCACAACAGGCAATCGGTGAATCCGGCGATCGTGCATCAGCTTTGCGGCTTTAGCAAGATCGGTTTCTGGCGTTGTGGTAATCGCCGTCGAAGTCATGACATCGGCGACGGTTTGACCGAGCGCTTTGTGCAAATCTTTCTCATACCGACTTGGATTTTCTAGATAAATCACACTGTCAAGCAGCATGATATAAGCGGGTGGCGTTACGCCAGTTTCGCGCCACATTAAATCGGTTTCTGAAACCACTCCGACGAGTTTTCCACTCCCATCTACAACCGGAAGCCCGCTAATACGACGCTCAGCGATCGTTTTAATCACATCGCTAATCGGCGTTTCGGGGCTTGCCGTTAACGGGTTGGGCGTCATCACATCCGCCACAGTTTTGGGCATATTCGCGGTTCCTTTGAAGTTGCGCTCAATTGAATTAGCTCTGAGAATCATTATGAAGAATTCCTGACTCTCAACCGAATTGAATTCATACGATGTAACACACGCTCAAGGACTCACTAATCCGCGAATCGCTTTGAACAAGTGGTACACAATCAGCAACTGCGTTAACGCGAGCGGGTAGCTTTGAAGAATTTCTCCGGTTGTGCCCGCAACTTTACCTAATTCCGTTTCGTTTCCCACGTCGCAAATGTTCGAGAGGGCGGGCAGTTCGCTACAGATAAACCGCTCTAGCTCTAAAACTTGTTGTTTGGTGGCGTGTCCGTCTACTTCTAACACGTCTACGGGTTTGCCCATATCTCGATCAAGACCCAGCCGAATCGCTTCGCTGATCGACGAATCGCAGGTTGCCATTACTTGCGTTAAATCCGGATGCGGAATTGTGGGACGTAGCACTAGCTTGGCGTTGAGATGTCCGTTAGTGTCGTTGCCCGTTTCAGGCGGGTAAAAGCTGACAATCATATCCGACCACGCTCGCTGCGGACGAATATACTGTTCTGAATCTAATTCGCGTTTTTGCAGTTCAGCTAAAACTTGCGCTTTGGTGTAGCCGCGCTTTTGCGTATCGCGCTTGATTTTCCACTGTGCTCGGAGCGATTCAGGCGGTGCGAGATACACTTTCACGTCGTAACAATCCCGTGCGCCGCGAGTCGAATAACCGAGCAATCCTTCAACAATAATGAATTTATTCGGCTTAACGTAGGTCGGCGCTTCAAACGTGCCGGTTTTGTGGCTGTAGATGGGTTTGAGAATCGGCTGACCCGATCGCAACAGCGATAAATGTTGCTGCATGATGTCTAAATGATTACAATCGGGATGCAGTGCTGTAATGCCAAGCTGGGCGCGTTGAGTGCGATCGAATCGGTGATAATCGTCGGTGCAAATCGTTGTCACATTCTCTTCGCCGAGTACCTGAGCGATTCCTTTGGTTAGCGTTGTTTTCCCGGCAGCACTATCTCCAACAATACCGAGGACGATCGGGCGATGTGACATGATTCCTCCTAGCGCCTTTAGCTGAAACGTTTCATTCTAAAGAAACGAAGGGACGCGAAGCAATCAACTGTTTATGAATCCTTACACGGAGATCGAGGCGTCTCGATCGGGACTAAGGCATTCTGTATACTGATGCCGTCTAGCGTCTACCATCGATTATGCTCTATTATAAGCCATGAAGATATGTTGCACGAATCAGAAATCCATCCAGTATTCTGAGGTATTGCAACCCCTCCACGTTTTGTTGTCCCTTCATTAACTGCATTGCATAACCTTAATTTATGAAATTTTCTATTTTCCATACGCCTGAATTGACGCCTGCTCAAAACACGGCTGAATGCGCGATCGCGATCGATGTTCTTCGTGCCACCAGCACGATCGCGACCGCTCTTTCTTCAGGTGCAGAAGCGGTTCAAGTCTTTATCGAAATAGATGAGCTGATGCGTAAAAGCGAAGCGTGGGCACCGAAAAAGCGCTTGCGGGCGGGGGAGCGGGGCGGGAGCCGAGTGGAAGGTTGCGAACTGGGAAATTCACCGCTTGACTGCACGCCAGAACTAATGAGTGGGCGACGATTGTTTATCAGCACAACCAACGGAACTCGCGCTTTGCAGAAAGTTCAAGCGTCGCGATCGGTGTTGGCTGCCGCTCTAATTAACCGTCAGGCGGTTGTGGATTATTTGATTAAACATCGTCCGGAAACGGTGTGGATTGTGTGCGCGGGTTGGGAAGGCTCGTTTGCGCTCGAAGATACCGTTTGTGCGGGTGCGATCGTGCAGCGTACGATCGAGCAGCTAGGCTGTACGCTGGCAGACGTTAGCGATAACGATGAAGTAGTTGGCGCAGTGTCGCTGTATCAGCAGTGGAAAGATAGCTTGCTCGATTTGCTCCATCATGCCAGCCACGGTAAGCGGTTGCTGCGCTTAGATTGCCGTGCTGATTTGAAATATTGTTCACAAACCGATGTTCTAAACGTGTTGCCGATTCAGCGTGAAATCGGCGTTTTAGTCAATGAACTCTCGTTAGTGCCGCAGCCTAGCGCATCGGCGTGATTTTGACGCCGATAGGAAAGATGGGAAAGACGGCAGGGAACGCGAGTTCGGGGTAAGAATGTCTTGACCATGCCCAGGCGTCTCGAAGCTACCTCAAGCTGATGTTAGGAAGCATTCCTCCCTATCTTGATCAGACAATCCGCAATTCGGGCTGCGGCTCCGGGTTCACCCATTCGACGCCGACCGTTGAGCGCGATCGCACCGAGTCGATCGGGATCACTCAGGAGCGATCGCATCGCTGAGGCGATTTGCTGCGGTTGCTCTACGAGCGTGACCGAGTTTCCCAGTAGGCGCGTTTGAGCTTCGGCAAAAGCGGGCGTGAATTGGGCACCTGCACCGGGAATGATGATCGCGGGTTTTCCCAATCCGACAAACTGTTCGGTGGCGGTGCCTGCCATTGCGATCGCGATTTCGGCGGTTTGAATGCACTGGGCAAATCGCCCGATCATTAACGTTAGCGTGGCTTGTTTATGACCAAATCCGGTTTGATAAGTATTAGATTCTAATCGTTTCCAGCGCTGATCAATTAATGCCGTTTCAAATTCGGCAAGGTCAAGTCCGGGTGCGATCGCCGCTAAAAAATGAATCGATCGATCAAACTGCCCGATCAATCCGTCGAGCGATTGCAGAATAATTTCAAAGTTGGCGTAGGCTTCGGTCGGTCTTGATCCGGGAATCAAGACGATCGAGAATTGAGATTCATCGATCACGGAATCGGCGGCGGTGGCCAAGCCATCCATCATCGGATTGCCCAAATCAAACGCAGGCACGCCAAAGCGCTTTAGCGTTTGGGCCGTGATGCGATCGCGGGGAAAAACAGCTTTGCAGTTTGGGCGCGTCATCAGCCAGCGTTCCCAGGGTTGAAACACGCATCCGGTTGATCGTTCTAAGCGATCGTCCCACCACGATTGGCGCGGGAGCCAGCCGTTTTCATCGCGCAGGTAATACTCAGATTTTGCCGTTGCTACAAACGCAAACGGCGCACCGCTTATCCAGGCAAACAGCATTGGTACAATGTCGCCGACCGCCAATACAAATCCGTCTTGCTGCGCCCACGATCGAATCGCTTTAATCTGCGCGATCGTGAGTTGCGCTAATCCGCCCTGCAAGTCTTGCATGAGTTGGCGATGGTCCATGTAAACAAATCCCCCTGACGGCATGAGTTTAACCGAGCCAATCAAGGGAATTCCAGCATTTTGGTAAGCATGACCTTCACCGACGATCGGCAACGCTTCGATCGTCGGGCACTCTGAATGCTGCTGAAGCGCTTGAAGAATTCGGAGCGCGATCGTGTCTTCACCATGACCGTTACTAAGACAAAGCAAGCGCATACGCACCTCAGATAAAAGCCTGAAAAATGAGTGTAAGCAGAAGTTAAACGTAGCAAACAAAAGATTTGCGGCAAATTGTGCTTGAAAGGTCTGCAACAAAAGTTTTCAGTTTAATCCACGAAGAGAATTTTAATTCTTGAGAGTTTGAACGGGGATTTTCAACTTTTATGAATTAAATCGGCGTGCAATATAAACACAAATCTCATTTCAAAAAGAAAGTTTAACTTAGAAACTTAGAATTATTCGACTCAAAACGTAAATGTAAAAATTAAAAAGTTAACTAAAACACAAAATTCAATTTTTCTGAGGTTGGTTCAGTGGAATGGATTCAGGTTTATAATCCTGCAAACAATTTAATCATTTCCACCCTGCTTGCCGCATTACCGATCGTTGTTTTACTTGCATTACTCGGTATTTTTGAAATTGCAGCGCAGTGGGCTGCTTTAGCAGGGTTATTTACCGCTTTTGTTGTATCAGTTTTTGTCTATGGTATGCCAATCGGCAACGCTGCCGGAGCCGTTGGATATGGAATTGCGTTTGGCTTGTTGCCGATCGGCTGGATTGTTTTGTCGGCGGTTTTTCTGTACAACTTAACGCAGCGAAGCGGACAGTTTGAAATTGTCAAAAACTCAGTTGCTCAGCTTTCTGGCGATCGACGCATTCAAGCGTTACTCATTGCCTTTAGTTTTGGAGCCTTTTTAGAAGGAGCGGCCGGATTTGGAACCCCCGTTGCGATTTGTGCGGGGCTACTCTTAGGATTAGGGTTTCCGCCGCTTTATGCTGCCGGATTAAGCTTGATTGCGAATACCGCTCCGGTTGCGTTTGGCGCGATCGGGGCACCGATTTTGACGCTGGGCGAAGTGACACAAACTTCTTCGTTTACGATCGGACAAATGGCAGG
The DNA here is from genome assembly GCA_964250455.1 of uncultured bacterium. Classification (GTDB taxonomy): domain Bacteria; phylum Cyanobacteriota; class Cyanobacteriia; order Leptolyngbyales; family Leptolyngbyaceae; genus CAXUFL01. The sequence goes on from CAXUFL010000018.1 coordinate 53,381, forward strand.
GCGGCAGCTTCCCTTAGTTTCGTTTATTATTCCAATCTGGCTGATCGTCGTCATGAGCGGTTGGCGCGGACTGCGGGGAGTGTGGCCGGCTGTACTCGTAAGCGGCGGCAGCTTTGCTTGGACGCAGTTTCTTTGGAGTAACTTTGTCGGCCCGGAACTTGTGGATATCGCAGGCGGCATTGTCAGCTTGGTTGCCACTGCTATTTTTGCCGCGTTTTGGAAACCGAGCGATCGTTGGGAGTTTCCGAACGCGAGTGCTGAGTCAACGCTTCAGCCGCGCACCTACACGCGGCGTCAAATTATGCGGGCTTGGCTGCCCTGGGTGATTCTCAGCATTGTGGTTTTTACGTGGGGCATTCCGAAAACAAAAGCGTTACTCAATGCAGGACCCGCAGGCGTCCAAACTTATCAAGCAACCGGAAAAATTACAACAGGTCATCCGATTCTTTCGCCAGAAATCCCGATCGCGTCGCTTAATTACAAAGTGTTTCGAGATTATCCCGCCGTTGCTGAAAAAGTAGACAGCACAAAACTCAAAGACGCTGCCTATCAGAAAAAGCACGCTGAAAAAGCGGTGTATACCTTTAACTGGCTCAGTGCGACTGGCACCGGGATTCTGCTTGCAGCGTTGGCATCGGCTGTCTTTTTGCGCATCAGTGTAGAAACGCTGCTTGAAACGGCGAGCAGTACGCTGCGCCAAATGCGGTATCCGTTGTTTACGATCGCCTGCATGTTAGGGCTTGGTTTTCTCACTCGCTACGGCGGAACCGATGCAACGCTAGGGTTGGCTTTTACTAAAACTGGCGCGATTTATCCATTTTTTGCGGCTCTGCTCGGATGGCTTGGCGTTGCCCTCACAGGTTCCGATACGTCGAGCAACGTGCTGTTTGGTAGCTTACAAAAAATTACCGCTCAGCAGCTTAATCTCAATCCGATTCTGATTATCACGGCAAACAGTACTGGCGGCGTCATGGGTAAAATGATCGACGCTCAAAGCATTGTGGTGAGTACAGCTTCAACCAATCAGCGCGGCCAAGAAGGCAAGATTTTGCGGTTTGTGTTTTGGCATTCGCTGATTCTAGCGATGATTACCGGAACGATTACGCTAATCCAAGCTTACCTAACGCCCTGGCTGATTCCGCCAGCGTCACAAGGAACGCTGGCATTTGCGTTAATTTTGGCTCTGTTTACCGCCTTGATGGTGGTGCTTGGTTTAGTGTTTAATTCGATGATTCGACCCAAAACACCGAGACGACCCAAATATCCAACTCGTGTTTAACACTCATACAGCAAGCCCTCGAAGCGATGCATTCTTCGAGGGCTTGCTGTATGCAGATCGTGAATTTTTCAGCCTACGGAGCGACTTTATCAACGCCTAAAAGCTCCGCGATCGCTTGATGCTCGGCGGCGGGATGCGACGGAATTTCGTGGCGCGTATCGGTAATCAGCCAATCGAGCGAGGCGGCTTGAATGTCGATCGTCGCGCCAGTTTTATCGACGCAGTAGCGCCCATACACCAGCTTATCAACCAGCTTCACGCCTGGACCTAAGCGCGACCATTCAAAAATCACGCTGTTATCCACCGTCGCACCACTGCAAATCCAGCAGTTATGCCCGATCATCGCTGGCCCGACAATTTTCGCGCCATCTTCGATGCGGGTCATGCTGCCAATGTAAACGGGTCCTTGAATGTCAACTTTATCCCAGTTCACACTCACATTCAGCCCGGTATAAACTCCAGGTTTTACTTCGCGTCCGGGGATCTGCACATTTTTTACTTCGCCGTTGAGCACGCTGCGCACCGCTTGCCAATAATCTGGGACTCGACCAATATCCACCCATTCAAAGTCCATCGGCAAGCCGTAGAACGGGGCTTTTATTTCTACAAGCTTCGGGAAAAGCTGACTACCGATGTCGTACTCTTCACCGGAGGGAATATAGTCAAGAATTTCTGGCTCGAAAATATAAATTCCCGTATTAATGTTGGTGCTGAGCGCTTCGTCGATCGACGGCTTTTCCTGGAACGCTTTGATTCTGCCGTCTTCGTCGGTGACAACCACACCGTAGCTTGAAACTTCACTCGGATCGACGGTTTTCATAATCACGGTTGCGATCGAGCCTTTTTCCCGGTGCCACTTCACGGCGGCGGTTAAATCAAGATCGATAATTGCATCGCCGCATAGTACGACAAACGTATCGTCAAAAAACGGCGAGAAATCTTGAATCTTCTTCATTCCACCTGCCGAGCCGACTGCTTCGCCGACTAGCTCACCGTCTACAATTCGTCCTTCAAACGAATAGCCAATTTGCACGCCGAAGCGTTGACCATCTTTAAAGTACGCTTCGATTTCGCGGGCTAAATGGCTGACGTTGACCATGATTTGGTCGAAGCCATGCTGATGCAGTAGCTCAAGCAAAAACTCCATCACCGGCTTTTGCAAAATAGACATCATCGGTTTAGGCGTCGTGTACGTGATCGGTCGTACCCGCGTTCCTTTTCCGGCTGCCAGAATCATGGCTTTCATAAATTGCTGTTTCTCCAACCCTACGCCATCAACATTGTGCGGTTTGTGCTTGACTTTGGCTCTGCACCACTGCTCGTTGAGCAAAGCGTTTCAATGACGAGCTTAGTGCAAGCTTTGTCAGCTTCTAAAGGAATCGAACTTTTGTCAACCCTAACCGCCCCCAGTTCATCTGGGTTTTACCGAGCGTGCCAGTTTTACAAATTTCTGTCAACGTCCTGATGATAGGGGACTGTTTTTAATTATCCCTGATATCGCTAAAAGCTTCACAATTCGAGCAAGACTGCTCAAGCAATGGGCGGCTTCACGCTACAAGCGTTTTAGAAATTGTACGGATTTCCGAACACGTTGAACGTTTAAGCTTGTGCAAAGTCAATGCAAAGATTTAAAGAAGTGCTTTACCTCAAATAACCGTTGAAACGCTGATTGCGTCAAGACTGACAGGACCTTTTAAGCAAAACCTCGATCGCGGACGTTTCAGAAATGGAATCGACGATCGGTGTAGTTCTCTTTAACGCTTAGAATGCTCGCACTAGAGCACCAAAATCTAACTCTAGGCATATCGGTATACAACACGTAGGCAGAAAACCTTTAGCGGATAAATCAGTAACTTAAATGTCATAGACGTAGTGAGGATGGCATGAACGCTCGTACTTTTCTTAGCGGCAACACTCCCGGTAGATTCAGTTCTCAATCATCTAAGCTTGGCAAGGCGGCGATTCCTACCCGTTCTCGGCGTCGATTTCACGATCCGGATCGTCTAACCTCGAAGAAACTTTCTCAAAAGCGGGCTGCCGTTTGGCTTGATTCCCACGAGCACGATCGATTGTTGCGCAAGCAATCTTTGAGCGAAGCGAATCAAGGCAATTATGCTGATGCGATCACCGGATTAACGATTTTAATCGATCGCAATCCAGAAAGCGCGACCGACTACAACAATCGCGGCTTGGTGCATTATCAATGCGGACAGCTCGACGATGCCCTTGAAGATTACAATCGAGCGATCGAATTAAACCCCAAGCTTGCGAACGCTTATAACAATCGAGCGAATTTTTATGCTACACAAGGATATTTAGCCGATGCGATCGCGGATTACGAAACGGCGATCGATCTTGATCCAACAAACGTCCGCGCTTGGATTAATTTAGGCATTACGTTTCGAGATTTAGAACTGTACGGGCAAGCGATCGAGAATTTTGAGCACGCTTTACAAATTAGTCAGCTTCTCGCCCGCGATGCCGAAGCCAATCGGGAATTAGAAGCGCATATTTACGCTTCGCGAGGTCGAGCGCATCATTTAGCGGGAGACTGGAACTATGCGGTATCTGATTATCGACGGGCGCTCGATCGATTAAGTAAGGTTGATTTAACGCCTGCTTTTAAGCGTTTGCAAATGCAGGTTTTGCAAGGATTACAAGAGTTGCAGGCTTAGCGAATTAACGGATTAATGCGATGGGTTTATTGAGCCGCATAGCGAATGAACTCGCGGGCGAATTAACGAATTAGGTTTTTGGAACGCCTGGCGATTAAAATCGCGAGGGAATTAACGGATTAGGTTTTTAAAGCGCCTAGCGAATGAGTTAGCTTCGCACATTGCCTGCGGCTACGCGGCTACACAGACGAAACCCGCGATTAGGCGGGTTAAGAGTCAGTTTCTTAGTCCACGGAGGTGGACTTCGTTTGTGTAGCCGCGCCTTTAGTCGCCAGGCGGCTCAAGGAACTAATCGGCTCTGTTGATCGACGCAAATCCCTGACGCTGTATGTTCTTCGTCACGATACGCGGCTTAAGGAACTAATCTGCTCCGTCGATCGGTGCAAATCCCTGACGCTGTACGTTCTCCGTCACGACACGCGGTTCGAGAAATTGCAGCAGATAATCCACGCCGCCCGCTTTTGAGCCAACACCGGACAGTTTAAAGCCACCGAACGGCTGACGCGCCACGATCGCGCCTGTAATCCCGCGATTAATGTACAGATTGCCAACTTCAAATTCAGCTTGCGCTTGCTCGATGTGCGAAGGCGTGCGCGAATACAGTCCGCCCGTTAGCGCGTAGGGCGTTCCGTTGGCAATTTCGATCGCGGCTTGAAACGACTCCGCTTTTATCACCGCAAGAACCGGCCCAAAAATTTCTTCCTGAGCGATTTTTGCAGTGGGAGCAAGATCGGTGACGATCGTCGGTGCGATAAAGTAGCCGTCTTTCGGCGCGTCAAGCTGAATGGCGATCGTACCTTCGGTTGCACCCGCTTCGATGAATTTGAGAATGCGATCGTGCGCTTCTTGATCAATTACGGGGGGCACTTGGGTACTAGGAAGATCTGCCGCGCCAACGTTAAGCGATCGTGTCGCTTCGATTAATCGCGAGACAAAGGTTTCGTAAATGGGTTCGAGGACGATCGCTCTCGAACAGGCTGAGCATTTCTGACCCGCATATCCAAACGCAGATTGCACCACACCTTGAACCGCTTGATCTAAATCAGCGCTTTCATCGATGATAATGGCGTTTTTTCCACCCATTTCGGCAACCACGCGCTTGAGGTGTTTTTGGCCGGGTTGCAGCGTGGCAGCTTCGCGATAGATTTCACAACCCACTGCTTGCGATCCGGTAAACACAATCATATGCACGTCGGGATGCCGAACTAACTGCGCTCCTACCGTGTGACCCAATCCGGGAATAAATTGAAACACACCACGCGGAATGCCTGCATCAACCAGAATTTCAGCAATCTTAGCCGCAATCACCGAGGACGTTTCCGCAGGTTTGAGCAGCGTACAGTTTCCCGTTACCAATGCCGCAACCGTCATGCCCATCGGAATCGCTAAGGGAAAATTCCACGGGGAAATCACGAGCACAATGCCACGCGGATGATAACGGTAGTGATTGGTTTCACCGGGAAAATCGTAATCAACCCCTCGATCGAGTCGTTCCATTTCATCGGCATAATAGTTGCAGAAATCGATCGCTTCAGAAACTTCGCCGTCGCCTTCTTTGATAGGTTTTCCCACTTCAAACGCCATCCATGCGATTAATTCATCGCGGCGTTGTTGAAGCAGATCGGCGGCTTTGCGTAGAATGGCGGCGCGATCGCTGGCTTTGGTGCGTCGCCAGGCGGGAAACGCGGCTTTTGCAGACGCGATCGCGCTTTCGGCTTGAATGCGATCGATCAATCCAATTTTGCCAACCACTTCGACGAAGCGCGACGGGTTAATCGAATCGATTTTTTCAACCGTTTCAACCGATTCACCATTGATTAACGGGAGGTATGTTTTACCGAATTGTTGACGCACCGCGTTTAGGGCAGATTGAATGCGATCGCGGGCTGCTTGATCCGAGTAATCTGTATCCGGCGCATTCTCAAACACCAGCGTCGAATGCCGAATTTCAGATTCGATTACTTTAGGAGCCGCGATTAATTCGCCGATCGGGCGTTCTTCTAAGTTCTGTCGCAAAAACGAACTGTTGGCGGTATTTTCGAGCAAGCGACGAATAAGATACGACATCCCCGGAATCAAATCGCCGTAAGGACAATACACGCGCACGCGATAGCCTTGAGCGACGATCGCACGCGCTAATTTATCGCCCATGCCGTACAGCGTTTGAAATTCGATGCGGCGTTTGGGAATATCTAGAGACTTTGCGATCGCAATCGCGTGCGCCTGCGATCGGACATTATGTGACCCGATCGCTGCATACAGAAACGCATGATTTTCCAGCAGCAGTTCAGTCAGCGCCTCAAAATTTGCATCGGTCGCCGCTTTATCGTTAAAAACAGGTTGCTCCCAATCTTTCTGCACCGCTTTGATTGTTTCTTGATCCCAATACGCCCCTTTTACTAATCGAATTGTGATCGGTGTTCCGCGCTCTTTTGCCCATTCGATTAATCCCTGCAAATCTTGCTGGCTGTCGCGCAAATACGCTTGCACGGTCATACCGATATCCGAGCGCGATCGAAACTCCGGTTCTAGCAATAACGCTTTCAAAATCGCCAGCGTCAAATCTTTGTAAGCATATTGCTCCATATCAAAGTGAACAGAGGCTCCGAGTTCTTGCGATCGTCGGAGCAGCGTGCGAACGCGATCGGCAACCCGCGCTTGGCTTCCGGCTGCATCAAGCGGATCAAACTGAGAATAAAACGCCGTCAGCTTAACGGAAACTTGAACGACGGGAATCGGCTCTCCGTCGGCAGAATCCGCCTCGATTTTTGACCAAGTTTTAGACGCTTCGGTTAACTGCGTCATCAATTCTAAATAGCGATCGAGATACGATTGCGCTTCAGCTTCGGTGATCACCGCTTCACCAAGCAAATCCACGGTAAACGCCATTTTGTCTTTGCGAAGGCGCTCGATCGTTTTCAAAACTTGCTTCAGCGTTTCCCCCGAAATGTACTTATGCGCTAACGTTTCAACCGCCGTCGAAAGCGTGGTTGCGGCAACTTGTCCCGGCATCGATTCAGCGTTGGCAAAGTTCAGCAATCCTTTTAGCGCATTAGGAAGTTCAACGCTTTGATCGCTCATATACTCTTGCAAATGTCGAGCGATTTCCGCTTTACTTTTAAGCGACGGCAAACAATCAATCAATCGAAACAACTGCACGCGCAACCCCGGATTGCCCATTGCCCAACCGAGCAGTTTATCGTCCCACTGCATTTGATCGCGCACTTGAGAAAACCACGATCGTGATTCTCGTGTCGCGCTGAGTAATTGACGAGCGATCGTTTGGGTTTGCGTTTCGTAGCCCTGATCTAACGCTTGACTCACCATCAAAAATTCTCCTTAGCTGGGGTTAGGCTTGTGTAGTCTCCTATGCTTCTATTGTGAAATCTGTATGCCGCTTCACAGCTAAGAACGATGAGAAAGATTATGAGACGTTGCAAATTGTAATGGTCGATCGAGGTTTTGTGCAATTTTTTAAGTGAGTAATGCGGCTGTTGTATCTGGGTAAGTTAAACAGAATAGTTGTTGCCAAAGAATCAATGAACTCACAGCAACCTGAAAGTCAACAAGAAAGTTTGACGCTCATCGTCAGAAAATCGACTAGAAATGCAATCATTGCAAAGCTGATTATAGTAGCAGGTTTGACAGCATTGTTCAGTTATTACTGGGCGTTAGACGTTTCAAGGCAATATCATGAAGGGCAAAACCTGACGCAAAAAGAATACTTGGCGAAGTTTGAGCAACACAAAGCTAAATTGATAGAAACAGGAAAATATTCTAGTAATGTTCCTTTTTTAGTTCTGATCGCGTTCATTTACATGAGTTTCTTCATTGGGTCATATGAATTAATTGCTTTAGCAATCGGATTATTAATTGGTAAATTCATCCGTTAGCGTTCTAGAGAGAATGTACAGATTAGATTGGCAATCTAAAGTTAATTTGCTAGAGAAAGAATGGAACTCCAGTCAGGGCGCACTATAAAAGACGCCCAAATAGATAGACTTCTCAATGATGGCTATTCGCTTGACTCCACGCTGCTTGACTCAGGGATGCACAACGCAAATCAGTTTACCTTGCAAAGATTCTTCTACAACGAATCGCAGCTAGAATTGCCAGACGCAAAAAATAAATCTAAGGAACATAGATCCGACCAACGCCCTTGTAGTTCTCAAGATCAAACAGAATTTCAACTAAACGACTGGCACATCGTTCACGATAGCTTTGTTCATCAAGCCGCTCTTTATTGCCGATCGTCACCACTGGAAGCGATGTCATTGTATTATCATCTTCTTGAATCACCTGTTCTAGCGAATCATCGCCCTTCATATTTCGGTTTGCGGTCAGAATAATCATTTGATTGGTTTGAGCAATCTGCCACACCGCTCGGTCGCTACTGTTCTCGACTAAGCCAACCTCCTCGAACCCAACAAACCGAATGGGCAACAGTTCGAGCCATCCTTCAGCCGCGATGGTGCCCCACAGCAAAGCCGCCTGTCCTCGTAGGTTGTAATCGACCAAAAAATTCATACAGTGGACTTAAGCCTGTCTTTCCAAGCCTGAAGCTTAGCGTAGAGTGCTTCTTGCCCCGGTTTTACAGGGGTTGCAGCGAGACGAGCAAAACGCTCGCGATTGCGTTCGTCCCAATACTGCCGATTATTCTCTGCAATTTGCAAAACTTCCTCATACTCCGCTTCAACTTCAGCTTGATGATTCTCGATGTAGGAGAGCGCAGCATTAACTTGAGCATCTGTGAGATAAAGTTTTTCACGGATGAGTTTTGCGGGATAGCCAGCCGTAAAATAATCCATTACATCATAAAGCGTGATGCGGGTGCTTGCGATCGTAAGTCCCCGCTCTGTCCGAACAATGATTGCTTCCCTGTGTTCTGCTGTCATAAAACAATGCTCCTACTTAATACTCTAATGACTTGGCTACAGATTGCCTGTTTTCATCAGAAAGTACCAGGAGTTCAGGCTCTAATTCTTTTAGCGTCACAGCAATCAAAGAGAAAAGCTGTTGATTAGTCTATCAAACCTGCTCATTTAACCTTCAAACATAAAAGCCCTTCTTAACCTAGATCAAGAAAGGCTTTTGCAGAAATTCAACCAGAATGCTAATTGGTCTCCGCCGATGAATCTTCGATCGATTCCTCAATCGCGTCCGGCTCTGGCGGTTTTTCCGAAACGATCGGGGGCTTAACTGGCTTAGGGCCGCGCACTAAGGCTGGATTAATCGCCTGAGCGGGTGCAGCATCTTTGCGCTTTCGATCTTTCGATCCGCCGCGTGAATCCGACGATCGCTTCGAGATATCTGCTTCAGCCGATCGATCTATGGAGCGGGGTTTTGGCGTACTACGCACGGGTGAATCGGTCTGACTTGATTGCTCAGGTTGAGCGGATACCGGATCACCGTTGCCTTCGACTGAGTTTTGGCTCTGCCGTTCAGACTTCTTAATTGGACGCTCTACCATCGTTGAATCCTATACCAAACGATTATATTTTAGCTTTACTGCGCTGAACCCAACGAATATCTTTGGCGAACTACAAAACTTGGTTGATACAGGCTTGAAGCTGATCGGCAAAAGTCGCAACCGATGGCTTGTACAGCATCGAAAAATGATTTCCGGGCACTGCATAAGTTTTGATGTCTGCGATCGTGAGTTCTTCCCAACCGTAAGTCGAGTCTGAATGATTTTGAGCTGACGTTTGGGCTTGAAAAAGCGTGATCGGTTGATGACCGCAATTTGGACGGTATCGCCATGCAGCTTGGCTATTCGCGTAAAATGCCCGCAGCATCGGCTGGAGCATCAGTTCAGCAAGAATGCGGCGTTGAATTGATTGCGGTAATCGATCGGCAATCGTGGTGTTTTGCTGCGTCAATCGAGACCAGCGATGATGAAGCCACAAACTCAGATAATCTCGTATCAAAGGTAGCAGCGACGGCAGCGCAGTTTTAATTAAAAATTGCAGGCTTTCTCTAAATGAGGGTTGATTCTTTGCGATCGGCGCAACAGTATCAAACAAGGCGAGCAACGCGACCGATTGACCAGATCGATCGAGCTGCTGCGCCATTTCAAAAGCAACCAATCCACCAAACGACCAGCCGCCGAGCAGATACGGCCCTTGAGGCTGAACGCTACGAATCGCTTCGATGTAAAACGCTGCAAGATCTTCAAGGCGTGAAGGCAAATTGCCATCGATCGACTGAAGCCCATAAAACGGCTGATCCGCATCTAAATGATACGCTAATTGCGCATAGGGAAGAACCACGCCGAAAACCGGATGAATGCAGAAAAAGGGCGGTTTTGAGCCAGCAGATCGAAGCGGAACAAGCGGAGCGTTGAGGATTGAGGACTTAAAAGGCGCTTGCAAAACGGCAGCGAGTTCTGCAACCGTGGGATTTAGAAACAGCGTTGCGACCGATACAGATTGATTGAAGTGTTGCTGCACGCGATCGAGAAGCTGGAGCGTTTGCAGCGAGTCGCCACCGAGGGCAAAAAAGTTATCTCGCACGTCGATCGTGTCGCATTGCAAAAGATCAGCCCAAATCCGCGCGAGTGCGATTTCTGTGGGGGTTTGGGGTGCAAGTCGATCGATTCGAGCGGATAGAGCGGGTAAGGCTGTGCGATTGAGTTTGCCATTTGCCGTGAGCGGTATAGTGTCTAATTGCACAACGATCGGGATTAGCGAAAAGGGAAGCTGCGATCGTAAATAGTTGACAAGTTCAGTTTGGCTCACATCGCCAACAACATAAGCCACAAGCTGTTTTTCTTGGTGAAAATCTTCGCGCAGCACAACCGCGCTCGTTTGAACGCTTGGATGCTGGTTCAAAACCGCTTCGATTTCACCGAGTTCGATCCGCACGCCGCGTAGTTTGATTTGGGCATCGATGCGATCGACAAAGATTAAATTTCCATCGCTTCGATAGCGGGCTAAATCTCCAGTTTTATAAAGTCGTTGATTGGGTTGAAACGGATGAGGAATAAAGCGTTGAGCAGTTAATACATCTCGATTAAGATACCCGCGTGCGAGTCCTGCGCCTGCGATGTAAAGTTCCCCGATCGCGCCGAGCGGCACAGGTTGCAGATTGGCATCGAGCAGATGAATCTCAGTGTTGGAGATTGCTTTTCCGATGGAGAGATTGCTTGCTTTGCTGAGTTGCGCTACGGTTGCCCACACAGTCGCTTCAGTTGGGCCGTAAGCGTTGAAGAATGCCCGATCGCCACACCAGCGATCGACGATCGACATCGAGCACGCTTCTCCGGCTGAAATCACGGTAGCGAGCGCAGGAAGTGCAGAATCAGGAAGCGCAGCTAAAATCGCAGGCGGTAAGGTAATGTGCGTGATGGCGTGATGCTTCAGAAAATGATTCAGGGCGATCGGCGATCGTGCGGTTTGAGGAGCAATGTACAGCGTTGCACCGCTTGTTAAAGCTAAGGCTAGTTCAAATATCGAGGCATCAAAACTTAAGGAAGCAAACTGTAGAATACGATCGCCCGATTTAACCGCGAAGACTTGTTTTTGAGCTTGTACCAAATTGCTCACGCCTCGATGCTCGATTAAAACCCCGTTTGGTTTTCCGGTCGAACCAGAAGTGTAAATGACATACGCTAAAGTATTCGCATTTGCGTTGCTGATCGGATTTACGGTTGAATACCCTTGTTGCGCTAAGTACACGATCGTTTCGGCTGAGACTTGCAATCGATCGTGTAATGCGGTTTGCGTTACTAGAACTTGAATTTGGCTATCTTGCAGCATAAAGGCTAAGCGATCGCTTGGATAATCAGGATCAAGCGGCAGGTAAGCGCCACCAGATTTCCAGATTCCGAGGATTGCAACGATCATCTCTAAGCTGCGATCAACACAAAGCCCGACTAAGGTTTCGACGCCAACGCCACACTGCTGAAGCTGATGCGCAACCTGATTCGCTTGTTGATTGAGTTCTTGGTAAGTGAGGCGTTGATCTTCGTAGACGATCGCAATTGCATCTGGAGATTGTAAAACCTGCTGCTCAAAAATTTGATGAATACAAAGCGGATTAAACGCAGCTTGCTGAGGCTGACTCCAAAGCTTGAGAAGCTGTTGTTCTTCGGGCGGTAGAATGGCGAGGTCAGCAATTTTTTGATCAGGATTGCTCACAACCGAGTTTAGCAACGTTTGAAACTGGTGCAGCCATCGATCGATCGTATCTGCCTCAAATAAGTCGGTGCTGTAAATCATTTTGCAGTGCAATCGATCGGCGTGCTTAAAGCAATGAAACTCTAAATCAACGCGGCTTGTTTCTGAATCGATGTCGATCGCTTCGAGGTTTAAGTCAGGTAAGATTAACGGCTCGATCGGGGTATTTTGCAGCGCAAACACAATTTGAAAAAGCGGATGACGACTTAAATCTCGCGTTGGCTGTACGGCTTCAACTAATTTCTCAAACGGGACATCTTGATGAGCATAAGCTGAGAGCGTTGCTGTTTGAACCCGATGCAGCAATTCTCGAAAGGTTGGATTTCCAGATAAATCGGTTCTAAGTACCAAGTTGTTTACAAAAAATCCGATAAGCGGCTCAACTTCGCTCAAAGTCCGATTTGCGATCGGCGTTCCTACAACAATATCGTTTTGTCCAGTGTAGCGAGACAGCAGTATTTGAAATGCGCTTAACAATGTCATAAACAGCGTAGCGTGCATTTCTTGAGATAATAGTTCTAGTGATCGCGTTAGTGTTGGTGATAATATAATTTTTTCTGTTTTTCCTTGATAAGTCGAAAGAGCAGAACGCGATCGATCTGTAGGAAATTTAAGCGTTGGTAAATCTGCTAACTGTGACTCCCAATAGTGCAACTGGGAACTGAGATGATTCTGTAACTGTTGGCGTTGCCAAAGTGCAAAATCTGCGTATTGAATTGGCAACGGCGGCAACGGTGAAGGCTGATCGGCTAAAAAAGCCGTATAAAGCGCACTTAGCTCACGAATCAAGATTCCGATCGACCAGCCATCACAAACGATATGGTCGAGCATCAGCAGTAAAATAAATTCTGACTTGGCAACTTGGATCAGGTTGACGCGGATCAAAGCATCTTGAACTCGATCGAACGATCGCTTAAATTCGTTCATCATGATTTGATCGATCGTTGCATGTTGGTCAAGACAATCCTGCAAGTCGATTATCTTGATCGTCAAGCTTGATTGTGGTGCAACAACCTGCATTAATTGCCCTGCAATAATTTCTCCATTGCACTCGTCTTTATCCGCAATCTGAAAAGTCGTGCGCAAAATTTCATGACGATCGAGAATCTCGTTAAACGCCCGTTCTAAAACGTCTACTCTAAGCTTTCCAGTTAAACGAACCGCCGCAGGAACCGTATAAAACGGATTTTCAGGCGCTAACTGAGCTAGAAACCACAATCGCTGTTGTGCAAACGACGCCGGAAAAACATAAACCTCATCGCTTAAATAAGTCATAGATTACTGCTCCGGAGGCATCAACGATGACCGACGAACGCGGTAAGCATCACGCGGCAACGGCACGATCGCAGGCGTCCGAGGCTTGGCGGCACTTGCTTTAAGCTGTTCGATTTTTTGAGCGAGTGCCGCGATCGTGGGCGTTTCAAACAACTGCTGCAATGGAAGTTCAATTCCAAAGGCATCGCGAATTCGAGCGCTGAGCTGCATTGCCAACAGCGAATGACCACCCAATTCAAAAAAGTGATCGTCGCGGCTGATTTGCTGGACTCCGAGCAGCGATGACCAAAGCGCAACCAGAATCGTTTCAACTTCAGACTGTGGAGCCACAACAGGTTTAGCTTGAACTTCATCAGAAAGAGCGCGTCGATCGACTTGGGCCGCGATCGCTTTGACATCGAGCTTGCCATTCACCGTGCGCGGTAGGTTTTGCAGCACCATAAATCCTGCTGGCAGCATGTACTCTGGAAGGTGCTGAGCGAGGTAACGTCGCAAATCAGGGACAAGCTGATGCGCAAATTGCGTTTGCAATGGATGATTGGTGTAGGTGTGCCAAGAGCGCAACGGTTGAATTGCAATGCTGTGGTGCGGATGTTTTTTGAATAAAACATCGTAGCGATCGCCTGTTGGACGAATCTCGATCGAGTACGGAATTTCTGTTTCGATCGACCACCACGATTCGGGATCGATCGCACTCAAATCGAGTCGATCGAGCGATCTTCGCAGTTGTCCGACCGTTGCTGAATCGGCAGCATGATTTAACCAATCACGAGTTGCGATCGCGCCTTGAAGTCGAGCATTTGGAACGTTTTTCAGCACAAAGCTTTCTGACACAGAGTTGCTGAATTGGTACAGCGATTGCGGTGTAGTTCCGGGTGTCCAAGCTTGCTGCTGTGTGATTAAAGCACCAGATTTACCTTTAACTTGCAAAATCACGTTGTAGCGAAACAGCGTCATTTCATTGTGCTCTCGACCGCGACTGAGTTGAATTTCTACCCCGCTAATCTCTGGCAGACTGTAGCTGAGTGCCGTGAAAAATTCAGGATCGATCGCCAGTTCAGTTTCCTCGAAAATCGCTTGATCTACTCGCGCTTTGAGCTGCGATCGCGTCACGGTTGATTCCGCTTGTTGAAGTTGTACCGAGGCATGAAACGCCGACAAAAGCGGTAAACTTCGCACATCTCCGATAAATACAAATCCGCCCGCAGCAACCGTATGAACCGCTTTTTGGAGCACTTGAATCAGATAATCAACGCTGGGAAAATATTGCACCACCGAGTTGAGGATCACGGCATCAACACAGCCTGATTCAAAGCGATCGAAGTCTTCAGCCGTTTGATGAAACAACTTTACCTGCGGCAACGGTTGCTGACCCAATCGATCTTCTACAAATCGGATCGCGGCTTGAGAAAAATCTGTTCCGTAATACTGTTCACACCTCGGCGCAAGCTGAAATAACAGTAATCCAGTACCACAGCCGATTTCTAGAATGCGCTTCGGTTGACGATCGAGAATTTGCTGCACCCGCAAATCAACCCACTCGCGCATTTGCTGTTTGGAAATCGGTTGATTGGTATAGCTGCTATTCCAACCGACGATCGCACTAGAATCGGGTTGATAAATTTGGTCGTACAGCGATCGCCATTCTGTGATTTGCTGCTGCTGTAGTGACGAATCAATCGATTTCGCTGTGTAATCAGGATCAAGCACGATATAGGCAATCAATCGATTCACGCTGTCTTGTGCGGCAACCGCGCTTTCAAGTACAGCCGGATGTTGATTTAATCGCGCTTCGATTTCGCCAAGCTCAATCCGAAATCCCCGGATTTTAACTTGCTGATCGCAACGACCGAGAAATTCTAAATCGCCATTCGGGAGATACCGCGCTAAATCTCCGGTTTTGTAAAGTCGTTGATCGGTTAACGCATTGATCGCAAATCGTTCATCGGTTAATTCGGGTCGATCGAGATATCCGCGTGCTAATCCGTCACCTCCGATGTAAATTTCTCCGGTTACGCCGATCGGCACTCGTTGACCCTGCGCATCTAGTAAGTAAATCTGAGTATTCGCAACCGGACGCCCGATCGTGACGGGTTGATCGGGCTGCAATCGTGCAACTGTCGCCCAAATCGTTGTTTCTGTCGGCCCGTAAGCATTAAACAATCGCGTTTTAGCTGCCCATCGATCGAGCATTCGTGCTGGACACGCTTCTCCGCCCACAACGATCGTTTGCACGGCATCTAGATTCGTATCAGATAGCTGAGCTAAAACGCTGGGAGGTAAAAGCATTGCTGCGATCGCCTGTTGCTCTAAAAACTGATGCAATCGATTCAACGACGATCGCGCTTCTTGGGGTGCAATATAAAGCGTTCCACCCACGCCTAGACTCATCAACAATTCAAAAACTGATGCATCAAAGCTAAACGAGCTAAACTGCAACACACGAGCGTTTAGCGGTAGCTGCAACGCTTGACGTTGAGCAACAAGCACATTGCACAAGCTGCGATGACAAATCATCACGCCTTTCGGGGTGCCTGTTGAACCAGAAGTGTAAATCACATACGCGAGGTTTTCCGGGTTTGCCGTCTGAACGGGCGGCGCTTTGCTGCACTCGGAAATCGCAGCCGTATCGAGACACACGACGATCGATTCGGTTTCTGGAATCAAGCTCAGTAACGAAGTCTGCGTGAGCAAAATCGCCGTTTGCGCATCTTGAAGCATGAACTTTACCCGATCGTGCGGATAGCTTAGTTCAATTGGAACATAAGCAGCACCGGATTTTAAGACGCCCAAAATGGCAACAATCATCTCGCTCGATCGCTCTAAACCAATCGCAATTCGCATTTCAGGTGCGGCTTTGAGCGATTGCAAATAGTGAGCAAGTTGATTGGATCGATCCTCTAATTCTGCATAAGTTAGAGACTGCGTTTCATCTACAACGGCGATCGCGTTCGGAGTTTGAATCGCTTGTGTGGTAAAAACGTCATGAATACAGCAAGGTTTGTACTCGATCGCGGTTTGGTTCAATTGAATAAGCTGCTGTTGCTCAGCATTGCTCAACATCGGTAAGTCTGCAATGCGAGCATCTGGATTTGCACAAATTGATTCAAGCAGTTGTTTAAAGTGCCCGATCATTCGATCGATCGTTTCTTGTTCAAATCGCTCAGTGCTATACGCTACAAAGCCATTGATCGCATCGCTGCTTTGTTCACAAATGCGGCTAATTCCGACCGTTGGTGCTGGCTCCCATAAATGAAACTCCAAATCAAATCGCGTTGTAGTTAGCTCGATCGACAACGGTTTAAGCGTTAAGTTCGGGAGTTCAAACGGCTCAACTGTGGCATTTTGCAGCGCAAAAACAACTTGAAAAAGCGGATTTCGATTTCTATCTCGCTCCGGGTGCAGCGCTTCGACTAGTTTTTCAAACGGTAAATCTTGATGCGCATAAGCGGTTAATGTAGTCGATCGTACTTGCGCTAATAATGCTCGAAACGTTGGATTTTGCGATAAATCGCTTCTCAGCACCAAGCTATTAACGAAAAATCCAATGAGCGGTTCAATCTGACTGTGATTGCGATTCGCGATCGGTGATCCAACGGCAATGTCTTCTTGTCCGGTATACCGATGCAGTAAAACTTGAAATGCAGCCAGCAATACCATAAACAACGTTGCATCTTCGCGCTGACTCAACTTTTCTAATGCAGTGCTTAACGCAGGCGTTAATGAAAGCGGCAATGCTGCCCCTCGATACGTTGAATTCGTTGATCCAGAATGTTTTCCAGGTAAATCTAGAATGGGTAGATTTTTAAGCTGTTGTTGCCAGTAGTTTAATTGATTTGCTAAACGTTCACTCTGTAATCGCTGTCGCTGCCACACCGCATAATCCGCGTACTGAATCGTTAGCTTTGGTAATAAAGCGGATTCGCCCTTGATTAATGCTTGATACAGCGTTTTGAATTCGTGCATCAAAACGCCGATCGACCAGCCATCCGAAACAATATGATGCAACGTTAACAGTAAAACATGATCGGTATCATCAAGCTGCAACAGCGTAACGCGCAACGGCAAATCGCACTTGAGATTAAACAAACGCTCAGCTTCTAAAATTGCTCGTTGCTGCACCTCAGCTTCTACATTAGAACTCCAGCGCAAGTCAACGATCGAGAACTTTAACCGCACACTCGAATTAACGATTTGAACAGGCTGTGCGTCAACGGTGGCAAAGGTAGTGCGAAGAATTTCGTGGCGATTCACGATCGTTTGAAAGGCTTGCTCTAAAGCGACTCGATCAATCCGTCCTTGTAGCCGCATCGCAACGGGCATGTTGTAAAACGGATTGTCGGGCATCAATTCAGAGAGAAACCACAATCGCTGTTGCGCAAACGACATTGGAATCGGCTGCACGTTTGAAATTGGAATCGTTTCGGTTGCAGGTTGAGTGAGAAACGCGATTAATTCGGGTTTGCGATCGAGAATGTTAGCGTGCAGTTCTTGGGTTAAAACGCCTTCGGGCGCAGAGCAGCGCAATCGGTCACGATCAACCCATATCTGAACGTCTAAGCTGCGTAAATAAGCGAGAAACTCGATTAAGCTCAAAACTCTACCTCTTCGCGTTTTAGGGTGTGATCCTCGAAGCGCTGTTGGGTTGCCCACTGAATCGTTTCGATTTGCTGTGCAAGGGCCGCGATCGTTGGCGTTTCAAATAAACAGCGCAACGGTAATTCAACCTCGAAGCGATCGCGGATTCGCGAAATGATTTGCGTTGCTAAAAGTGAATGTCCGCCTAGTTCAAAGAAGTTATCGTTCGCGTTGATTGATTCGATTCCTAACAACTGTGTCCACCATTGCGCTAAAGTGTGTTCGATCGAGCTTTGGGGTTGATTTGGCGATTCATTTTCGATTTTTGCAGAAGTGAGCAAAATTGCTGATCGATCAATTTTTCCATTGAGGGTTAAAGGTAATGTGTCTAAGCTGAAAAATTCACTCGGAATCATGTAATCAGGAAGCTTGGATTTGAGAAACTGCTGGAGTGCTTGGCGGCTCGGCGCATTCTGAACCGGAACAATGTGAGCAATCAAGCGCTGATGGTTGAGGTGTACGATCGCCGCTTTCACGTCCGGATGTTGACTCAGTACGCTTTCAATTTCTCCAGGTTCAATGCGAAATCCACGCAGCTTGATTTGATCATCGACACGACCGAGAAATTCTAAATTGCCGTTTGATCGACTTCGAGCCAAATCCCCAGTTTTATAAAGTCGATCTGATCGGTTAAACGGATTTTGAATAAAACAATTTAAGTCAGACCGATTAAGATAACCGTGTGCTAAACCATCGCCGCCGACATAAATTTCTCCGGTTACGCCGATCGGGACAGGCTTGAGAT
>CAXUFL010000019.1:0-68191 GCA_964250455.1 uncultured bacterium
TGACGTTTAAACGTTGTTGATCCAAACGGTTCAAATCTTCTGCCTGTTCGCCTTAACAGGAGAATGACGATCGTTGAAACGAGTTCGTTTGACTTTTCGTGTTCGGGGAGTGGAACCATAATTTGTAAGGTGTGGTTGCTGTAGGCGATGCGCGACGATCGGCGATCGCCTAATTCCTGCAAAATCGCTTCAAACTCGTCCCAGCTCACATTCGAGATGGTCAAAACGCTACCTGGATCAAGCTGCATTTGACTTATTGAAATTGCGATCGACGTTGTAGTTTGCATTTAGATTGACTCGCTAAGGGTAACGGTGGTAACGGCTCATCTGAGGCGCTGCAACCAGCTAAACACTTGATTCACCGACAATTGAAGCGAAAGTCCTTCGAGAACGGGCAATGAATCTTCTGCATCAAGCAAGTCAGGAAGTCGATCGGGCTGATACACCAGAACCGATCGTTCCTTCGGGTCAATCAACCACCCTAATCGCGTGCCATGCCGTAAGCAGTGCAAAATTCCAGTTACTTTAGTTTGGCTCTGATCCGGTGAAAGAATTTCAATTGTCCAATCCGGCGCAAAGTCGATTCCAGTGCTGATGATGTCGCCGTTTTCGTCCACAGGTAATTTGCTTTGCTCAATCACAACAATATCGGGAACAACAGAACGATTTCCAAACGTGCAGCGCAATTCGGGAAATGCTTCGTAATTGCTGTTAGTTTGATCAATCGCCGCAACTAATCGTTTCTGTAACGTGCTGTGTTTGCCGCCGCCCATTGGTTTTTGAATTACTTCTCCGTTGATGTATTCCCAAGCAGGCGATTCTTCGATGTCAGGCAACCGCAGGAAATCTTGTAACGTTAAGTTCTGAGGTTTTGCGATCGTCATATCCCCTCTTTCAGCTTGCTTTTATTGTAAGTGGCTGGAAGCTTTGCCCGACGGATTAGGCTCTTGCCCAGTCAAAAATCGGATGAACGGGTTCAGATTGCTGAATCACGGTGAGGTGAAGCTGGCGCAAAAATAAACCAAATCGAGCGATTGCAAATCCAAAGCTAATCAGCGCGGTTCCTTTGAAGTTGCGCGGATGCGCTAACCGACGTTCTTAACCACGCGAGAAACGTCCGCTCATTGGCTTGATGTTCTCGCTGTTTATCGATTTCGGGTCTTGAGGCATAACAGAAGTCCGAATTTATTCTTATCAAAATACTCAGATTTATGATGAGAGAAGAACTTCGTTTGGAGGAATTATGACGACGATTACGTTTGAGCTATCGCCGGAGCTTGAAGAGAAATTGCGAGATACGATCGCTCGAAAGGATGCGGAAAGCACTCGTCAACTTATAGCTGAAGCACTCGTTCCCACGGTTGAAGCGTTGCTACAAAAACCACGGGAGCCAATTAGCTTAGAGGAGTTCGATCAAATTACAGCAGAATTAGATGCATTGAACGATGAGATTGCCGCTAATCATGGCGGTAGTTTACCTGTACTGTCTGACTATGCCGTGAGTCGAGAAGGAATTTATGAGGATCATCCGTAATTGTGGATTACCTTGTAGATACCAATGTTTTGCTACGCTTTGCCGATCGAACTCAACCGCTTCATTCAACGGTACGGAATGCAATCCGAACGCTCAATGCAAATGAAGGACGCTTATATATTACGGGACAGAATTGCATTGAATTTTGGAACGTGGTAACTCGTCCTAAAGAAAGAAACGGTTCTGGATTAACCCCTACTGAAGCTGAACGTTGGCTTCGTTTGATTGAGCGTGTTTTCCCATTCCTTCCTGATCAACCAGAGATTTATGCTGAATGGCGTCGTCTCGTTGTTCAATTTGGCGTGTCAGGTGTTCAAGTTCACGATGCGCGTTTAGTGGCTGCAATGCAAGTCAACGGCATAACTCGCATTTTGACGTTCAATGCAGCAGATTTTAGAAGATATGCATCTGAAGGGATTGTGGTTATCGATCCGGCAACCGTTTGAAGTGCGATTAACAATCGTCGCAATTCCTTCTATTCGCAATTCCTTCTATCGGAATTATTGTTGGCGCAATTGTAGGTGATTAGATTGGTAAAAGACACAGACAGCGCAATCGCCCGTAAAAATCTTATTACCTCAAATTGTTAACCGGGACCAAGGACAAGTTAATTGTCCTTAGACAATTGTTGCTCGATCGACGCTTGAATTTTGACATCAAAATCCGGATCGTCAACGGTTGTAATCACTGATTTCGGGCGCTGAGTGCGACGATCTAAATAAGCTTCTAGGGCGGCTTTATCATCCCGATGGTCTAGAAAGTAGCGCTTCAACTCTTGATCGGTCATAGCTGAAAAATTAATTTGGCTCATCTTTGATATGCTCTGCTGAGCTATGCGATCGTCGGCATTCAATTGACTCTGTTCTCAAGGAAATTATACTGTGTTCCTTGATATCGGCTATTAGGCTGCCTCACGCCTATGAGAGTCGATCGTATTCTTCTGGCTCGACATTGGGAACTTGAGCAAGTGCCGCATCATATTTTTCTCGACTAGCGCGTTTTGCTCGTTCTATTAGATAATCTTGCGACATAAAAGCTGCAATCTTTTCAGAAACAGCACTAGCAACGAATTGCTCGATCGAAATGCCTTCTTGCGCTGCTAATACTTCTAAGCTTTTATGTAGCGAATCGGGAAGCTGAATGTTTAGGTTTGTCATGGTAATTCCCCAATTTCTTGTAGAAAAGCTTTAGGCGTGAGTGCTCGTATTCCGAACCGTTCAGTTTGTGCAAAATCGCGAATGTTATATGTAATAATTCTGTCACATCCTGCTTTGACTGCAAGTTCTAGCACCATGTCATCTTTTGAGTCGGGCAAATAGGGTCGCCATAGAAAGAAAATTAAATGATGAACGGCAACGGCGCAATGAAAGTCTAAAGCATCATCAATCACCTTTTTGGAAATTTGCAAGTTCGATCGTCGCAGCAAAACCGCTTCGTATTCCAGTACAAGCGGTACAGAAAGATGAATGTCGAATAAGGGTGTCCCGACTCGCCTGAGAAGCTGAAAGGCAGCACCATTTTGCGATCGCAGCCCTGAAACTAAAACATTTGTGTCAATGACGATTTGGGGAATTGTCATTCTGAAATTGTATTTCGGCTATTTGGACGGGAAAAGGTGTGAACGCCGATCTTCCCAAGTTGAGTGCCTTCTTTACAATGGCGATATACAGCTATAAGGGGGACGCGATGCAGCCAACCAATCCTAATCAATTTACGGAGAAAGCCTGGGAAGCGATCGTCCGCACCCCAGAAATTGTCAAGCAAGCGCAGCAGCAGCAGATTGAAACTGAGCATTTGATGAAAGCGCTGCTTGAGCAAGACGGCTTAGCCATTAGCATTTTCAATAAGCTCGGTGTCAGCGTCGATAAAGTGCGCGATCGGGCCGATGAGTTTATTCGCCGCCAGCCGAAAGTATCGGGAAGCGGAACGAATGTGTATTGGGGACGCAGCGCCGACACGTTGCTTGATCGCGCTGAAGCGTTCCGTAAATCGTTCGACGATGACTTTATTTCGATCGAACATTTGCTGCTTGGCTATGCCCAGGACGATCGATTCGGCAAAGGCTTATTGGCAGAATTCAAGATCGATGACGCAAAATTAAGAGACGCGATCGAACAGGTACGGGGTAATCAAAAAGTGACGGATCAAACGCCTGAGAACAAGTACGAAGCATTAGAGAAATACGGACGCGATTTAACGCAGTATGCCCGCGAAGGCAGACTCGATCCGGTGATCGGACGCGATGACGAAATTCGCCGCACGATTCAAATCTTGTCTCGCCGCACGAAGAATAATCCGGTCTTAATTGGTGAACCGGGCGTGGGGAAAACGGCGATCGCAGAAGGCTTAGCGCAGCGAATTGTAAGCGGTGATGTGCCGCAATCGCTAAAAGATCGCCAGTTAATTGCGCTTGATTTAGGTGCATTGATTGCAGGTGCAAAATACCGGGGTGAATTCGAGGAGCGACTCAAAGCAGTCCTCAAAGAAGTCACGGATTCTCGCGGTCAAATTATTTTGTTTATCGATGAGATTCATACGGTCGTGGGTGCTGGAGCAACGCAAGGCGCGATGGATGCCAGCAATTTGCTTAAACCGATGCTGGCGCGGGGTGAGTTGCGCTGTATTGGTGCAACAACGCTCGATGAATATCGCAAATACATCGAGAAAGATGCAGCTCTAGAGCGGCGATTCCAGCAGGTGTATGTAGATCAGCCGACGGTTGAAGATACAATTTCGATTCTGCGTGGATTAAAAGAGCGTTACGAAGTTCACCACGGGGTGAAGATTTCGGACTCGGCGCTGGTTGCTGCGGCAACGCTTTCAACGCGGTATATCTCCGATCGATTCTTGCCTGATAAAGCGATCGACTTGGTAGACGAAGCCGCCGCAAAGCTGAAAATGGAAATCACCTCGAAGCCGGAAGAACTCGATGAAGTCGATCGTAAGATTCTTCAGCTTGAGATGGAGCGCTTATCGTTGCAGAAAGAAAACGATGCGGCGTCTCGCGATCGTCTCGATCGCATCGAGCGTGAATTAGCCGATCTCAAAGAAGAGCAAGCGACGTTTAACGCGCAATGGCAAGCGGAAAAGCAAGTCATCACCGAGATTCAAAAGCTCAAAGAAGAAATCGATCGGGTCAACACCGAAGTTCAACAAGCTGAGCGCGATTACGATCTCAACCGAGCCGCAGAACTGAAGTACGGCAAGCTCACAGGACTGAATCGCCAACTCGAACAAGTTGAATCGCAACTGGCGCAAACGCAGAAAACAGGAACCTCCTTGCTGCGTGAAGAGGTCACTGAAGAAGACATTGCCGAAATCATTTCTAAATGGACAGGCATTCCGGTAAGCAAGCTAGTGGAATCGGAAATGCAAAAGCTGCTGCAATTAGAAGATGTCTTGCATCAGCGTGTGATTGGACAAGATGAAGCCGTGACAGCCGTTGCTGATGCGATTCAGCGATCGCGGGCCGGACTTGCTGATCCAAACCGTCCAACCGCAAGCTTTATCTTTCTTGGGCCCACAGGCGTCGGTAAAACCGAACTTGCAAAAGCTCTTGCTGCCTACCTCTTTGACACCGAAGAAGCAATGGTGCGGATCGATATGTCCGAATACATGGAGAAGCACGCCGTTTCCCGCTTGATCGGTGCCCCTCCTGGATATGTCGGCTACGAAGAAGGCGGACAACTGACCGAAGCGGTTCGTCGTCGGCCGTTCTCGGTGATTTTGTTCGACGAAATCGAAAAAGCACATCCTGACGTTTTTAACGTGATGCTGCAAATCCTCGATGATGGTCGCGTTACCGATTCACAAGGTCGCACGGTGGACTTCAAAAACGCCATTATCATCATGACCTCGAACATTGGATCGCAATACATCTTTGAGTATGGCGGCGATGATGCGCGGTACGAGGAAATGCGATCGCGCGTGATGGATGCGATGCGATCGAACTTCCGGCCTGAGTTTCTCAACCGGATCGACGAAATCATCATCTTCCACAGTCTGCAAAAAGCTGAACTGCGCGAAATCGTCAAGATTCAGGTGCAGCGCTTAGAGCAACGCTTGCAAGACCGCAAGATTTCGCTGAAGCTGTCGGATGCCGCACTGGATTTCTTAGCTGAAGTGGGATTCGATCCGGTGTACGGAGCGCGACCCTTAAAGCGAGCGATTCAGCGAGAGTTAGAAACGTCGATCGCGAAAGAAATCTTGCGTGGTCACTTCACCGAAGGCGATACGATTTTCGTTGATGTTGGGGATACGGAGCGTTTGGAGTTCAAGCGCTTGCCGTCTGAAGTATTGACGACGCAATAAGCTAATTATCGATCGAGTATTGTTAATAGGGTGGGAGTCTTCCCGCCCTTTTGTTTTGGACGATGCGCGGTGGACTGTCAGACGTTAGTTTTTTCGGTAGTGCCACGGAAGTAATGACAATTGCTAGACTAGAGTCGAGTCTGATTCTTCGGTGATTTCTTATGCCTACTTGTCCAAAATGCACATCTGCTCAAACCGTTAAGAATGGTCACATTCACACGGGTAAGCAACGCTTTAAGTGTTTGGGGTGCGGGCGGCAGTTTGTAGAACAACCAACCCAGAAGGTGATTGACTCAGCGACACGAGAACTAATTGACCGGACACGTTCCGTGAAGCGAAGCTTGTGTTGCTAGAACGGATTTCGTTGGCTGGAATTGCTCGTGTCGTGCAAGTGTCCGAGACCTGGCTACAGCAGTACGTGAATCAGAAATATGCAGGGGTGCGGCGCGAAGTAGAGGTCACGTCCAAAAAAAGGGGAGGTTAACCATTCAGTGCGATGAGTTGTGGTCGTTTGTGAACCATAAAGGTAACAAACAGTGGATCTGGTTGGCACTCGATGCCGATACCCGTGAGATTGTTGGAGTTTATGTTGGGGCAAGAGACGAGGCTGCTGCTCAGAAGTTGTGGCAATCTTTACCTGCGGTGTATCGGCAATGCGCCATTGCTTACACGGATTTTTGGACAGCTTATGCCGCCGTGCTACCCTCGAAGCGACATCGTTGCTTGCATACGCGACAGCGTACTCGGTCGGCAAAGAAACGGGAAAGACCAGCTATGTTGAGCGATTCAACAACACTTTACGCCAACGGGTTTCTCGTCTTGTCCGTAAAACATTGTCATTCTCGAAGTCGTTTGAGAATCATGTTGGTGCTATCTGGTATTTTGTTCACGCCTACAACAAATCATTACTTGTGTAGCACTACCGGACCGTTTAGGGTTGCCGCCATTTCACCGAGCAACCTACTGGAGCAGTGGAGGTCACAGAAATAGGTTGATCGTTTAACAAGTTAACGATCGCATCGCTTAAATACCGATGTTTCACCGCGTTTGGCGTTTGGGCGTTGTCGTCGATCGCGCCTTGATAACAAACGATGCCTTGCTGGTTTAACAGAAAAACATGCGGCGTTTTCTGCGCTCCAAATGACTGTGCAACCTCTTGCGTGACATCGCGCAAATACAAAAAATTAAGATTGTTTTCAGCCGCGAACGGTTTCATTTTCTCGTAGCTGTCTTCGGGAAACGCGGAATCATCGTTTGGATTAATGCCAATTAATGCAACGCCTTGCACCTCAGATTGAAGCTGTTTGAGGCGATCGAGGTACAGTTTGACGTAGGGGCAGTGGTTGCACATGAATACGACGACGATCCCCTGATGCTGTTCTAAATACCGAGCGAGGTGATGCACTGCACCATCGGTACCTGGAAGTTCAAAGTCTGGAGCGTAGCTGCCAATAACAGGATTGTTCATACTGCGTCGAATCTGAGATGCCGTTTTAGTATAGACGCACAAAACTTAAAAATTCTGTAGGCTAAGAATGAACTCACTCAAACATTTACCGCGATGCTGACGGCTGCAACTTCAACCGATTACAAAATTTGGCTGTGGAAAGGGTTTCAAATTGCTTATCAATCGGCGGGATCAAGTGGTCCGGCAGTTGTTTTAGTGCATGGCTTTGGCGGATCGTTTTATCACTGGCGTAAAAATATTCCAGACTTAGCGAAAAATTTTCGCGTGTATGCGATCGATTTAATTGGCTTTGGCAAATCCTCGAAGCCGACGCCGATCGAAAAGGTCAATTACACGTTTGAAACTTGGGCAGAACAAATTGCTGATTTCTGTCGAGAAGTTATCGGTGAGCCTGCGTTTTTAGTGGGGAATTCGATCGGGTCGATCGTGATTATGCAAACGGCGGTTTCTGACCCGGATCAAGTGCGCGGGCTGGCGTTGGTTGGATGCTCGCTGAGACTGCTGCACGATCGACATCGCGCAACCCAGCCCTGGTTTAAGCGGATTGGAGCACCGATTTTACAAAAAGTTCTCAAGCAGCGCTGGTTTGGCGAATTCTTTTTTGCACAAGTCGCAAAGCCGAATACAGTGAGAAACATTCTGCTTAAAGCCTACGGGCGCGATGAAGCTGTAACCGATGAATTAGTGCAACTGCTGTTAGGTGCGGCGCAGGATAAAGGAGCGGCGGCAGTGTTCACCGCATTCACCGGATATTCGCAAGGGCCTTTGCCTGAAGACTTACTGCCTCAGTTGCCTTGTCCCGCTATTGTCTTGTGGGGCGAGCAAGATCCGTGGGAGCCGATCGCGCTTGGGCGTGCGTTTGCCGATTATCCTCAAGTCAAAAAATTTATTCCGCTTCCGGGATTGGGGCATTGTCCGCAAGATGAAGCGCCAGAAGTGGTTGATTTAATTTTGCAAGATTGGATCGAAGCCGTTGAACGCGACCAAGCAAATCAATGATTGAATGGCTTTATTGATGAGTTGGATTCGGGAGCGCTGCAATGCAGGCGTGATTAATATCCCTCTAAATTAATTGCTGCTTTGAATTGCTTCACTGTCGCTAAACTTGAAAATTGTACAATCGCGCATCACTATGCTGAAAACGTCTTATTTTGATTCTGAAGAAAACGGGCACAAAAAATTTGAGCTACCCGGAGCACGTCCGCACTACAACCCGGATCGCCCCGGTCAAGTCGAGCACATTGCTTTAGATTTGAAGCTGGATATTCCGAATCAAAGTTATCAAGGCGTTTGCACAACCCGGATTAATCCGATTCGCAACGGCATCGATCGCTTAACCCTAGATGCCGTTAATCTCAACATCGAATCTGTGCAAATTGCGGGCATTAATCAAGCCTTTGAGTATGACGGCGAACAACTCCAAGTTCGATTAAATCAACCTGCCAAGATCGGCGAAAAAATCGAACTTACGATCGCGTATCACGTTGAGAAACCGCAGCGTGGTATTTACTTTATCGCGCCAACCGATGCTTATCCCCACAAGCCGACGCAGGTTTGGACACAGGGCGAAGATGAAGATTCCCGCTTTTGGTTTCCGTGCTTTGATTATCCGGGACAGCTTGCCACGTCAGAAATTCGGGTGCAAGTGCCAAAGCCGTTTATGGCAGTTTCTAACGGGGAACTAATCGCGATCGACGATCACGGCGACACGAAAACTTATCATTGGTCGCAACAGCAAGTTCACCCGTCGTATTTAGTCACGCTGGCGATCGGCGATTTTGCTGAACTGCGCGACGAATGGCACGGCAAACCTGTGACTTATTACGTGGAGAAAGGACGCGAGGATCAAGCTCGTCTGAGCATGGGCAAAACGCCGCGCATGATTGAGTTTTACAGCGAGAAATACGGCTATCCTTACGCCTTTCCGAAATATGCTCAAGTCTGCGTCGATGACTTTATTTTCGGCGGCATGGAGAATACATCAACTACGCTACTAACCGATCGCTGTTTGCTGGATGAGCGAGCGGCGATCGACAACCGCAATACCGAATCTCTAGTCGCGCATGAACTCGCGCATCAATGGTTTGGCGATTTGGTGGTGATCAAACATTGGTCACACGCTTGGATCAAAGAAGGAATGGCGTCGTATGCCGAAGTGATGTGGATCGAGCACGAATACGGCCGCGAAGAAGCAGCTTACTATTTGCTCGGTCAAGCGCAACAGTATTTAGATGAAGACGCTTCGCGCTATCGTCGATCGCTGGTCACGCACGTTTATCGAGAAGCGATCGAGCTATACGATCGCCACATTTACGAGAAAGGCTCGTGCGTCTATCACATGATGCGGGCGGAGCTTGGCGATGAATTGTTTTACACCTCGATCGCGACGTTTTTGAACGATCACGCGCATCAAACCGTAGAAACAATCGATTTATTGCGAGCGATCGAGAAAGCCACCGGACGAAATCTAACGTTTTTGTTTGATCAGTATGTTTATCGTGGGGGACATCCTGATTATAAAGTTGCATATGCGTGGGATTCAGACAGTAACTTAGCTAAAGTTACAGTGACGCAAACGCAATCAGACTTATTTGATCTAAAGATTCCGATTGGGATTGGATTCGTAAACGATAGCAAAGTAGACATCAAAACGTTTACGGTTCGGGTACACGAAAAAGAGCAAAGTTTCTACTTCCCGATCGACAAAAAGCCGGATTTCGTTAGCTTTGATGCGGGCAATTATCACCTCAAAACCGTTGAGTTGGCTTATCCATTTCCAGAGCTAAAAGCGCAACTGCAATTCGATCCGGATCCGGTGGCTCGGCTTTATGCGGCAGAAGCGATCGCCAAAAAAGGCGGACTTGAAGCCGTTAAAACACTCATTGAAGCGCTGAAAAACGAAGCGTTTTGCGGCGTGCGGGCGGACGTGTGCCGAAACTTAGCCACCATCAAGCTTGATCAAGCGATCGACGGCGTTTTATTGGCTCTAAAGGATTCGGATGCACGAGTGCGACGCGCTGCGGTTGAAAGCTTAGCTCAAATCACAACGCCGGAAAGCTACACGGCACTGGGCGCGATCGTGGAAAACGGCGATCCAAGCTACTACGTTGAGGCAGCAGCTTTAAGAAGCTTTGGCAAAGTGGCCGCATCGGGTGCGACTCAAGCTGACGAAGCGCAGACGCTGAAATTAATTGAAACCGTTCTGAAAGAGCGGCAAGGCTGGAACGAAGTCGTGCGATCAGGAGCAATCGGGGCGCTAAGCCAGCTTAAAACGTCTGAATCAGCCTTAAATCTGATTCTGGAATACACGCAAATCGGCGTTTCACAACCGCTACGCCTTACTGCGATTCGGGCATTAGGCGCGATTTCAAGCGGGCAAACCCATGTGAATTTAGAGCGCATTCTCGATCGACTCAGAACGCTGTCGCGGGAAACATTTTTCCTTAGCCAAGTTGCAGTCGCGATCGCGCTTGGACAGATGGAAACGCCTAAAGCGATCGGCATACTGCAATCGCTCGCGGATCAAACGCCCGATGGGCGCGTCAGACGCATTGCCGAAGAAGCGATTCAAGGCGTGCAGAAAAATGCAGGTGCAGATAAAGCCGTTAAACAACTGCGCGAAGAACTCGACCAAATCAAAAAAGAAAATCAGGAGCTAAAAAGCCGCCTCGAAACCCTTGAAGCAAAATCTCAGTGACCATAAAGTGCACAATGTTACAGTCATTCGGTTAAGAATTTGATAACATGCTCCCCAAACATGTCATTGCTTTGTGGTGTGAGATACAATGTCAAACTCTTTTCAGCGCTGGAAGCTGTGGCTTGCGGCTCCGGCTGTGCTTTTGTGGATGCAATCTGCTCAAGCGACCGAAACGCAGCCAAAAACCGCTTCGGCTCAAGCTCCGACTCTTAATACAAGTGCAAAACTGACCCTTAGCAGCCTCAATCTGAAGCCGTCAAGCGGTGCAGTTGAATCGAGTTCCAAATCGTCAAGCGCGATCAACGCTTTGCCCAACGCCAAAGAAATCGCGACAAATTTAGACCAAATCGATCGCGTTGCCAACTACGACCCCGCCGACGAGCATCCTAGCGAAGCGAGCATGGATCAAGTGACATCGGTTAGTCAGTTTACCGATGTGCGCCCGACCGATTGGGCCTTTCAAGCGCTGCAATCTTTGGTTGAGCGATACGGCTGTATTGCGGGCTATCCCGATCGTACCTTTCGCGGCAATCGAGCGACAACACGCTACGAGTTCGCGGCTGGTCTGAATGCGTGTCTTAATCGCATCAATGAACTGATCGCGGCTTCTACTTCAGATTTTGTCAAAAAAGAAGACCTTGCCACGCTGCAAAAACTGCAAGAGCAGTTTGCCGCAGAATTAGCAACCCTGCGCGGTCGAGTTGACACCCTCGAAGCCCGGACCGCTACACTAGAGCGGCAGCAGTTTTCAACAACAACGAAACTATCAGGTAACGTCTGGGTAAACTTGACGAGCGCGGGTGCGGGTCGCGATGTCCGACTTGAAGGGCCAGTGAGTGGACTTAACGATCCGGGAAACGGACGCTTTTTTACCACACGCACCAACGGTCAGCCGACGCAGCTTGTAACTGGCAAACCTGAAACAACGCTCAGCTTTTTGACCTGGCTAACGCTCACCACCTCATTTTCTGGTCGAGATAGTTTGGTCACGCAGCTTGCGGCAGGAAACGGGATTTCGCCGTACAACCAATACGCTTCGGCAGGGTTTTTCAATGCGAGCGGGGTGCCGTTTTTCGACCAATCGGCGGGCCCGGTTAACGGATTATCGAACTTTGTTATTCGCGATTTGTTTTACAGCTTTCCGATCGGTGAAAACGTCAAGGTCACGGTGGGTCCTCGCATCAACTGGTATCGCCACTTCGATTTCAACCGCTTTAACTTTATCTTCACGTCAGGCGCAAGCTTTGATACGTCAAATAGCACTCAATCCAACGCGATCGATCACGGTTCCGGCGCGGTAGTAGAGTTGAATTTGGGTAAACAGTTCCGGTTTGCGCTTGGCTACTTAGGCGAGAACACCGAATTTTTGCCGTCGCAGTTCGGCTACAACACTTCGAGCAATCCACAGTTCGGATTGTTTGGGGGCACAAACACAACGTCGGCTGAGCTAACCTACTCGCCAACGTCCACGTTTAACGTGCGGCTTCAGTACAACTACACGCGCATTCAGGCTTACGGCGGTCAGGTTGGGGGCGCGATCGGGGAGCCGATTCCTTATGGTTTTCTCGATGCGGGCCCTGGATTTTCTGAAAACGGCGTGGGCGGTGGCTTGAAGTATGCAACGGCGCACATGGTTGGCATTAACTTTGATTGGTTGGTAACGCCTGGATTTGGATTGTTTGGACGATACAGCTTTGCAAACACCACGTTAAACCCGATCAACAAAGTGGTGAACACGCAAGCGTTTCAGGTCGGCGCGGGCTTCCCGGATTTGGGTAAAAAAGGCGCGCAAGCCGTTGTAACGTTTGTAATGCCGATCGATATTACGGGTGGGCGTCGGTTTTTTGCGGCGGGCGGCGGCGATGGCGGCACGCAGTACGAGCTAGAAGCGTCGTATTTCTACCCGCTTAACAACAACATTGCGCTAGTGCCAACGTTCTACGCAATTTTCAACGCAAACAACTTCAACAGCAATCCCACTGTTTTTGTGGGTAGCTTGCGAACGCAGTTTAGCTTCTAGTTGCGGTCTGCTTCAGCAGATACCGCTTTGAGATCGAGCCATCGCACATTCGCCTAGAATGTAGGTGGCTCGAATCGCTCGATCGTCGCCTAAGATAATCAAGCTAAATAAACGATCGGCAACGTCTTCGATCGTATCGGGCACCGTTTCAGCGTTGCGAAACGCGAGAATCGGCGTCGATCGCGCATCCAGAACCACAAAATCGGCTTCTTTTCCTATCTCGAAGTTGCCGATTTTGTCATCGAGTGACAGCGATCGAGCGCCTCCGAGCGTGGATAAGAAAAGCGCTTGAAGCGGCGATAGATTTTGACCCCGGAGTTGAGCAATTTTATAAGCTTCACTCGCGGTTTTGAGCATTGAAAAACTCGTACCGCCGCCAACGTCGGTGGCAAGTCCGACATGAATGGCAGATTGAGTGGCGGTTTCAAGATCAAATAATCCACTGCCGAGAAATAAATTTGACGTAGGGCAATACGCGATCGTGGATTTCGCGTCGGATAACCGCTCAAATTCTGCTTCGCTCAGATAAATTCCGTGGGCGAAGATCGATCGCGATCCAACAAGTCCGGCGCGATCGTACACGTCTAAATAACCGTCACATTCGGGAAATAATTCTTTCACCCAAGCGATTTCGTCGCGATTTTCAGATAAATGCGTGTGTAAATAAGCGTCTGGAAATTCTTCAAGCAGTTTTCCAGCGAATTGCAATTGTTCACGGGTTGACGTGGGTGCAAATCGTGGTGTGATGGCATAGCTCGATCGACCTGTATTGTGCCATTTTTCAATTAATTCTTTGCTGTCTTGGTAAGACGATTCGGCAGTATCGGTTAGAAAGTCCGGTGCGTTGCGGTTCATCATCACTTTGCCTGCAATCATGCGCATTCGACGCCGATTCGATTCTTCAAAAAAAGCATCTACAGATTCAGGAAAAACGGTCGCCAATACAACCGCCGTCGTGGTTCCGTTGCGCAACAGTTCATCGAGAAAAAACGCGGCAACTTCGGCTGCATACGCTTTATTTTGAAATTGGCGCTCGGTTGGAAACGTGTAGCGATTCAGCCATTGCAGCAGTTGTTCGCCGTAGGAAGCAATAATTCCGGTTTGCGGAAAATGAATGTGAACATCGATAAAACCAGGAACGATTAACAAACCAGAATAATCTTCGATCGACCCATGCGGATAATAATTCTTTAGCGATTCATACGATCCAAGCTCTTTGATCGTGCCGTTTTCAACGATTAAAAGACCATCAGCAATGTATCGAACACAATCTTTTTCTAATTGATGAAACGGATCGCCAACAAAATCAAGAAACGAAGCGCGAAACGCTTTAAGCGAGGTTTGAGCAACCGAGGCAAAATCAAGAGTTGTCATAAAAATGTCTAATGCAAACAAAGCTAAATGAACAGCGTGAATCTTATGTAGAGCAGGATTTTGGCGATCACATTGTATCGGTTATTCGCGCTGATCTGCTTGGTTTACGCTCGAAGCGATCGCGCTAATGATTCTTGGGCGGGTTGCTCGCAATTTTTCAGAAATGGGCTGTCCGGTTCCGCCGCGCCGCACTAAAATCAATTCGGCACTGATGCTAACCGCAATTTCTTCGGGCGTTAATGCACCAATATCTAGACCGATCGGCGCGTAAATCGATCGTTGTTTTTCCGGTGATACCCCGATCGCTTGGTAAACTTGCCGCACGCGCTTTTCACTTCCAATCATGCCAATATACCGACATTCAACTTCACGATTTAACAACGCTTGCAGCGCCGTTGCATCATGCTGATACCCGCGTGTCACGAGTGCCGCATAAAGTTGAGCGTGTCGCGCAAGCGGCGCTAATGCAGCGTCGATCGAGCCATTCAAAATTTTCGCTGCTTGCGGATAGTGTTCTGCGTTTGCCCATTCGGGACGATCGTCGTACACCACGATTTGAAAGCCGATTAAATCGGCCACTTTTGCCAGCGCAATTCCGCAATGTCCCGCCCCGATAATCAACAACGTTGGCGGCGGCTCGAGAACTTCGACGAATGCATCGGTCGAGATTTGCGAGGAAAGATGAGGATTTTGCACTGCATCAAACGGCGTGATTAGTTGCAGCGATCGACCCGATTCAAGTTGATTAACGATCGTTTCAATCAAATCGAGGGTTTGCCAGCGCTCTAACCAAACGCGCATTTTGCCGCCGCAGACCCCTTCGACACGCTCTGTTGCTCCGGTTAAATCAATTTCAACGGCTTGCTTTTTGCCGGATTTTAGAACCTCGATCGCTTGTCGAATGACTTTTGCTTCACCTGCGCCACCGCCGATCGTGCCCAGGGTTTGACCGCTTGCACAAACAATCATTTTTGCGCCAATTTCACGCGGCACTGAGCCTTTAATCTCAATCACGGTTGCAAGCACCGCAGATTCACGCGCTAAGATTCGGGCAAATTGGCGATAGAAATCAAGCATTGCGCAACCAACAAAGGCACGATCAATTCATTTTAAACGGCGCGATCGTTCTTGGTTGGGTATTTTGCTACTGGCATGCGTTTTGTTGATTTCATCAAGCAACTGGCGCTAGAAATTCATCTAGCGCCAGTTCGCAACACAAGGTTGCATTATTCAGCGATCAATGGCACAACGCCAGATTTATGCGTTGGATGCAAGATCTCCACTGCCAAAATCTTGCGTCCAATACGTGCCGTAATTCAAATTGCCTGGGTCATTTTTTAGATCGACATAGCCGACCCCAATATTGGTGTATGCAGGATTCAGGAGATTCGCACGATGACCTGGACTATCAATCCAGGACTGAACAACCGCTTCGGGCGTAGGTTGTCCAGCCGCGATGTTTTCTCCAAGTGCGCGAGCTTTATAACCCTCCGCATTGATACGATCGCTAAACGTTGAGCCGTCGAGACTGGTATGGCTAAAGTAATCAGATTGCGCCATATCCTTAGAATGGTCTTGAGCGGCGGCTTGAAGCTCTGGATTCGAGGTCAAGGGCGCTAAACCATTCTCCGCTCGAAACTGATTGGTCAAACTAACCACTTGATCGACAAAGTTTGTGTTAACTCCTTCAGTGGGCGGGTTTGCTCCGGGGTTTTCGGGTTTTGCTGCGACCGGGGGAGCTTGAGTAGGCGGGTTTGCTCCAGAGTTTTCGGGTTTTGCTGCGACTGGGGGAGCTTGAATAGGCGTTTCAGTGGGCAGGTTTGCTCCAGAGTTTTCGGGTTTTGCTACGGCCGGGGGAGCTTGAGTAGGAGACGAGTTTTCCGGAGGAACGGCGAGATTTGGCTGAGTAGGAGTCTCGTTTCCTGTCGTTTGGTGCTCTGGGCGAGTTGCTGGATTTGCGTGGTTAGCGTGCAGACTCGTCAAAAAATCTTCAAATCCCCGGATTCGTTGAGCAATAGAATCCGGTAAAGCGTCAAATTGGGCTGGGTTGATTTCGCTACCTGCTTTTGTGGAGGTTGCTTGCTCCAAACCGCTTTGATTTTGCAAGTCTCGAAAATTGTTGAGCACTGCATCTAATTCGGTTGGCCGAATCGAGCAGCCTTGAGCGTGAGCCGGATTCATCGATGCTGAATTGGCGACCTCAAGGCAAGCCGTTGCGGTTGGAATTGTATTTTCTGAATGGTTTACGGTGGATTGGGGCGATGGATGGTTTAGATCTAACATTGCACTCTCCAAAAAATCAAAACACTACAGAATTCGTTTTCAGATTGATTCGTCCACCACAAGGCACGTTCAACGAATGCTGAATAAATTTAAGCTTCAGCAATCAGTCTTCCGCGTCCTTCCCCCATTCAGAAATAGAATCTTAAATCCGGAGGAATCCGGTTAGATTGCTCTTGATTGATGTACAGTTTCTTCACAGATTTGCGATCGCAAGAGCGCTGTTGCATCTACTGCACGCTAGAAACTGTTTTAAAATTCCTGCGGTCGCCTACCCGCCCGCGAATGAATTGCGGGCGAACCGAGCAAACCTGTTAAAACAGGTTGAGCGTGCACTCAGTCTTCTTTAGAAGACTTTGACCATTAGCCCGCAATTCATTCGCGGGCGGACTAAAACCGCAGCACAGAGCTTTAAAACAGCCCGATCGTTTGCACGCCTCGATCGAAAAGTATTGGTCCTGAATTTGCTAAATCAAATAGCACTGCACAAAAAGGCGACCAAACCTTAATCAAGTTGACATCGCTCCAACTCAATTAAAAAACCCTTTCACTTTGTTAATGCACGCTCAACAATCCTTTGCGCCGTTAAACAAGAATTCTTGGCTACAATGCTTTGAAACACTCACACAAAGCTATGTGTCAACTTCTCGGAATGAACTGCAACGTGCCAACTGACATCTGCTTTTCGTTTGAGGGATTTTCGGCACGCGGCGGCAGAACCGATGAACATCAAGACGGCTGGGGAATTGCGTTTTTTGAAGGATTAGGCTGTCGCTTGTTTATCGATGTCAAAGCGTCGATCGCATCCCCGATCGCTGAACTAGTCCGCTATTACCCGATTCACTCAACGCACGTCATCGCTCACATTCGCAAAGCAACATTCGGCGTTGTATCACTGGAAAATTGTCACCCCTTCAAGCGCGAACTGTGGGGACGCTATTGGGTGTTTGCGCACAACGGCGATCTTCCTCATTTTGAGCCTGAAAACTTGGGGGTTTATCAGCCCGTGGGACAAACCGATAGCGAAAAAGCGTTTTGTTTGATTCTCAATACGCTTAGAGAAACGTTTGGCAGCGATCGACCTGCGATCGCTGCGATTTACCCGATTCTACAAACGGTCACAACGACGATCGCTCAGTTCGGCACATTCAACTACTTGCTGTCGGATGGCGAATTTTTCTTTGCGTATTGTTCAACCAAGCTTTGCTATATTGTGCGTCAAGCTCCGTTTGCGGCCGCGCATTTGATCGATGCAGACCTCACCGTAGATTTTCAGGAATTGACGACGCCAAACGATCGAGTTGCTGTGATTGCCACAACGCCGCTCACCGATAACGAAGCTTGGACGCCTATTCAACCCGGAGAACTGCTTGCATTTCAAGATGGACTGCCGTTGAAATTGAGCTTGTGTCGCGATGCGGCTAAGGTTGTGTAGATGCAGCAGATTGAAGCAGGGAATCAAGCTGACCTTGAGCATCGATCGCATACAAATCATCGCAGCCGCCGATCGGTCGATCGTTGATAAAAATCTGCGGTACCGTGCGGCGTCCGTTGGCGCGTTCTGCCATTTTGACGCGAGCCGCACCGTTGCCATCGATTTTGTATTCGGTAAAATTCACACCTTTCCAACGCAGCAAAACTTTGGCGCGAATACAGTACGGGCAGGTTTGCCAGGTGTAGATTTCGACGGTTGCTTTTACTTGATCAGACGGTTTGCCAAGAAGAAAATGAATCAAGTTTTGCATCGGGTTTAGCTTAGTTTGGCGGTACATTCTAAGATTAAACGCTGATTCTCGATCGCGTAGGGCTGAATTTTCAGCGCTTGCCGAAACGCGGCGATCGCGTCTCGATATTCACCCAGTGCAGCATACGATAAGCCCAATCCGTGCAGTGCGCCAAAATGAATCGGATTAAGATCGATCGTGCGTTGGCAATCGGCGATCGCTTTACGATATTGACGCTGCACGTAGTACAACACCGCTCGACGATTCCAGGCTTCAGCAAAATCAGGCATTTGCGTGATGATTTCGCTTAACACCGCTTCGGCTCGAGTTGATTCACCCGACTCTAGCAAAACCTGAGCGTGTTGAAGCGTTTGCAGTCCGGCAACGCCTTTTTGCGCAAACCAAATTTGCCATAGCGCTTGAGTCGCTTCAGCGCGAACGTCTTCATCGGGATTTTTCAACGCTTCAAGCAAAGTTTCAATGTTGGCATCCTTCATCGACACATCCCAAACAATGACTTTCGACAGAATATCACTTCTCACTGAGCGCGTGGATCAAGGGCATCGCGCAATCCGTCTCCGAGTAAGTTAAATGCTAAAACGATCAGCGTGATCACCACGCCTGGAAAAATCGTTGTCCAGGGTGAGGTGAACGAATAACCGCCCCGAAAGGCATCGCTCAGCATTGTCCCTAGTTCCGGCGTGGGCGGTTGGGCACCGAGTCCCAGAAAGCCGAGTCCCGCCGCTTCGAGTGTGGCAGTCCCGATCGATAACGTTGCCTGCACGACGATCGGCGTTAAACTCCCCGGCAAAATGTGTCGTAAGATAATCCAGCTTGGCGTTGCTCCTAATGCTTTTGCTGCTTGGATAAATTCTTGCTCGCGCAACGATAAAACAACGCTGCGAGTTAGGCGAATGTAAATCGGAATCTGCACGATGGCGATTGCAACGATCACGCTTTGTAAGGGATTTGTCGTAGCGAAAGACGCAATTACCCGATTGAATAGCTTGAACGTGAATTCTGAGCGTGTACTTGTGATCGTGGCAATCACGATCGCTAATAAAATCGAGGGAAACGCCAGCAGAATATCGGTGATCCAGCCAATCAAAATTTCAAGCCAGCCGCGAAAATAGCCCGCAATTAAGCCTAAACTCATGCCGACGATCGCACCCACGCCCACCGCTACCAAACTCACCAGCAGCGAGGTGCGGATGCCATGCAAAACCAGCGTCAGTAAATCGCGTCCGAGTCCGTCTGTTCCAAACGGATGCATTAAGCTAGGCGGCACCAATCGCGATAAAACATCTTGACTGAGCGCAGGCGCGATCGGACGCACGATCGGGACAAAAAGCGCGATCGATAAAAGAACGATCGTGATCACTAGCCCAATTTTGCCAGAGCCAGATTGTAAAAATCGCTCGATCGCGCGCTGTTGAAATCGTGGACTCGCAACCATGCACAAAGTTTTAAAAAGGATGCAAGACTTTTAGAACGCTCAGAAGTTTTTGCGGCGGCTGAATCGCTGAAATTAGGATGCAGCTTAACGAGCAATATCACGACGTTTAGCGATCGCTCTTTGCCGCGTTCCAAATAAAGAATGATTGATCGCCGCGTTTCGACTGCGCTTAACGCTCCAGACCCTTATCTTCGGGGATTGAGCGCAACCCAATCCCCACGATGAATTTAAGTGGATTCACCGACGAGTCTATTTCAAAAGCTTAGAAATCTTCTTCGTAAGCGGGGGCATCTCCGCCGCCCTCAGAATCGCGCTTCGAGCCAAGAAGCTGAAGTCGATCGACCAGCACGATCGGAGATGTGCGAGCTGCGCCCGAATTTTTATCGGTCCAAGAATCCAGCTTTAGCGATCCTTTAATGCCGATTAAACTGCCTTTGCGCACGTAGTTTGCTGCCACATCCGCATTTTTTCCCCATAGCTCAAGATTAAACCAGTCCGGCTGATCGCTACCGCGCGTAGGACGGTTCACCGCCAGCGTTAACCGACATTTCACACTGCCCGACTCAAAATACCGCACATCCGGATCGCCACCAACGCGACCCACGAGCGTCACAACATTTAAACTCATTAAACTCACTCGTCGTTAATTAATTCGCTTCTATCCTAATTGATTTGCAACAGAAACGAGGAACGAAAGCAACACAGTATTATGATGTAGAGCAACAAGACGTCGATCCCCGCTTTTTCGATTTAGATTCATTGATTGCAATCTTTCATCTCTCAGGGTTAACCCCTAGACTCAGCAATCAAACTGTAATAGAATCCACTATCGACTAGTCCAGTGCTGATCACTGCATTCCGTCCGAGCGTACTCGTAGCATTCAAGAGGCAAGAAACTAGTGGGTTTTTTCAGTCGCTTTAACTTCAACCTTTCGCGAGACATGGGTATCGATCTCGGTACCGCTAACACCTTAGTCTACGTGTCCGGTAAAGGTATTGTATTGTCAGAGCCATCGGTCGTCGCGATCGATGCGAATGAGCGCGTTCCGTTAGCAGTCGGTGAAGATGCCAAACGAATGCTCGGACGGACGCCGGGAAACGTGATTGCGCTGCGTCCGTTGCGCGACGGCGTGATCGCTGATTTTGATACCGCCGAGATGATGCTAAAGCATTTTATTCAGCGCGTTCATGACGGCAAAGCGTTAGTGTCGCCGCGCATTGTGATTGGCATTCCAAGCGGTGTAACAGGCGTTGAGCGACGAGCCGTAATGGAAGCAGCGTCGCAAGCAGGTGCGCGTGAAGTGTATTTGATCGATGAGCCAGTCGCCGCCGCGATCGGAGCCGGACTTCCCGTTGCTGAACCGACCGGAAACATGATCATCGACATCGGGGGCGGTACGACTGAAGTAGCGGTGCTTAGCTTGCAGGGAACCGTGCTGAGTGAATCGGTGCGCGTGGCGGGTGACGAACTCAGCGACGCGATCGTGCAGTACATGAAGAAAGTGCATAACCTGGTAGTCGGGGAACGCACCGCCGAAGAAATCAAAATCCAAATCGGCTCGGCTTATCCGAGTGCGGCTGATGAAGAAGTGATGGAAGTGCGTGGATTGCACATGCTGTCGGGCTTGCCGCGCACGGTGACAATTAAGGGGCCGGAAATTCGCGAAAGTATGTCTGAGCCGTTGTCGGTGATTGTGGATGCGGTGAAGCGGACATTAGAGCGCACTCCGCCGGAACTGGCGGCAGATATTATCGATCGAGGCATTATGCTGGCAGGCGGTGGCGCGTTGCTCAAAGGCATTGACACGCTGATCAGTCATGAAACTGGAATTGTCGTTCACGTTGCGGCAGACCCGTTAAGCTGCGTTGTGCTGGGTACTGGCCGCGTGCTTGAAAACTTTAAGCAGCTAGAGCGAGTTTTCAGCACCCGTCCGCCTCGTTAAGCGTAAAGTTTCCTGATGGGGTGCGCTTTGTTGAGGAAAATACTAAGCCTCACAAAGATAGAAATGTATGAGTCTATAACCATGAACGAAGGAATAAGAGCCTGCAACGACTCGTTGCAGGCTTGAAAACGGTTGTGGAAACGGTTTATTTTTGAGAGAAACTGCGAAGCGCGATCGCGCCCGTTTGAAGGCAGTCGATCGGGTACAATGAGCAAAATCTACAGGCGATTAGTCACACGCCAAAGTAGATTTTTTGCTGTGGGCGAGGCAGCGTTTATTGGCGACAGCACTGTAAAATGTGCTCTAGGCATTATTCTTTCAGCTAAACGCTGTGAAAAAATCCCTTGCGCTTTTAGCTCTGGGAATTTGTCAAGACACTCAGATTTTTCGGACACGCTGGATGTACGACTTACGCCGTTGGTGGGATCGGTATGGAATTCAAGCGACGTTGACCACGTTGGCGCTTTCGGCCGCTTTAGTGGTGCGCCAAACGCACGCGGGGTTTGTGGTAGAAACGTATCAGTGGATCACGCGACCGTTTCAAACTCAGCCCTCAACGCAAGAGCGCTTGGTCAATGCGGCTCAGCAGGAGTTGCAGCAGCGACTGCTTGAATTAGAAAGCAAAAATCAACGGCTTGAAGAGCTATTGGGATTTGTGCAGTCGAAAAAAGCAAAGGGCGTAACGGCTTCGGTGATCGGGCGCAGTGCCGATCACTGGTGGCAGCAAGTCATTTTAGGACGGGGAACTCGCGATGGCGTGAAACAAGGCTCGATCGTGCTGAGTCCAGGGGGCTTAGTCGGGCGCGTGACTCAAGCTACGTCGAATACGAGTCGCGTTTTATTGCTGAGCGATCCATCAAGTCGGGTTGGCGTGATGATTAGCCGCAGTCGATTTATGGGTTCTATGCGCGGCAAGTCGGGCAATCGGGCGGTTATGGAGTTTTTTGAAAAAGTGCCTGATGTGCGTCAGGGCGATGTTGTCACGACGTCTTCGTTTAGTCAATTATTTCCGGCGGGCATTCCGATCGGGCGGGTGGAATCGGTAGATTTAACAAAAAGTCCGGCTCCAGAAGCCACGATCGAGATTACTGCGCCAATCAATTATTTAGAGTGGGCGGTGATTTATCCACCGTCATCAGGGCTTGGAGACCCGACGCCGGAACCGTCGCCTTCGCCCACGGCATCGCCGTCTGCGTCCGAAGAGCCGTCACCGAGTCCTACACCATGAAGATTCGGGCCCTTGAGAATTTGATCGATCAGCATCCGATCGCTCGTCCGATCGTGAATATTACGGTTACGGTTGCGTCGGTTTTGCTGTGTTTGATTGTGCTGCCAATGCGGCTGCCGGGAATGGAGCTTGCGGGAATCAGTCCTAATTGGCTTTTGATTTGGACGGTTGCTTGGAGCGTGAAGCGCAGTGTTTGGCAAGGGGCAACGGCAGGGTTTGTGCTGGGATTGTTGCAGGATGGCATGACGTCGCCGTATCCAACTCATGCGCTGAGTTTAG
This sequence comes from uncultured bacterium, assembly GCA_964250455.1. Taxonomy (GTDB): domain Bacteria; phylum Cyanobacteriota; class Cyanobacteriia; order Leptolyngbyales; family Leptolyngbyaceae; genus CAXUFL01. The sequence continues at coordinate 23,315 of CAXUFL010000019.1, forward strand.
CGATCGTCGGAGCGTTAACAGCCCGACTGCAAAAGCAGCGCTATGTGCAAGAAGATTTTATTTCGGTAGCGCTGATTGTGTTTTTGATGGCCGTTGTGGCGGAAACGGTAACGGCGGTGCAGTTTAGTTTTGTGGGGAGTCGATCGCTAGTTGAAATCTGGACGTATCACCAGTTTATTGCGCTCAGTTCAGCGATCTTAAGTAGCTTGTGGGCCCCGGTGGTTTATTTTCCGCTTAATCGCTGGTGGGAGTCGATGGATGTGATTGAGCCGTCTTGAGGCGCGATCTGTGAGTTTGATCACACGCGACGCGGGCGCGAAGGCGCGGCTAACCAGACAAAACCCACCTTTATCGGGTTAAGAGTACGTTCCAAAGACCAGTCCACGGAGGTGGACTTCGTTTGTGTAGCCGCGCCTTTAGTCGCCAGGCATCTACAGCAACCACCCGCTAATTCGATCATCAGCACAGACACTACGGTAATCAACGCGCTTCAATCGCCAATTGAATTAACCGATCGACGAGTGACGGGTAAGGAATGCCGCTTGCTGCCCATAGCTGGGGATACATGCTTGTAGCAGTGAAACCTGGGAGCGTATTGATTTCATTAATCAATACTTCTCCGGTCGATTCGATGTAAAAGAAATCCACACGGGCAAGTCCAGCAGCGTCGATCGCAGCAAACGCTTGCAGGGCGCGTTCTTGAATTTTGGCGGTAATATCTGACCCAATCGAAGCGGGGATAAATAAATCAGCTTCGCCTGCGGTGTATTTCGTTTCGTAATCGTAAAAATCGCTTTGGAACGTGATTTCACCTACGACTGAGGCTTTTGGCTGATCGTTACCGAGAACAGCACATTCGACTTCGCGGGCAACCACGCCTGCTTCAACAATAATTCGTCGATCGTAGCTGGCAGCATTATCTAACGCAGCTTCAAGCTCGGTGCGATTACGAACTTTAGAAATGCCCACCGAAGAACCAAGATTCGCAGGCTTAACAAAGCACGGATAGCCGAGTTCAGCTTCGATCGAGTCGCACAGTTTGGGAAAAACGCAGGGATTTGAGTAAATTTGCGATCGAGTCACGGCAACGTATTTAACTTGGGGCAGTCCGGCTTGAGCAAAAGCGGTTTTCATCGCGAGTTTGTCCATTCCGACCGCAGACCCTAACACACCGGAACCGACAAAAGGCTTTTGCATTAGTTTGAGCAAGCCTTGTACGGTGCCGTCTTCGCCGTTGGGCCCGTGCAGAATCGGAAACCAAACATCCACGATCGCCGCTTCGGCGGGAAACTGCCACAGATTCGCGTCTGCATCAACCGGGGCTTCAGCATTCAGAATCGATCGAGCGATGTTTGGCGATCGCCACTGCCCATTTTTCTGAATGTAAAACGTCAGAACTTCATATTTTTCTAGGTTGGTGGCTTCGCTTAGCGCTTGGCAAATTGATCGAGCCGACGCGATCGAGACTTCGTGTTCGCCTGAGCAACCTCCGAATAACAGTCCTACCTTTAGCTGAGTCATATTTCACTCCGTCGAAAACTCGCATTAAACTCTGGACTTTAGACGATTTAGGAAACGACGTCTAGTCCTGATGATTCTGCAATAAAAACCTTTGTCGAATATTTGACGATCACAACCCCTCGATCGGTTTTGTAGCGTTGAAACAGATTCCCCAGATCTTGAATTAATCGATTTAGCGCTTCTGAATCGGTAGGTGAGTAAGACCGACTTTTTGTATTTCCAATCAAGGCGGGCAAATCGAGCGCTTGTTCTAAGGAAAATTGCAGTTCGCGAAAATTCGTAAAATAATCGCTAGTCGGCAGCGTTTCTACACGGTTAAACGATGAATCGAGAGCAGGGTGCTTGTTTGAAGCTTGGCGCAGTAGTTCACCGTATTCGTAGCTAAAGGGGTCACTGCGATCGCGAGTATTCCAAACAAGCGCCAACCGTCCAGAGGGTTTGAGAATGCGAGCAAATTCGACGAGCGTTGGATCAGGATTAAACCAATGAAACGCCTGAAAACACGTGACTAAATCAACCGATCGATCCGGTAATCCTGTTTGTTCGGCGGTTGCTTGGCGATACTCTACTTGCTCGTGCGGTTGGGCAAGCTGACTCATTGCGGTATTCGGTTCGATCGCCCAAACGCGCACGCCTCGATCTCCGAGTAAGCGAGCAGAAATTCCCGTTCCTGCACCCATGTCAGCCGCGATCAAAGGTGTTGCAAGACCAGAAAGAATCGCGTCGATCGCCGAATCGGGATAGCTCGGACGGTATTTCACATAGTCTGAAGCGCGATCGGAAAAGCGATTAAGCGGATCAAGCCTGTAAAGCGGTGTCTCAGACATAAAGCGCTAAATAAAAGGTGCGCCGAGCATTATCGCAGTTTAGATCCAAACAAAAAACCCCCAGCGAAACCGCCAGGGGTGAATCATCAGGGTGCATCTACCATTCCCCTTTACCAAATCCCGCGATTGCGTCCGGAAAAATTCGGCTTAAATTTCCTCAAAAATTCGCTTCAATACGATTGTTACTTATGCTGATAATCTCTAAGCGTATTGATACAGATGGATTCTCAATAAGATTCAGGACGTGAGTACCGAGTTTTACTTAAACTTCACGCCGTCTTCATAACGGCTTAATTGGGATCATGTGATGATCAATGCCAAGCCGCGAGCGGGATGCTCTACACCTTATTTCGACTGAATTATGAAAATCGCTTTAGTCAATCAGCCGATTTGCCAAGTTCTGCCATCGGGTTTATCGTCGGTTAGAGCGTGCAGCTATAAACTAGCGGCTTCACTTGCGCAGAATCCTGCAAATCAAGTCTTTATTTATGGTCGGCAGCAAACCGTTAATCGCGAACTTTATCCAGATATTGAAACCGATTACGTCGATCGAGACATTCACTTTCGATTTTTGCCGTCGCCCAAATCTAACCAACTTCTCAGCAAAGCCGCACGCGCATTTTATCAATACGTTTTCTTTGCGCCGATTTTTAATCGCGGTATGAAGCCTGCCCCTTCACAGGCAAACTGGCGCTATCCGAGGTATGCGCGTCGCGTGGCTGAAGATATCGGTCAATTCAATTTTGATATTATTCACATTCAGCACAGCTCGCAGTTTTTGCCAGCGTTACGTAAATTTAACCCTAAATCAAAAATTACACTTTGTCTGTCTACCTCGATTGGAGCTTTGTTAGTCGCTGCGGCAACTCCCGCTCATGCAGAACTCTTTCGGCAAGATTTTGAGCTGAGAGTCAACCAAACTCAGCCAGCAACCGACTACTCAGATAAACCTTACATTGAAGCTGGAATTGACCCAGCATACAAGAATTTGCCGCCTCCACCGATCGGCACCGTTGGGCGTGGATATTTTGTTTATGACACCGCTAATATCAACTACGTTGATTCGCACCCAAGTAGTGACATTACGGTTAGAAATTATTTTCTACAGCCAAACGGGAACCCAGCTTTCTCAGATTTCTCGCTTAATTTCTTCAACCGTACCTACACTCAAACTATTGCAGATTCAAATTCTAGATCGGGTAATTATTTGTATTTCGAGCGCAATGCAGCCGGACAATACACCCCTACAGACCTGTTTCTTGCCACTTCGGATGGCTCCTCTGTTATCAGGTTTTACGGTATACAGTCTAATCAAGGTGGGTTTCGATACCGTCCTGGGCCCCAGGGTTATGATTACAGCTTTGTAAATTCTGCTTCTGGTTCGATTGTCTTCTCAGCTCCGGAGCCTGTGCCAGAGCCGCCAACCACGATCGCCGCAAGTCTAGCGATCGGGTTTGGCTATCTTTTCCACCGCAGACGTAAGCAAAAATCAAAACTTGATTAAGGAATGGCGGCCAGCATCGATCGAGCCGTTTCACAATCGGTTTGAATTTGCGCTTTTAATTCATCTAGCGACGCGAATTTCTGTTCGGGTCGAATAAATTCTTCTAGCTCAACGCTTAACGTTTTGCCGTACAAATCACCTGTCCAATCGAGCAGATGAACTTCGATCGTTTGATTGAATCCATTCACGGTTGGACGATTGCCGATGTTCATCACCCCGATGGCGATCGCGTCTCCATCAAAGCCCGAAACTCGCACGCCGTAAACGCCTTGACGCGGAATCGTTTTATCGCACTCGATTTGTAAATTTGCGGTTGGAAACCCGATCGTACGTCCAAGCTGCTGTCCTTGTACAACCTGCCCGATCAATCGATAAGCGCGTCCAAGCATTCGATTCGCAGTTTGCAAATCGCCTTCGGTTAAACTTTCACGAATCGCAGAAGAGCTAATGCGCTTGCCGCCAAACATCAAAAGCGGGACAATCGTGACGTCAATGCCAAACATAGCCGCGATCGCGCTTAACTCTGTCGCAGTTCCCGCCCGTTTATGCCCAAACCGAAAATCTTCTCCGACGCTGACGTGTTGCGCTTGCAGTCCGCGCACTAAAATTTCTTCGACAAATTGAACAGGGCTAAGGTCTGAAAGTTCGCGATTAAAGGGAAGTAATACTAATTGCTCAACGCCGATCGACTGAAGCTGTAACACTTTTTCTTCGTGAGGAGTGAGCAGCGATCGGCGTTGACCCGTAAAAAATTCTTTGGGATGCGGCGTGAAAGTGACAACCGTGGCGCGTGCGCCGCAGGTGTGATTTAACACAGGCAAAATGACTTGACGATGCCCCTGGTGAATTCCATCAAAGTTTCCCAGAGCAACGGCAGTCGGAGTTAAAGCAGTAGAAGGCGAAGTAGTAATCCACACGCTTTACATTTTGACACACATTTTTCAGCAAGATCCACAGAGTTTGGTGAAAGTTGAGGGTTTTAGCGGGTAAAACTGGACTCATCTAGATTCTTTAGATAGCTGTTGCACAAAGGCTTGATGCTCGGTTGAATTCAATCTAGATTGAAGCACGCTCAGAACCGTTGCTAAATCTCTTTGCAGCAGTGCCGAAACAGACAGCCATAAGCCCGGAAACCGACTACTCCGAAGAATGCCGTTTGCTGGGATGGCTAAATTCACATAGTCACTGTTCTCTAACACAAACCAATCGAATTGATTCTGCAACACCCGCCACACTAAATATTCCTGAACTTTGCTTCGACGATAAACTCGTTTTTTATCGTGCAAATCATAAGAAGCACTACTCGCCGCAATTTCCACGATCAACTCGGGTGCGCCTTCGATGTAGTCGTCTTCGCTGCGCCGCGCCTGTCCGTCTTCGATCAGTAAGACAGCATCAGGCTGTGGCTCATTGTCTAAATCAAGTCGAACCGTTGGAGCATCTGCAAATTTAGTTCCAGGTGTGTAAGCACAATAGGTTCCAATCCAAGTCATGATCATTGCGTGTGGCTCACCGTGACTTTGGAATCGCAAAGCAGCAGGTACGTAAACTACTCCTTCGATTAATTCAGCTTTTCTCAACTGAGGCATTGCTTTATAGCGTCGCTCAAATTCGTCACGGGTTAAACGATCGCCATTTTCCAACGGCAAAATCTTTTCATTCATAACGCCTCCTGAATTACCAAAGATTAGACAATCCTGATGTCCACGCTTGCGCCATTTTTAACCCGGAAGGTGAGGTGAGATTGTAGTGCAAGGGTGTGATCGTAATGTAGTTATCGCGAATCGCTTGAACATCGCTCGGCGCAGTATCAGGAACGTCGGGATCTTCGACGTCTTCGAGCAGTTCGCCAGAAAGCCAGTAATACGTTTTGCCTCTAGGATCAGTGCGCTTTTCAAACACATCCACATAGCGCCGCACGCCTTGACGAGTCACGATCGCGCCTTGAATTTTCGATCGCTCGACAGCAGGTACATTAACATTCAGCAGCGTTAATTCCGGTAAGGGATGCTTTTCAATTTGCCTGACTAACGCACAAGCAAAATCCGCCGCAGGCTGAAAATCGGTTGCCGCAAAACTCGTCAAACTAAAAGCAATACTCGGAATTCCTTCGATTACGCCTTCCATTGCTGCGGAAACCGTGCCTGAATACAGCACATCGGTTCCTAAATTTGAACCGTGATTAATGCCTGAAAGCACAAGTTCTGGAGGTTCATCAAGAAGCGCCCAAATTGCCAGTTTCACACAGTCCGAAGGCGTTCCCGAACAGGCCCAAACTTTGATCGCAGGGTGAAAAAGCGATTCAACACGGTCGGCGCGAATCGGCTGATGCAACGTAAGACCGTGTCCGGTTGCTGATCGTTCGCGATCGGGACACACTACCGTTACGTCATGTCCGGCTTCGGCTAAGGTATTCGCCAGCGTGCGGATACCAATCGCGTACACACCATCGTCATTGCTAATCAGGAGTTTCATCAAATCAATTAAACTAATAAAGACAAACACCATTCCATAGTATGACGGCTCAACCGAACGAACTCGAAGCGCAATTAGACGCAATTCGCCAAGAAGCAATCCAGTTGGTCACAAGCGCCGATTCGCTGGAGCAATTAGAACAACTGCGCGTCAAGTATCTCGGCAAAAAAGGCCCGATTCCGCAGGTTTTAGGCGGAATGGGAAAACTAGATCCGTCCGAGCGCCCGCGCATCGGTGCCCGCGCCAACGAAGTCAAAGAAGCGATCCAAACCGAACTCGATCGCATGAAGACCACGCTGCAAGCGCAAGCGATCGGAGCACAGCTCGAAGCTGAAACGATCGATGTCACGATGCCCGGCGTGTCTCGACCGCAAGGACGCACTCATCCGCTTAATAGCACGATCGATCAAGTGCTCGATATTTTTGTGGGCTTGGGGTACACGGTAGCAGAAGGGCCGGAAATGGAAACCGACTACTACAATTTCGAGGCGTTGAACTTTCTGCCGGATCACCCTGCTCGTGATATGCAAGATACGCTGTATCTGCCGGACGGAAACTTGCTGAGAACGCACACTTCAACCGTGCAGATTCGCTACATGGAAGCAAACGATCCGCCGATTCGGGTGGCAGTTCCGGGGCGGGTGTATCGACGCGATACCGTAGATGCCACACATTCGGCGGTGTTTCATCAGATTGAGATTTTGGCGATCGACGAAGGCTTAACGTTTACCGATCTCAAAGGCACGATCAAAGTATTTTTGCAGCAGCTATTCGGCGACGTCGAAATTCGCTTTCGTCCGAGCTTTTTTCCGTTTACCGAGCCGTCGGCTGAGGTTGATGTGCGCTGGAAAGATCGCTGGCTGGAAATTTTAGGCTGTGGCATGGTCGATCCCAACGTATTGAAATCGGTCGGGTACGATCCTGAAACGTATACCGGATTTGCGGCTGGATTTGGGGTTGAGCGCTTGGCAATGGTGCTGCATCAAATCGACGATATTCGCCGCTTGTACAACAGCGATTTGAGATTTTTGAAGCAGTTTTAGAAGCGATTTGAGATTTTTGAAGCAGTTTGAGAGGCGGGCGGTTAAAACCGCGCCTACACAAACGAAGTCCGCCTTCGCGGACTAATTAACTGATTGTGCCGGAACTTTAAACAAACCTCTTAACCCGCGCAGGCGGGTTTTGTCTGTGTAGGCGCGGTTTCAACCGCCAGACTTCAACTCATCATGGATTGATCCGACGATCGTTTCTAAATCAAATCCTTAACGCTCATCACCGATCGATTCCATCGCCATCTCCGAATCAAATCTTTGATTAAAACGATCGATTCAATTCTGTCCAAGCGTGGATCGTTTCGGGCACGATCGGTTCAATCAACTGAGCGATCGCATCGGCATAAAAATGAATTTCCTGCTGCGCTCCTTCGCCTTTTCTCAATCCAATAAAATGTAGCACTGCCTGTAGCGAAACCGTCCACACCCAAGATGTATAAACGCTTGGCACTAAAACGCCTCGCGCCTGTTCACGTCCGACTCCGAGTTCTAGCAAATCTTTGTAAGCTTGAAAGCTGGCTCGACATTGCGCTTCATAAATCGATCGTGCTTTTTGATTGTGCTCGTCGGGCAGTGCGCCAACCGTCGCTTGTCGATTGCTCGTGGATTGCTGACGAAACGTTTGAGGAACGTAGAAATCTTCCGAATCTTCGATCGCGACATAGCGCAAACTTTTTTCGTTCCAGCCGACTTGCTCATCGTTGTGCGAACTCGCGATCACATGCTTCCACCACTGCCGCCCCACAAATAAAGGCGCTTTCACCTTAAATTTGAACACGACGCCGCGAAACGGAGAAGTGTGATGATGCTGAATTAAATAGCGAATTAATCGCACATCTTTTTCATCGAGTTGAGTCGAAACTTTATCGAAGCTGGCGCGGGCATCGTTTACCACATCGATATCGCTTCCTAGCGAAGACACAAGCTCGATGCGGCTTTTTCCATCACCGAGGGGATCAAGCCAAGCTTGACGCGGAGCGGTGTTAGAAAGATCGATCGTGTCAAGAGACGGTGTAGGGTGGCTCATCAAAGTTTCTCAACTTGTGGAGGTTTCTCTATTTCTAGCATTTCAGACGCTACTAATAGCGTAGAAGTGTAATTTACACGGTGTTTTAGAAAAAAGCAATCAAGCTAAGTCGGGGTTTAAACCGCTTCGCTGCGTTTTCAGTCCGCAATTGATTCGCGAGTGGATCAGCAACGAAGTCTAGGCGTTCTAAAACAGTTCCTAGTTTCTTCGATCGTGCAAATCCTGATTCGGTTGTAGCAGTACCGAAAGAAAGAAGTATGAAAGCGCAAATCTCGGTTTTTCAGCGTTACGCTTTGCTCAAAATCGATTAAGCTAACTTTCAGTGTCCCGTCATTTTCTTTAAGGCTTGGTTGTGCCCAAACGTCTCTCTTTAATTTCACTCTTCCTGATTCTCGGTCTTTGGACTGCGACTCAACCTGCTTCTGCGCAAGCCTTAATTCCCCACGCGCCCCAGGTTGATTTTGATAAACTTGAGCAGCAAGGAATTGGTTTAGTTCAAGAAGCGACGCAGCTTGCTCAGTTTAATCAAGATCAGTTAGCGCTGGCACGGGCACGCTTAGCCGTTCAGTTAGCGCCGAAACGACCGGAAGCGTGGGCTGTGTTGGGTGGCTTATATTTAGAAACGAATCAAGCTGACCAAGCGATCCCCGCGCTCAAACGGGCAAACTCAATCGATCCGAGAAACGCGGCAATTTTGTTTGCGCTGGGCAATGCTTATTTTCAAAAATCGCAGTACGCGGAATCGATCAATCAGATTCAGGCAGGCTTAAAGCTCCAGCCCAATACGCCCGGAGCGCTGTTTGATATGGGTAATGCTTATCTGATGCTCAAGCGGAACAACGACGCGATCGCCAGCTACGAAAAAGCGTTTGCTCAAGATAAGCAGTTTTGGGCAGCGCTGAATAATATCGGACTGGTGCGCTACGAAGAAGGCAAAACCGACGAAGCGATTCAGCTTTGGCGTCAAGCGGTTGCGATTAAGCCAAAAGAAACGACAGAATCACAGCTTGCGATCGCTGTTGCCCTTTACCGTAAAGGCAATCGAACCGAAGCTTTTACGCTCGGTGAAGCTGCGCTTAAATCCGACAGCAGCTACAGTGAAATTAAATTTCTCAAAGACAATCTTTGGGGCGAGAAGCTGTTAGCCGATACCCAAAAATTCTTCGCGGTTCCCCGGATGCAAGCGACGATCGCTCAGGTACAATCTGAACGCGCTGCACAAGAACAACGTCGCAGCCAATAATTTCCAGACAGGGTGTTTTCATGCGATTAAAGGCTAGTTCAACCGTGCCACAGTCTGTTAGGCGGTCTCGAACTCGCAAATCTTCATTTCCGTGGCTTTTGCTGATTTTGCCGATTGTGCTGTGGATGGGCGTTCGATTGTCGCGGTTTTATTTTGAAAAACCCGACGCCATTTTGATGCTGGGCGGCTCTAGCGGCGATCGCGAAAAATTCACGGCAAAATTTGCCCGCGCTCATCCGAATCTCCCGATCTGGATTTCGTCGGGCGCACCGCGAGAATACAGTGACTGGGTATTTTCGTCGGCAGGAATCAAGCTCGATCGCTTGAATTTAGATTATCAAGCCACCGATACCGTGACGAATTTTACGACGATCGTTGATCGACTGCGCGATCGTGGTGTTCGCAGCGTGTATCTTATAACGTCGGATTATCATATGCGCCGAGCACAAATCATTGCAGAAATCGTGCTTGGCAGTCGCGGCATTCAAGTTAGACCCGTTCCGATTCCGTCTGGAAAACCCGAAGAGCCGTTATCGAAATCGCTGCGCGATGGTGGACGTGCGCTATTGTGGGTGACAACCGGACATACGGGCGCAAGTTTGGCACCGATCAAAGACGGACGATCTTAAGTGGGGATCGCACTAGGCCGTCATTTCCTGAACTAAAACATACGGCTGAACGATCAAGGCTGTAAATCGCTTGGTTTGGTCTTGATTCCAAAGCGATTTCTGCTCGATCGACGGTTTGTAGATTAAACTCGCTTCGATCCAGCGCTGCACCGGAGCCACTTGATCGTTGACGATCGCAAAGCCGACATCGACTAAATCTAATCCGTCCGCGACCACAATCACGGCATCGCGATCGGCATGAGGCATCAACCAATCCCAGCGCGCTTCGTCGAGCGATTGTTTGAGTTCATCTTTCAAATCTGACATCCTGCACCTTTCTAAACCAATGAAACTGCTGATTGTTTTGTTTGCGATTTTTTGCGTTCTTGCTCACCCTAGCGCAATTTGGGCTGACCCGCTCGACGAGGCGATCCCGGTTGTTTCTGAGCCAGCCGCTTCAACAAGCGGGATCGATGCGAGTAAGATTCCCTCAGAAAAAGTGAATCAATTTGTTCAGGCTTGTTTGCAGGTTGTGGCATTAATTGATCAGCGCGAAGGCGAGCTCCAAGCCGCAGAAACCGAATCAGAATCGCAGCAGATTCAGCGAGATATTGAGAATGAAGCGATCGCCTTGATCGAAAACGCGGGACTCACGCGCCAAGAATATTTGCAGCTTTTAAGCTTGACAAACGTGGATTCAGATTTTGGCGATCGAGTTGCCGCTCTGCTGCAAGAAACCCCAAGCGATCAAGCAGGAAGTTGAACCCGCCTCAAAAAAATCGCGCAACCCAACGCCAATCGACTACAGTAAAAACTTGCAAAGTGCCTTCAAGTTTTTTAGCGTTCGGTTGAGATCCTAAGCAAGTCCTGTCAGAATGGCTTCAATCGATCAGCGTTCGTTAACCCGTTTAGTTTCGTGAGTCGTTCAGGATGACCAGCATTGCCCCCGTGTCGCGTAGCGATTTATCTCAACGCCGTAAGCAGCTTCGCCGCCAGCGTCGAAACCGCGCTTTGCAAACAAGCTGGCGCAACATCGCCGTTTGTGGATTAGCAGTCGGCGCTTTGTGGATCGCAACTCTGCCGGCCTGGGTGATTCGTAAACCAGAGCAAGTTACAATCAAAGGCAATCGATTTATCTCTGAACAAACCATTCGGACGCTATTGCCGATCGCGTATCCTCAATCGCTGCTAAAAGTTCAACCGCAGTCGATTGCCGATGCGCTTAAAGCCAAAGCGCCGATCGCGGAAGCCACGGTCGATCGACAACTGTTTCCACCGAGTTTGACGGTGCGAATTCGCGAACGAGTCCCGATCGCGATTACCGTATCAAAATCAACTCAGCCTGGATTATTAGATGAAACGGGTGCTTGGATTCCTCAAGAAAGCTATGCAGCATTAAAGCCATCGCTCAAAATGCCACCGCTTAGAATTAGCGGAGCCGTGGAGCAATATCGATCAAATTGGGTGTCATTTTATCGATCGATTCGTCAAAGTCCAGTCAAAGTGCTTGAAGTAAATTGGGACGATTCAACAAACTTAATTCTGAAAACAGAATTGGGAACCGTGCATTTTGGTGCTTATAGTGCTAATTTTCCCAACCAGCTAAAAGTATTAGATCAACTGCGGCGCTTGTCGAGTCGTGTGAACGTGGGACAAATCACTTATATTGATCTGAGCAATCCGAATTCTCCTACCGTGCAAATGAATACATCGAAAACTCCTGTAAAATTAGGTACTCCATAAAGCCGAAGCTGTGGGAAAATTTCCGAATTAGTTCGGCAATTCGCGCTAATCTTTTTGCACGCCCACAATTATTGATTTCTTTGTTCATCCCATCGCTTGAAATTATTCCAATGACGCTTAACAATGATTCAAATGCTGTTCCATTGACGATCGATCCTACGCTGGAGCACGGTTATGAAAACGCGCACACCGACGGACAGCCGAATTACATTCCAACGGCAGATAATTCTAATCCGTTTAATTCGGGGCTGTATCTGAATCAAAATGCGGGGCTGAAAGCGGTACCGGAAGATTCCAGGAGTGGTGATATCGTGCCAGGCAGTATTGCAAAAATTAAAGTCATTGGCGTGGGCGGCGGTGGCAGCAATGCTGTGAATCGCATGATCGCCTCGGATGTGGCTGGCGTTGAGTTTTGGTCGATTAATACCGATGCTCAGGCTCTCGCTCAATCGACGGCAATGAAGCGATTACAAGTCGGACAAAAATTAACCCGTGGATTAGGAGCAGGCGGAAATCCGGCGATCGGCCAAAAAGCCGCCGAAGAATCGCGAGATGAAATCGCCTCAGCCTTAGAACATTCTGATTTAGTGTTTATCACCGCAGGCATGGGCGGCGGTACGGGAACAGGAGCCGCCCCGATCGTGGCAGAAGTCGCGAAAGAGTTAGGAGCGCTCACCGTTGGCGTTGTGACGCGTCCGTTTACGTTTGAAGGACGTCGCCGCACCGGACAAGCTGAAGACGGCATTTCCGCGCTGCAAAGCCGTGTGGATACGCTGATTATTATTCCGAATGATAAATTATTGTCTGTGATTTCTGAGCAAACGCCCGTTCAAGAAGCGTTTCGCACGGCTGATGATATTTTGCGTCAAGGCGTGCAAGGGATTTCAGATATTATTACGATTCCGGGGTTAGTAAACGTTGACTTTGCCGATGTGCGGGCTGTAATGGCAGACGCAGGATCAGCTTTGATGGGGATCGGCATCGGGTCTGGAAAATCACGCGCCCGCGAAGCCGCGATGGCTGCGATTTCTTCGCCGTTGCTCGAAGCGTCGATCGATGGCGCAAGTGGTGTCGTTTTTAACATCACTGGCGGATCGGATTTAACGCTGCACGAAGTTAGCGCAGCAGCCGACATTATTTACGAACATGTTGATCCGAATGCCAATATTATTTTTGGTGCCGTGATCGATGAACGATTGCAGGGTGAAATTCGGATTACCGTGATTGCAACTGGATTTTCGCCAGAAACGCAAGAGCAAGCCATGCCGAAGGGCACGAGCGTTGCGCCAAAGCCGCGATCGATTGTGACGCCCACGCCGAACCCCGCTCAACAACCCGCCGCCGATCCCAAGCAAAAGCCTCCGGGTCTAGACATTCCAGAATTTTTACAACGGCGACGACCCTCAAAATAGAAACGAGAAATGAGGAATAAAGCCTTGTTTCATCCCTCTCTTATTCCTCATTGTTTTTATGACCACTATTCGCCTTCCCCGGTTGATTCGTGCGGCAGAACGCCCTAGTCTGTCTCGTCAAATGATGAGAATTGGGGTGTTGATTAGCATTCTTTTCGTTGCGATCGCGCTTTTTGCTCCGATTTTTCAAGCGATCGGCTGGCTGCAAAATCCGACTGAGTTTCTCGACAATCCGCCGCACGTCGCGCCAAACGCCGCACATTGGTTTGGTACGACAAGTCTCGGCTATGACGTATTTTCTCGCACGATTTACGGAACGCAGGCCGCGATTCAAGTCGTGATTCTCGCGACAGCGCTGAGTTTGATCGTTGGGGTGCCGTTGGGAATGGTGAGCGGCTATCGGGGCGGCGTGGTCGATCGATTGCTGCTTTTTTTGATGGATACGATCTACACGCTGCCGGGACTGTTGCTGTCGGTGACGCTGGCGTTTGTAGTCGGGCGAGGCGTGTTTAATGCGGCGATCGCGCTTAGCATTGCCTACATTCCTCAGTATTACCGAGTGGTTCGCAATCAAACGGTTAGCGTTAAAACTGAGTTATTCGTTGAAGCGGCTCAAGCAATGGGGGCGTCAACGTGGCGCGTTTTGTCGAAATATTTATTTTTGAACGTGATTCAAAGCGTTCCGGTTTTGTTTACGCTGAATGCGGCAGATGCAATTTTGACGCTAGGCGGACTGGGATTTTTAGGATTAGGACTGCCCGATGAAGTCCCAGAATGGGGTCACGATTTACGGCAAGCGCTCGATGGCTTGTCTACAGGCGGCATTTGGTGGACGGCGTTATTTCCGGGTTTAGCAATGACCTTTATGGTGGTTGGATTATCGCTGTTTGGGGAAGGATTAAACGAATTTTTAGATCGAAAAGGGCGTTAGAAATCTTCGAGCATCCATTCTGAAGCGCGATCGCCAAGCTCGATCGGAATGCTGACGGCTTTTCCAAGTCGGGGGCGTTCGCGAGTGGTTTCGATAAAGGAAGTCACTTGATCGATCGCGCCCCAGCCCGCTAAATATGTCGCAACCTGATCGAGATGCGCTAGGTAATCACTTTCGCTAAGCGGAAACGACGCCTGCTCTAGATATTTCCACATCACCTGCACAAAAATTTTGCCTTTTGTGCGGCGAATCTGAACATCGTAAGAGCGACCCCATTTCGCTAAAAGAACTTGTCGCAGGTCTTGTCCATCCATAACCATAAATAATATGTAACATTTCTTATAGAAATTTGGCAGGGGCGCAACGCCGATTGGTATTGTCAAGAAATGTATAATACATCTAAGAAACGCTACACACGATTAGCTTTGACGGGTTTCTGACTGCTGGAACTGGTCGTGAAAAATCGTAGACGGTAGCACTTCCATGTAAATTGATTTAAACACAGAGCTTTTAGATTAGTTCTGCGCGAAATCTTTTGTCATCAATCTCACTTTTCGCAATCCCTAGAGAGTAGTCATGGCTCAATTAACTGGACCGACTGATGATGTTCCTTCAATGGGGCGTCGCCAATTCATGAACGTGTTGATGTTTGGCTCTGAAGCGCTCGTCGCGCTCGGTGCTTTATATCCGGTCGTGAAGTACTTTATTCCGCCGTCTGCGGGTGGATCAACGGGGGGCGTTACCGCCAAAGATGCCCTCGGCAATGACATCTTGGTGAGCGAATACTTAGCGAACCATCCGGCAGGCGATCGTAACTTAGCACAAGGCTTAAAAGGCGATCCGACCTACCTTGTGGTGCAAAACGACCACACGATCGCCAACTACGGCATCAACGCGGTGTGTACGCACTTAGGCTGTGTGGTGCCCTGGAACGTCAACGAAAATAAATTTATGTGTCCGTGCCACGGGTCGCAGTACGACAGTACGGGGAAAGTCGTGCGCGGGCCCGCTCCGTTGTCGCTCGCTTTGGTTCACGCCAACGTCGAAGATAACAAAGTCGCGTTCACGCCCTGGACAGAAACCGACTTTCGCACTGGCGAAGAACCCTGGTGGAGCTAAGTTAATCGATTCCCGACTATTCGCACCTTAAATTGACGAGAAATGAGAACACATTTAACGAAAGCGATTGTGACGATCGCGGCGGCTGTTACGCTAATTGCCAGCAGTTTTGCCCTACCGCAAGCCGCGTTTGCTTATCCGATTTTTGCTCAGCAGCAGTACGAAAATCCGCGTGAAGCCACGGGTCGGATTGTCTGCGCCAACTGTCACTTAGGCGCAAAGCCAACCGAAGTTGAAGTGCCACAGTCGGTTTTGCCGGACACCGTGTTTGAAGCGGTGGTGAAAATTCCTTACGACACGAGCGTTCAGCAAGTTCAGGGCGACGGCAGCAAAGGCCCGCTTAACGTGGGGGCCGTTTTGATGCTTCCCGAAGGCTTTAAGCTTGCGCCCGAAGACCGCATGAGCGAAGAGCAAAAAGAAAAAGCAGGCGAACTCTACATTCAGCCGTACAGCGACGCTCACGAAAACTGGCTGGTTGTGGGCCCGATTCCGGGTGAGCAGTATCAGGAAATCGAATTCCCGATTCTGTCTCCTAATCCGAACACCGATAAAGCAATGCACTTTGGTAAGTACTCGGTTCACGTAGGCGGCAATCGCGGACGCGGACAAGTTTACCCAACAGGTGAAAAAAGCAACAACGCGGTTTACAATGCTTCAGCTTCGGGTCAAATTACCCAAGTTGACAAGACTGAAGAGGGAGGCTACACGGTTAGCATTCAGGCAGAAGACGGAACGACCAAGACCGATACAATTCCGGCTGGCCCTGACCTGATTGTTTCGCAAGGCGACACCGTGAAGGCGGGCGATGCGTTGACCAACAATCCGAACGTGGGTGGCTTTGGTCAAGTTGACGCTGAAATCGTGCTGCAAAGCCCCGATCGTATCAAGGGTCTGTTGGCGTTCTTTGCGATCGTGACCCTCACTCAAATTATGCTCGTGCTGAAGAAGAAGCAGGTCGAGCGCGTTCAAGCCGCAGAAATGAATTTCTAAGTGCGGTTATCGATACTGATTGCGATGGGGTGAATTTTGGTTCATCCCATTTTTTTCGGCGTATTGCTTGAGTTCTTGGGTCATGCGGTGCATTCCTTTTTGCTCATCTTGTCGAATAAACGGTAAAACCACTTTTGTTAATGCACCCGAAAAACTTTGTTGGTAAATGAATTGAGTGCGATTCGCTCCGCGAAGCTTCAAAGGGTCGCGCCCCGTGTCTTGCAGCTCAAACGTATGTTCGTTTCTCATTCCGGGAATGGTTGAAATCCATTTGAGACAGTACTCAGGTTGAATCAGCGTGACGATCGGGCGAAACTGAATTTCTTCGCCGGGAATGCGCAACAGCGACAGCGACACATCGCGCCCTTCAACGAAACCTCGATTTGGATCGCAATCGTAAAGAAACGTATTCCAATATTTCCAGCGCTCTTTTTGCATGAGGATTTGCCACACTTGCGATCGCGGCGCGTCAATAAAAACGTTTGTGTATAAACTAGGCATCGATTCGTTACCTCCGTACAGTTTTTAGGATTTGAACACATTAGCGTAAGAGATAGCCGGGAAGCTGAGATTTGCGTCTCGATTCCCACTAGAATTTAGAACTCGGAACTGTACGACGCCAGAGTTGCGCAACGCCTTAATCGATGACTATGCCAAATCTCACTCCTAATTCCAGTTTTAGCTTGACGATTCGCTTTCAGGTTCCCAATCGCCCCGGAATGTTAGCCAGCGTCACGCAGGCGATTTCGTCGCTCGGTGGCAGCCTGGGACAAATTGACTTGATCGAGCAAACCCGCGAGATTTCGATGCGCGACATCACCGTAGACGCCGCCAGCACCGAACATGCAGAAACGATCGTGCAAGCCGTCAAAGCGTTGCCCAACATTGAAGTCATCAACGTGTACGATCGCACGTTTTCACTTCATCGCAGTGGAAAAATCACCGTTCAAAGTAAGATTCCCCTCCGAGGGCAGGCCGATCTGGCGATGGCGTACACTCCGGGCGTCGGGCGGATTTGTACGGCGATCGCTCAAGATCCAAGTCGCGTTTACGAACTCACAATCAAACAGAATATGGTGGCGATCGTCACTGATGGTAGCGCTGTGCTCGGTCTTGGCAATCTTGGAGCAGAAGCCTCGATGCCCGTAATGGAAGGCAAAGCGATGCTGTTTAAAGAATTCGGCGGCGTCGATGCGTTTCCGATTTGCCTTGCGACTCAAAACACCGATGAAATTGTCGAAACCGTGAAGCGAATTGCTCCGGTTTTTGGCGGCGTTAATTTAGAAGACATTGCGGCACCTCGCTGTTTTGAAATTGAATCGAGACTTCAGCGTGAACTCAATATTCCCGTGTTTCACGACGATCAACATGGAACGGCGATCGTCACGTTAGCCGCTCTGACAAACGCCCTCAAACTCGTGAAAAAACCGATTCAAGCGGTGCGAATCGTGATTAATGGTGCAGGTGCGGCAGGCGTGGCGATCGCGAAACTGCTTCAGAAAAGCGGTGCTGTAAATATCTGTATGTGTGATTCAAAAGGCATTCTCTCAACCAATCGCACCGATCTTAACAAGCAAAAACTTGGGTTTGCCGTTGAGCAATCGGGCACCCTTGCCGATGCGATGAAAAATGCAGATGTGTTTTTGGGTGTGAGTGCGCCTGGAGTGGTAACGCCGGAAATGGTGCGATCGATGGCAAGTGATCCGATCGTGTTTGCAATGGCAAATCCGATTCCTGAAATTCAGCCGGAACTTGTGCGTAATATTGTGGCAGTGATGGCCACCGGACGCAGCGACTACCCGAACCAAATTAATAACGTGCTGGCGTTTCCGGGCATTTTCCGGGGTGCGCTTGATTGTCGAGCTTCGACGTTTACGACAAGTATGTATCTTGAAGCGGCATTAGCGATCGCGTCGTTGGTCTCGATCAAGGATCTCGATCGTGAACATATCATTCCATCCGTGTTTGATGAGCGAGTTGCAACCGTAGTCGCGGCAGCAGTGCAACGGGCAGCGCGTGAAGATGGAGTTGCACAGGGTTAAAAAATTGCCCATCTTAGGAAAGAGAGTTTGGCGAATGATTAGATTTCACTCTCTCTTTCTTTTTGCTTTCAATTCGTTGAATATCTTGATAGCTCTCTCATCTTCTCGTTTAAGTTCTTCTTCTGTTCTTGTTTCTGGGGCATACTTATTGTCCCGTACTCTTTTTATCTCTTTCTCCATCTCCTCTCTCTCTTTTGGCGTTTTTCTTGCCATCTCTCTTGCAAACGCTTCCTCTCGGTCTTGCTGATCTTTCTTGGCTATCTCTCTTTCTATATCTTCTAGTCGCTTCTGCACCTTGTCAGGCAATCTAATTTCATTTTCTTCTGAACCGATGTTTGAGTTCTGCGTCATTAGTTTGACCTCATTAGCTGCAAGCTCTTGCACTTTAAAGAGCCAGAGAAAGATTGATCATAGTCGAAGCGATCGCCATTGATAAAGCTGGGCAGTGTTTTAAAATCGCTTTAATTCGCTGCTGACCCGCCCGCAAATAAATTGCGGGCTAATCGAATCAAGTCTGCTCAAGCAGACTGAAGCAAGATAGTCCTGAAGGGACTTCAATCCGTAGCCCGCAATTCATTCGCGGGCGGATTGCAGCAAACTAGGAATTCGGGAACGATCGCGCTTCAAACGGTAGTCATTACTTAGACTAGGAGTAAATCTCCCCCAATCCTTGTTATGGCTTCGATCGCTCGTAAAAACCTATTTGAAGATATCCCCCGCTTTATCGTTGCTCAAGCGGGAATTATGTTTGCGGTTAGTTTGGTTACGATTCAGCTTGGAATTTTGCGCGGCTTTACGCGATCGACCGCTCGACTCGTCGATCAATCAACGGCTGATTTGTGGGTCGCCTCAAAAGACATGGTGCATTTAGAATTATCGTCACCGATGCCAGCCGAGCGCGTTGAGCAAGCGCAGAAAGTGCAGGGCGTCGATCGCGCCGAAGCGCTGATGATTCGCACGAGCATTTGGCGCGATAGTACAGGAAAAATTGCCCCGATTCGGATTTATGGCTTTGATCCAGGAAGCCACATGTTTGCCGGATGGGACATCACATCGGGAACGCTTAACGCCCTGAAGCAGCCGTACAGCATTATTGTGGATCAATCCAGTTTGCGATCGCTCGGACTCAAACAATCGAACGATCGCGGCAGTATTGGCTCGTTTGGCACCCTTCCCGCAACGCTTGTGGGAACAACCCGCGACACGCAATCGATCGCATCGAGTTCGTTTATTTACACATCGCTTGAAAACGCAAACGCTTATGGAATCGGTGGCACAGACACATCAGTTACCTGTACCCGACAAGCAAACGGTGCGCTTGCTTGCACGAACACACTTGATACATCACCAAACCCAACGTCAAATACACCGCAACCGCCACGTCGAGTCAACGTTAGCGATCCGATTTCATACGTTCTCATTCGCGTCAAACCGAATCAAGATTTATCGCAGCTTAAGCAACGGCTCGAAGCTGCTTTACCCGATACGCACGTCTACACCAAAGATGAAATCGCAACGATCACCCGGACTTACTGGACAGAACGCACCGGAGTAGGATTTATTCTCGGCTTGGGTGCGGCTGTCGGCTTTATCGTCGGCATGGTGATCGTCGGTCAAATCCTTTACTCATCGGTTTCAGATCACTTACGCGAGTTTGGAACTCTCAAAGCAATGGGTGCGTCAAATTGGGTAATCTACAGCGTGATTTTGGAGCAGGCGCTTTGGATGGCAGTTTTAGGATATCTACCGAGCATGGCACTGTGTCTTGGATTGGGTGCATGGACGCAAGCCGCAAAAGGCATCATGATTTTGATTACACCGATGACCGGGGCAGGCGTTCTTGTGCTAACCGTGGTTATGTGCGTAGGCTCTGCCTTGTTTGCTGTGCAGAAAGTGACCCGTGTTGATCCGGCGATCGTGTTCAAAGCGTAACGCTTGTTTAAGTGTTATTGCAAACCTGTCACGTTTGCCGAAGCAGGGCAGAATTCACAGTGGCACATTGTTTCACTATCCAAAAGGAATTGACCCTTTAGAATGAGATCAAAGTCTAATCTAATGGGGATGGATTTTAAAACCATTTCTGTAAACTAAAGATGTCTCAATCCACACATTGCCAATCAATCTGCTAGTTTAATTGATGACGCTCTCACAAAAGTAAAGTCTGCTCCCACACACTTCAACCTACCCTACTGTTCCTCAAACGAATGACTGCAACCTCGATTAATTTAGTTCATTATGCTGGGAGTCAGGCAAGCGAAACGCGCTCGGTGGAACTCGATCGAGCAGACACAAAAGCCATTGCTGCCCGTGGCGTAGAAATGGTGTATCGATCTGGAGCAGAACGATATCAAGCTTTGCATCAAATCGATTTAGATGTGCAATACGGTGATATTCAGCTTTTGATGGGCCCGTCTGGATCTGGGAAAACAACGCTTCTGTCTATCTTAGCGGGAATTTTGACGCCGACGGCTGGCAGTGTGCGATTGCTCGGTCAAGAAATCACCAAGCTTTCAAGCGCCAAACTTTCGCAGTTTAGATTAGAAAATATTGGCTTTATTTTTCAAGGATTTAATTTATTTCCAGCTTTAAGCGCGATCGAGAACGTGGAAGTGGCGCTGAACCTTAAAGGCATTCGCGGGGCAGCAGCCCGAAGCGAAGCGATGGAATTACTGAGTCAAGTTGGACTTGCCGATCGCGCTAAACAACATCCGCAAAATCTCTCCGGTGGACAAAAGCAGCGCATTGCGATCGCTCGTGCCTTAGCCGGAAGCCCGAAGCTAATCATGGCCGATGAACCAACTGCCGCTTTAGATTCTCGCAACGGTCATGCGGTGATTGAACTGTTGCGTACGCTGGCCAAAGAGAATGATCGAACCGTGCTGATTGTGACGCATGATCCTCGAATTATTGACGTTGCCGATCATGTGGCGTATCTCGAAGATGGCGTTTTAACCAATGACGATAGCGAAGCGCGATCGCTCAAGAGCGATCGCGCCAGTGTAAGCCGATTGTCGGATGTGCTAAACCGCTAAATCGCATCAGCTTCGGTTGAGTAAGGGTGTGGATGCACCTCAGTGATATTACTAAGGGTGCGTTCGTGTCTAGAACTGACGTTAGCAAGCACTCTCTGCCTTGCCGATTGACCTTCGTTGAAAAGACAGCCTGAAGCAATCATCAACGAGTTTCCGTCTTGACGGGTTTGACCGTCTCGAATGCGAATCCGTTTCTTAAAATGAGAAAAGATTCGTTTATGGTTGGCTATCGCTAAAAAGTTTATGTCTAAAGAAATTACCGTTGGGGCAAAAGTTCGCGTAGTGGCATTGCCACCGTATATCAAATCCGCCGAACCGATGCCAATGCTGCGTCCATCAGATGTGCTTGCGGTTGGAGAAGAAGGAACCGTGCTCGATCGACGTCCTGGCGGTTACTGGGGAATTCGATTTACGAACGGTGCTTATTTGCTCGACGCTCAATATCTTGAACTAATCGATCGGGAGTAAAATCTCAAACACGGTTCCCCCTTGCGGCAGCCTTGAAAACACTTTAAATTTGCCGCCGTGTCGAGCGGTGACGATGCGATAGCTCATTGCAAGGCTAGTTTCTTTGGTTAAAGGGCGATTTGACTCGAATCGTGAGCTAGTTGCGAATGCCTGCATTAATTGGCGTTGAGTTTCGGCTGACCATTCTGCATTATTATCGGCAATTTGAATCGATACCCAACGCTTACCCGAACCGTCGATCACAAAAATATCGGTCGTAATTGTGATGCAAGGCGGATCGATCGTAGAGATTCTGCCGTGCTCAGCATTAAACTGGCGCGTGGCAGCTTGACCGAGCAAGCCATCGATCGCTTGACTCAGAATGTTCATAAACACTTGACTGAGCTGGCTTACAAAGCACGAAATCGGCGGCAAGTGACCGTAGTGTTTTACAACTTCGATTTCACCTGTTAATTGGCTTTTAAGCAGCAGCAGCACCGAATCTAAGCATTCGTGAAGATTGGCGGGACGCGGATACACTTCATCGATATGACAGAAATTTTGCAGGCTATTGGCTAGTTTTGAAAGGCGTTCGGCTCCGGTTTTGATGCTGTCGAGCGTTTTAGGCAAATCTTCGCGAATGTAATCGAACTCGATCGCGTCTTTTACCTCGACTACTTCTCGCGGCACCTGCGCCATGTATTTCTCGTAAACCTGAATCAAATCAAGCAGGCTGCGGCTGTAGTCGGCAATATGGCTGAGATTTCCCCAGATAAAACTCACCGGATCAAGAATTTCGTGAGAAATACCGTCTACTAAGCGTCCTAAGCTTGCCATTTTCTCGGATTGCAGCATTTGGACTTGCAGCCGTTCGATGCGCACCTGCGTTTCGATGCCGCGAATTTGCCAATAAGCGATATTCAGGTCGTGGGCGTCGAGCAAGCGATAAACGTCTGGAGATAGCTCAACGACGATCGGATCGCTTAATCGATCAAACGATCGACGCAAAGCTTGCTGTGCGGCGGTCAAAATTGCGGTATCGCCACTGAGAACAAACGGCACGCTACGATCGTAGCTGTGCAAAATCCGCAACGGTTTCTCTAGAAATAGCTCGGTACCATAAGGACGCAAGAGATATTCGAGCAGTCGTTGACGCGGCATCATGCCGACAAATTGCCCGTCGGAGCGCAAAATTACACCGGATAATCGAGAATCGCGCTCAAACATCTGAGCAACGGTCGTTCCCAAAATGTCTAAATCTGCCTGAAAATCATACAAAGGTAATTCTTTCAGCGTAGATTCTAGGTGAAGGGCTTCGTTCCCACAAGCGAGAATCGGCGGGGTTAAGCTGGGTTGATCTCGATTTCGTTGGGTAAACAAGGCACCCGTCCCGATGCTAAACGTCTTGAAGTTACACTGCCCAAATTCTCGTGTTTTTGACCATTTTTTCGGTTTGAGCTTATCCACACAATGCAGCTATTTTCTTTTTTATTAAAGGCTTCTCGAACGCTGGTGACAATCGCGATCGTGACTGGATTTTTAAGTGGAATCAGCAGTGCGGGCTTGATTGCCTTGATTAGTCGATCGATCGGATCCGGGGGCGTTGCCGTCGGAAACATTGCAGGCGCGTTTGTTGGACTCGCGATCGTGTCGCTGATTACAAGCGTGATTTCTCAGCTTGTTTTAATTCAGCTTGCGCAAGACGCTGTGTTTAATTTGCGAATGCAGCTAGGACGGCAAATTCTATCGTCGGAACTCGCGCATTTAGAGCAGTTAGGCAATGCTCGGCTGCTGGCAACGCTGACCGAAGATGTACAAGCTGTCGCCAGAGCGGTTTCTGATTTTCCGTTTATTTGTATTGATTTAGCCACAATTTTAGGCTGTTTTGTTTATATTGCCTGGCTGTCGTGGATTGTGTTTGCGATGGTAATGGTTGTGTTTGTGTTTGCAATCATTACCTGCGAATGGATGCTCGGACAAGCTCGGCGGCGTATGGTGTACGCCCGCGAAGATCAAGACCTTTTGTTTAAGGATTTTCGATCGGTTACCGACGGCATCAAAGAACTCAAGCTGCATTATCCAAGACGTCAAACCTTCTTAAAAGACAATTTGCAAGCGACTTCGGCATCGTTTCGCCGTCACAACATTGATGCATTGATTTATTTTGCGGCGGCGGCAAGCTGGGGCAAGTTGATTTTCTTTTTCGCGATCGGCTTTGTGATTTTCGCGTTGCCAAATTTGTTTGAGGTTTCGCTACAAACGATGTCTGGCTATGTGTTGACGTTTACCTATATCATGATGCCGATCGATAAAATCGTGATTAAGCTACCGATTCTGAGTCAAGCGAGCGTGTCGATCGACAAAATTAAAGCGTTAGGACTGGCGCTAAGAGATCGATCCGAGCGGGTCACGGTTCCGGGCGCGATCGCTCCGAATTGGCGATCGCTCGAACTGCATCATATTAGCCACACGTATCGCGGTAGCGAAGATCATCAGTTTACATTAGGTGAAATTAATCTCACGCTGCGTCAAGGCGAAATTGTGTTTATCGTGGGTGGAAATGGAAGCGGAAAATCAACGTTAGCAAAGCTAATTACCGGATTATATGCACCGGATTCTGGCGCGATTTATTTCGACGGACAGCCGATTACCGATGAAAATCGCGAATGGTATCGACAGCATTTCTCGACGATTTTTGCAGATTTCTATTTGTTTGATCGCTTGCTTGGCATTGATACGCCAGATCTCGACGCTCAAGCCCATGTTTACCTGAAACAATTGCAGCTTGATCACAAAGTTCGCATTGTCAACGGTCAGCTTTCTACAACTGAACTTTCGCAAGGGCAGCGTAAACGACTCACTTTGCTAACGGCCTATCTAGAAGATCGCCCAATTTATTTGTTTGATGAATGGGCGTCGGATCAAGACCCGATTTTTCGAGAATTGTTTTACACCGAATTTTTGCCCAAGTTAAAGCATCGTGGCAAAACGGTTTTTGTGATTAGTCATGATGATCATTATTTTCAGGTTGCCGATCGCTTAATTAAACTTGATTACGGACAGATTGAATACGATCGTCGAATTGACGAAAGCTAACCAACGTGAGTTTCGGTTAAGCCTGGCGACTCAAGGCGCGGCTACACAAACGAAGTCTCCCTGCGGAGACTGAGCGTCTTTAAAAGTAGCTTTTAACCCGTGGCTTTGTCTGTGTAGCCGCGCCTTCGCCGAGCGTTTATAAATTAATGCGAACTCACGTTAGTCGTTTTAGAGCTGCACGATCGCGGCCTGCACGCCTTGATTCATCAAGTTCTGCAACAGCGCGATCGCTTCAGATCGATCGCGAAATGCACCCGCCTGCATAACACGCCGTCCTCGAATCGAAGTCCAAAACGCTGCCGGAACGATTGATTTTAATTGCGCTTGTTCGATTTCGCTATCAGCATCGACCACAACTCGGAAGCGATATTCAGAAACTTGCCGCGTTTGAGTGGCAACGCCACCGCCGCGCCAAATTTTCACCGACGTTCCCCGAACATTACCGATCGGCGGCACTGCACGCGGTACCGGAAGCAATCCAAGACGGTTTGATGGCATCGATTGAGCGGGCGCAAAATTACGAGTGGATTGCAGCGTTGATCTCGCAGGCAGATTAGCAAGCGGAGATCGGGCTGCAACTTGCACTGGAAGCTGCGGAGCTAAAGAAAACGGCGCGGTTGCTTCGGGTGCTGGAACGGGAATTTCGATCGCGCTATTCGGACGGCTTGCAACAGGCTGCAACGGCGATCGCCGATCGACAAACGGCAACGGCGCACTAGCTTGAACGGGAAGGAGTGGTTTAGGGTTGGCTCTAAAGCTAGGACGGGTTGGCAAGCTAAAGGAATTAATTGATAAGGTTGGGCGTTGCGGTGCCGCTTGTCCTGCGCCCGAAATCGATGCAACGGTTGTAATCGGATTGCCCGATAAATCAATTCGTCCGATCGTGCGGGCTGAAATTTGGTTGCCAAAAGCGGGCAGGGTTTGAGCGCTTTTTTGAGCGTTGATGTCAAACTGTCGGTTGCTTAAAAACGTATTGTTTCCCGGATCAGCAGCCGTTCCCAAATTCGGGCGCGATCCCGCGATCGCCACAATGCCGTCGCGATCGTTGCTGTCGATCACGTTGCTGCGCAAAATCGGCTGTGCGCGACCTTGCACCACAACGCCGTCTTTGTTTTGCGTGATGCGATTGCCGATGATACTCGGTCGGGCATTTTGCGCAACGTTAATGCCAAAGCCTGTCCGCTCAAAAATATTTTCTTGAATTTGTGGGCTTGCAGTGCCATAAACGGTAATGCCGTTTGCGCCGTTGCCATAGAAATAGTTATTGCGCAAAATCGGCGCACTGTTGCCGACGATCGACGCGCCATCGTGTCCGCTTCCGGTAAACGTGCTGTCAAGCACGATCGGACTTGTTGATTCTGCCCAAAGTCCGTAGCCTTGCGGATTCGGATTTGTGATCGTTACGCCGATGACGCCCGCTTGGTTTGCACCGACAATCGTCACATTTTGCCGCGCAAACGATCGACTTAAGAAAAAATCGCCGCCTTGAATCACGATCGAGTGTCCGCGAGTGCGCGAATCTCCGCGAATGGTCACCCCGGATTTAAGCTGCAACGGAAACACTTCGCCTGTATCGGCGCTATAGGTTCCCGGAGCCAGCATAATAACGGTATTCGGACGGGCTAAATTGAGGGCTTGGGTTACCGTTTTGAGCGGCGATCGCTCGGTTCCCGGTGCTGTGTCAAGCCCTAAACTCGGATTGACATAAAGCGTTTGATCCGGAACGATTTGATCGGGAATGGATTGAGCGGTTGCCGATCGTTCAAAGCCGATCGCAGCAATACTGGTCAATCCAAAAATTGCAAACACGGATGAGCGAAAAAATCGGTCACAGCCACCCATGATCATTCTCCTACATACGGCTTTGTTCGGATACGATGAACTGAAGTTTATTCATAGCCGTTCAGTCTACACAGGGAATTCGATCGTGCCTCTGTGGTTTCACTAGAACCCACCGCGTCGCGAATTCGCATCTATTCAAATCGTCTCTTAATTATCTCTAGAAAGTGGTTAAGCACAATACACTTAATAAACATTCATGGATTTTGGGTGACGCCGATTGATTCCAGGCAACTGATACGATGAAACATTAATAGGATTGTTCGACATGGGCAATACAGAGCACCGTCAATTTATGCAGCCTGCACTGTACCGAATTTTGGATGCAAACCTCGATCGTGCTCGCGAAGGACTGCGGGTAATCGAAGAATGGTGCCGGTTTGGCTTAAACGATGTAACGCTAACCGAGCAGTGCAAAGCCTGGCGGCAAACGTTGGCAACGTGGCATCGCGCAGAATTGCGATCGGCAAGAAACACGATCGATGATCCCGGAACGGATTTGACGCATCCGAACGAAGCGACCCGAAGCAGCGTTGAACACGTGTTGCAAGCGAATTTTTGCCGCGTTGAAGAAGCGTTGCGCGTGCTTGAAGAATACGGCAAAGTTTACAGCGAAGAACTGGCGTTTGCTGTAAAACAAATGCGCTATCAGGTTTATGTGCTCGAAACCCACTTAGTATCGCCGCGTCAGCAGCAGTTACGATCGGCGTCTGTTTATCTCGTTACGTCTCCATCTGAAAATCTCTTTTCTACGGTCGAGGCGGCGTTGCAAGGCGGTCTTACGCTGGTTCAATACCGCGATAAAGACGCTGATGATTTAGTTCGGCTCAATACCGCTCAAAAACTGCGCCAGCTTTGTCACGATTACGGCGCTTTGTTTATTGTCAACGATCGAATTGATCTCGCCTTAGCCACTGATGCGGATGGCGTGCATCTCGGTCAGCAAGATGTTCCGGTTCAATTGGCGCGTCAAGTTCTTGGAACCGGACGAATTATTGGACGATCAACGCATAATGCCGATGATTTGAGAAGCGCGATCGACGAAGGCGCAGATTATGTGGGGGTTGGTCCGGTTTACGAAACGCCGACCAAACAAGGACGACCCGCCGCCGGACTTGATTATGTGCGATACGCTGCCGAGCACTGCCCGATTCCGTGGTTTGCGATCGGCGGCATTGATATCAATAACGTGAATGACGTTCTCGTAGCAGGAGCAGAGCGCATTTCAATCGTTAGAGCGATTATGCAAGCTGATCAACCGATGTTAGTTGCTCAATTTTTTACGGCTCAAGTCGATCAAAAACGGCGGTTGCAGCGTAAATCCTCGGTTGCACCCGATCGGTGGGAGTCGCATTTTCATGAATGAATCAATCGCGCTTCAAGTGAACGGTGAACCTCGCACCGCTTTAGCAAACCTGACGTTACCGCAGTTTTTAGAGCAGCTTGGCTTAAATCCGCGCTTGGTTGCTGTTGAATACAACGGCGAAATTCTGCATCGTCAATTTTGGGACGATACGGAAATTAAGAGCGGCGATCGACTGGAAATCGTGACGATCGTCGGAGGGGGTTAGCCCAAAAACCTTGAATAAATATCGTTTGCTTATCTTTATAGCGCAGTACGGTTATCTCTCCTAAAACCTACTGCTTAAGGCATTTTCAACCGCAATCAGAAGCGATAAAGTAAAAGGGTGAGTCAAGCTTAAAACTCTGTAACAAAGAGTTAAGGCACAATCAAGACGATAGAAAATTCTAGCAAGGTGCTGATCTGCGTCTGGATGAGCAATAGGTACAACGCCATGAAGACAACAAAATTTTTCAAATCTTTGATCAAGCCCGTAATCGCTTTGGCACTTGTGGGTTCGCTAATTTTCGGTCATGCCAATAGCGCTCTAGCGGCCAGTGGGGGTCGTATTGGTGGCGGTGGCTTCCGAGCACCGAGTCGTACCTACGCACCACCCAGTCGCACCTATGCCCCTCCGGGCGGCGGCTATTATCCCGGTGGCGGTGGCTACTATCCGGGTGGCGGCGGCGGATTCTTTCCGTTCGTTTACTTCCCGTTCTTTGGAGTTGGCGGCGGATTCGGTGGATTGTTTACGCTGCTAATTTTCATCTCGATCGCCAGCTTTTTAGTCAACAGCTTCCGTCGCGCTAACGGGGGCGGCGAGGTTGAGGGCTACAGCAGCAATCCGACGGTATCGGTTGCGAAGGTGCAGGTTGGTCTGTTGGCTGAGGCACGGAGTTTGCAGGCGGATCTCGATCGCATCGCAGAGCGTGCGAACACCGAGACTTCGGAAGGGTTAGCTCAAGTGCTGCAAGAAACCACGCTCGCCCTGTTGCGCCATCCGCAGTATTGGGTTTATGGTGCAACCGAGGCGCGTCAAGCTCGATTAGAAGCGGCGGGAGCCGAGTTTAATCGGTTAGCGTTAGGTGAGCGCAGTAAGTTCAGTGCCGAAACGCTCTCGAATGTGAACAATCAGCTTAACCAAGCCGCGTCGAGTTCGCTTACGGTGGCAGAAAAAGGTGGAGCGCTTGCCCAAGCTCCGGGTGAGTATATTGTAGTGACGCTGCTTGTGGGAACACAAGGTAAGCTGCAACTGCCTGAAATTAATAGCACTGAAGATGTGCGTCGGGCGCTGGCTCAGTTGGGTAGCGTATCGAGCGATCAGCTTTTGGCGCTGGAAGTGCTGTGGACACCACAAGCTGAAGGCGATGTTCTGACTCGCGATGATGTGTTGGCAGAATATCCGAATCTGAAAGTTGTTTAAGGTTTTACAGGTTTGATCAATAAAATGGAGGTCGATTTGCTTTAGCAAATCGACCTCCATTTTATTGGGATTGTCGATCGACTTTACTCGTGGGTGCTCGACAGATGCCTGGCGATTAAAATCGCGGCTACACAGACAAAACCCGCCTTCGCGGGTTCCTCATTGCAATTCTTGGTTTGGTTAGTCCGCCTGATCGCGGACTTCGTTTGTGTATCTGCGTTGCCGTAGCCGATCGTCTCTTGCGAAGCTAATGGCAATGCGCGAAGCTAACTTTACTCGCTAGGCTCTCAAGACTCCCAACCCGACACTCCGGTAAATGCGCCCCAAGCGGTGAGTTCCTTATCTGGGCAAGTTTCAACCCCTTCACCAACTCCATAAGGATGCATTCCACAAATTAGCAAATTACCGCCGTAGGACTGCCCGTGAAAATGCTTACAGCCAAGACAAGCCGGATGCTGCTTTAACAACGGCTCAACGGTTGCAATCATCGGCTGAGCAGCTTCTTCAACCGCGCTTCCCAACCCAAAATACGCTTCTAAAACCGGATTGACTAGCTCAGTTGCATACAACTCCATTTCATCGAGAAAGTCATTGTGTAACTGAGTTGAGATTTCTTCAGAAAAATCGAAAACAATATTAACTGCTTCGGTCACATCGCGAGCCACATCAAGAAAGAAATCTTCAACGTGATCCGCGATCGTTTCAAACATTTCAAAAAAGTCTTTTTGCCAGTCATTCATGAACGTGTTGCCGGGGTTAATTACAAAGACTATCAGACTGCTCGATACTATTTTGGGGCGTTCGGTGAGCCGCTCAGGACATCAGCCGAATTCATTAAAAATTGGATTTCCGTCATCATAACCTGAATAGATGTAACCCGAATGTGAAGGAATTTTACTTATTCATTACTTGGATAAATTCTAAATGCCGCTTGCGTTAGAGGGCGAATCGTTGAAGCCTTCCTAAAGTGGAATTAACTCAAAGATTGCTTGGGAGCTTAGCAATGAATCGACTGCTTACTTCGCTGCTGGTGATGGTGTTGTTGACGCTGTTAGTGGTTTCGCCGTTTAGCGCGTTGGCGATGCTGATGATGGTGATGTTCGCATCTGGCGTGATTTGGTTTATTAGCACGATCGTTCAAGTTATTATCAAAGGCGCACCCGAAACGAGCAAAACAGACTCACAGCTCGAAGCCGACTCATAAATTCGATCGCAACGGGAAAGGCGTTTTAACATGAGAAGTAGGCAAACTGTGATGCCTACTTCAAACTGTTTACAATACTCGCTAAGATTCAAACCGATTTACCCGTTCGTTGCATTCGTGAGTGAATTCCATGAAGTCTTACTTAGCTGCTGCCGTGCAGATGAACAGCGTGCCCGATTTGCAGAAAAATTTGGCGCAGGCAGAAGAATTAATTGATGTGGCGGCTCGGCGAGGCGCTGAGTTGGTTAGCTTGCCCGAAAACTTTTCGTTTCTTGGTGACGAAGACGCCAAACTCGCTCAAGCAGGTGCGATCGCCGAAGAAAGCGAAAAGTTTCTCAAAACAATGGCGCAGCGCTTTCAAGTCACGATGCTGGGCGGTGGGTTTCCGGTTCCGGTAGAAGACGGCAAGGTGTACAATACCGCGCTTTTAGTAGCTCCAAACGGTCAAGAGTTAGCCCGCTACGAGAAGGTGCATTTGTTTGATGTGAATCTGCCCGACGGCAACACCTACCGCGAATCGGAAACGGTATTAGCCGGAAGTCGAGTTCCACCGATTCACCCATCGAAAGAACTGGGAAATCTCGGCTTGTCGGTTTGCTACGATGTGCGATTTCCTGAGCTATATCGCCAAATGGCACAGCTTGGCGCGGAGGTTTTATTTGTTCCCGCAGCGTTTACCGCGTACACCGGGAAAGACCATTGGCAGATTTTGTTGCAGGCACGCGCGATCGAGAATACGTGCTATGTGATCGCGCCTGCCCAAACCGGACGCCATAACTCGATCCGGCAGTCGCACGGACACGCGATGATTATTGATCCGTGGGGCGTGATTTTGGCAGATGCGGGCGAAGAACCGGGGGTGGCGATCGCTGAGATTCGTCCGGCGCGGCTTGAGCAAGTCCGGCGTCAAATGCCCTCGCTTCAGCATCGCGTGTTCGTTTAAGAGTGCGGCGTTTGTGCGAATTTCCTACATTCACTTGACTCTAATCGGGGAATTCGCTACGCTCACTGATTAAGTTGTTCTGCGTCAAGTCGAACAACCAGACTACCCCAAAAACTGTCGCCGACAGTCGCCGCTCAAAGCTGTACCACCAACTTTGAACGGCTAACCCCCAATGCTGACGTGACCAGCAAGGAGGCTAATGAGGGATCTTAACATCCCTGTAGCCATCCCGCTTTTCGCTGCGTTGTGGATGGCTACAGTTTTTGGGATTTCTTCGCATTCAATAGGAGAAATCTCAAATGGATAATTCAATCATCGACGTGGTTTCACGTCTCGATTCTGCTTCAAGTGATGGCAGAAAATTTCAGGTGTTATTGATGGGTTCGAGTGACGATATTCTTGAGGCAATGCATACGCTTCAAGCTTTACGCTATGCGGAGATTGGAGCGTGGAGTCCGTTGCTTCCCGTTCCCAATTCGACAAGGTTCATGAGTATCTTGACGAGGCATCGATCGATTAAATAACGGCGCTCCTTCAGCCTAAATCTGTGCTTTGGGATCTTAGTTCATGAAGTTTGATTGGGACGAAAATAAAGCATCAAGTAACTTGTCAAAGCATGGAGTTTCTTTTGAGGAGGCGAAGACTGTTTTTGACGATGTGCTTTACGTTGACTTCTACGATCCAGATCATTCAGACAATGAGGAACGTTATCTTATTGTTGGAAAGTCAAACCGAGGGCGTTCATTAATTGTGTCGTACACAGAGAGAAAAGATGTAATTCGTCTCATTAGTGCAAGAGAAACAACCCGAGCCGAGCGAGAAATTTATGAAGAAGGATAACCCGGAACTGGAAGGTGAACTTCGGTCAGAGTATGACTTGAAGAGCTTGAGAGTGAGAAAAATGGGATTCGGACGAAAAAGCTTTGGTAGAGCAGTCGTTCGTCTGGAGCCTGATGTGGCAGAAATGTTTCCGAGTGCTGATGCAGTAAATGAAGCACTTCGGTTTTTGGTTCGAGTGACGCAAGAGAATCAATCTTCTGCTCCTAAACAACAGCCCGACAACTCGGTTGGAGCGGACAGTTAAGGGTTCTTGCGTTTATTGTTCGGGTCAGTCTGTTGCCGCTCAACCGCACCGTTAGCCGTGTGACTCGAAAGTCGTTCGGGGGAGTTAGAAAGACGGCAAAAGCGTTTCCTGTCAGTGTTCAGGCAGATGTCTGCCTTAGAATATTCAACCAGTAATGCGAGGGCAATATAGAGGCAGTAGTGAAAAGATGGGTTATGACTCCAGCGCCTAGTGGACAAGCAAACATTGTGCGGACAGAGCAGGGACTCACGATCGCAAGCACACGCACGAGTCTCTATGACGTGATGGATTTTCTTAAAGCGCAGTACTCACCCAAACTAATCCCAGACAAATTTAACTTTACTGATGCACAGGTAGGTGCTGCCTTGCTTTACATTGAAGCGAATCGTACCCAAGTGAAAGCTATTGTAAGCATGGGGTCTGCCGTGATTTTTAACTCGAACTGGAGACGCCACGTAAACTACTCGTTCGATTAATTCTGCTTTCACGTCTTCGGGCGGCGATATCAGCGCTCGAACTCATAACGCGAAAGACGATCGCCGCTTTCAAGACGGGGAACGTTGATCCACCATAAATGCTAATTGAATGGCTTTCTTTTTATTGCGGC
Source organism: uncultured bacterium (assembly GCA_964250455.1). Lineage (GTDB taxonomy): Bacteria > Cyanobacteriota > Cyanobacteriia > Leptolyngbyales > Leptolyngbyaceae > CAXUFL01. Next base: position 56,826 of record CAXUFL010000019.1, read on the forward strand.
ATAGTCCTTTTAAGAAAATTTCGCGCCGATGACCGCATTAAAGACCCCAAATCGGTATGATCTATCTGTCAAACCATTCACAGATTGAACATGCGAATTTTGTTTGTTGCGGCAGAAGCGGCTCCGATCGCGAAAGTTGGAGGAATGGGAGATGTCGTCGGTGCGTTGCCGAAAGTACTGCGCGACATGGGGCACGATGTGCGGATTTTCTTGCCGTATTACGGATTTCTCAACGACAAAATTAAGATCCCATCGGAACCAGTTTGGTCGGGTGCTGCAATGTTCAATCCGTTTGCTGTGTATGAAACGGTGCTCCCCGGAACCGATGTTCCGCTTTATCTGTTTGGTCATCCGGTATTTGATCCGCGCAAAATTTACGGCGGTGAAGATGAAGACTGGCGGTTTACGTTTTTTGCAAACGGCGCGGCTGAATTTGCTTGGAACTACTGGAAGCCCGACATTATTCACTGTCACGATTGGCATACGGGCATGATTCCGGTTTGGATGCATCAATCGCCGGATATTTCCACGATTTTTACGATTCACAATTTGGCGTATCAAGGGCCGTGGCGCTGGAAGCTAGAGCAAATAACGTGGTGCCCGTGGTATATGCAGGGTCACAATACAATGGCGGCAGCAGTGCAGTATGCAGATTGGGTAACAACGGTTTCGCCGACTTATGCCGAGCAGATTCAAACTCCTGCTTACGGTGAAACGCTTGAAGGATTGCTGTCTTTTATTAGTGGAAGGCTGTCGGGCATTGTGAATGGAATTGATGACGATGCATATGATCCCAAAGTTGATAAAGCGATCGCGCAATCCTTCACCGAAGACACGATCGACGATCGGCGCGCCAACAAAATCGCGCTTCAAGAAGAAGTCGGACTTGAAGTGAATTCAAAAACGTTTCTCGTCGGCATGGTGACGCGATTAGTCGAGCAGAAAGGCTTGGATTTGGTGATTCAAATTCTCGATCGATTTCTGGCGTATACCGATTCGCAGTTTGTGTTGTTGGGAACGGGCGATCGCTATTACGAAACGCAAATGTGGCAGTTGTCTTCGCGCTATCCGGGGCGAATGTCGGTGTATTTGCTGTATAACGATGCGTTAGCGCGGCGGATTTATGCCGGATCAGATGCGTTTTTGATGCCGTCGCGATTTGAGCCATGCGGCATTAGTCAAATGTTAGCAATGCGGTATGGATGCGTACCGATCGTGCGGCGAACCGGAGGATTAGTCGATACCGTAGCCCCCCACGATCCAGAACATCATGCGGGAACAGGGTACTGCTTCGATCGCTATGAACCGTTGGATTTGTTTACGTGTATGGTGCGAGCGGGTGAAGCGTTTCGGTTTAAACCGCTTTGGCAAGCGCTACAGCAGCGCGGCATGAAGCAAGATTTTAGTTGGGAAACGTCGGCGGTTGATTACTCAAAACTGTATCGTCAAGTGCTGGGTTTACCGCTCGAAGAACCGCAACCCGAACCCGAAAAAGAATTAATTACTCCCTAGCGCGATCGTTCTAGTCTCAAGGCAGATCTATCCGAATCCCGACTTACGGTATTCCATTAGATACCCCCTTAAAACTACCGCATGGCTCCGTTTCGTTTCTCTTGGTTTGATTGGTTTTGTTTCTGGTATCCGCCAGGATGGTTGATTTTGTTTAATCGCCATTGGCAGCATTACCACGATGACCCAGACGGCTGGAATTGGCTAGAGTACGGTTTGTTTTTGATTCCGGGCGGGTTTTATCTTGCCTTGCTGATGCGATGGATTCGGTTGGGGTTTCGGGCCCCGAGTGCCGAAGTGACGGAACCCGATCCACAGTATCAGCAAGCGTTTCGCGACGAGATTTTAACGCCGATCGTGACGCGCTATTTTCGGGCAGAACTGCATTATGCGGAGAATTTGCCCGAAGCACCGCCTGCGATCGTGACGCTAAATCATGCGGGAATGTGCTTTCCGTGGGATTTTGTCAGCTTGGGCGTTTTGCTGAGCCAGAAAAAAGGCTGGTTTGTGCAACCGTTGGCGCATCCGATCTTTTTTGATCATCCCTGGCTGGTGTGGTGGCTGCCGCGTGGATGGGCGCGGGTCTTGGGCGGCGTGCGAGCAGAACGCGATAGTTTTGAAGCGGCAATGGCCCAAAAAACTGTGGTGCTTTATGCTCCAGAAAGCTGGCGCGGCTTAGCGAAAGGTTGGCGTCATCGGTATCAATTATCCACGTTTGATCCAAGCTTTATTCGCTTAAGCGTGCGGTATGAAGTGCCGATCGTGCCCGCCGTTTGCTTAGGCAATGAACTGCTGCATCCCTGGACGATTAATTCAAAACGATTGGCGAATTGGCTAAAAATGCCATTGTTGCCAGTATCACCGTTGCTGTTTCTGTTTGTGTTGTTTCCGTCGTTGGGCGTGTGGGCCGTAAGAACGCGATTACGCTATTACCTTCAGCCTGTCCAGTTTCCCTGGAAAGATCCAGCGATCGGTTCTGAATCTGAACGCACGCACACGTACCATCAAGCCGAAACGCTTAGAAATCAACTCCAAGAGAAGATTAATTATCTAAGGTCAGTTCTGGTTGAGCCTGGCGACTAAAGGCGCGGCTAGACAGACCACCCACGGGTTGCTCCACCTAACTGGCTGTTAGTGCGCGAAGGCGCACTTCGTCTGTGTAGCCGCGATTTGAATCGCCAAGCTTAACCGGAACTCCCAAACACAAATTTTAGAGATAGGACTGAAACCGATTAGCCGCAAAACTTTTGTTTCTTTCTCCCGTTTGTTGGAGATTCACGTTATCTACGGTCTCAAGCGTAAAAAAGGCGATGGATCTTCTGCCACCCAACCAAGATTAGAATTCGATCGCACTTCAAAATGCAGATGCGGATCGCGACTGCTTGGCGTTCCCGTTTGTCCAACCGTGCCGATCGGGGTTCCTTGCTTGACGGTTTGTCCTAATTTGACGTTAATTCGTGCAAGCTGCGCGTATCGAGTTTGATAGCCTTTTTGATGATTGATCACAACGAGATTTCCATAGGCAGCTTGCGATCCAGCAAAGGCAACCGTTCCATCTCCAACGGCTCGAACTGGGGTACCGATCGCGGCTGCTAAATCAAGACCGCTATGAAACACAGGTTTGACTTGTCCCGATGGCACATACCAACCGTAGCCAAGCAACACCGAGCTTTGCGGCAACGGCGATCCGGTTAGAATGCTTGTTGAATTGGGGGCTTTTGCATCTGCAACCGGAGACCAGTTGACACCGGGAACGAATACGACACGGGGCGATCGCTGACAGCCATTGACTTCATACAGCACATCGACGCGAACGCGATACTGAGCCGCAACATCGCGAATCGATCGTCCGGCTGGAACTTCAACGCGAATTCCGTTGTAAGGCGGAATCTGGATTTCTTCACCGACTGGGGCTTTTCCCGATCGTAGCGATGGATTCATGCCCATCAGCGTAGTCGGAATCAGATTGTAGCGAGTGGCGATCGAGTCGATCGTTTCTCCGGGTGCAATTTTATGGCGCACGACTCGCGACAGGGCAGGCGCAGGACATTCTGATTCTGCTGCTTGGGTGGTGGGTGCGATTAAACCACTGATCAATAATGCCGCTAAAAACCAACGATTCATACTTGTTTTCTGCCTTCTTCTGGTCTTGCGACGAGTTTAATCGATTCAAGCTTGCCGACGCAGAAACGCAATTAGCGCTTCGCTAACTTTCTCGTGCCAGTCTTCTTGCGGATAATGACCGACTTCATCGAGTTCAACGAGTTCTGCATGAGGAACGGTTTTCGCGAGTTCCAACGATAGCCACGGATCGCGCACGCCCCAGCCGATCAGCAACGGCTTTTCCCAAGTCTTTAAGCCAGTCTCAATTTCAGCCGTGATCGATTTAAGCTGCAAGTTTTGAATAATGGCGAGAAGTGCCCGTCCCACATCTGAGGTTTTCAGCCACGGGCGGCGATACACATCCAAATCAGCGTCATCAATGCGATAGCCGCCTGCTCCTTCGAGAGTGCGATCGACCAGCAACGGATCTTGGGTCATCATGTCGCCAACAAGCGGAATGCCCATTTGCTTGAGCTTCCAGGGAAGTTTAGCGGTTTGCGCAATCGGCGCGTTAAAGATTGCCAATCGATCGATTTGGTCGGGATGTCTCAGCGCGTATTGAATGCCGACAGACCCAAGAAAGCCTTGTGCGACCAGAGAAAATTTTTGCAGTTCGAGCGTTTGAACCAGCGATGCGATCGCATCGATAAAGGCATCTGGCGTGTAGGCGAAATCGCGGCGATCAGGATGGCTTGAATACCCGCAGCCGATCCAATCGGGCGCGATCGCTCTGAATCCTTGTTCAGATAATGCTGGCAGCACGTTTCGCCAACTGTAGCCTTGAGAAACCAATCCGTGCAGCAACATTACAGGCGGACGATTTTGAGGCGTCAGGGGTTCAGCTTCTCGATAAAACCAAGTCACTGAGCCAGTTTCTAATCGATGCTCGCCTGTTGCCATAGCTGTCCCCAAACGTCTGTGTGTTTGAGCTTACCGCTACCCAGGTGCGCTGGCAATCCACATCCATCGACTGGATCGATCGGATTAGTTGTTAAAAATCGATGACAAATTAAAATTTTGTAGTTTACGCTACAGAAATTATCTGATATATTAGAAATGTAAGCAAAAAAACACCGGAGACCTAAGTATGTCTGTTCAAGATCAAGCCCGTGCGCTAATGGTGCGTCATCGTCAAATGCAGCGCAACCGTGAACAATCGATGTTGAGCCGCAAAGCAACGGAAATCGGAATGCCGTCTGAGAATGCATCGCTTCCGAACAACAAAACCAACAATCAAGCTTAGTGATTTGTCAGCTTTGACTGAAACACAACGCACTTATTGAGAAATTGAATGATTGATAAGATTAGGCGCTCTTCCTCTGGGGGAGCGCCTTTAGGGTTAATGCCGTTCAACGTGGCATCAGTTTAGGATTACAAATTATTTGACGTGCCCTAGATGGATGCGATCGACGGGTCGTTGACTAAAATGCCTGGCGAATGAATTCGCGGCTACACAAACGAAGTCCCCCTTCGGGGACTGGTCTTTGGAACGTACTCTTAACCCGTGAAGGCGGGTTTTGTCTGTGTAGCCGCGTTGCCGAAGGCACTTGCGAAGCTAACTTTATTTGCGAAGCAACTAGCGAAGCGATCCGCTAGGCAGTCTAGGTCAACGACCCGACCTCACATTAACGCCATAACTGCTCGATACTGTCAGCGTCAGTCGGTAATGCCGCGCTTAAAATCTCTGCTCGATCGAACGCAACAAGCACATCATCTTCGATGCGAATCCCACGCACATCTGAAAATTGAGTTAATCGCTCCCAGTTCACCACATCTCGATATTTTTCCCGTCGTTCTGGATCGTTCAAGATCGCCGGAACTTGATAAAAGCCCGGTTCGATCGTGACCACCATTCCCGATTGCAACGGTCGATCGAGCCTGAGATATCCCAACCCAAACCGCGAACTGCGCGATCGTCCCGCTTCATACCCAGCCAAGTCGCCTAGATCTTCCATATCATGCACATCAAGACCGAGCAAATGCCCGATTCCATGCGGGAAGAACAGCGCGTGAGCATCCATCTCAACTAAATTAATCGGATCGCCGCGCAAAATTCCTAAATCGATCAAGCCTTCTGCTAAGGTTTGACACGCTAAAAGATGAACGTCTCGATATTCAACACCGGGGCGAATCAGTGCGATCGCTTGATCATGCGCCGCAAGCACAACATTGTAGATCGATCGCTGCGTGGGTGAAAATTTCCCCGAAGCTGACCAAGTACGAGTCAGATCCGAAGCCCAACCCGTCGCGGTTTCTGCGCCGACATCGGCTAAAACTAAATCGGTTGATCGTACCGGATGATGATACGCTTCGTTGTGCAATACTTCGCCGTGTACGGTCACAATGCTGTTGTACGCACAAGTCATGTTGTGCGACAAAATCACGCTTTCCATTGCGGCTCGAATTTGCGCTTCAGTTTGAGCGGTTCGGGTGGCGCGAATTCCGGCTTTGTGAGCTTCAACGGTGACGGCGATCGCTTTGCGAATTTCTTCTAAAGCGGCTTCATCGTGAACGGAGCGGATGGTGACGATCGCACGAATCAATTCCAGATCGATCCCCTGCGCAGATTTAGCGATCGCGCGATTCAGTTGTTGAGATTGTTGTAGACGAGTCTCTGAATCAACTGCCGCGATCGTCGCCACCCCTTTTGTAAATCGTTCTAGCTCTGCAAACGGAAAAGCGGCATCGGCTCCGATTTGCTTGGCGATCGAATCTCGACTCGGCGTTTCTCCATGCCAAAGGGCACTCGCTCGATCGCCTTCATTTACAAACAGCGTCAGCCGACCAGACTCTAAATGAATTGCAGCATTTTCGAGCGGCAAGCCTGCAAAGTACAGAAAATGACTACTCGCTCGAAACGGAAACGTATTTGCTGGAAAATTGCGCCTTGATCGCCGCCCCGACCAAAGCACGATGGGAAAATCAACCCATTGCGCCAATCGTTGACGCCGCAATTGCAGCGTATCAGCAAGCTTCATTAGTCTTTCGCCAAAACACCGTTGAGAAAAATATCTGCCATGCCTTCAGCCATCGCTTTCATGTCGATCGCAGAGCTTCCCGGAGACATAATCGTATCTTCGCTGAATCCGGCGATCGTAAACATTCCTAAAAACACTCGCGCTACAAGTCTTGGATCCATTTTGCGATAAACACCTTGATCCATCGCCGTTTGGAAAAACGCTTCGGCTACATCGGTCATTTTTTCGATCACCTCAGACTGAATGCGATCGCGCAATTCCGGGTGAAACTGTGCTTCCATAAAGCACACCTTAAACAAATCTGCGTTTTGATGCATGTTCAGCATTCGACGCCGCATCACTTGAGCAACGGCTTTGTAGCTGCCCATTTCGCTTAATTCAGTCAGTAAATCGGTCAAAATTTCAACCCATCCCTGGGTTGCCACTTCGATTAGAATGGCTTTTTTATTCGTGAAATGTCGAAATAGCGTGCCTTCTGCCACGCCTGCCCGCTCTGCCAAATCACGAGTCGTTGTGCCATCGTAGCCTTGCTTGGCGAACAGCTTGAGGGCTGCATTCAAAATTCGAGTCCGAGTTTCTACTTCAGTGTGGGGCAGTCGATTCGTCATTGCCATAAGCAGTAAGACAGACGCGGATGATAGAAATCGTCTGTACGTTTTATTGTGCAATTTAAATCAATCAATTGCCGCGAGTGTTAGGGAGTCTACAGATTTCAGTCAAGAAATATTACAAAAGCGGTTATTCTTGTGCTTTAGATAAGTGCTGACACAAAGCGGTGAGAAAGGCTAGTTCTTCGCAGGCTTGTTCAAGTTGGGGCGTGGGATGCAATGAATTTGTGAGTACAGCATAAGTTTCGATCGCGGTTGCCAACCATTCAAGCGCTTCGTCTAACGTTAGATTTTGATTAATCTCCGTCTCAAACTGTTTCGCACCCTGCGCGAATTGTTCTAATCTATTGACAACCTTATCCATTTGCGAAGCACCCAAATTCACCAATATGAACCAGAAAAACCGTTGTTAAGATCCCAATCGGTCAAAATTCCACGCTCATTGGAGCACGCGGAAACGGAATAACATCGCGTATATTTGCCATTCCCGTCATAAATTGCACCAATCGTTCAAATCCCAATCCAAAGCCTGCGTGAGGTACCGTACCGTATCTGCGCAAATCCAAATACCACCAATAGTTTGCAGGATCTAAACCTTGCTGCTGAATGCGGCGCTCCAAGACGTCAAGCCGTTCTTCACGCTGCGATCCGCCAATAATTTCACCAATTTTAGGCGCGAGAATGTCCATTGCTCGAACGGTTTTTCCATCATCGCTGAGACGCATATAAAAAGCCTTGATTTGGGTTGGATAATCAGTGACGATCGTCGGCTTTTTAAACAGTTCTTCAGCTAAAAATCGCTCGTGTTCTGACTGCAAATCTAAGCCCCATTCAACCGGAAATTCAAACCGTTTATCGCTCTTTTTCAGAAGCTCGATCGCCGTTGTATAAGTAATCCGCTCGAACTGATTGTTAATAATATTGTCCGCCGTTGCCAAAACCGAATCATCAATTCGAGCGTTGAAGAACTCCATATCTTCCGGGCAGGTTTTCATTACCGATTCAAAAATATGTTTCAAAAACGCTTCAGCCAGATCCATGTCGCCTTCAAGATCACAAAACGCCATTTCTGGCTCGACCATCCAAAACTCAGCTAAGTGCCGCGACGTGTTTGAGTTTTCCGCCCGAAACGTCGGCCCGAATGTGTACACATTCGAGAACGCCATCGCCATAATTTCGGCTTCAAGCTGTCCGCTCACCGTGAGATAAGCGGGTTTGCCGAAAAAGTCTCGATCGTAGTCCACTTCTTTCTGCTCGTTAAGCGGCACCTGCTTGAGATTCAAACTGGTGACGGCAAACATTTCGCCTGCGCCTTCTGCATCGCTGGCAGTAATAATCGGCGTATGCACCCACAAAAAACCACGCTCTTGAAAAAATTGGTGAATCGCCGTTGCGCAAGCATTCCGAACGCGAAACACAGCGCTGAGCGTATTGGTGCGCGATCGCAGATGTCCAATGTCCCGCAAAAACTCAAACGAGTGCCGCTTTTTCTGCAACGGATACGAATCGGGATCAGCTTCGCCGTAAACCGCGATCGAGTCGGCTTTAAGCTCAATGCGCTGTCCTTTCCCCAGCGACGGCACCAATACGCCAGAGGTCTCGATCGACGCTCCCGTATTCAGGCGTTTAATCGCTGTTTCATAACCGGGAACCGTGTCATTAATCACCACTTGCAGTCCTGCAAGCGAAGACCCATCATTTACTTCAATAAATGAAAAGCCTTTTTGCTCGCGCTTGGTGCGAACCCAGCCGCGAACGGTCACAGTTTCATCGGGTTGGGCGTGGCGCAGAATGTCAACAATGCGTCGAATGCTCATGGTGAAATACGAGTATCAGGAATCGGGGGCGTCGATTGAGGCGGCGGATTTTTGATCGTCAAAACCGCAAGCGACCAGCCGATCGCCACGCCTAATCCACCAAATCGCACGGCTTGCCAAAACACTTCTTTCAAGCCCGACCAAGAAAACAATCGGCTTTCAAGATTAATTTCAAGCTGTTCGATTTGGTGTGCAATCTCTTGTAATTCTAATTCGAGCGGAGCGGATTTGCTGGAGTGCGCCATCAGATTGCTTTGGCGTTGTTGTAGGTCGTGGCGTTGCTGCTCGTCGGCTTGCACTTGAGCGTATCGCGCTTTAAGATTCGCCAGCGACGTTTCAACGCTTTGTAGCGCTTGCTCGAATGTGGGTTCTTCAGGATGCGACGTTTGCGCCATTGTTTGCGTCAAAATGACAGTAGACCGATTTATTTTACTCACTTCATCCAAGAGCGCACGAATATGTCTGAGCAGACACCTCTACAATCTTCTTTGATCGCGGACGCCACCACTCTCGAACTCGCCCAAGCCCTTGTTGATCGACTCCGCATCGGCGATCGCGATTGGCATCGTCTCAAGTCCAATCGCAAAGCCCGTGCACTCGAACAAGCGGCAGTCTCGATCGTGTTTCTGCTCAAAGATCAACCTGCGGAAGCCCTGCCGCGATTACAGCAATCGGTGGGCTGGTTGGATCGATCGATTTCTGCGCCGCCGTGTCCGACACACGGTAAAAAATCTTAGCTTGTGCTACGAAGTCTTTCAGCCAACAAACAGTCTGCAAAACTTAAGGCTTCATCATCGAGATGGGAAATCAACTACAAATTTGTCTATCACTCTAAATATAAAGTCGTGATGAGGCAAACTGTGTCAGATAACCTGGTGTTATGGTGGATCGCAATATTGTCAAATTAATCCGTCTTTTGAGGCTCAAGCAACTCATACAAGCCAGTGTCTAATTTTCCTAATTTCAAGATTGAGGTGATGAAATGACTATTGAGAAAACGATTACTGCGCTGACTGAGGAGTGGGTAGCTTTACTTCAGAACTCTGGAGAAGCTGCTTTAGAGTTTTATTGTGAAAATGTTCTACCTAAGTTGCTGCCAACTTTACATGAGGAGTTCAAGAAACGCTACGATCGTGAACCTCAATATGATGGTCTAATATCACTTCTTGGCTTTGCTCCAGATACAGTAATACTGGCGTATCGTTTTTTACAGCCTAAGAAACTTGCTGTAATTCACACTGAAGCAACTACACGTTTCTTAGGTGCAATTCGGAAGTATGCTCAAGTTTCGGATGATTCATTCTCTAGCGAATGTTTCTCTGAAACCCCAGATGTAGATATATATCGGGCATTAAAAGATGCTCTAAAAAGATTTCCAAAAGGTTCACGTATAGCTATTGAGCTAACAGGCGGAAAAAAGACAATGAGTGCGGCACTTGCTATTGCGTGTGGAATTTTAGATATAGATTTAATCTATATCGACTACACAGAATATATGCCAGAGTTTAGGAAGCCTCGTCCTGAATCGACCTTTATTCACTGGGTAGGCAATCCACTAAAACTTCCAATTGATCTATTTTCAGATGTTGAAATAGGCAGATCTAGTAAGTTTCTCAACGTTAAAAAAAGTAAGTATGACATTAAAATACCGTTATTCGAGGAACTTGAAACAGGTGCGATTCGAGTTGGCGGCACGAGAGTTTTGTTAGAGTTAATCATCCATGCATTTCAAGATGGTGCAACTCCTGAAGCGATTGCTCAGCGTTACTCGTCTCTTTCGCTGTCTGATGTATACATGACGATCGGTTACTATCTACAACACAAAGAAGATGTAAGCGCTTACCTTAAGCAGCGTGAGCAACTTGCTGAATCTGTTCATCAACGGCTATTAACGGCTCAACCTGATTTAGACCTGATTCGTTCTCGCTTGTTAGCTCAACAACAAGAACAAAAGTAATCATGTTGAGATTGTTGAGCGATGAAAACTTTAATGGTGACATAATCCGAGGACTGTTTTTACGTCAACCGAATCTCGATCTACTTCGCGTTCAAGATGTTGGGTTACAGAAGGTAGATGATCCCAAAATTTTAGAGTGGGCAGCAGCCAATGATCGAATTGTGCTAACTCATACCTGAGTTCGGGATAACAAATTGCTTGAATGGGGTCTGAATGGGTTGATGGGCGGGTCGTTGTCTAAGATGCCTAGCGACTGCTATTAGCTTCGCAAAAGCCTGCGGCTACGCGGCTACACAGACAAAACCCGCCTTCGCGGGTTAAGAGTCAACTGTAAAGACTAGTCCCCGCAGGGGCAGGGCTGATTCATTCTGGAGAAAGGATCTAGTGTGGAAGA
>CAXUFL010000020.1:0-67416 GCA_964250455.1 uncultured bacterium
CGCCCGACCAAAGCAGAGATTTTGACGCGATCGCAATGCAGTGGATCAAGCAAGGCGCTCAAGATTACTTATTCACGTCTCAACTCACTCCAGAACGACTTGAGCACACGATTCAAGCGGCGATTTTGCGCCACGATGCAACTCGATCGACGCTTGAGAAATTGCGTCATCGGCTTGAGCAAAGTCAAGCCGACCTCGATCGCCGTGAAGAACGCTTGCGCTTAGCCCTCGAAGCGGCGCAAATGCGCGCTTGGGACTGGAACTTAATTACCGGAGAACTGTCCTGGTCGCCGAACGATGCCGCACTCGTCGGAATCAATTCTGATACCGCCCCGACCACGCTAGAGGCTTGGGTCAAGGCAATTCATCCTAGCGATCGCCGTCAAACGCACGAAGCATTCATGCGATCGCGCTCAACGCGATCGCATTTGTACAACGAATATCGCATCATTAAACCAGACGGAGAAGTTCGCTGGCTGTGCTGCAAAGGTCGCGTTGAATGTAATGCAGAAAATCAACCCGTGCGAATGGTTGGAATCACGCAAGATATCACCGATTCTAAATGCTTAGAAGTCAAGCGATCGCAGCTACTTAGAACCGAAATAGCAGCACGCGAAGAAGCGGAAATGGCAAACCAAACCAAAGACGAATTTCTCGCGATCGTGACGCACGAGTTAAGAACGCCGCTTAACGCGATTCTCGGCTGGGCGAAACTTTTAAGAAGCCGCAATCTCGAACCGGATAGCGTTGATCGAGCGCTAGAAACGATCGAGCGCAATGCACAAACGCAATCGCAACTAATCGAAGATTTGCTCGATATGTCGCGAATAATTCGCGGCCAGTTGCGCCTTAAATCAATGTCGGTAAATTTGTACGCAATGATTTCCGCCGCGATCGAGGGCGTGCGCTTAATCGCCGATGCTAAGCAAATTAATCTCGAATTTACCGCAATGGATCTCGACCTCACCATCAACGGCGACCCAGAGCGTCTTCAGCAAATCCTGCTCAATCTGCTCACCAATGCCATCAAATTCACGCCTGAAAATGGCTCGGTAAACGTGCAGCTAACCACCGGAGGATCACTCGCGTCAGAGATTGCCAACATTATCGTGAGCGATACCGGAATCGGGATCAGCGCAGAATTTTTGCCGTATGTGTTCGATCGCTTTCGTCAAGACGAAGGCAACCCGTCCGAAGAAGGACTCGGACTCGGACTGGCGATTGTGCGTCAGCTTGTAGAACTGCACAAAGGAACAATTCACGTTGAAAGTGAAGGTGAAGGAAAAGGCGCAACGTTTACGGTGCAGTTTCCGTTAATTTAACGTCAGTTCAACAAAAACACTTGGCTTCGATCGAATTGACATTAATCTAACCCAAGTTCGGGATCACCAATGACATCAACGCCCCTTAATGGTTGGAGTGTTGCACAAACGCGGGCGCGACTAAAGGCGCGGCTACACAAACAAAACCACCGACGGGTTGCTCTATCCGATTGGCTGTTAGTGCGCGAAGGCGCACTTCGTCTGTGTAGCCGCGAATTTATTCGCCAGGCTTATCCAGAACTCAGGTTACGTTAAAAGCAAATCATCAAGACACATCCTTTGTTGCAATCACCGCATTAATCTATCGATTTCAGAACCTGCGCTAATCGTTCAACAATCTGATCAATCTGCTGTTTCTCAATAATCAACGGCGGCGATAGCGCAATAATGTCTCCGGTTGTACGAATCAGTAATCCTTGCTCGAAACACTTCACCATGCAGTTGTAAGCCCGCAGCGAGGGTTGTCCCGGAATCGATTCCAATTCAATTCCGGCTACTAATCCCAAGTTGCGCACATCGATCACATGCGGCGATCCTTTGAGCGAATGCATCGCTTCTTCCCAGTACGGCGCTAAATCACGCGCCCGTTCAAACAATCCTTCTTCTTCGTAAATGTCTAATGTTGCCTGAGCCGCCGCACACGCCAACGGATGCCCCGAATACGTGTAGCCATGAAACAGCTCGATCGAGCCTTCAGCCCCGTGCATAAAGGCGTCGTAGATGTGATTTCGCGCAAATACGGCCCCCATCGGAACGGCTGCATTCGTAATTCCTTTAGCAACGGTCATCAAATCCGGAATCACGCCAAAATAATCTGCCGCAAACGCCGTTCCTAATCGCCCAAATCCGGTAATCACTTCATCGAAAATCAGCAAAATCCCGTGTCGATCGCATATCTCCCGCAATCGCTGTAAATAGCCCACCGGAGGAACCAGCACACCCGTTGATCCGGCAACAGGCTCGACGATTACCGCCGCGATCGTTGATGCATCGTGCAAAGCCACTATTCGCTCTAGCTCATCGGCTAAATGCGCTCCCCATTCGGGTTGACCCCGACTAAACGCATTTTGGGCTAAATTGTGCGTGTGCGGCAAATGATCCACACCGGGAAGCAAACTTCCAAAGAATTTGCGGTTCGGCGCAATTCCCCCTACCGAAATGCCGCCAAACCCCACTCCGTGGTAGCCGCGTTCGCGTCCGATCAATCGGGTTCGAGTGGCTTCTCCACGCACGCGATGATACGCCAGCGCAATTTTTAGCGCAGTATCAACCGCCTCTGATCCCGAATTGGCAAAAAACACACGATCGAGATCACCGGGGAGCAGTTTCGCAAGTCGTTGAGCTAATGCAAACGGCGCAGGATGCCCCATTTGAAACGTCGGCGCAAAGTCTAGCGTTGCGGCTTGTTGGCGAATTGCTTCAACAATGCGATCGCGGCAGTGTCCCGCATTCACGCACCACAAACCCGCCGTTCCATCCAGCACTAATCGACCGTCAACCGTGGTGTAATACATTCCTTTCGCTGACGCCATCAAACGCGGTTTTGCTTTGAATTGGCGATTGGCAGTAAAAGGCATCCAAAAAGCTTCTAAACTTTCTGGCATCGTGAGTTGTTCCAGCTCTATCATAGAAAGCTCGAATGAGTAAAGTAATAAAGCGATCGACAGTCACATCATGCCAGAAACAGTGCTAACGTGAACGCCGATCGCAAAGATAATCAATCTAGCTGTCTGCTTTTTTGCGCGTCCGTGTGCCTGCCGTTTTAGTTGTTTTTGCGGGCGCTGCTTTGGCTTTTGCCGCAGGTTTCGCTTTTGCCGGAGCCTTTGTCGTGTCTTTACTGGCGGCGGCGGCACGAGTGCGTTTGGGCTTTTCTTCGGTCGCCTCGGTCGCTTCCGTTGGTTCGGCTGCTTCAGTCGGAGCCGCTTCTTCAAGGGCAGCCGAGCCGTTTTGCAGCGCATCTGCCGTCATCGAAAACGATCGACGACGACGGCGCGTTTTGGTTTTGCCGCTTCCATCTTCTTTGCGAGCCGACGACAGATAATACTTCAGCGTAGACGGGCTGATTTCTACGCCTTTGGTCGAAAGCATCTGCGACACTTCGGTGTAGGTATAGCCGCGATCGAGCGCCAATGTAATTTGATCTTTGAGCAGATTGATGGCTTCTCTTAGCGACCAAATTTCCTTTGGCTTTTCGGGCAAATCCTGAAGCGCAGTTGATGCGCCACTGATAGCATCTTTTGAAACTAGCGTTGATGTGGGCGATCTTCTTTTTGTTGCAACCATTGTGTTGTCTCCGTTAAGTGAACAGTTTACGAGCGTTATTCAGGCTGACTCCAAACTCGAAGTACAACCCAATTTGAGAAAGATTCATCGGACTCGTTTGATGTGATCGATTTGATTTTCCATCTTCAGAGTCGTTAGCGATAGCGCTGTTATTATCACTATCGTCGTCAATTATAGAGACTTTTTTGAATTTGGTAGCAAATCTTAAAAAATTCTGAGTCAAATTCCAAAAACGTGGTCGATCAGACACAAGTGATGGATCTTTGATATGTGCGGATATGTTGCCGACTGTGTTTAAGCCAATCGCTGGGCGATCACACTCAGCAACGGTGCAAGCAGTAATCCAGGTAGAAAGGCAGCAATACTGATTTGAGTCATTTCGAGCAGGTTCAAGCCCAAGCCCATAATGATTAATCCACCTACGCCCGATGACAGCAATACGGCTGGATTGGTGGCTGGATCGCTGATCGATTGCGCCAGCAGTCCGGCGGCGATCGACAATCCACCTTGATACATCAAAACCGGAAGAACGGAGAACGCGACGCCAATTCCGTAACGACTTGCAAAGGCAACCGAAGCGATGCCATCCATTGCTGATTTAATCGACAGCAGCGTGTTATTTCCCGATAAGCCATTGTTGAGGCTACCGATTAGCGCCATCGGCCCAATGCAAAATAACAGCGTTGCTGCAACGAATCCTTCGGTAAAACTGCCGCCGCCTTTGAATAAATTTCTCAGCCAGTCGCCGACTGCCTGAAGGCGGGCTTCGAGCTGCCACCATTCACCGAGCAAACCGCCGATCACGATCGAAAGCAATCCCACGATCGCGCCATCAATTTGCATCACTTTCACTTTGAGCAAGCTTCCCGCCATTGTCACGCCTAGAAATAACGTCAGCAGTCCTAATCCCTGCGTAATAATGCGCTGCATTCTAGAAGGAAGGCTTCCCTTCAGCACAAGTCCGATTCCAGTTCCCACTAGAACCGTGCTGACATTAATCCAGGTTCCGCTTGTTTTCTCCCACAAGCTCAGCGTTGCCAAATCGATCATCAAGGATATTGTCACAAGCGTTACCGTAGCGTTTCCCTTATTTTGTTTGTAGAATTTCTGCTATTTAGCTTAGCATCGCATTAACCGTTAGATTTTGTGACTAAATAGAACAAAACTGTATTCATCTTTACATACTAAGAGAGTAGCCACTCTTTCTATTTCCTCTGATGCGATAGAGTTCTGCCACAAGGTCTAAGGCGCGGTCACGAGGTCAACTCCGATGGAAGAGGAGTCTTCATGAAAGCTTTAGCTATAACTTGGGTAATTCAAGGATGGAACGTTGAAGCTAATACGGAGGTCAATCCCCTTGAACTGAGTGCTAATTCGTTGGAGAATGTCAGATGATTTCAAGTGTTGTGTCGATGCCGAAATTTTGCCCAAACCAAGCTGTACGCTTCATTGGCGGCGAGGGCAAAGTCAAAGAATTGCAGCCCGCATCGGGAAGCTGGTGGTACAAAGTTGAGATGGCAATGGGGCCAATGCCGGACATGGGTAGAATTGGGTATGAAACCACGATCGTGCTCCCAGAGACCGATTTAGACGCTTCAGAAAGCGATTTTTGGGTCAGCGCCTGACGTCAAAGTTTACTGTTAATGGTCATGTGCAGTCTTTCACCACGGGGGCTGCTTTTTTTGGGCCGATCGACTAGATTTGATTCATTTAATGAGGTGAGCATGAAGAACGCCCCGATCAAACAAATTGTTGCAATGGGCGGCGGCGGATTTTTGATGGAGCCTGATAACCCATTACTCGATCGATACATTCTTCAATTGTCGAACAAGCCGCAGCCGCGAATTTGTTTTGTGCCAACGGCAAGTGGAGACAGCGATCGCAACATTGTGCGATTTTATTCTGCGTTCTTGAAATTTTCGTGTTCGCCTTGCCATCTCTCTTTGTTTAATCTGCCCGATTGTGAGTTGCGCGATTTTGTGATGAATCAGGATGTTATTTACGTTGGCGGTGGCAATACAAAAAGTTTGCTGGCGCTGTGGCGAGAATGGAATTTAGATCAAATTCTAAAAGAAGCTTGGCAACAAGGAACGATTTTATGTGGCTTAAGTGCAGGATCGCTGTGCTGGTTTGAAGCAGGCGTGAGTGATTACATGGGCAATGGAATGCTACAGCCTCTACAATGTCTTGGCTTTCTGAAAGGGAGCCATTGCCCACATTATGATGGTGAACTCGATCGCCGACCTGCGTATCATCAGATGGTTGGCGATCGAGTTCTTGACGATGGCTATGCGGCAGATGATGGTGTGGGGCTGCACTTTATTAACGATTCATTGGCAAATGTGATTAGTTCGCGCCCAATGGCAAAGGCTTATCGGGTTGAGAAGCAGGGTGATAAAATTAGAGAGACGACGTTAGAGCCGCGTTATTTGGGTAATTGAACGAGTCGGTTAAGCAGAAAACCGCGATCGATTAAATCACGGTTTCTACAGCTATTAAGGTAACGATCGTTGCATTTTCGGCACGCTAGGAGACCCTAGCAGCAGGAAGATATAAAACGTGCGGTTTACGCATATCTACAGGTTGCTGGTTGCCGAGTTTGCGTTTCTGATTCTCCAGTCGAATTACCAGCTTTGTGTTGCTGGGGTAGTATTGCTGCACGAACTTAACGAAATCATCAATCGTGCAAGGCTTACCAGTTCCGCCCATAAAACTTTGATGGAACTGGTCATGCACCTCACAGCTTAGCGTAAGCAGATTGTCTTCAGCATCAGCGAGATAAGGGTACTCGTTCTGTGAATATAAGTGATGTGCAGCAACCTTGAGATTGTTGACTTTGTTTTTCTTGATTTCCGTGACTTGGCAGGTGTTGCGATCGCGCTTCTTGGCTTTGTCCATTGCCTTCTGGATATGGGTGTGACGTTGATTAATTTGAGCCACAATATCGTGAATTTGCGGACTAATCTCCTCACCAACATCCCAGCACCATTCTTGGCGATTCTTCTTCGATTGGCGCTCCTTCATTGCTTGAGCAAGTTTGTTAATACCTGACAAAGAATAGTGCAGTCCACCCTCATCGAGCAAATTTTCGTAGTCCTGACCTTCAATTAGCGGAAATTGAGTACGTTTCGTATACTCGGTCATTTTAACCAGATAATCCGGACGGGTTTTGAAAATTGCAACGACATCAGATTTAGAGATAAAAAACTGACCTCTACGTTTGACTAGAGATGAGCAGTTGTCGAGAATATGCTTCCGAATAAAAGCCTTTTGAATGTTTCGCTTCGTGTGAAGAAGCCACTCTTTTATACGCTGCCAGAAGCCTTGTTTTCTAGTTGCTTCTAAATAGCGAGCGATCGTATAAGCACCTGAAGCGGTGTACTCTCGAAGTCCTGTGCTCACTTTGACTATTTTATAGTCTTTGCCTTCTTCTAATTCCCATTCATCATCAGGAATTGCATCGAAAAACTTCTCAACATCAAGCAGATCTTGATCACTAATCTTCAAAGTCTTGATCAGTTCTTGGCAGGTGATATAGATTTCTTTCACGGCTAGAACCTCTCAGTTAGACTTCTGTAAAACACGTTTAACCGCTCAAAAATTGCTTTGTCACCCGTCTCAGGAATATCTGGATGATACTTTTTGCTCAAATTGCGATAGGCAACTTTAATCTCTTCAGTTGTTGCCGTCTTTGGATCTAAACCAAAAATACGCCAGGGTAAATCGTAGTTAAAGATATTGACCCCATTGATACAGCCGTATCCTGTTTCGTTTTCTTCATTTGGCAGAACACCAATGCATTTACGGTAAACCGTTTCCCATCCGTCTTTTTTGGCAAAATCAAGCTTACCGAGATAGCCTGTTGCCATTTGAAAAGAACTTGATTTCCGAAGTTCTGTGAGCGTTTCAACCTCAAAATGTTGAAAGACAGCTTTTTTTAATTGCGCCAAAGACAATGGCTTAATTGTCTTTGGCTTAATCGTGGCTGGCTTCTTGTAATTGTCAATGACAAAGTAAGCAAACTCTTGCAGAACTGCTTTATCTATATTTTGAAGTTCTGCAATGCGCGAAATTTCATTCTCAATCGAATCGTTGAGAAATACTTTAGCCTTACTTGAACTCGCTGTGCTTGTTCGCGAAGCCTTTGGTTTGTCCGCTTTAGAACGGGTTGTGGTTGACATTGTTCAAGCCTTTACTGATTTTTGCTTTTTTAGTGTTCAAGAGCTATGAGTTTTCAACACTAAAGAACGGCGAATCAACTGGAATATTAAGACCCAGCTACAGGGTCTTAATCCAAAAATTCCCGGACGCAATGAGAAATTAACGTAAGCGCTTTATGAACTCACTCAGAAAGAGCAAAAATCACTTACGGGTAACAATTGTTTCTTTCTATGGTTCAGTCTACAAACTTTAAAGGCGCAGCGTCGAGGGCAAATCAAGAACTTTGTCCCCGGAATGCATAAAGTTACAGTAAAGAATTAATTCTTGGTTAAAGGCATAAATGATTCTACGTAGATCAGCCAATGCGATGATGATCGCGATGTTCTAACCAGTAAAACAGTCCCGATGTACTAATCAACGCAATGAAGTTTGCAGCGATGCCGTTCATGTTGGCCAGCGCAACAAAAATATCGATCGACCGAATCGCCCGCGCTGGATTATAAAGTGCAAACTGCGGTTGCGTGATTGATTTCGCCAGCAGAACTCCTAACGTTGCACCCGCGCCTAAAATCGTGACGAGCAAACCGATTGCGCCTGCGATCGCGCCGAGTTGTAAAATCTGTTTCACGTCTGCTTTTTTCGGATGCACATCAGGATTGCGATTGCGTAATCGTCGTCCAAAGCGCGACAGCCGAAACGCGATGTACACATTAAATAGCGTCACCACCAGACCCGCGATCGCCCAAAATACACCAATCCCCAATCCTGGCGTCACTCCTGAAACAGTCCCATCTACAGGAACACCGGGAATCGTTTGCACAATTTGCTGATTGAAGACTCTGCCCGTGAGGGCAAACACTAACGTTACGGCAATGCCCGCCCCAAACGCCACTTGCAGCCAAAAGCTTAAACTGCCAGCAACGCGCAGAATCAGGGCGATGCGTCCTAAATGGGGGGCAGGGTGCGTCGTGGGTTCGGTTTGCATAATGACGGGGGGATTCAACTGCGATTTAAACTAAGCGAAATTGCATCGATCGACGACCCTCCCAAGAGAGACTACGCAGACTGAATCGGCAACCGCACGATAAACGTGGTTGAATTCAATAAAATATTGGCTGAGGCAGATTGGCTTGTCACTTCAATTTCGCCGTTTAGCGATTCCACAAGTTTTTTGACCAACGCTAAACCCAGCCCTGTTCCGCCTTGATTCCACGGATCAGATCGAGGGACTCGGTAAAATCGATCGAAGATGCGAGACTGATCCGCTTCAGAAATTTCAACACCTGAATTCGTCACGCTTAGCTCAATGAATGCATCCACTGTTGATTTTGCTGCAACGCGAATTTCACAGTGCGGCGGCGTGTATTTGCAGGCGTTGTTAATCAGTTCAGCAATAATTCGCTCAAGGCTGGCGCGATCGCTGCGGCAAATCGGTAAATCGGGATCGATCGACAACGATAACCGTTGCTCGCGAGGTTCAGTGCGACGGTAAAACGGCTCAACAAGCTGCGGCAAAACAACTCGGAAATCAATTTCTTCGAGTTGCAGCGTATGATTGCCGGATTCTAATCGCTGGAGATCGAGTAGTTCATTAATCAAATTCACTTCGCGATCGCATTCTGAATCTAAGACTTTGAGATAGTATTCGCGTTGCGCTTCGGCTTCGATGATTTTGAGCAGTTCGATCGCCATGCGCATATTCGTCAACGGCGTTCTTAGTTCGTGAGAAACCGTGTTTAGAAAGTCATCTTTTAACTGCGTGATGCGTCTTAGCTCTAGAATTTGGCGATCGAGATTCGCTTCGATCGTTTTTTGTGCAGTGACATCCTCAAGCAGCAGCAAAATACCGTTTGATTGCAGTTTAGAATCTTTTAGCGACTCAAACTGTATGCGGTACCAACGCGATTGAAACGCAAGCTCTTTTGTAAAAACAGACTGCTGTTGAAAGCAGGTGACCGTGTGTTGCCACTGATCTGCACTCAGCCAGTCGGGAACCAAAACTTCGCCTAATTGACTTCCAACGGTGACACGCAGTAAATCCGTAGCAATCGGATTGCAAAACCACACCAATCCTTCTGCATCCGCCGCAACTAGCCCGATCGACAAATTCCGAGCGATCGCCGCTTGCGTGGATTGCGATCGCCCAAACTGCTCTGCCAGCGTTGCTAACTGCATCACTCTCTGCATTGACGGAATCGATGACAACGCAGAACGCTTTAATTTCTCCGAATCCGACGGACGCATCACCAAATCAGATTGATACTGTTGCCATAGTTGATCAACTTGCTGTTGTAGCGAGATATTCATTCTAGAACGTTCGATTAACACCGTTGCGCTTGTGGTCATGATAATCAGCTTGAGCGGTAACAAAATCGGAAGCAGTCGATTCGCGCTAAGAAACGCCAAACACAAGGCAATCCAAATCAAACATAAACTTAGCGCGATCGCAATCTGAGTATTGGTTCGCCAAACGCTTAAGAAAACGCTTAAACCAACGCCGCAAAAAGCGAAAATCAACACGGTAAACCAACCGTGTTGAATCACAATCAGCGAATTTTGCTGCAACAAATTGTGAATCAAGGTCGCTTGGAGATCCACCCCGTGCGCCGGAGGATTGCGATCGAACGGCGTCGGAGCCGCATCAGTGGCAGATGCCGTCACGCCCACTAAAACAATTTTGTTGCGAAACGCTGAATCATTTACTTTACCCGCAAGCACATCTGCAAACGAATACTGCTGCAAATTCTGCACGCGCCCCGCCCAATTAAGCCAAATCGGATGATTCAAATCCGGGAGCTTAATCACTTCACGAGTCAGCGAATACGCCTGCACAGTAGCAATTCCAAACGCAACTGCGCCATTATTTTTTGGCTCAATGCGACGCACAATACTATCTGAATCTGCAACGGTGCGAATATGCCCCACCCCGATCGCAGACGACTTTAAATCAGGCACAGGTGGAAGCGGATCGCCGTTTAGATCTTCTGCCTGCGCTAAAACAACCCGATTCGATCGATGCATGGCATCGGCAAACGCAGCATCATCAAGACTCGATTCTGAAAACACCAGATCGATCGCAATCACACTGGCATTGGCTTGAGATAATCGATCGATCAACTGAGCATATCGCTGTCGCGACCAGGGAAATCGCCCTAACGCTTTTAGACTCGGATCATCGATCTTCACTAAGACCAAGCGATCGTCCCAGCGTGTATCTCCGCGCACTCGAAAAATAGCATCACCCGCTACAGACTCAAACGGCTGTAATCCGCCAAACCTGAGCACCGTTGCTGCAACGATCGTGGCAATTCCCCCCGGCAACAAGCGCCATCCAATTTCAGCGAAGCGCCACTTCATAGGCTTCTGATTTTCCTAACGGAGTGATCACCACAACACGAATGCTCAAACGCGATGCCGCCAAATATAAAGCGCTAAAGCGACCAAAGCGATCGGTTGATTGTGCTTGCCCATCGATCGTAATCGCATTGACCGGATCAACCTGTCCAACCAATCGAACTTTGCGAACGCCGCGATCAATGATTTTTTCTAGACGCACGCTTAAGCTGGCATCGTTTCTTAACGGTACTGGGGTTGTTGGCGCTTCGCCAGGAATCGTAAAGTTTTGAAAGCCTGCCCCAACGCTGATCGCTCGATTTTGCGCCGATGTTGACACCGCTCCACTCAAGGTTGCAACGCCAGTTTTGCCGTTGGGCTGAATGCTGACGCCAAACTCTGTTCCGCGCACGCCGCTTAATCCGGCAGGCGTATGAATTTCAAACTCAGAGCCAGGATTTGTAAACGCACGCAGCCGCAGTCGCACTTGTCCGCGTAAAACGTTAACGTGCGTAATGCGTCCATTATCCGGTGCAAATTCTAAGCGCAGAATTCGCAGTTGCGTTTGTTCGAGCACTTCAAGAAATCCAATGCCTGTATCCACAACCAACGTCGCAGACGACGCTTTTTCGGTATCGATGCCATCGCCGATCGTATCTAAACGATCGCCGATCTTCGCGGGTCGCACCGTATTGCCACGAACATAATTCACACGTCCATCAAGCCGTCGAATCAACAAAAATCGATCGACACGGACATTAACAGTCGGTTGAGAAACTGCGGGAAGCCCGTTTAGCAGGATAAATGTAATTCCAGCAACGGTCGCAACGGGATTTCTTACCCAGCAGATCGCATTTTGTACCTGTCGCTTCATCAAATCGGTTTTTGCTGATAACGGTGTATAAGTTGCATCCAGAAGATAAAGTTACTACACTGTGTTGCAGTTTGATGAAAAGAACGTACACAAGATAATTGGATTGCTTGGTTCCATTCAGTGAAATGACTATATTTCGTTCGATTAGGAACATTTATTTACGATTTTCACTCTCTTTTTGCAGCAATCTTGATGATTGTTAGAATGACTCGCTTGTAAAAGTCCAGGTTGAAATCGGTCATGATTAAATTAGCTTCGAGTTTAGCGGCAGCGTTTGGGTTAGTTTGTGTCGGATCGATCGCAGTTCAAGCTCAAACCGCGCCTTCTGAACCGATCGAAGACGTGAACTGCGATATTTTAGTTGTCGGCGGTGGAACGGCGGGAGTTGCTGCCAGCTACGAAGCGCTCAAAGCCGGACGCACCGTTTGCATGACCGAAATTACCGACTGGATCGGCGGGCAGGTTTCGTCGCAGGGAACTTCGGCGCTCGACGAAAAACCGACGCAGCGATCGCAGCTTTATTTTCCCAAAGGCTACGTTGATTTTCGGCAGCGAATTTTAGCGCAAAACGATAATAAAAATCCGGGGAGCTGTTGGGTAAGTTTAGTCTGCTTTCTACCCAAAGAAGGACATGAATTGCTTCAAGTAATGCTACGAGAAGCCGAAAAGCAAGGAAAGGGAAAACTCAAATTTTTCCCAAATACCGTTGCAAAATCAATCGAGATTAATGGCGCTCAAATTCGATCGCTTCGTGCCATTCAACATAGTCCAGCACCGGGAGCACCGCCCTTAAATACTTATCCATTATCGCAAACGATCGCAGATAGCTACACCGAGCAAAATTCATCGCTATTTAGAAAGAAAATTATTCGATTTGTACCGCCGCCGTCGGGAAAATGGTACGTGATCGAAGCAACAGAAACCGGAGAATTGCTGGCAATGGCAGATTTGCCGTATCATTTAGGCGTAGATGCTCGATCGTTTCGCAATCCGTCTTCTTCTGGTCAAACCGATGATCCGTACTGTCCGCAAGCCTACACGTATACGTTTGCAAT
The DNA here is from genome assembly GCA_964250455.1 of uncultured bacterium. Lineage (GTDB taxonomy): Bacteria > Cyanobacteriota > Cyanobacteriia > Leptolyngbyales > Leptolyngbyaceae > CAXUFL01. The sequence continues at coordinate 13,029 of CAXUFL010000020.1, forward strand.
GCAGGCGACCGCAACACCCCAACCCGTAACGCCGCCAGATTTCTACTCGCGTTACGCTCAGTCCTACAGCTTTAACGATCAGCGTTATGCCGACACGCCAGAACTCGTATTTACGTATCGCCGCGTCCAGAGCGTTAAGCCTGGTGCAGGCAGCAGAACCGTGAATCCTGGCGATATTTCGATGCAGAACTGGAACTGGGGCAACGATTACGCACCGGGAACTTCAGAAGATAATTATTTGCTGTCTCGTGCTCAGCTTCAAGCGGCAGGACAGCTTGATCCGGGCGGTTGGCAAGGCGGCTTTCGTGTGAGCGGACTGCGCGGCGGAGAAGAACAAGCGATCGGCTTTTTTCATTGGTTTCATTCCGGCACAACCGATGCAAAACTTTCAACTAAAAAACCGTTTCCAAATTTGCGCTACCTAAGTGGACTTGATTCTCCGATGGGAACGGTGCATGGTTTATCAAAGTATCCGTATATTCGAGAATCGCGACGATTAATCGGGCGGGCGTCTTACGGCTATCCGAACGGATTTATCATGGATGAAGTCACGGTCACGCGCAAAAATTTTAGCGATCGCTACTACACCGAAAATCTCACGCCGGAAACCTACCGCAATTTAGCCACCTCGATCGCCGGATTAAACACAATCCCGGTAATTCGCGGCCAGGTTAATCCGCAAGATGTGAAAACGCGGGGTCGATCGCACATTTATCCAGATAGCGTGGGCATCGGTCATTATGCGCTTGATTTCCATCCGTGCATGGTCGAATCGCCACCGGAAAAACCGGGAAATCAAGAACGTCCCGGAGAGCGGCAAGGAGCGGGAGATACGTTTCCGTTTCAGATTCCGTTAAGAGCAATGATCCCGCCAAAAATCGATAATTTGATTGTGAGCGGGAAAAGCATGGCCATGAGCCATATTAGTGCGTCGGCGTATCGCGTGCATTCGATCGAATGGTCGGCGGGCGCGGCGGCAGGAACAACGGCGGCGTTTTCACTAGAAACAGGCGTGATGCCGTTTCAGCTTGTGGAGAACTTACCTAGATCGAATCCGAATTTAGAGAAGCTACAGCAGCGATTGAATGCCAACGGCAATCCGACTGCGTTTCCAGGAACCTCGATTTTGAATACGAATTGGCAGAACTGGAAATAAGTCGATGGACATGATTGACCGCCGCGTTTAACTGCGCTCAACGCTCAAGACGTTTACCTTCGTGGGTTGAGCGCAGTTGAAACCCAAACCCCACGATCAATCTAACCTTGTTTACCGACTGAGTACTAACAGAGTGCTCCGCTTGAACAAATTAGAGCAGCATACGCCCTGATTAGTGACAGGTAGTATTCACTAACGCGATCGGGTTCATTGCCTCAGAAGCCTAGCGACTCAAGTCGCGGCTACACAAACGAAGTCCCCCTTCGGGGACTGGTCTTGACCATTGCTCTTAACCCGTGGTTTGGTCTGTGTAGCCGCGTAGCCACGGGCAATGTGCGCAGCTAATAGCAGTCGCGCTCGCGTTTATGGATTAACCCGAACTCCTCAGAAACAGTTTGTTTCACCCTTCCCAAAGTTTTACCTTCGTTGGAGACTCAGGTTAATGAAATATTTTGCAGCGCTTTGTTACCGCTCATCTACGACGATTGCAAAAGATTTTTTAATTCTTGTTCACGATGATCCAGTCGTTCAGCTAATAGATTAACGATAAATCGATGAATGTTCGACGCAAGAAGTGGATCAGTCGTTTCGATTTGCTGAAATGCCTCAGACGATAGGAAATAGACAGTACTCGGCTTATCGGCAATCACCGACGCCATGCGCACAGTCTGACGATATAACCCCATTTCCCCGATCGTATTCCCGATCGTATACGTCCGAATCCGCTTTGTTTGTCCATTACCGAGTTCTAGCACCACGCTCACTTGACCTGATCCGACAAAATAAAGCCCATTGAACGGATCGCCTTGACAAAACAAATATTCGTTTTCAGCAAGCGGGCAAATTTCGAGATACGACATTAATCGATCGACTTGGGCGGGATCGAAAAAAGCCGCTTTCAGCGATCGGCGCAGCGCTTTATCCGGCAGGGCAAATTCAAGCTGTTCTAAATGATGCGCCTGCAAAATTTGCTGTTCGCACCATTCTAAAGCGCGATCGACGTCCACAAATCGATGACACAAATCGGCTTCATCGAGACAGTCGCCTTGTTCTAAACGCTGGGCGGCACTGTCTGACAAATTCGTAAACAGCAAATGAACGTGTTCTTGTGCGGCGAGCTGCTTGAGTTTGGCAAAGCTTAAAACGGCTGATGCATCCAATCCATTGACTAATCTAAAATCTAAAATCACAAATCGCACCGGATCAACCGTTTTATCGCTGATGCGTTGGGCTTCGGTGCAGCTAATAATGTCGCGGATTTGGTTGAGCAGTTTGTTTGCGGTTCCAAAGAAAATCACGCCTTGTAGCTCTAAAACGTAGATTTGTTCGCCTTCTGCTTCTAGAATGGCGATTTCTTCCGGCGTTCTCAACACGTTGCTGTGATAATACGCACCAGAGCTAACGCGCTTTGTCACCGCAAGCTGACTGTAATTGATTACAAACAGCACGATCGCGCTGAGCAATCCCACGCCGATGCCTTGCAGATAGCCAACGGTTGCGGTAACCAATACGATCAGCAAAATAATGCAGTAGTCCGATCGCGAAAACTTAAACCAAGCGCGGTAAAGCCAATCGTAGAAAAACTCAACGCCAAGCAGCAGAGGAATGCCGACTAAGATAAATTTCGGAAAATATGACAAGATTGTTGCGCTCCCGAGCGACATCGCTAAGCAAATCGCCGCAATCATCCAGCCGACTAATCGACCGTTTCCGCCTAAATGTTTTGCCAGCGTTGTTTCTCCCACGCTCGAAAAGCCGCTAATGCCGCCGCCAACCCCGGACACGATCGACGCTGCTCCCGCGATTTTGAGTTCTCGATTCAAATCAAAATCGCGTCCTGCCAGCAGTTCGATGCCGTTGGCGTTGAGCAAGAGCGCGATCGATTCAATCAGCCACAGCGCGGCAAGACTCGGAATTTGCTGAAACACAACCCCCCAGTTAGCCGATTGAATCGCAGGAATAGTGTTGAAGCGAAACAGTTCCCCAGGCGGCATTGTGCCGAGCAGTAATCCTTGTGTGTTGGCGGAGTCGATCGACGTTCCGCTCAGCGCAAGTCCGAGGTAAAAGATCGCGATCGCGCCTGCAATAATGCCGGGAAGCAGTAGAAAATGATCGATGAATTTAGGCAAAACGAACATCGCAACGGCAAACAGCACCGCAGGAAACCACTGAAAAAAAACGCTCGATTGCAAAAAGACCGATAGCGTCAACTGATCATAATTGACGTTGTTCAGCGAATTGTAAGCGCCTTGAATCAGCAGCACACCTGTACCCGCCAAAAATCCACCCACAACCGGATAAGGAATAAAGCGAATCAATCCGCCGAGCTTAAACTGTCCCAACGCCATCAAAATCGTTCCAACGGCGATCGAGTTAAATAAAATCGTTGCTGCAACGGTGAGAAACTTTTCTTGATCCGTCGCATTTGGCATCAGTTGAACAACCTGACGCGCCACTAATCCTAATACTGGAATTGTGGTATCAGAAACGGTTGCAACAACGCTAGGGTAAGCACTCGATGAAGCGACGATCGTACTAATCGCTGCCGAGCTAAACAATAGCAATCCGATTCCAAACGGTAATGACGGGGACAAATCCCCTGAGAAAATGACCGTACTAAACGAAGCGCTGCTAATCACGGTCAGGAGTCCCATTGTCCCGCCCGCGATCATGTTCAAGAACAATCGATTCTCGCTTTGTTTAGAATGCCCGATACTAGTCACTGTAAGGTTATACGCTGCAACTCGTACTGAAACAAGCTTTAATTAGCGTACCGCAGCGATCGCACGCCAGTCACGCGCTGCTGATTAAAATCCTTCTTTAGATACAAACTTTTGTAACCCAGAACACTGTAGGGTTTCGCTATACCGTTAGCCGTTGCCAACAATGCAAGTCCCGGACATATCTGACTGGACGATCGATCCAATCATCGAACGGGTGTCCAGCATTCTTGCCATTCATTTGTTTAGCTTTGGCGGAAAACTGTTTTCCGTTGGAACGGTCGCGGAAATTGCGATTCAAGCGATCGTCGTTTTAATTGTGTCCAATTTGGTGAAGCGCATTCTGAGACAGCGTGTCCTACCCGGATTTGGGATCGATGTGGGAACGCGAGAATCACTCAGCGCGATCGCGGGTTACATTGTCACGATTATTGGGTTTTTTGTTGTTGTTGAAACAAGTGGCATTAATTTTAGTTCACTGGCCGTATTCGCAGGCGCGTTGGGAATTGGATTTGGAATTGGATTGCAAAATCTAACCAGCAATTTTATTAGCGGTGTTACGTTGCTGTTTGAGCAACCGATTAAAGTAGGTGATTATGTTGAAGTGGATAGTTTAGCGGGAACCGTTGAAAAAATTTCGATTCGCACGACCACAATCCGCACGATTAACGGTGTATTTGTGATTGTGCCCAACAGTCGCTTTTTAGATAACAGCGTGGTGAACTGGAGCTATCGCGACCTTAAATGTCGTATTGTCGTTGCGATTACCGTGGTTGAAGGCAGCGATTCGCTCACCGTAATGGAAGCATTGCTGGCGGCGGCGCGGCAAGAATCGCGAGTTTTAACGTCGCCGTCTCCGGAGGTGTACTTTAAAGGAACCGACGATTCGACTTTAAAGTTTGAACTACTCGTGTGGATTCAGCACCCGATCGAAATGGATTCGATTAAAAGTGCGCTGCAATTTTTGATCGAAGCTGAGTTTCGCGATCGTGGCGTAGTAACAAAATCGGCTCCGGTCAATGTCGTGCTCGAAGATTTGCCGACCTTGATCAAGCTATTGCAGCCCACCGCATCGCTGAATGGTTCAGCTTTGCCGCTCGCTTCGCCGGAAAAGCCGATAAGCGGCTGGCTGCTGCGCGATTTGCTTAAAAAAGTTAGCTACTTTCAGCACTGCTCGGATAACGAACTGCGGCAGGTGATTGAAAAAGGCTACCGCAAAAAAGTGCCGTCCGGTGAAATCATTGCGCGAGAAAACGATCCGGGCGATGCGTTTTACATTATTTTGTCGGGTGCGGTTGAAGTGGTGGTTGAATCGATCGATCAGCAAGTGGCGATTCGTCGAGCGGGCGAGTTTATCGGCGAAATGTCGCTGCTCATGGGAACGCCTCGAAGCGCAACGCTGAGAACCGTTGAAGACAGCATTTTGTTTGTGGTCGATCGAGAAAATTTGCAAAGCTTACTCAGCCGTCATCACGAACTGGCAGATCAAATTGCAGAGGCGTTGTCTCAACGGCAAGAAGCGTTAAAAAGTTTAGGAATTTCGGTTACGGGTGCAGAAAAAGAAGAAACGCCGTTCGACCAGATTCGCAAGCAGATTCGATCAATTTTTGAGATCTAGGGACTGTGTTAACACGCTTTTGGGATTGTTGCCTACCTGTTCTTTTTTCCAAAAAATATTCGCTGACCAAATCTCTGACTTTAGAGATTTGAGGCATTCTGAAAAACCTGCAAAAATCATCGGCAACTATATTAATTCTGTAAATAAAACGTGACTGCAATCAAGCATTCTAAATCGGCTGCAAATCCGCTTGCACTTAACCTGATTGCAGGCGGAACAATGGGAATCCTAGCAGTAATCACGGTGGTTTCGTTCGCCTCGGTGATTTTTACTGGAGCACTTTCGCCTGCGCTACCGATCGGAATCGGGCTGATGCTGTTTAGCGCTACGATGGTAAGCGCGATCGGGACGGGCTTAAGCTCTTATGCTGCGGTTGTGACAACGGTTTCAGAACCCTCGATTCCAATTTTGTCTCTGGTCGCACGGCAAATCACCGACGCCATGCCTAACGCCTCACTCGATGACAAGCTATACACGGTCGCCGCTACGATTGTTCTTAATACGCTGGTAAGCGGTGCTATTTTTTTGGCGTTGGGACAGTTTAAGCTCGGTGGCTTTGTGCGATTTATTCCCTACCCAGTTGTGGGCGGATTTCTAGCTGGAACCGGAGCATTGCTGATTCAGGGCGCGTTTCACTCGATTAGCGGGCTTGATTTTCATCACTTTACGCTTTCTGCTTTGTTTGCTCCAACCGTCTTGCTGCAATGGGTGCCCGCGTTGATTTTTGCGATCGCGATGTTTGTTTTGCCAGAGCGAATCGAGCATTCATTAACGATTCCAGGCATTATTGCCAGTGCGATCGCGCTCTTTTATATCGGGCTTGCCGTTACCGGAACGTCGATCGATCAAGCAGAAGCGCAAGGATTATTGCTGGCACGGATTCCACCCGGGAGCTTACTGCAACCAACAACGCTTCCTGCGATCGCTCATGCCAACTGGGAGATTGTCATTCAACAGATTCCGACGCTGGCTGCGTTGTGGCTGATCGACTCGATGGCACTTTTGCTGAACGCCAACGGTATTGAACTCGTCGCCGCGCGAGATTTAGATCTCAATCACGAGCTAAAGGTTTATGGCACCGCCACGATCGCATCGGGGTTAGGCGGCGGAATCGGCGGATTTGCCAGCACCGGAGAAAATACGCTTTCGCGTCGTTTAGGCGGGACTCGTCGCATTGTTGGCTGGACGGTTGCGGCGATTTGTTTAGCGATGCTCTTGGGAGGCGCTGCGCTATTGTCGTTTGTGCCGAAATTTGTGCTGTTGGGCATTCCGTTTCTGTTGGGAATCGAATTCTTTTATGAATGGCTGTATCGAGCGTGGTTTCGATTCTCGCGATCGGATTATTTCATTATCGTGTTGATTGTCGTCGTCACAGCAACGCTCGGCTACCTGCAAGGGATTGGCGTAGGATTGCTTAGCGCGATCGTGCTGTTTGTGATTAATTACGGCCGCTTAGCCGTCACAAAGCGAGTCGGATCGGGCGCTTACTATCACAGCAACGTGTTGAGAACGTCTGAAGAAATCGATTATCTAGACGCTCAAGGCGATCAAACTTACATTCTCGAACTGCAAGGATTGATTTTCTTTGGAACTGCTAACAAATTGCTCAATCAGATTCGCGATCGCATCAATCACGCAACCCTCGTTCCAGTGCGATTTGTGATTTTAGATTTTCGATTAGTGAGTGGATTGGATGCGTCTGCTGTGCTGAGTTTTGCGCGGCTGCAACAAATTGCCAGCCAGAAACAGATTCATGTGTTGTTTACTCATTTATCAACCGAAGCGAATCAGCGACTCAAGCAAGGCGGATGTCTTGAAGTGAACGATCCGTACACGCATGTTTTTGATGATTTGGATCGCGGCCTTGAATGGTGCGAACAGCAGATTCTGCAAGAAAGTAACGTGGGTGAATTTGGATCGCTCTCGCTGCCTGAGCTGTTACGAAAAGGTTTTTCAGATCCAAAACAAGTCGATCGCTTGATGTCGTGTTTAAAAATTCGCAACTTGGGTGAGGGTGAATATTTGTTCCGACAGGGCGATTTGTTTGACGGGCTTTATTTTGTTGGGTCGGGTCAGGTGAGCGTGGTGCTGGAGTTGGAAGAGGGGCAAACAAAGCGAATCCGGACGTACACGGTCGGAAATACGATCGGGGAAATGGGCTTGTATCGTCAAACCGTGCGTATGGCGTCGGTGATTGCCGATAAACCGAGTACAGTTTACTTTTTGCCAACAGAATCGTTTGAGCAAATCGAAGCGACTGATCCGTTGCTGGCGTCGAATATCCACCGATTTATTGTGAATGTGTTAGCCGAACGACTTCAACACCGGGAAGAGGAACTCAAACAGTTGCTGCAATCGTCTTGATGCCAACTTGAGATTTCGTTGCAATCAATAGCAAAATAAAACCATAGCTTAAGCTCAACAGTGCATTATCAAAAGTCCCCAAACCGCTAGGTCTGAGGACTTTTATCAATCATCGATTAAGCTGCGATGTTTGGAAGCTGAAGAGAAATTTAGAGAAACTCTAAACATCCACGACTACACATCAGCAGCGCCTTCAGAGACCCGACCTGCACCTTCTTGATCGCCCTCGTTCTCATCGCTCCGATTGCCATCGAAACGTCTTCTTCCACCAAAACGACTATTTCCCGTGCGCTTTCGGAATTTTCGCGCATAAGCTTGGTTACGGAGAGCCTTTTCTTTTTTCTGGTTGCGGCGTTTAGCCATGTTTACCCCTTTTGAAACAACCTTGTCTGCAACAGACGCAATTGACAATCATACTTCATCTTTAGAGATTAAATCCAGTCTTTGCGTTTGATTTAATCTTTAAGATTGGATTGACTCGGGTTTACTAAGGTTCAATCGATCGCTCAACCGCCAGCAGCGCACGAGCATAATCGAGTGCATCTTGGCGCGTGGCGATTTTTCCTTCGGCTCGCGCAAGCTGCAACGCAGCTAGTAAGCGTCCAATCCGAGGACCTGCGGGGAGCTGCAATGCAAACATCAAATCTTGCCCGGTGAGAATCGGGGCGGGATGCGCGATCGGATCACTTGGATCAAGAAAGCGACTCACCAACGGCGAAATGTTTTGTGACCCTTCAGCCATCGCCAAAAGCGCGATCGCGCTAAACACCGCTCCAACTTTCTGAAAGAAAAAGTACTGATCGGCGGCTGTCCAAGCGCTGATTGAGTCTTGCTGGATCTGCGGAAATGTTTTTACAACCGTGAGCACCGCTTGAATTTCAGCCCGACTATACTTGAGCCGCCATAGTTGCGCCTCGGCGGGTTGCGGCTCGATCGGCAGCAGCGTTGCGAGTTTCGCGATCGTCACCCAAGTTCGCATTGATCCGGATGTTTTGACGTCGACCGTTTGAGCCGTTCCGCGCACGCTGCGATTTAGTTCTGCCCAGAATTCTGTCCAGGTTTCTTGAATGCGAGCCGTCACGCGATCGAGCTGAACGACGCGATCAACGCGATCGAGCGTGACGCTTGGCAGCCAGTCTTGCAGCAAGCCATCTTCCCACGCCGCTTTTAGCCAAGCGGTTCCGCGTGCTGCTCCTAACAGGTAATTCAGTTCCGATTGAACCCGCTCCGCCGCAATTTTGCGCAGTTGAGGAGCAAGTTGACGGATGGTTTGCTGGGTTTGAGGCTCGATCGAAAATCCCAATTGCGCCGATTGACGATACGCCCGCAGCAATCGAAGCGGGTCTTCTTGCAGATTTTCCGCCGATACCATGCGCAGGCGTTTTTGCTGCAAATCGTCGTAGCCGCGAAGCGGATCGAGAAGCTGCTGCGTGTGCGGATTGTACGCGATCGCATTCACGGTGAAATCTCGTCGTCGCAAATCGGCATCGAGCGTTGATCCTACCTGTTGCGCAAAATCTGCTGTGCCTTGCTCAAAAACGACTCGCGCAATTTGCCGTTCGGCATCAAGGACGACAAACCCGGCTCGATAATGACGAGCGATCGTTTGAGCGGTTTGAACAGCGCCTTCGGGCAAGACAAAATCTAAATCTAAATACTCCGAATGGCGATCGAGCAGCGCATCGCGCACGGTTCCGCCCACCAAGCAAGCAGAACTTGGCAGCCATTTCAAACTAAAAGGCCACGTTTCGGGTGACAGCGCCGACGAAACTGATACCACGTTTTGGTAATACTCTAACCGTAAATTCAACTTTAACTAACCTAATGCTGTGTCGTTGTAGGGTCTGCTGCAAGGGCGCAATAAAAATCAACCTGGCGAAAGCAGACGAATGAGTTTGCCTGAGCTAGAGTAACAGAAAAAGCAGGCTTGATTGCGCCACTATTGTCCTCATTTCTATTGTGATGCAGGGGAACTTGAAACGATGTGTATTTGCGTGAATTGTCACTATGTCGATCGCTGCACGACTTACCACGCGGTAGAAACGCAGCACGAACAGCCGCATTTAACGGAGAATCCGACGTTCGAGGCAACTGAACCCACGATCAACGTTAATATCCGCGATCGTAGTTCCTATATCGAGATGGAATGGGATGTAGTCGGCTGTCTGAGCTTCAAACAAGAAGCCGGAAAATGGGCGAAACTGCGTCCGGGTGAACTCGTTCCGACGTGATTCGTGTGCAATTTGAAATCCGGTTAAGGGAACGCTGGGTTTAGAAAAACCTTGCTGCGACCCACAGGAATCGGGTTTCAAGTTATGAGCTTTATTCGTTGTATTTCGTTGACTGTTGCGCTGGCGACGATCGGTTTGATTGGGATGTCGTCGTCAGGTGCTTTTGCTGAAGAAAAGAAACCCGATGCAAGCTTGTCTGTCGAAGCGTCTAAAATCGAAGAGGCTCAGAAATTCTTCAAGGCGGGAGAAGATCGAGCACAACAAGCAAATTATCGCGCTGCCGTTGAATCCTACAATCAAGCGATTCAACTCAATCCAAGCTGGAGCAGTCCTTATACGAGTCGAGGGGTCGCACGACACAAACTTGGCGATGTTCAAGGTGCTTTGCAAGATTTGAACATCGCCGAGCGGCTCAATCCGATCGATGCCAACGTTTACGCGCATCGAGGCAGTGTGCGCTACAGCGTAGGCGACGTCGAAGCGGCGATCGCAGACTTTAACAAAGCGATCGAGCTAAATCCGGATCTTGTGGCGGCTCGTGTGAATCGCGGCTATATTTCGGTTCAGAAAAGTAATTTTGATGCGGCGATCGCGGATTTTGATCAAGCAGTGCGATCGCAGCCAACCTACACGCCTGCATTAGTCAACCGAGGATTTGCACGATTCAAAAAAGGCGATCACACTGGCGCACTGCAAGATCTCAATGAAGCGCTCAAACGCCAAGCTAACAACCCGGAAGCGTTAATCGTGCGTGGAACGATTCAGCATGACTTGGGTGAATTTGAAGCGGCGATCGACGACTTTACCGCAGCGCTTCGGCTAAAGCCAAACTTTGCGGATGCGCTGCAAAACCGCGCTCAAGCTCACTCAAAACTCGGTAATCTCGAAGCCGCCCAAGCGGATTTAACCGCGATTCTCAAACTCAATCCAAATCAAGCCAGCGCATTTTATCAACGCGGCCTGGTGCGAGCGGCGCTTAACGATGCTGAAGGCGCGATCGACGATTACAATCAAGCTCTACGACTCAAACCCGATTTCGCAGAAGCGCTTAAAAGTCGCGGCGATGTGCGAGCGGCAAGCGGCGACAAACAAGGCGCGATCGCGGATTACTCTCAAGCAGCGCAGATTCAGCCGAATTTTGCAGCCGCTTATGCGAGTCGTGCAACAGTGCGATCGCAAATCGGCGATCAATCCGGGGCAACTCAGGACTACACCGAAGCGGTGAATCTAAACAGCACTGATCCGCAGATGTACGAAAATCGCGGTAAAGCGCGAATGACGGTCGGGGATTTGGGGGGTGCGATCGACGACTTTAGCCAAACGATTCGCCTTGATCCGAATCGAGCCAATGCGTTTTACTATCGGGGAATTTTGCTGAAGCGATCAGGCGATCGCGCCTCGGCTCAAACCGATTTACAACGAGCGGCGGATCTTTATTTGCAGTCGGGCAACGCTGAAGGCTACCGCAATACGTTAGACAAAATGAACCGCCGCTAAATTGAACTCTGCTTAGAACTCCAGCAGAATCGATATACAGTAGATCTTGTACCGTGGGCTGTGTGAACGCACAGCGAAAGCGAGGTGGCATGATTACTGCACTAACAGTCTTGGTTGCTTTAGGCGTCTTGGGATGGGGGTTTAACCGCGCCCGTCCCTTTGGCAGAATTGGCATTCTAGCCTGGTTTCAGTCGGTGGTCTTGATGGCTCCGTGGCTGTTATTTTTTGCATTGTTTGCAGCAGGCATCTACCTGAATCTTGCAGGAATGCTGCTGCTGTTTGTCGGATCAACCGGGATTTATATTTGGATTGGCCGCCAACTTCGCAAAGAAGGACAAGAATTATTGTCGAAGCGGGCAGCAGCACTGAGCGCTCAGCGCAACGAAGAAATCGCAAGAATCGAAAACAGCGCGATCGATTCAACCGCACCGCCGAGCGAGCGAATCTATCCAAATTCTCGACTTCCAGAAGTCGTGCCGATTCCCGATGAGGATTTGCAAAAAATCAAAGGAATTTTTGGCATCGACACATTTTTCTTAACGGAAACGATTCCGTATCAAGACGGTGTGGTTTTCAAAGGAAATTTGCGCGGCGAACCTGAACCAACCTTTGCAAAGCTGTCTGAAAGTTTGAAAACGCAGCTTGACGATCGCTATCGGTTGTTCCTGATCGAAAGTCAAGACGCTAAACCCGTTGTCGTGGTGCTTCCTAGCAAAAACGATCCAAAGCCACTCACCGTATCGCAAACGCTTTTGTCGATTGTGCTGTTTTTGGCAACGATCGCCGCAAGCCTAGAAACAGGCGGCATTCTACGCGGTTTTGACTTCTTTAATGCACCGCAGCGATTAAGAGAAGTATTGCCGCTTAGCTTAGGAATTTTAGCAGTGCTAATCGCGCATGAAATCGGGCACTGGACGATCGCTCGTCGGTATCAAGTTCGATTAACGCTGCCGTTTTTTATTCCCACTTGGCAAATTGGCTCGTTTGGTGCTATTACTCGCTTTGCCTCGCTTCTACCAAATCGAACCGCTTTGTTTGACATTGCTTTTGCAGGCCCAGCAGCAGGCGGGGTTGTTGCGTTTGGCATGCTGATTGCAGGACTGCTTTTGTCGCGGCAAGGCAGCCCGTTTCAAGTTCCAAGCCAGTTTTTTGAAGGCTCGATTTTAGTGGGAACCTTAGCGCGGGTCGTTTTAGGAAGTGCGGTGCAGCAGCCGATCGTCGATGTTCACCCGCTTGTGGTGATCGGTTGGATTGGCTTAATCGTAACGGCGATTAATCTTATGCCTGCCGGACAGCTTGACGGTGGCAGAATTGTGCAGGCGATTTACGGACGTAGAACGGCAAGCCGATTAACGATCGCAACGATCGTCGTTTTAGGTCTAGCTTCACTCGTAAATGCACTCGCGTTGTATTGGGCGATCGTGATTGCCGTTCTACAGCGCAATCTAGAGCGCCCAAACCTAAACGAATTAACAGAACCCGATGATGCACGAGCCGCCTTGTGCTTGCTCGCTTTGTTTCTGATGGTCACGATTTTATTGCCGTTAACGCCGAGTTTGGCAGGACGCTTAGGAATTGGTGGCTAAACGCTTCAATTTGCCCCGATGCGTCTACCATAAAGTCGGAAACTCGCAATATATCTTGCGCGTCGTATTTTCTATCTCAAGCGGATCGATTGCCATGCGTTTAAAATCCTCAGTCAAACTTTTCTCTGCGATCGTTTTGATCAGCACGTTATCCCTGATGACAGGCGTTCCGTTGCTTCATACCGCTTCCGCTTCACCTGTTGGACAAGAACGACCCGACGATCGCGCCGTCCCGCTTCCTAAAAAAGTTGCTGACGCCGTTTTACAAGACGTTGCGCGGCGATCGAGAATTCCGCTGAGTTCGCTTAGAGTCGTTCAAGCTGAGCCGCGTACCTGGAGCGATGGCTGTTTAGGATTGCCTGAACCGGGTCAGTTTTGCACGCAAGCATTAGTTCCGGGTTGGCAAATCAGCGTTCAAAGCAAAACCAAGCAGTGGATTTATCGCAGCAATCAGACAGGCTCAACCGTTAAGCTTGCCCGTCAAACGAAGTTAAACAATTCACGCCCGTTTGAAGATCAGCCATCTGCCACTCAGGTTTTATTTCAATCAACCGCAAGCGGCGGCTTTGCCGGACAAACGGCTGAAACAATGCTGTTAGCCAGTGGACGAGTCTTACACTATCGGATTAATCCGGACGGAACCAAAACGATTGTGCGATCGTGGCAAGTTTCAGACACACAACTGCAAGAATTTCGCTCGATTTTGGCGCAAGAAGGATTTGAGCGATTCGATCGCCAAGACTACACAGCCACACCCGGATCGGCTGACTTTATCAGCGTGACGCTATCAAGCCCCGTCGGAACCGTGCATTATGCCGACAGCGTGCAAGCCCGCTTACCGCGATCGCTGCAAACGATTATCACCGCTTGGAACAACTTAACGCGGTTTAGCTAACTCTGTAATTCCTCGCAGTTAGTTTTGCGGATACTAAGGGAACGTTTCATAAAGACTTCTCAACTGCGCTGAACTATCAGTGAGGAATGCATGGGGCGGGAAACGCAATCTAGGCTCAAGCTGCTGATCGTAGACGATGAGCCGGACAACCTCGATCTGCTGTATCGAACTTTTCGACGAGACTTTGACGTGATTCGCTCAGAAAGCGCGATCGACGCCCTCAAAGTCTTAGACGAACAAGGCGAAATGGCCATTATTATTTCTGATCAGCGAATGCCCGAAATGCTGGGAACCGACTTTCTTAGCCGCACGGTCGATCGTTTTCCAGACACAATTCGCATTGTGCTGACTGGCTACACCGACGTTGAAGATTTAGTCGAAGCCATCAACTCCGGAAAAGTTTTCAAATACATCACCAAACCCTGGAAGCCGCAGCAGCTCGAAACCGTCGTTGCCCAAGCCGCCGATACTTACCGCGTGCTCAAGCAGCGCACCGCAGATTTACGACGAGCACTGCGACGCGAATCCTCGTTTAATGCGATTACAACGGCGATTCGGGAATCGTTGGATTACCAGAATATGCTCGATACGATCGTGGAAACCCTCGGACAAACTTTTGAGGCAAGCTGCTGTATTTTGCATTCGGTAGACGGCGATCAACTGCTGCCAAATCCCACCGTTTACGGCTCATCGAGCTGTAAAAGTGAATCTGATCAACAGTCGGAACTCGTTCAAGCGATGTTACGCGATTGGCGAAGCCAGGCTCTAGAGAATCGACAAACGCAGATTAAAGGAACAACGCCTCACCTGGTCGTTCCTTTAATTTGTCAGCAAAATCTTCTTGCTATTCTTTCCATGCATCGCCCGGACAAGCGAGAGATTTGGTCGAATGAGGATGTTCAACTGATCGAAGTCGTTGCAGAACAGGCAGCCTTAGCCATTTCTCAAGCTAAGCTGCATCAGCGCACGCAGCAGCAAGCCGAACAGATTCGAGCCGAATTAGCTGTCGCGCGTCAGATTCAAACAAATCTACTGCGACAATCGTTGCCAACGGTCGATCGACTCAACATTCAAGCGTGCTGCTATCCGGCGCGGGAAGTGGGGGGTGATTTTTTTGAGGTGTATCATCATCCGCAAGGCGATTTGTGGTTAGCCGTGGGCGACGTGTCAGGAAAAGGCGTTCCGGCAGCGCTGTTTATGGCAAGCGCGATATCGGTACTCAGGCGCGAACTTTCTCAAGAAGACCCGCCGAACCCGGATCAAGTGATGCGAAATTTGAATCAAATTCTCTCCAACGATTTGATGAGTACCAACTGCTTTATTACGCTGGTACTGGCTCGCTATACGCCTGCAACAGGTCAACTGGTGTATGCAAACGCGGGGCATATTTACCCGATCGTCTGGTCGCAGCAAGTGATCGAGCACAATCTAGAGCCAACGTATCTTAAAGTGCGGGGCGTTCCGTTGGGAATTTTCCCAGACTGGAGCGCGATCGCGGGAACGCTGAATCTCAACGCGGGAGAAGTGCTGCTGCTGACGAGTGACGGCATTACCGAAGCCACCGTGCCGATCGCGTCGATTCAGGCGCCGTGCGACCCGCCGTCCGCGATGCTGCGCCAAAGCGGACTATGGCAACTGCTGCGCCAAGCCGGGGAATCCTTAGATTTAAAGCGACTGCTTGCGCAAATTCAATCCCACACTCAAATTCAGGAAGATGACCAGACGATTCTTTCGCTGGAGGTTCTGTAACCGATGAGAACTGAGCTTCATATCCCCAGCGACATCCGGTTTCTCGGCGTTGCAGAAAAATGGCTTTTAGGCAGTTTAGAAACTGAGCTGGCTCAACAAGCCGATTGGGCGCGACAATCGAATCGCGTCCGGTTAGCCCTGGTTGAGGCATACTCCAACGTCGTGCGCCATGCGCATCGCAATCAACCCGAACTCCCCGTGGTGCTGCGGCTTGAACTGCACGATCGTGCCTTTGCGTTAGAAATTTGGGATTATGGGCAGGGATACGATCTTTCGACGTATCTGGCACCATCGCCTCAGGAAATGCAAGAACACGGCTACGGCTGGCTGATTCTCAATCGCTTAATGGATCGCGTAGAGTATCAATTGCAGGTGAACGGGCGAAATTGTCTCAAGCTCGAAGCCAGCTTTGCAGAATTTAGCGTCCCTGGTCGTGAAGCGCGTTGATTGCGGCTGCACAGCGTTGAGTAACAGCTTCGAGTTCGGCTCGATCGCTCGATTCGGGTGGCGAAATTAACTCTCCGATCCGGATCGTGAGCGGAACCGGACGCGGAAACGCGCCTTTTTTGAAAATTTGATGCGTGCCCCATAAGCTCACGGGCAATAGCGGGGAATCAGTTTTGGCGGCAATCCAGGCGGCACCGAGCTTGGGATCTTCGATGCGTCCGGTTTCGGTGCGCGTGCCATCGAGAAAAACGCCAGTCGCCCAGCCTGCCTGAATCGATGCCATTGCTGCTTTTATCGCGGCTCGATCGCCCGTTCCCCGCTTGACCGGATACGCCCCATACGCTTGAATCGCTTGCTTGAGAACGGGAACGCGAAACAGTTCTTCTTTTGCCATGTACGCCACAGGACGCCCAACCGCACAAGAAAGAATCGGCGGATCAAAATCGCTGCCGTGATTGCTCACCACTAAAAGCCGTCCACGGTTTGGAACGTTTTGAGTGCCGTAAATTCGACCCCGAAAATAACCGTGTAAAATCGGTGCCACGATCGACCACTTAAACAAGTGATAAAGCACCAAGCTAATCGCGGGTTCACGATCGCGAGATATCAGTTCACGTTTAGGGGAGTTCTGCAACACTGCCTATATTCTCTAACGTTAAATTCGGGCAGGTGCGCTTGATAATCCCGGTCAGCACTTTACCGGGGCCCACTTCTACAACGCGATCGACGCCTAATTCGGCAAGCAGGAGCGAAATTTCTCGCCAGCGTACTGATGCAGTCATTTGACGACTGAGGCGATCTTTTAGTTCGGCTGCGATCGTGCTTGGTGCGGGGTCAACGTTTGACAAAACTGGAATTTGAGCGGTTTGAAATTCAACCGGATCGAGCACGGTTTGAAACTGCGCGGCGGCATTCGCCATAAGCGGCGAGTGAAAGGCACCGCTTACATTTAGACGCACCGCTCGTTTTGATTTGACTTGGTTCAAAATCGCTTCTACCGCGTCGGGCGTTCCAGAAATTACCACTTGTCCGGCGTTATTGTCGTTGGCTAGAACAACGTCGGGTGTTTGAGCGATCGCGCCTTCTAACGCGGCACGATCGAACCCCAACAGCGCCGCCATTCGGCCATCCGACGCGCCATCCATGAGTTCGGCGCGTCGCGCTATCAAGCGCAGTCCCGCTTCAAAACCAAACACGCCCGCCACATACAGCGCGGAATATTCGCCTAAACTGTGACCCGCCACAAAATCCGCGTGCTGTCCGCGTGACTTGAGCAAATCCGCCAAAATCGTTTCGATCACATAAAGACACGGCTGTGTATAGCGCGTTTGCGATACTTTATCGTCTTCGTTTTGGCAAATCTCGACGATCGACCAGCCTAAAATCTGCTCGGCTTGCTCAAATTTGATTTTCGCTTCGGGAATTTCGAGCAAATCTATCCCCATCCCGATCGCTTGTGATCCCTGTCCCGGAAACACCCACACCGTTTTACTCATCTCAACGCCCCCACTGGAAGATTGCTGCGCCCCAGGTTAATCCGGCTCCAAAACCAGACGCCGCGATCGTATCGCCCGCCTGAATTTTGCCGTCGCGCACGGCTTCATCTAGCGCTAACGGAATCGAGGCGGCTGAAGTATTGCCGTATTTTGCCAAATTGCTGATGACTTTGTGAGCGGGAACCTTTAAGCGATCGGCAACCGCATCCAAAATGCGCTGATTAGCCTGGTGCAGCAAAAGCCAATCAATTTCCTCGGTGCTTAAATTCGCTCGAAACAGCGCTTTTTCAATGATTTCTGGCACGCGCCTCACCGCAAAACGATAAACTTCCTGACCGTTCATCGTGATCGATTCAAAGCCGCCTTGAGCAACCGCACGCTCACCCAGCAACGGCTTAACGTCCCCTTTGTAAGCGAGATTCAGACATTTGTTTTGCGTGCCATCGCTGCGCAGTTCAAACCCAAGCAAGCGATCGCGATCGTTTGCCTGAATCACTACAGCCCCCGCGCCATCCCCAAACAAAATACACGTGCGTCGATCGTTCCAATCGACCCAGCGCGACAAAATATCCGCCCCGATTAGCAGCACATTTTGATAAGTTCCGGTGCGAATATATTGCGCGGCTGTTACCAAGCCAAACACAAACCCCGAACACGCCGCCGTAATATCAAACGCGACTGCTTGAAACGCGCCTAATTCGGCTTGCACCTGACACGCAGAGCCAAATAAATCATCGGCGGTAGAGGTTGCCAGCAAAATCAAATCTAAATCCGTTGGCTCGATGCCCGCTTGAGCGATCGCGCTTCGGGCGGCTTGGGCGGCAAGCTGCGTGAGCGATCCTGTTGGCGCACTTAATCGCCGCTCCCGAATGCCCGTTCGAGTCGCGATCCACTCGTCGGAGGTTTCCACAAATTGACTAAGCTGGTCGTTGCTTAAAACTGCATCCGGTGCGGCTGAACCGCTCCCCGTCAGTGCAATTCCGACCCCTGACTGTTCCAAAACGCTTACTCCATCATGAGGGGTTTTCGCCAAACCCTAGCTTAACTCTCGCTGGGACGACTCGCGACTGATTGTTCGTAGCTCGATCGAATCCGGTCTAATACTCGGTTGTCGATCGCGTCTTTGGCAAGTCGAGCGGCGTTAAAAATCGTTGGAGCCTGCGAACTGCCATGACTGATAATGCAAATGCCCGCTACGCCGAGCAGCAAGCCACCACCGTGCTCAGCGTGATCCATGCGCTGCTTGATGCGCTTCAGGTTTGGACGCAGCACTGTAACGCCGACTTTTCCGTGCAAGCCACGCGGCAATTCTTCGCGCAGAATTTGCAGCGCCACTTCTCCCACAGCTTCAGCAAACTTCAGCAGCACGTTTCCAGAAAAGCCATCGCAGACAATCACATCAAAATTCCCGGTCAGCACATCGCGCCCTTCTGCGTTGCCGACAAACGGAATCAGCGTGTTTTCGATCAGCAATTGATGCGTTTGAATCGCTAATTCGTTGCCTTTGTTCGGTTCTTCACCAATGTTGAGCAAGCCGACTTTTGGATCATCATTTCCCAGCACGTACTGAGAATAAATCGTGCCCATCAGCGCGAACTGCTCTAAAAACTTAGGCCGACAATCCACGTTTGCGCCTACATCGAGAATCAGTACGGGTTTGCCTGCGATCATCGTTGGCAAAACAGCGCCGATCGCGGGTCGATCGATTCCCGGCAGACGTCCTAACCGCAGCAGCGCCGCCGCCATTGCTGCCCCTGAATGCCCTGCCGAGACGACCGCATCAGCTCGCTGTTTTTTCACCAAATCCATTGCGACGTTAATCGATGCTTTTGGCTTGCGGCGCAGTCCGGTTAGCGGCTCTTCGTTCATTTCGATCGTGCCCTCAGAAGGCACAATCTCAACTCTTTCCGGTACCGCAAAACTGCGTGAAGCCGACTGTACGTGCTGCTTTAGCGCGGCTTCCACTTCCTGCGGATCGCCCACTAGCAGAACATCGACACCCAACTCCTCTTGTGCCCGCAACGCCCCCGCGACGATTTCTGCGGGGGCATTATCACCACCCATTGCGTCGATTGCAATTCGTACCCGCGTTGATCCCATTGGCTCTAGTTCTTAAAAACCTTCCAAATTCTATCAGAAGCGGTTCTCACCCAAGACCTCCTCTTACAGAGGAAATCCGTATCCGTTGCTATATTTTGCCTTAAATCGGGTACAGGTAACGATCGGATTTGCTGACTTAGGCGCGATCGAGTTTGTCGGTGCGATCTCGAAGGGTTTGATAAACACGTAGACTTTGAAATTTTTTACGACTACGAGTCTTAGTAATTTCCGAAGAGAGTTCTACGGATAAAACTGAAATAAATGCGTCAAGACTAAAAGATTTTAATAAAGGTTCTCAGGAGAACCAGGCATTTAAAGCTTCTACAAAGAAGTAAATAATTCTATTGCCATTGATTTCACAATGAAGTTTATTTTACATATCTAAGTAAAAGCTTCCTAAAAAATATAAATCACATTTAATTCAGGGCATTTACCCGCAAGCCTATCGAGAGTCAAAAGTGAAGGATTTGACGACTGAACTATCCCGTCGTCCCAGATTCGTTAATTGTTCGGGTAAGTAGTATGCTTAATTTGCCGCCGCACCGTCATGCAGGCGATTCTTCAGGCTTTGCCGCCTTAAATCTAAGCGATCGAGATTCGCAAAGGTCAGACGATCGAGAAAAGCTACCCGCTAAAGCAGACCGAGCAATTCAATTTCTCAAACAGTATCCAGCGATTTCGCGATCGCTGCTAATCGAGTGCGATCACGACATCGATAAAGTTTCAACGCTGATTCAACCGATTCTAGAAGCGCCGCATCGATCGCACACGCCTTACTACATCCAAGCAGTCACCACAGGACGCACGGCATTTCTCACCACTAATCTCGTTACCAACGATCATACGAGTTGCGCTGAGTTTGGCGAAGCGGAGTCTAAAAGGGCAAGTTTTACTACGCGAATCGCCTCAACTTGGATGATCGGTCGTAACCGCACTAGTTCAATTTCTATTTCAGATCCAGCTATTTCACGCTGTCATGCGATTATTGGTCATACCCTAAACGGGGAATTCTATCTGATGGATGTTGGAAGTCGAAATGGAACGAGTTTAAGCGGCGATCGACTCCCGGTTTTAGAGCGTCGATCGCTGCAAGACGGAGACGTAATTGCATTTAGCCATCTTGAAGCTGAATTTTTTGTCATTAGCTTGAAACATGGCTTTTCGGATTGAGAAAACGCTAACGGCGGCAGATTCAACCTGCAACTTGCTGTGCTTCCTGCGATGCGACTTCCTGAAATCGGATTTCGTCTTGGCGCGGATCCACGCGACTAACTTTGAGCAGCAAGCGATCGCCCGGCCGAATCGATCGATTAAACGTCATCGGCAACTCAAGACCGAGATCTTCAAGCAGCACAAGTCCGAGTCCTTCGTGTTCGCGCAGCCATCGCAGCATTAAGCCTTGCCACACTTCATCGGCATGACGCCGCAGAAATTCTAAACTCCAGTAGCGATTCGTAAACCGTTCAACTAAAACGGCTTCTTGCACCGCAGAGCCAATACTCAGCATTAATTCTTTGACTTCCTCGATCGAGAACGGAGGCGTATCGCCGCGTAAATGCGCTTTGATTTGAAAATGCGTCAATAAATCCGAATAGCGCCGAATCGGAGACGTGACCTGCGTGTAAGTATCTAACCCTAAGCTGGCATGACGAGCGGCGGTGATCGTCAACTCGCTTCTGGGCATACAGCGCCGAATCGCACACGATCGCACTGGCCCGGCTGGAAGCTGAAGCAGTTCTTCGTCTGAAGGTAATTCTGGCTGCGGCTGTCCCCGAAACGGAAGTGGTAAACTGTGCGCCTGGGCATAACGCGCCGCGACTTCCCCGGTCAGAATCATCATTTCTGCAACAAGCTGACGCGAGATCGAATCGTCTAGAACTTCGATCGACACTTCGCCTTCGCTGTTCACTTTAATCGACGATTCGGGCATATGAATGCTGATTGCGCCTTGCGATTGCCGCCATTGTTCGCGTCGTTTTGCCCAGCGTGCGATCGATTCTAATTCGGATTCTGCCTGCACGCCCCACTGCAACATCTCGTCTACGTCTTCGTAGGTCAAGCGGTACGTCGATTTAATTGAACTAGCATGAATCGTGTAGTCTTCAACCGCGCCGGATTCGCTCAAAATGACGCCAAAGCTTAGCGCACAGCAGGTTGCACCCGGATTTAAGCTCATCGGGCCAGTTGCCAACTCTGGCGGAAACATCGGAATCATCCCGGTTGGCAAATAAATCGTCGTGGTTCGGCGACGGGCTTCTAAATCGAGATCGTCACCGGGAACAACCCATCGAGTCGGATCAGCAATGTGAATCCAAAGGCGATCGCGGCCGTCGGGCAGGCGTTCTAGGCTGAGTCCGTCATCGATTTCGCGGGTGCTTTCATCGTCGATCGTGTACACCTTGAGATGGGTTAAATCAAGGCGATTAGAATCCAAATCAACTGGCGGGAACTCTAAGCGGTGGTGCAACACGTCTAGAACCTTTGTAGAGAATTGAGTCGGAATCTGAGCACGCCGCATAAATAGATTCTCGTGGGGACTCCATAATCCCAATTCCACCAGAAGTTGAAACGCGGCTTGAGCGGTTTCGGGTCGTTTTAGAGCCGTTAGCGTTTCGATCGCGGGCGTGCGATTCGTGGCTTCATCTCCAAAGGTAGCAAATCGCTCTAGGGAATCGAGGCGCGGTCGATCGCTGTGCTGCCAGTCAACCCGTTCACCGTCTAGAGCCGATTGTAACCGCTCTAAGAAGTCTTGCCACTCTCGCTGACGTTGAGCCTCCATTTCGATTTGGTGCTTGAGTTCAGCGACTTGCGCACCCGATCGCGGCTCGTAGCGATCGTTCTTCTGTTTGAAGTAAATCTTATCGTCTGACAATAAACAGTGAGCCGCGTAACACATTGGCGCACTTTGATTAGAAAACAGCAGCGCCGCCATTTCTTTCGGGTCGGCGCTGTCTCCGGTTTCGCTTAAGATTTCCCACGCAACTTCTAAACTCGACGGATCTAAAAACGCTTCAACGTCGCGTAGAAACTGCCCAATTTCGGAATACTTAAAGGTTTGATCGGTGACTTCGTAAGTCACCTGGCGCGGATGAAGGGTATGAGATGAACCGCGATCGTCGATGACAATCCAGTGTTTCTTGCCTTCTGGACGTTCAGCAACGGCGAGGCGGCGGTCTCCGTTGACGCGAAATTCGATTAACGTGCCCTTCTCCATTGGGATGACTTGGTGTAGAGTGTGACGAATTTGTGAGCAGCAAAAATGGGAAATCCTGGTATCAGGCAATCTCACTCACACCCTACACCTTAACACCCCATTGGATTTAGCCTTCTTGGTTAATAAACGGTAATAACGCGATGATGCGGGCGCGTTTGATTGCCACCGTTAAATCTCGTTGTTGTTTAGCGGTGAGACCTGTAATGCGGCGCGGAAGAATTTTTCCCCGCTCGGTGATGAACTTGCGCAACAAATCGACATCTTTGTAATCGATCGGATCGCCAGGCTTAATCGGAGAAACGCGACGGCGGAAATAACTCATGGTGATTTTAGTGGTAAAAGGTCAATGGTCGGTAGGCGATGCAATATGAGCGCGCTACGGGCAAAAAGTTACCAGCTTTTGCTGACAGCAATTGCGATTTGGTTTCTGCTATTTAATTTCTTTGTGCGGCGTGTGCCGATTGCAATGCGTACAGAACTTTTTCAGTTCTAACCGTCCCGTTGTATTGCGGCGGTTTTTCGAGGTGGTGTAGCGAGACACACCCGGAGAGCGCTTGGCTGGATTGGTGCGACACTCGGTACATTCCAGCGTAATGATTAATCTTACGCCTTTATTCTTAGCCATATTTTTGATTTCGAGGGTGATCAGCGTGTTAAAACACGAATATCCATTATTTCACACCGCAGACCAGTTGGGCAATTATTTCTAATCGTTTGCGCCACGATGAACGGTTTTAATCCATTTCAATCGCTTTGGACGAATCGACATTCTAATCGTGGCAGTCGAAACGATCGCCAACCAGTGCAGCATATAAATCGTGCCGCGAATCGATCGCAATACTGTGGCAAAAATCGAGAAATCCGAATCCGCCAACTGCCTTGACGCTTTGAACTTCTGAACGCGCCGCAATCCGCCGATCGTGCTAAACAAAAACAGCAGCAGCGTTAATCCAGAAATCGGACTTGTAATCATCAATCGATGCCGCACAACGGCCATCAAAAAGTCAGGAATCGCCGCCGTTGGCATTACGTATTGCAGAAACCAAAACATGAATAAATCCATTATTTTGCGCGTTCCCATCCGATTACGCATAATCGATCGCCAGTAATCGAGATAGCGCTGATAGCCGCCTTCTGCCCAACGGTTACGCTGGTGCCAAAGCGCGATCGCGCTCGTTACGCCTTCTTCGTAAACTTCTGGCTCGGTGACAATTTCGATATCCCAACGATTGAGATGCAACCGGAAGGAAAGATCCAAATCGTCGGTGATGGTTTCTTCGTTCCAGCCGCCGCAGTCAAGCAGGGCTTCACGCCGCACAAGCTGACCGTTTCCGCGCAGTTCACCGATTCCCCCGATCGCGCTTCGCTGCTGCTGAATAAAGGCATCAAGCGCCATTTCTGCCGCTTGTCCGCGAATCCAGAAGTTTCGCGCGTCTTTTGAGTTGGATTCGGCTTGTAGAATTGCTTTTCTCACCTGCACCGCACCGACATCGGGGCGATCGAACACAGGCAGCACCCGCCGCAGAAAATCTGGCTCAACCTGAGCATCAGCATCAAACACAACCACAAAATCGCCTTCGGTAAGCGGAAACACTTGATTCAGTGCTCCGGATTTTCCGCCGCCTGCATTTTCTGGACGGTGAAACACGCGAAGCTGCGGATATTTTTGAACAAGCTGATCGAGTAAAACCGGAGTCCGATCGCTGCTGTTGTCGTCGATAATCCAAACTTCATAGCGATCGATCGGATAATCCAAACTGCACAACCGTTTGACCAAATTTCCGATCACCGCTTCTTCGTTTTTTGCCGCCACCATCAGCGAAACGGTTGGAAACGCATCCTCATCGCTAAGCGGCTTGGGCAACGCACCCGGACGCGCAAACAGCAAGCGCACGGCTTGAACTCCGAGCAGCGTCGTCATTCCCAACACAAGCCAATAGCCCCACGTCACCAAATGCAGCGCGATCGTGCCGCTCCAAATGACCACGAGCACCACAGCAGCTTTGCGGCGGCGTCCTTGAAATCCGCGAAACGACTTTGGATCTTCCGGGTCGTCGGATTCGTCGAAGTCCGGCAAATCTGTGATCAGTGCCGCGAGCGAATCAAGCTCGTTGAAGGAATCGCTTTCTTGCCAAGAATTCTCCGACATAGGTCGTTGTATTTAACACCCAATATTTATCTAACCCTTTTGCGAAGCTGGGGATCAGGTAGCACCAGACCGTACAGCCTTCACACACAGACAGCTTACCTTGCGATCGCCGAAATTCATCGACTTCTTCGGAGTGCTTGTACATCTCGTACAAACGACCGTCGATCGGCACTCCTTTTTGCGCAAAGTGATAGCACGGTAGCAAAAGCTCATCGTGCGGAGAAATTGCAATCACCGCATCGACCGCCTTACAGCGTGGATTCTGCGTGTCGTTTCCGCCCGCTTCGATAAACGCCAAAGATGCTTTATTGTAGCCAAGATTACCGTATTTTCTCGCGGCAGTCTCGATCGCTCGCACCATGTCCGGCGTTGGATTTTTCTTTGAGTTGTAGTTGCTGTGCGCGGTAAATGCGGGATTAAGCCACACTCGCGCATCGAGGTTTTGGGCAAACTCTGCGACTTCACCGATACGATCGTAATTCTGCGCTGTGACCGTGTGATTTAGAACCGGATACTCACCGAGCGACTTTGCCAACTTAACCGATTCAACCAGCGTGTCAAAGATTTTTACGCCCCGCGATTGATCGTGGGTTTCAGCATCCGCACCATCGAGCGAGAAATTCAGAAAATCGACCAAGCCTTGAATTTCTCTCGCTTTGCGCGGATAGAGAATCGTGTTGGTGGTCATGCTCGTGGTAAAGCCTTGCTGCTTGGCTTCTTTGTAGATTTCAGCCACGTCCGATCGCAGCAACGGTTCGCCACCCGTAAAGTCAACGTATTTCACGCCAAGCCGCCGCAAATCGCGGAGATTGTGCTGAATCGTCTCGAAAGATGCTTCCTGTTTGGGTTCTAGCGCCCAGATGTCGCAGAAATGACAGCGAGCGTTGCATCGGTAAGTCAGGTAATAGTTTGCTACCAGGGGAGCCATAAAGTTTTCGGTTTCGTCTCCTGTCCAGAATCACACTCAATCTTCGCAGAACAAGCGGGTATGCAGATCAAAAAGATTTGGCGATCGAGCTAAATCTAGTTCATTCTGTCAGATTGTCGGGGGTCTGCATCGGTCAAATGATTAATCTTGATGAGTCCAATGGTAAAAATCAGGGTGAGTTATCGTTCTAACAGAGCTAATTTAATCAAGTTAGCAAATCGTGCTTATCGAAAGATAGCGTTCTTGAGATTTGCGCCTTTCATCGTGGTGTTAAATAAATTCGCACCCCGAAAATCCGCACCTTCTAAATTTGCATTGCGAAAATCTGAACCTGACAATTTTGCATTTCTAAGATTTGCATTGCGGAAATTTGCTTGTTGAGCTGATCCGGTAAAATCTGCTTTGAACAAATTCGCATTTTGCAGATTTGAATTCTTTAAGCTGACATTAAACAATCGTGACCCTTGAAGATTCGCATTACTGAAATTAGTTTCTTCGAGATTAGAACCGCCTAAATCTGCATTGAGTAAATTTGCACCGCTCAAGTTTGCTTGCTTTAAATGACTATTGATCTTCGCACCACTCAAATTCGCGCCGCTTAAATTTGCTCCTGTTAAATCGCTGTTAAAAATATCTGCACCGCGTAGATTTGCATTCTTAAAATCTGCACCTTTAAGATCACATCCACCACAGCGATTTGTCGAAAGTAACTTTGCAACGTCTGCGGGTTCGGCTGCAATTGCTCGATCAGAAATCGGCACCGAAAAAACAATACTCGAAACAAAAACAGCCAACACAACGCCTCGATTCATGGTTCAAATTCCAGGAACGTCGAATCTATTGTTAGCTTTGTTTTGCTCAGGAATCAAGCCTTCAATCAAAAATTTAACGAAGCGTTGCCGCCGGAATTCGAGAACTCGTTCCGATCGTGGTTGGCTCACTAATGCTAATTTCCAGAGATTCAGCTTTCACTGCAATCCAGGGTTGAGAATCAACTAACTCAGCAAACGGACTTGACGCAGGCACATTTAAGCGCGATCCAACTAACACTAAGTTTCCAACTGCTGCACTGTTAAAAATCATCAAATCTGATGCGAGTTGACTATAGCTTGAAAACTGCCCTCCTTGCCGCCACAAATTAAACTGCCAGCCGTGACTGTAATCGCACAAAATCTGATCGCCTTGCCGCACGGTTACGCTGCCTTGTTCGTTCGGCTGCCAGAAAAACTGTGCATCTTCTTTTGGCAATCCCCAAATCTCGCGTCCACCTGCGATCGAGTCCGGGTTATCCACATAAATATGCGAAATCCACGATCCGATTTTGCCGTTTTGCTTAACTAATCCCGCCACCACAATTAATTCGCTATACGTTAGCGTTGATCCGGTTCCGTAATTTCCTAAAAAAACGCCACCGATCGTTTTTCCGGGCAATGTTTGAACGATTTCAAGACCTGTCGGAATGTGTTTCTCCGCTTTGGAAATGTCGATCGGATACACGGTGAGGTAAGCGTAGCCTTTTAGCGTCCAGGGTGCAGAAGGGTAACTCATAGAAGGCTTCCTAACGTCTTTGATAAGATATTCGATCGAGCCTTTAGCTCCCCTCTACAGATGGATAGAAATCAACGCATTATCGTTGCGATGTTTGATTCATTTCATCTTTGAGAATTTGATTATAAATTCGAGGTAAGTCTGCACTCATCGAGTTATCTTCAATTCCATATCCTAAGCTTGTCCAAGTGCCTGAAAGTTTTTTCAAAACCGTATTAACTTTGCCTTGTTTGAGTAATTCACGCAAATCTGCATTCCACGCACGAGAATCACTGAGCCAACGATAAACAACTGCATCTTGATACTCTGGCTCAAAGCTGTATTGGTGCCAAAACAAAAAGCCGTCGGGTGAAGGATGATACTGCCGCGCTTTCTCGATCCAAGTCGTGGTGATGAACTGGTAGCGTCCGGCTGCCGTCGAGCAGTTTCCCACATTGGGGCCAGTGGCGATCGCAATGCAGCGATCAGGATGATGACTTAAATCTTGCGCTCGTTCGCCGCCATAAATCACGCTATACGGATCGCGCACGTTTGATTCGCTGGCAGAAATCGTTCGCATCAAAGCGCGAATGTACGGATCGCCGCCGCGCATGACTAACGGCGCATCGGCTCCGCGCTTATCGGTGCTCGTCCAAAGCGTCGGGCGTTTTCCTTGCATATATCCGATCATCAGCACGATCGCCAGCAAAATCAGACTCCGAACAAGCCAGCTTCCAACGTGTTTCTCTAACGGATCGGGTTTGGATTCGCTTTTAGTCATAAATCGCCGTTTCGCAAACTGTTGAGCATTCTAGCTTTATATTGATTCACCTGATTGCAGTGGACATGAGCAGCGACAAATAAAACCAAAACAAAGCACTTATATCACCGCTTCGTAGCATCGTGAATCCGTGCCTAACATTGGTGCATCGGCATGACCTACCGCAATCCGAATCATGGCTTCACAACTTTGATTAACAGAACCATGCATCATACCGATCTCTTCAAGCTGCGAGCGCCAAAGCGATAAACGGCACGGTGTCCGATCCGAATGACCCAGGGTTGAGCATCAGGGTATCGCTCATAGAGGCGATCGGTTGCTGCGATCGTATTGTCAGCCACTTCAAAAGCTCCAGTCTCGATGTCGATTGCGACAATCTTTCCGTGATTGCCTTCCTCGACTTGAGGGCGCACCTGAGTTTCATAGATTTCATCGCCACGTCGAGCGAATTCCTCTTTACTGTAGCGAGGCTGTCGAACGGTCATAGGCTTGGTATGGCTTTAATGATGTCCTTTGTATTTTAATCTCAAGATTGTGACTGGTCTGGTTTAGAAATCAGCTAGACCTCAGTGTTTTAGACGAATAAATTGATTAGGATTGGAACAACATTGTTGATTTCTATACCTAAGTTGATCAATGTTTTAGCCGCATAGTAATGGCTAAATTTATCGCAGTCAGGGTCATTAAGCGCATCATTCAGGCGTTGGCCACAAACCAGACAAAAATTCTCGATCGCTTGAGTATTACATTTCGCAGAGAGCCTATTACTTAAATTCCAGAAAAGGTCTAACGGTCTCGCTATCCCATCATGCGGCTTAAAAGTGGAGCTGCGCCTAAAAGCGTTTGAGTGTAAGGATGCTGCGGGTATTTGAAAATCCGTTGCGTTTCGCCTAATTCGACGATTTTTCCGCCGTTCATCACGGCAATGCGATCGCAAAAATACCGCGCCACCCACAAATCATGCGTGATAAAAAGATACGTTAAATCAAATTCTTGCTTCAAATCTTGCATAAGCTGTAAAACCTGCGTTTGCACCGTAGCATCCAGCATACTCACAGGTTCATCGCAAATCACAAGCTTGGGTCGCACGATTAAAGCGCGAGCGATCGCCACGCGCTGCTGCTGCCCACCGGATAATTGACCCGGATAGCGATCGTAAAACTCGTCCGGATTTAAGCCGACTTTTTGCAAAACGTATTCCACTTCTTGCTTTGCTTTTTCAGGGGTTGCAAGATGGTGAATCATCAACGGATCAGCGATACTTTCACCGATCGTCATGCGCGGATTAAGACAAGCATGAGGATCTTGAAAAATCATTTGGATCTGACGGCGCTGCTGCTGCAAATCTTGCCGTTTGAGGCGGGCAAGATCTTGACCGAGAAATTCAACTTTGCCGCTTGTCGGGCGCAACAACTGTAAAATCGTTCGCGACAGCGTACTTTTACCACAGCCCGATTCACCAACTAAACCGAGCGTTTCACCGGAATACAACTCTAAATCAATGCCGTCTACTGCTCGAATTGTGCGATCGCTTTGCGAAGTTAGTTTTGTAATGAAATTTGCTTCGATCGTGTAATGCTGCTTTAGGTCGGATAATCGCAAAATCGGGGCTAAGCGACCGACCGAAGGCGGAACTTCCTCGGTGGTTTTCTGCAAATGCAGCGCTGAATCCAGTAAAGCTTTCGTGTATTGATGCTGCGGATTGCGAAACACCGATTGAGTCGATCCGGTTTCAACGATCTTTCCGTCGTACATCACAGCAATGCGATCGCAGTATTCCGCCACCATTGTTAAATCGTGCGAAATCAAAATCAGCGCCATGTCTCGTTCTTCGCATAATCGAACGAGTTCTTGCAGAATTTGTGCGGAAACCGTGACATCTAAACTTGTCGTTGGTTCATCTGCCACAATTAATTTGGGATTGAGCAGCAATGCTAGAGCGATCGCGACTCGCTGCCGCATTCCCCCGCTAAATTCATGCGGGTACTGTGACCAGCGAGTTGCAGGAATCTTTACCGCTTCGAGCGTTGCGATCGCGCGGTCTTTCGCCTGCTTGGTCGATAAGTTCGGTTCGTGCGCTTTTAACGTTTCGATGCAGTGATCGCCGATCGTCATTAATGGATCAAGGCGAGTCATCGGGTCTTGGAAAATTAGCGCGATCGCTTCACCGCGAAACGTGCGCAGTTCGTTTGGTGATAGCTCAAACACTGGCAAGCCGCGAAACTTTACTTGTCCCTTAACTTGAGCCGATTCAGCTAAAAGCCGCATTGCAGCCCGTCCGAGCGTTGATTTTCCACAGCCTGATTCTCCGACTAATCCGAGTCGCTCTCCGGGCTGCAACACAAACGACACATCGTCTACAACTGGCTTTTGCCCAATGCGATACGCAACGCTTAGATTCTCAACGCAAAAAAGAGGCTCAGTCATAATCTTTCGGGGGTTGCGCTTATCACCTTGACGAATACTGTAACAGGGGTTTATTCAGAATCAGCGCTTAATGCCAGAATTCCTTCGCAATATTTTGTTAATAGATCCAGTCGATCGCGCATTTGCCCGATTCGCTGCTGCACCTTTTCCGGTTGTCTAGCGGTTTGCAGAAACAAAGCATCCATGCCCAATAGTCGCATTTGCTTATTGATTTCCACGAGCAGCGATCGGACTTGATAATTCTCACTTTCGATTGGTTGAATTTGGGTTTGAAACACTCC
Organism: uncultured bacterium; assembly: GCA_964250455.1. GTDB lineage: Bacteria > Cyanobacteriota > Cyanobacteriia > Leptolyngbyales > Leptolyngbyaceae > CAXUFL01. Next base: position 44,195 of record CAXUFL010000020.1, read on the forward strand.
TTGTACCGATGAGAACGCTTGTTGAAAGTCGGTAATTTCTGTAGCAGATTTGAGCGACAGAATTGTGTTGGCGAAGGTTCGGACAATAGATTGATCAACTCTAGATAACATAAGGCACGCTGAGTTTAAATGCAGAAAAACGGGGATCGCTGATCTAGTCAGACTTACGGAAAATTACTTCGTAGCAATATAAAATCGTGTTTGTATAAATTGATCTAAACTCCATAAAATTCTCTATTGAATTTAGTTAAGAAATGCCCGTGTGGGTTGACTTTATCTTTTTAGAAAAGCCTATAATCCTACGCAGAACGGTTGCTAACAAATGTATCCGCATTGATAGAATGAACATACAATTGATTTAGGTTCAATTTAAACATTTAAGATTTAGCAGCAGTTTGCAATTTCCTCAATGGAGATAGCATTGCAACTCCAGTTATTCTCTTTCCGTTAGGAAGAGGTCGAACTCAGTGCAGTCTGCTATTAATTAAACTCACAAATTCTGTCCAGCAGGGAGGCATCCTCCTTATGCTAGACTCATTTTCTATTAGTTCAAACTTTGTATATCCATATACACATTTCTGCCGAATAACGCCTCCCAAGCAAACCTGCACCCCCTGAGATTTCAGCATGAACGTAGCGGCATCTTTTCCCAGCACGGACTTCGCTCTACCGGATTGGTTACGCGAATGTTTTCTCAGACGCTCCGCGCCGACCTTATCAAAAGACTCGATCGACGACGATTTGATTTGTCGCGCTTTTGAGTTTGGGTATCAACTGCACGAAGGACAATATCGCGCTTCTGGAGAACCGTATATTGCTCATCCGGTCGCGGTTGCCGGCATTTTGCGCGACTTAGGCGGTAGCGGTGTGATGATTGCGGCTGGCTTTCTGCACGATGTGGTTGAAGATACCGACGTGACGCCCGAAGAAATCGAAGAGCGGTTTGGTGTAGAAGTGCGTCGCTTAGTCGATGGCGTCACCAAGCTGTCTAAATTTAACTTTTCTAGCAAAACTGAACGACAAGCCGAAAACTTTCGCCGCATGTTTTTGGCAATGGCGCAAGATATTCGCGTGATCATCGTCAAGCTTGCCGATCGATTACACAACATGCGCACGCTCGAACATCTGCCCGACGAAAAGCGCCGCCGCATTGCGCTAGAAACCCGCGAAATTTTTGCCCCGCTTGCAAACCGTTTGGGAATCGGCAACATTAAATGGGAACTCGAAGACCTTGCGTTTAAATATTTAGAAACTGAATCTTTTCGAGAAATTCAGCAGCTTGTGGCAGAAAAGCGCGGCGATCGAGAAGCTCGCCTCAGCGAAGTTACCGCAATCTTCAAAGAGCGTCTCAGCCAGCTCAGAATTCGCTGGTATGACGTCAGCGGTCGCCCGAAGCATTTGTACGGCATTTATCAAAAAATGCAGCGTCAGCAAAAAGGCTACGAGCAGATTTACGACGTTGCCGCAATTCGGATTATTGTTGAAAGCAACGACGAATGCTACCGAGCATTAGCGATCGTGCATGATATGTTCCGCCCGATTCCCGGTCGCTTCAAAGATTACATCGGGTTGCCAAAATCCAATCGCTATCAATCGCTGCATACGGTTGTCATTGGCAGTACCGGACGCCCCTTAGAAGTGCAGATTCGCACGCTCGAAATGCACCACGTTGCTGAGTACGGAATTGCTGCCCATTGGAAATACAAAGAAGCGGGTAGTTCTAGCACGGCTTCGATGACCACGACCGACGAAAAGTTTACCTGGCTGCGTCAACTGCTGGATTGGCAAAACGACCTGAAAGACGCCCAAGAATATCTTGAAAGCATCAAAGATAACTTGTTCGATGGCGATGTATTTGTGTTCACGCCAAAAGGAGAAGTCGTTTCACTGAGTCCCCGATCGACGCCTGTAGATTTTGCTTACCGCATTCACTCTGAGGTGGGCAATCACTGTTCTGGCGCAAAAGTCAACGGTCGCATGGTTTCGCTTGATACGCCTCTGCGCAACGGCGATATCGTAGAAATCTTAACGCAGAAAAACTCGCATCCGAGCCTAGACTGGCTCAATTTTGTCGGTACCGCAGGCGCACGAAATCGCATTCGGCAATGGTATAAACGATCGCATCAAGACGAAAACATCGCACGCGGTCGCGACATGCTGGAAAAAGAACTCGGCAAAAACGGCTTTGAAGCGTTATTAAAATCGGCTCCGATGCAAGTTGCTGTAGAACGATGTAACTACCACAGCGTTGACGATTTTCTCGCCGCCGTGGGATACGGTGAAATCACGCTCAATCTTGCTCTCAATCGGATTCGCGATGCTGTAAAAGCGCAGCAGTCGATTGCGCAGCCTGCACCATCGCTTTCAGACAGCATTGCAAAAGCCGAAACTCAACTGTTTTTGCCGCTTCCCGCTTCAACGCCCAAATCGCTTCCTCCAAGCACGTCAAAATGCCCGATCGCAGGCGTTGAAGGCTTGCTTTACTACATGGCGGGCTGTTGTCATCCGGTTCCGGGTGAACCGATTATCGGCGTTGTGACGCGCAGCAATCGCGGTATTTCCATTCATCGTCAAGGCTGCCCAAATACTGATGCGATTCCAGGCGATCGCTTAGTTCCGGTAGGCTGGAATCCGACTGAGCCGAGCGCACGACCGCAGGCGTATCCTGTAGATATTCAAATTGATGTGATCGATCGGGTAGGCGTGCTCAAAGATATTCTCTCGCGCTTAACCGATAACAACATCAACGTGCGCAACGCTCAAGTCAAAACTTTCCCGGATCAAACGGCGGTGATCGATTTAGGCATCGATATTTGCAATCATGCTCAACTTGAACACACGTTTGCTCAGATTCGCAAAATGACCGACGTGCTAAATCTGCGTCGGGTGAGTCAGGCAGAAGAAGCATAAGGCGTCGATCGTGGATATCGCAAAAGTTAGCACTATTAAGGCTGCTGTAATCGATATCCAATACCGTAGACTGTTTCAATCAAATCCTCTGAGCTACCCGCTTCTTTGAGCTTGCGCCGCAAATTGGTGATGTGCGTTTTGATGGTTTGCTCGCCAGCGACTCGATCGAACTCCCACACGCGATCGAGCAGTGCAGACCGCGTTAAAACCTGAACTGGATTCCGCAAGAAACATTCGAGAATCATGAATTCTTTTGGCGTCAGCGCGATCAAGCTGCGATCGTAAGTCACCGTACAAGTTGCTGGATCAAGCTGTAGCGCTCCGTGAACGAGGATCGCTTGCTGCATTTCTGGAGTTCGACGCGATAATGCACGAATGCGGGCGTTGAGTTCATCTAGCTCAAACGGCTTAATTAAATAATCGTCTGCACCTGCATCGAGTCCAATCACTTTGTCAACGGTTGTATCACGCGCTGTTAGCATGAGAATGAATGCTGAAGATCTAACCGAGCGCAATCGTTTGCACAACGCAATTCCATCTAGTTTTGGCAACATTAAATCTAATAGAATCAAATCATAAGCGGTCGCTTGGGCGTATTCCCATCCGGAAACACCATCCGAAACGATATCGACCACATGATGCTGATGCCGCAGTTCTTCTGCTAACGGCTTTGCGATGCGATCGTCGTCTTCAACTAGCAAAATTTTCATGAATTTAAAAGCCGCACCGAACTCAACAAAAAAGCGAACGCCAGCCCTCTAAAAACTGGCGCACGGTAAGAGGTACCGAGTACTCTACTGCACAAAAGTTAAGAAGTCGAAAAGATGGTAGCACGATCGTCTTGCCAAGTTCTTGACATTGGCTCTGTAAGGTAAAACGTATCCTTAAAGTGGAGCTTAACTCATGAACGTTTCGACTAAGATTTTCATTGTTGCGATCGCGGCGGCTGGAGTTGCTGGAGTCGCTAAGCTTAGCCGTGCAGAGCCTTCGATTTCCAACGTTGTTGCTGTTTTGCCTCAGAACAAAGTGCAAACGGCTCAAAATCCAGTTCCGAAAGCGAGCGATGGCGACGGCGAAACGAATGACGATGCAGCTAAGCTGCAAGCGCTCGCTAAAATTACACCGCAGCAGGCTCAGCGATCGGCTGAATCGGCTCAAACTGGAAAAGTAAGCCGCGTGCAGCTTGAGAACGAAAACGGCAGCTTGGTTTATGCCGTGCAGATTGGAGACAAAGAAGTGAAAGTCGATGCAGGAAATGCAAAGGTTCTCTATGTTGACGACCAAAAAACTGAAACCGACGAAAGCAAGCTTCCCCGAAGCAGCATTCAAGTGACGCAACCCGCAGGCGATGGAGATGGCGAAACAAACGATGACCCTGCACCGAGTCAAACTCGCTAAAACGTTTTGTTAATCCAACGTCAGTTCGGGTTAATCCATAAACACCTGGCGAATCTATTCGGGTCTACACAGACAAAACCCGCCTTTATCGGGTTAAGAGTCAATTACAGAGACTAGTCCCCGCAGGGGGACTTCGGTTGTGTAGCCGCGCCTTCAGTCGCACTCGCATCTTAAGCAACGACCCGCACATCAACCGATTCAGACTCCATTCAAGCCATTTGTTAGCCCGAACTCACGTTAATCCACGATCGCTTCTGTACGATGTGGGCGGTACCGTCTTCCGCCTTTTCATTCTGATTGGAAGCCATAAAGCAGGGTTAAACTTTTCTAACGAATCTCCAAAACGGATTCATTAGAGTAGCGAGCGTTAGAAACCGATCGTCTGCAATAACGTGAACCGTCGTAGTGAGAAAACTTTGCCGATCGACAGGCGTCGCGCTACTTCGGAAATCCGATGTTGGCGATCGGCAATCGAACCGTGAAACAGCTTCCGATGCCGATTTCACTGGTTACTCGAATTGAGCCGTTATGACTTTGCGCGATCGATTGCGCAATGGCAAGCCCTAACCCCGATCCACCGCTTGAATAAGTACGCGACTGATCCGCTCGCCAGAATCGATCAAAGACTCGCTCTAAATGTTCGGGTGCAATTCCGATTCCAGTGTCTTGCACCGTAGCGACGACGGTTTGTTTCGATCGAGCTGCCGAAACTATCACGGTTCCATTCGCTAATGTGTAGTGCAGTGCATTCACAATCAAATTGGTGAACAATCGAGTAAGCTGTACGTCATCGCCTAGCACAATTAATGATGGAGCAATTTCAGAACGTAAATTAATCTGCTGCGTTTGAGCCTGCGACTGATAAAGATTGACTAAATCATCGAGCAGCATAGACAGATTCACCGATCGCGAATGCTTTACAGCTTGCTCGGATCGCGTCAGCAGCAGCAAATCTTCGGCAAGCTGCGTTAGCTGCGTCGTTGCACTCGCGATCGCGGCAAACTTTTCTGCATCGCTTGATCGCATTTGATCCGGGTAGCGCAATGCCACCGATGCGTTACTTTTAATCGCCATCAAAGGACTGCGCAACTCGTGCGCAGCATCCGCCGTAAACTGTTGCAGTCGCTGAAAGCTTTCTTCGATCGGCGTCATCGCTTGGCGTGTGAGCCACAGTCCGCCAATTCCGCTCAAAATCAGCGCCAGCATAATGCTCGTTTCTAAACCAAAATCGAGCTTTCGGACATTCTCATCAAATTCTTCGAGCGATTGACTCGCACTCACATAGCCAAGCAATCGTCGATCGTTAGAAGCCACGATCGGCAACGTGATCACCTGAATTCGAGGCTGTGAAGTTTGAAGCTGTATTTTTTGCCGACTAGAAAACGGCAGCGTCGAGATTGCTTTTCCTTGCTGCGCAATTAAACGCCCCTGAGCATCAAACCATTGCAGCGCTTGATTGCGCGCGACTAAATCTTTTGTAGCAAAATCTGCGCCCACTTCAAGCCGATCGTGATTAAATTCTGCGCTTGAAACCGCTCCTTGTCCCAAAGCAACGAGGTTATCGGTAAGCTGCTGTTTAATGCTGTGCACAAACACGATTCGCACCGCGATCGCAAACAATCCTAGAATCGAAGCAAACACGATCAGGTAAGACGTGAGCAAGCGATACTGAATCTTTCTAAACACAACGAGCACAGATAAATAACAGAATCGGCTTGACGCTTGATTAAAGAACGATCGCACGTTTGGATCGCACTCTAACCGAGCCTCAAGCCGATTTTTTAGAGTGGGTTCTTTAAGCGTCAATTAACGACGATCGCGCCGAGGAACTTTGCTCATGTAGTCTTCAGAAGTCGAGACGCTGCCGTAGTTGGTTTTAGGCGCGATCGCGGCCGCCACGCTAAGGAAGCGACGCGGATCGCCTTCTGCCAAGTTGCGCTCTTGGAATCGCTTGGTGTAGTACTTCTCGATGGTGAAGCGCCAGTCGTTTTTGACCGTTCCTACGCTTTCTTGGAAGTCTTCACCGTAGCGCGGCGTGACCAAGTTAAACGGACGACCTTCCATCCGCTTGCGCTGATACGGTACGGTGTATTCGCCAAAGGCACTTGTATATTCTTCGCTGTTGACCAGTGCATCCACAAAGCCTGTAAAGCCTAGCGTGGCAATTTTGATCGACCACGCGATTTCTTCGTCTTTGTTGTAGGCATCCCGACCGAGCAACCGCTTCAGACAAATTTGCACTAAGCGGTAGTTGTTATTCACTTCCACCACCATGCGGTAAAAGCGCTCAGATTTTGCCAATTCTGCAATAAAGCCGCGCACGGTAATTGAGCCGTTGCGCAAGCGGGACTCTAATGTCGTTTGACGATTGAATTTCAGCGTTTCATGTTCGCTGAACACTTGACGATAGCAAGCCCAGATTAGCGCTTCCATTTCAGTCGTTGAGCTAACATCTTCAAGACGATAGATGTAAGGCGTATCTTCGTTTTGATCCGCTTTGCCAAAGCTGCGAACCCGATGGTTTTGAGTAGTTGGTTTATAGTCAAGCAACGGCAACGCCATGCTAGATTCTCCCTTCTGTGGTTGAGTGAATACGAGTAGTCTGATCATCGATCGTGGCAGGTTCAATTTTACCAAGCGGTAGAAATCAATCCCTAAGAGCCATTGAGCTTATTATGCCGCGAATCGGCTCCTAAAGGTTGCGCTACCGAAGCGGAAACGACGGCGTGGAGTTAATCGAAACCGGGGTTCCTTCAGACTGAGTGCGCGTCATATCGGGAATTTTGATATTCGCCGTTTGTACTTGCTCTTGCTTGACCGGAGTCGTTTTAATCGATCGAGCCAATTCCAAGAAGTTGTTCACGTCGCCCCATTTGTAGCGGGCTGCTTCTTCTTTGTCACGCCAATAGTCGCCGTAGCGCGGCGTCACCAAGTTAAACGGACGATCCTTGTAGCGGCGGCGCTGATACGGTACGGTGTAATCGCCAAACGCCTGTGTGTATTCGTCGCTATCGATCAGCGCATCCACAAACCGACCCCAGCCGAGCGTCGCGATTTTGATCGACCAAGCGATTTCTTCGTCTTTGTTGTACGGCGCACGACCGAGCAACCGCTTCAAGCTGAGTTCGACGACGCGATAGTTTGAGTTCGTATCGATCACCAAGCGGCGAAATACGTCAGACTTTGCCAAACCGCGCACGAAATCACGCACGGTAATCGATCGATTCTTCAGTTGCGATTCTAGATTTGTTTGACGGCTGCTCTTAAGAATCACGTGTTCGCTAAACACTTGACGATAAGCTGCCCAAATCAAATCTTGGATGTCAGTTTGATCGTTGCAGTCTTCGAGGCGATACACATAAGGCGTATCTTCGCCTGGAACTTCATACCCCGGAACCCGTTGGTTCTGAGAAGCGGGTTTGTAGTCGAGTAAAGGAATAGACATGATAATGACTCGTTAGAAACTTCAACGCACTAAACTCTCGGATCAGACGGCAAATAGCGATAAGGTAGCTTTACTTCTGTCCGCTTCACGGTCGGCTGGCTCGATTTGCGCTCCATATCAGGAATCTTGATGGCGCTCGATGTCGCACGAGCAACGTGGCGCTGAGAATCGAGCGTGGGCGTTAAAGCAGACTGCGCCATATTGAGGAACGTCGCCGGAATTGCTTGACGAATCACTTTCTTATCGAGTTCTCCGGCTTGGTACGATCGCACCTGATAGTACGATCGGCTCATCAATTCGCGTTCCATTAATCGACCCCGCCAGTAATCGCTGTAGCGCGGATTGACTAAATTAAACGGACGCGCTTCCATGCGGCGACGCTGATACGGCACAATATCATCGCCAAAGCTTTGCTGATATTCATCGCTGTCGACCACGCTATCGATAAAGCCGTGCAGTCCGCGAGTCGCAATCACGATCGATTTTGCAATCTGCTCATCTTTGCCATACGACGCTCGACCCAAAAACCGCTTCAGCGTAATATCGACGACGCGATAGTTCGAGTTCGTGTCCCAGACAAGCTCACGATACACATTTGACTTGCCCAACCCGCGAATAAACTCGCGCACCGAAATGGCCCGATTGCGCAGTTGCGATTCTAAGTTCGTTTGACGATTGCTCTCAAGAATGAGATGTTCGCCAAAAATCTGACGATAGCCCGCCCAAATAATTTCGTCTACATCGCTGTTTGAGATCGCATCGCGCAGACGGTACTGAGGCGGATCGTCTTCATCCGGCACGTCATAGCCTTCGACGCGCTGATTCTGAGTTTTAGGCTTAATTTCAAGTAAGGGAATGGACATAGTGATTGCAACAGGTAGGTTTGAACAAGGAAAAACTAACAGCCCATAGAAGCCGTTGAGCGTAGCGCACCAATCCGATGTTTGGCTAACTGTGCTCTGGCTTGAGTGGCTGAAACGGGGTCGGTTTGCACCATTTCGATTAAGCGGGCTGCGATCGCCGATATCTCTACGCAATTTGCGATCGCCGATTTCTCTACAGAATCATTCACTCGCCGCCCCGGATTCTCTAAAGATGCTGCAAGCGCTTCGAGTCCGACGATCGCCGCATAGCGAATAGCCCAATCTTCATCGTGAGAAACAAGCAAAAGCGTTTTTAACACCTTTGCCTGAGCATCCGCGATTTGCTCATCCGGAATCAGATGCCATCGCAAACATCCCACTCCTTTTGTTGCCGCTCGTCGAACGCTGGGTGCAAAATCAGTTTCGGCGGCTTCAAGCAACGTTTCTAACGCCCGTGGATCCCCGATCGCCGCTAATGCCCGAATCGAGTAAGCCCGTGCGCCGTAGTTGTATCCGTCAAGCTGCTCAATGAGTGCAGGCACCGCAACCTCGCCTAGTTGCACCAAGCCGTTCATTGCCGTCACAGCAGCACCGGGATTGTTGTATCCCAACACCTGAATCAGCGTTGGAATTCCCTCCGCCGATCGCTCAACGGTCAATGCACGCACTGCGGCAATTAATCGAGCCGGAGAATCCGCTTGATCGATCGCCGTTACCAGTTGTTGAATACGAGGGTCAGTCACAAGACACAAAACCGTTATAAAAGGTCATCCATCAAGGTCATCACCTCGATGGCGCGTTTGCTTGGCAAGCTGTCAGAGGCAGCCTCGCTAACTAAATCAGAATCAAGTTGCAGTTGACGCTCTAAAAGATTTTTGAGCGCGATTAGCTTAAAGCTGTTTTCTGTCGCAGAAGTCGCGATCGCTTCTGCCGCAGGCACATACCCGATCGCGCCTAAATCCGACACCACGGTTCGACGCAACTGAACTTCCCCATTTTGCAAAGCCTGAGCAAGCTGCTTTGCATACTGAGGGTCTTCAGTCAGTTGGTACATAGCTCGAAGTGCAGCGTACTGCACCCGTGGCATCGAGTGATGAGTAAACGGACGAACCAGCTCAACGGCTTCAACCGCGTGCAGCGTTCCGATCGCTTCGATCACCGCTTCATACGGTTGAATCAGATGCGGGCGTCCCGGTACAACCTGCGCCGCTTCAACTCCGCCTGCTAAAAGCTGAATTAAAGTCGGAACACAAGCTCGATCGCCTAAAGCTTCGAGCGATTGCGCCGCCGCTTCGCGCACGTAGAAATCCTCGCACGTTAAACAGCGAATCAAGCCAGGAACAGCCCGTCGATCGCCCAGCTTGCCTAGTGCGCGTGCTGCATTGCGCCGCAACGGATATCCGCCAAGCTCAGTTCGACTCGTTTCATCATCGAGCGCGAGAATCAACGCCTCGATCGCGGCTGAGTCTCGCACGCGAAACTTACCCAACCACCAAGCCGCGTAATAGCGCAAACTCAAATCCTCATGCTGAAGATTTGCGATCGCTTGCTCGACGGTTAAAGCAGTTGCTTCAGCTTGATCGAAGGGTTCGCTCGATTCCATCATTAACCTAACGGTTCAATCTTGATGATTTTTCCACCCATCCGACCAATGCGCACCATTTCTTCGTTCATGCGAGCATAAGGCACCGTGAAGAACACGCTGCCGCTTTGACGAATCGCATAGTCGTTTTTGTCGGTTTCGCCGTTTTGACGCAAACCGACGACTTCATAGCGAAACATCCGGGTTGCCGACGAAGAAACGCCGCCAGAACTCACCGTCGTTTGACCAAACATGGAACTTCTCCTCTAACAAATGGGGGAAATCAATGACTAGCTTTTTGAAGCTGCGGTTGGTTCTTGACGTTTTGCATCAGTGGTTTGCTGAGCTTCGGTCGCGGTGCTTTTTCCGCTCGCTTCTAGATTTTGATTTGCCGTTGCAGCCTGCGTTTTCGCTTGATTATTACCATCAAGCGTAAGCGGTTCAATGCTCACAATTCTGCCGCCCATGCGTAGAATTCGCTGCATTTCTTCATTCATACGGTTGTAGGGCACCGTAATATAAAAGCTGCCACTGCTGCGAATCGGATAGCTAAGCTGATCGTTTTCATACGTCTGCCGCATTCCTTCAACTTCGTAGCGAAACATGCGATTTTCAGCACCGCTAAGTCTGCTGCTGCCCAGCGAGGTTTGACCAAACATAATGACTATCGCTCCTGTATAAAATTCAAGATCGATTGGAAGCTTGTATCTGGGTAGCCCATCGACTACTTCCCCACCGTCGCTTAAGCGCGGGTTACGCTCACCACTTTGCCGCCTTTTTTCACAATCTCCTGAAGCTTTTGGGAAAGCTGCTCGTAAGGCACTAAGATTGCATTGCTGCTCCGGCGCACCTTCGGATAGCCAGGCTGCAAAATCCCAGTCACCTCGATGCGGTACACCCGTCCGCTTTCTTCGCTGGTTCCACCCAGCGCTTTTTGCGGCGCAGAGTCTTCGGGAATCGCCGCGTGCTTCCAACCAGAAGCGCCGCCACTCGTTCCGGCTGAAGGTCGATCGATGCGCGATACCGTGTTGCGACCCAATTCGCGAGTTAAACGGGGAGATTTTCCGCCGACTTGACCGCGATCGTTGCTTGCATACCCTCGATACAGTCGGAACATCCGCGTAAAGTCCGTGGTTCTTACACCCGGCTCAACCATAAAGCCCGTGAAGTATGGAACGACGTTATTGCCGAATTTCTGCTCGTACTCAACGCTGTCAATGTACGAATCGATTTCAACATCGTAGCCTTGCTCCTCGACTAAGCCTGTGTGATCCGCCCATTCCCGCTCGTCGTGCGGCGGGCGACCGAGCAGGTGTTTAAAGTTGAGTTCAACAAAGCGCTGATTTGAATTCGGAAAGAAAAATTTATTTTTGTACAAATCGGATTTCGCAACCGCCCGCACAAAGTCGCGCACGGTAATGCTACCTTGCCGCAGCAGCGATTCTGCCGAGGTCAAGCGCTCCGACTTCATAATGTAATCATTTCCGAGGACTTGACGATAAACCGATTTAAACACCGTTTGCAGCTCGGTTTCAGTCCAGTCCGGTCGAAGTTCAATTCTCGAAGAAGCATCAAACGCAGACAAACCGAGCGATCCGGCTGCTGCCAAATTGTTGACTTCCAAACCCACCATTAAATTGCCCATGATCCGCTTCCCCAACGCAACAATGAAGTTTCCTAAACCAAAAATACGAAAAACAATGCCCGGAAAAATGAGCAACCGTTAGCCGTGACGCCAACACTCGCTGATTCCTCCGGGCACCGCACCTAAGGCTTAGCTCAGGGCGTTGATCGCGTAATCAATGTAGGTGTTTGCTTGGTTCGCTGCTTGTCCGCTCAAACCATGATTCGCTTTGATGTGGTTCAGGGCTTCAACGTACCAGCTCGGAGACAACTCAAAGCTGCGGTTGATTTCATCCAAACCAGCAATCAAATACTCATCCATCGGGCCGGTACCGCCAGCGATCAAACAGTACGTCACCATGCGCAGGTAGTGACCGATGTCACGAGCACACTTAGACTTACCGCGAGAATCAGCCGCGTACTGAGGGCCTTGCATTTGAGTGGTGTACGGAAACTTTTGGTAAACTGCGTTTGCCGCGCCGTCAACCAGCTTCTGTGCATTTTGGGTCAATGCACGAGCAGCTTCCAAACCAGCGATCGCTTGCTCGAAACGACCGTTAGCGGCTTGCAGTTCAGTGTTGCCCAAGAAACGTCCTTGGGTATCTGCTGCTGCGATCGCTTCAGTAATCGGGGTCTTCATAGTTCAACTCTCTCCCTAAAGGTTGTCTTAACAAAGGTTTTGGTTGGAATCCATGTTCCAGGGGTCAGACGTGAAATGCGTTTGGCGCACTAAATTTTGGTGCACTAAGCAACCGAAGAAGCTGCACGATCGAAGTAGCTTGACAATTCAGACATGATGGCGCTGCAATCGCCTTTAACGATGCCCGAAGCATTCGGATCGTTGGCAATGCTGATTGCAATTTCTTTCATTTTCTGCACGCCAGCAGCCGTCGAACCACCCGGTACACCAAGTGCTTGGTAGGTTTCGCGCAAACCGTTAAGGCAACGATCGTCGAGCACGCTCGAGTCACCCGCCATCAAAGCGTAGGTGACATAGCGCAAAATGATTTCCATGTCGCGCAGGCAAGCAGCCATGCGACGGTTCGTGTAAGCATTTCCACCCGGTTGAATCAGTTGCGGCTGATCTTCAAACAACGCACGAGCAGCGTCGGTAACAATGCTCGAAGCATTGGTGGAGATCCGGTTGACCGCATCGATCCGCTTGTTACCTTCTTTGATCATGCTGTTCAGTGCGTCGAATTGACCGCCACTGAGGAATTCACCTTTGGCGTCAGCCTGAGAGACAACCTTAGCGAATGCATCTAACATGGATGAGTTCTCCTAATTTCTGGGTTGAGTTCGGTTTGGTTCAGAAGTGGAAGGTGTTTCTGATCCATTTGGGAGGCTTGATTTGCCTAAAGGGTTCTAACGCCGTCGCACGATTAAGTTCGCTTCTTGTAAACTCGTTCGTCTGACGTTACAAATCGAGTTTCGAGAAATCTGAGAAAAGTTCATATTTCTATGAGAAAGCGTGAACCTTAATCAGCGAGCGTTTTGGGTGGCTTCGTTTGTCGTTTTTCCCCTTCAAGTTTCTTTTATACAATGCCTGCAAGCCTGATTTTGTTACAAGTTATTGACTTGTATCAAGCGAGAGGAAATAGATCGCAAAGCTCTTATTTCATAAGGGTTTAAGCCTTAATCAAGCCTCAATATTGCTATTTTTTTGAGAAAGATTACGTTGAGTTTATAAAGAAGTATTAAGTTAATCATTTCTTAAGCTTTACAGAGTTGCTGTAAAGCTTAGTTTATGGACGTTACAAGTGATTCTTATATAATTGAGATTTGTAAAGCTTTGCAACACAGTGTAACGAAAAAAGTGTTTCGCTTTATTAAGTTCTTACTGAAAGTCTAGTTTGAAGCGGAAAACATCTTTCCACAGGGGAATTTTGAAGCGTTTAAATCTGATGCCTAGATTAAACGCTTCTCAAAAATTAGTTTGTAGCAAGCGACTCAGAAGCGCTGAAAAATTCAGGAAGAACAAACTCTATCCCGCAAATCGTTCAAACTGCTTGAATCCATTCCTTAATTTCATAATCTGTCCAAATTCCGTTTTGCCAATACGGATCAGATTCGATTAAGTGGCGCACGATCGATTCGTTTTCCGCTTCGTAGATCCCAAAGCACTGGGTTAAATCTTTTGTGGGCCCGATCGTCATCAACACCCCGTTCTCTTTCTGTTTAGCAAGACCATCCAAATGTGCTTGGCGATGCGGTGCACGTTTTTCTAGAACATCCGCACAGTAGCTTCCAAGCATGACAAATTTCGGCATCGTGATTGATTCCTTTACGAGTAAATAAAGACACACTCAAAGGCCTTACCTTGTGAGCATTGAATTAGCTGCGCAGATCGACGCGGAACTTCTCAACTAACGCTTCTCTAACTTTTTGATGAACTGGCTCGATATCTTCGTCGGTAAGCGTTCGATCGTCTGCCCGATACACTAATCGAAACGCCAAACTGCGCTGTCCAGCAGGAACGCGATCGCCCTTGAACTCATCAAACAAATTCACCGATTCAAGCAGCTTCCCGCCTGTTTTAGTCATGGTTCGCTTAATGTCTGCAACTGCGACCTCGGTTGAGACATAAAACGCGAGATCTCGATCGGAAGCAGGATACGTTGAATACGGCTTAAACACCGAAATCAGCGCTTCATCGCTTTCTAAATGCCGAAACACGACTTCTAGATCAAGCTGGAAAACATACACCTCATCGGGTAATCCGCGCTCTTGGCGTAATTGCGGATGCAGTTGTCCGAAAGTGCCCAAACGATCGCCGCGCACCCACAGCGACGCCGATCGTCCCGGATGCAATCGCGGATCGCGGCGATCGGGCTGATATTCAACCATTAAGCCTATGCGCTCAAACACAGCATTCAGCGATCCTTTTGCTTCGTACCAAGTCATCGGTTGATCTTTGCCGCCCCGAATCCATTTTCCTTTAGTTGGGTCGCCGCCCAGGATTCCGGCGATCGCTTCAGCTTCGATCAAGTCTTCTTCTTGCGAGAAAACGTGACCAATTTCAAAGCCGTTTAGCGCTCCGTTGCCTTGCTCTAAGTTGTACTGAAACGCATCGATTAAACCGTCGATCAAATCCGTTCTCAAGGCCGAATATTCGGTGAAAAGCGGATTTGTGAGCACGATTTGACGTTCTTCACCAGGTTTACCCAGTGAGTAATGAATCAGTTCCGTTAGTCCTGCGCCTCGGAAGGCTTCACGCAAACGGCGAGCGATCGACTGCTCGATCGACAAATACCCCGGTTCAGTTTTCGCAGGCAGCGTATCACAGAAATTGTTGTAGCCATAAAGCCGCGCCACTTCCTCGATTAAATCGATTTCGCGCTCTAGATCTCGATATCGATACGGTGGAACTGTGACCGTCCAGGTATCCGTGCCGTTTGGAGTCAAGGTACAGCCCAAAGCGCTTAAGGTGCGATCGATATCTTTGGCTTGCAGTTCGCCTAAATCCTCACCGAGATCCACCATTCCTAAAACTTGGTTGACCCGTTCTAAGCGGAGGTTGATCGATCGAGTGAGCGAGTCTTGCCGCGCATCGAATTTTTCTTGCGTTGTCACCGTTCCGCCTGCAATCTCTACAATCAACTGAATTGCACGACGGCAAGCGGTTTCGAGTTCAGCAATATTCACGCCTCGTTCATACCGCGCAGAAGCTTCGGTGCGCAATCCTTGAGCACGCGCCGATCGACGAATCATCGCAGAGTCAAAAATCGCCGCTTCAAGCATAATGCTGTGCGTGTCATCAGAAACCTCGGTTTCTTCTCCGCCAAAAATGCCCGCCAGCATCGTTGGTTTGTCGTTTACCGTGATTAATAACGCTTGTTCTTGCAGCGATCGCGCTTGTCCATCAAGCGTTTTCACCGATTCACCCGATCGCGCAAATCGAACGCCCATTGTAATGTCATCGCTTTCAGCAACGGCGATTAAGCGATTCAAATCAAACGCATGAAGCGGCTGACCCCACTCCAACATAATGTAGTTCGTAATGTCAACAATATTGTTAATCGATCGCACCCCCGACGCCAGTAAACGCTGCTGCAACCACAACGGCGACGGAGCGAGTTTGACGCCTTCAACGATCGTTCCAATATAAGTTGGACATGCTTGCGAATCAGCAATTTTCAGTGACAAACGATTTGTTTGAGCGATTTGAGGCTCTGGCGGCTGTGGTAAACGCAGCGTTGCGCCCGTTAATGCTGCAACTTCTCGCGCAATTCCTACTAAACTCAAAGCATCGGCTCGATTCGCGGTAGACGTGAGATCGAGAATCGCGTCATCTAAACCCAATAAAGGACGCACATCCAATCCAGGCTTTAGCGCACCCGTTACAGATTGATCAAAAATATAAATGCCTTCGGATTCTTTCGTTAAGCCCAACTCGGAAAGCGAGCAAATCATGCCTTCTGACGCCACACCGCGCAATTTTGCAGGCTTAATTTTCAAATCAACGTTGGGAAGATACGTTCCGAGTGTCGCAACCGGAACGTAGATATCAGCCCGAACATTTGCCGCACCACAGACAATTTGTGACGGTTTTTCCGCGCCGATGTCTACCGTACAGACGCTTAAGCGATCGGCGTTCGGATGTTGCGCTCGATCGAGGACTCGACCCACCACAACGCCATCTGCCCAAGTGCGTCGATCTTCGATGTCTTCGACTTCAAACCCCGCCATTGTCAGCTTATCGGCTAACACCTCCGGAGTCATGGAAATATCGACCAGTTCCCGCAACCAGTTAAGAGAGATACGCATTGCGCCAAGTTCTTCAATTTACGCTAATCAGCCTTATTCTACCGTTCTTGATTGGCAATCCCCGATCGGGCGTCCTGTTTCTCGCTGGCTGCGCCTGGGTACTCTGTGAAAGGAACGTTCTGTAAAAGAGCAAGATTTCTAACTTGAGCAACAAATTTACCAGTGCTTTAACGAGCACTTGGCAACTTTAGCAACTCTTCAATGGCGTTCCAAAAAAGCCCCATGTTAATTGAATCCATCTAAAAGATTGGATTCGCTTGTTTACGCACCGACGCGGGTAACGCCTTCATGAGCTACTGCTTAAATCCGCTCTGTTCCCACCCCGAGAATTTGGCTAATACCGAGCTATGTCAAGCTTGCAGCGCAAAGCTGCTGCTGCACGATCGCTATCGTGTGCTGCACGCGCTCGGTCAAGGCGGTTTTGGAGCGACGTTTCTAGCAAAAGATGAATCGCTTCCCGGTCAGCCGCACTGTGTGATCAAGCAGCTCCGCCCGACCGCCACCGCGCCCCACGTTTTGCAGATGGCACGGGAATTATTTGAGCGAGAAGCGCAAACCCTCGGACGCATCGGCAATCATCCCCAAATTCCGCGCTTGCTCGATTATTTCGCAGCGAATCAAGAATTTTATCTGGTTCAGGAGTTTGTAAGCGGATCAACGCTTCAGCAAGAAATCAAGCGCTCTGGAGCATTTAGCGAAGCAGGCGTCAAACAGTTTTTGAGTGAAATTCTGCCCATTATGCAGTATGTTCACTCGCACCAAGTGATTCATCGAGACATCAAACCTGCGAATTTGATTCGTCGATCACAAGACTGCAAATTAGTTTTGATTGACTTTGGCGCAGTTAAAAATCAAGTAAATTCAGTCACAGCCGCCAGCTTATCAGATCAAACGGCGCTTACCGCCTACGCGATCGGCACGCCTGGTTTTGCGCCTCCCGAACAAATGGCAATGCGTCCGGTTTATGCCAGCGATCTCTATGCACTAGGCGTCACCTGTATTTATCTACTGACCGGGAAAGCTCCCAAAGACCTCGATTATGATCCAGCCACAGGCGAATTGCTGTGGCAAAAGCAAGTTCACGTGAGCGAGCATTTTTGTAGCGTTCTCAAAAAAATGCTGGAAGTGTCGGTGCGGCATCGGTATCAATCTGCAAACGAAATCCTTCGAGCATTAGATTTAGAACCGTATCTCGACAGTTTAGCGAGCAGCATGAATAATGTTGCGGTGCGAGCAACAGGCACGTCACAAGAGTCGCAGACCCAAGACTCTAACTCGCCCGCCGCTCGTGCAGCAATGGCAATTCGTGCTCGAAAAACGGCTCGATTAGAAACAACAAATTTGCAAACCGGAATTAGCAATCGATCGATGGCGACAAAACCATCGCTGACTAACGTAAAAGGTCGCGAACCCAACGGGCGTACAGCCGAATCAAGTGGAAAGCCGCATGCACCCAAGCTAGACGCGATCGCGCTTCAAACTCAATACGTCAAAGGCAAACGCGATTTTGCTTCGCATGATTTATCAATGTTGAGCCTTACAAAAATTAATTTATCCGGTGCCGTGTTTCACCAAGCGAATCTGCAAGGCGCGAATTTGCAAGGCGCAAATCTTTTCAATGCAGATTTTGGACGCGCTAATTTAAGTCGTGCGACATTGCGCGATGCCAATTTATCACGGGCTTACCTTAGCAATGCGGGTTTAGAAAACGCAGATTTGCGCGGGGCAGATTTGAGTCATGCTTATTTAGTAAATGCCAATCTACGCGGCGCAAATTTGTGCGGCGCAAATTTGACGGGCGCAAAGATAACCGAAGAGCAAATCGCAACGGCTCGCACGAATTGGTTAACGATTCGACCCAACGGAAAGCGCGGAATTCTATAAATTATTCCGATCGCTTAATTCGATCGATTTCTTGCTGCAATTCGTCAATCTGTCGCTGAAGCTGATCGACTTCATCGGTCTTTGTTTCCGCGTTCACCGCACCTTCGGTTCCAACCCGAACATAATTTCCTTGCCGGATCTGCTGATATTCAGACGAGTTTGACCATTCGCGCAAAAAATGCACGCGCTCAACAGTAAACGGATGCGTTAGAAAAAGACCGCTCGAAACATCGTTGTAAAGCGAGAACTTGTAAAACTGATTTAATTGGTCTTCGTCGAGCGATTGATAGCGATCGCTTTGCTTGATAAATTCATCTAAACTCAATTCGTGCGCATACTTCAGCGATCCGCCTGCTAAACGCATCATCGATTGCAAAACCGGATTGAGGTCATCCATCACCAGCAGCGAAGCGCGATCGGCTGACAATTCTGCTTTACGCAGCCATTCATAAAACGACAGCATCAATCCGGTACTAATCAAGCTGCTCAAGCCAAACGTCATTTCGGCAAATCCAGAAATAACCATGTTCGCCCACATTGCCATCTGCGTTAGCGTGGTATGACCGCATTTAAGATGACCGAGTTCGTGAGCAATGGTCGATCGCAATTCTGTCTCACTCAGCAAGTCCAGCAGTGCCGAATTCAAAACTAAACACGGTCGCTCTTGTCCTAATGCATAAGCATTCACTAACGGCGCTTGAGACACAAACAGCGCAGGCTCAGGAGAAACGTCTAAACTTTGCAAACACTCTCGAAAAATCTGATAAACGCTGGAATACTGCCGCACCCCAACCTGAATACTATTGCCCATTAAATAAACAAATCGCGGACGCTCATAGACAAACTCTACAAATTTACGCGCAACTAAATCAAATCCAGGTACGCTGCGTAGCGCTTGTTCGGCTTGTCGATCGAGCGGATGACGAAAAGCTTCGCTAGAAATTCCAGGATACGTAGACATTCCAAGAGTGTTTGAAGGTACCTCTAACCTAACAGCTACCTTTGAACTTGTGATAACGTTTGCTGCTCAAGAATCGACATTTCAACCAACGGATCGAAAACAATTTCATAATGACTGCTTGAATGCAATCGCTTCAGAACGCGTAAATGTTCAAACGCATCGTTTCGACGCCGAAATCGAGCAATGGTCGATCGCTGCATTTTTGGTAATTGTTGAATAATACACCAGGGATAAAGCAAATCACGGTATGTCATTACTTCGCCTCCCATCCGCAACGGCATAGATAAAGGCACGCAATTCCCTCAAGCAAACGCTTTGTGCACGATCGTGACGATACTGGTATCATAGTTCTACCTCCCGTAAAGGGATACACAATGATCGCACTAAAGTTTTCCAGGCTAAATGTGCGATCATTTTTATATTCAGGGGCATTATGCGGTGCAATTGCACCGATGTCAAGAACTAAATGGGGTTAGTCAGATTACGCATCCGCGAAATGGCTGAAACAAGAGGTTGGACGCTCAAACAAGTTGCTGATCAAGCTGGGGTGAACTACAACACCGTTAAGAGCTATGTTCAGCGTGGAGAGCTAAAAACCGTTGATTTAAGCACGGTTTACAAAATTGCGCGAGCGTTTGAGGTATCGATCGATGATTTAGTCGAAGTGGTAGAGTAGCGAATTTCCACTATGGAACGCGATCGAGATCACAAATCATATAGTTGCGCGAATACATTCCACAGTCTGCATCTAGGCGCTGCTTTCCTTGACGAAAAATGAACAAAGATGCAAGTCGATCTGCCAACGTCCAGCCACGCTGATTTAGATAAGATTCTAAACCAGAAGACGCTCGAACTAATAGTCTTTGTTGACCAGAACCAATCCGAGCAGCAGTGCTCAGAGATAGTTCCATTCGCATAGCTGCTTTTAAGATTTCTGGTGTATCTTTTTCTTGGTTCAAAGCGGTTCCAAAAGTTAGAAAAAAGAGCAGTGGTACTTTTGTCCAGATTTTCTAGCGCTATCTCCACTTATTCATATAGCTTTATCTAAAGCAGGCAAGTCGAGTGTTGTGGGTATAGCTGCTGTTTAAAACCTGAAGCAATGTCGTAAACCATTCGTCATAAATATCTTGCGCTTCATCGACTAAATTTGCTTTGTATTGCAAATTAGATTGCTCAGCAAGGTAGATATTTTTTGCCTTGTTTCGTCGTTCTGATCCCATTCATGGCTATATTTCAATTCTGTTGCAGCCCATGAATAAAATGCCGCACATATGATTCTGATATCTGATTTCTTTTCATTTATCTGATGATTAGCCCAACCGTTCATAGAACGGTTGTAGCAGGCAACTAAGATATTGCTAACACCCTTATATTAACCTGTCAATTCTGCTTCTTAATACTAACGACTTTCCTGGGCCTGCTACACTTCAAATAAGTGAATGTCCCGTGATGCCAAAATTCTTCTTTTTATTTTGGTCTTCGTTCAACTGCTCATTCACAAGACGATGTTGCAAACTATCTTAAAAATTAATCCATCGTTCCATCGATCGACCCTTTCCTAAAACTCAAGTCATACAACGCCGCAAAAATAACCAGATTTTAAGAAACAACTGTTCTATGATTTGAACCACACACCGAGTAAAGCGATGACAGCAACTTTAGAACCCTTAAAAGCAGGATTTCCCAGCATTTGTGGTAACGAGGCTGAAATTCAGTCCATCACTCAGCAATCCGCTTCAATTTTTCTTCCATCCACAACTCTGAACTTAGAAGACATTACATCGGGTTTCGCTTGTGCGCTTCACATGCACCAACCCACAATTCCCGCAGGTGCAAATGGTGAACTAATCAGCAATCTCCAGTTTATGTTCGAGCACCCCAACGAAGGTGATAATCATAACGCTGATCCCTTTGCCTGGTGTTATGGCCGCATCGGTGAATTTATTCCTGACTTAGTGGCTCAAGGCTGCAATCCACGCATTATGCTCGACTATTCGGGCAATCTGCTATGGGGACTGCAACAAATGAATCGCCAAGACATCCTCGATAATCTCAAGCGCGTCACCTGCAATTCAACTTACTACCCTTACGTCGAGTGGCTAGGCACAATGTGGAGCCATGCCGTCGTTCCTTCAACTCCAATTCCTGATATAAAACTGCACATTCGAGCGTGGCAGCAGCATTTTGCAGCGATTTTCGGATTAGATGCCTTAAAACGGGTGAAAGGATTTTCGCCGCCAGAAATGCATTTACCTAATCATCCCGACACATTATTCGAGTACATTAAAGCCTTAAAAGAATGCGGCTACCGTTGGCTCATGGTGCAAGAACATTCGGTAGAACTTCTCGACGGTTCGGCGCTCAACCACGATCAAAAATACGTTCCCAACCGCTTAGTTGCTCGTAACCCGATCGGCGAAACTATCTCTATTACTGCCTTAATCAAAACACAAGGTTCAGACACTAAATTAGTCGCTCAAATGCAACCCTACTTTGAGGCGAAGACACGCTCAAAACAATCAATCCAACAAACTGCAATTCCTTCA
This sequence comes from uncultured bacterium, assembly GCA_964250455.1. Classification (GTDB taxonomy): domain Bacteria; phylum Cyanobacteriota; class Cyanobacteriia; order Leptolyngbyales; family Leptolyngbyaceae; genus CAXUFL01. Next base: position 66,174 of record CAXUFL010000020.1, read on the forward strand.
CTTGTGACTCAAATTGCCGATGGTGAAAACGGTGGAGTCATGATGAACGAGTACCCACGAGATTTGTTCAGAGTTTATCAAGAAATCCGCGATTCTGGTAATAACTACTGTGGTACTGTTGCAATAAATGGAACTGAATACTTGGAGCTAATTGAATCAGTCGGTATCAATCCTGATTCCTATCCAGCAGTCCAAGCGATCAATCAGCATAGGATCTGGCAGCAAGTTGATCCAAATCAAGCAACACCTGAAAAAGTAGAAGCTGCGATCGCACATCTCAAGTCTACCGACGATCGCTTTCACATCGATGGCGCTTCTTGGACAAACGATCTCAGTTGGGTCAAAGGCTACGAAAATGTTCTAGAACCCATAAGTCAGCTCAGCGCTTTATTTCATCAAAAATACGATGCATTAGTCAACCAAGATCCATCTATTACTCATCAGTCTGATTATCGAGAAGCATTGCTCTACAATTTACTATTACAAACGAGCTGCTTCCGCTATTGGGGACAAGGCACCTGGACTGACTATGCACGTGAAATTTACCGACGCGGTGAAGCGGTATTGAAGCGATAAAAAAGGTCGCGATCAACAAAGCACTCGTCGATCGCGACCTGGAATCTGTACGCGGCTCTTAAACCGACAAAGCCACTTTTTCGCTTTCAGCTACCTCATCATTTTTGACAATATCTAAATCAACATCCAGCACATTCATTTCTAATCCTGCTCTAGGAACGTTTCCGTTTGTTGAGATGTAAGGATTTGGCTCAATGCTGCCAGTACAAATAATCAGAGAACCCTTTTTCAAAAATTGAAGTTTGCGCCAAGCAGAGGACTTATCCCAAATGCTGAGAGACACTGTAAACGATTCTTCCCGATTGCGAGGTTTCTGAACATAAAGCGTTGCATTAGCAACCTGAGCTTCTCGCCCATCTCTGAGCATAACTGTTTTCACAGTCGCATCTGCTGCTAGATTGCCACTGACAATCCACTTGTTAAGTCCAGCACTCGACATAAAGTTAGTTTCCTTGACATAGGTGAATGGTTTGTAAAATCACATTTTGCAATGTTGTGACGCCCAATGAGGCACGATCGCAGAAATGCAACTCTTCCTATACCTCAGCATTCCCTTTGTCCCAAAAAGCTAACACCTCACCAACTTCAATCTTAGATGCATCCACTAATCAGAACAGCCTGCCGACCTATCAGGGTCAGCAGGCTGTCTTGGGTCTAATCATTAGCC